>DYJA01000043.1 GCA_020723345.1 Candidatus Aquidulcis sp. | reverse complement strand
GCGGGCATTCGTTTGATCAAATCGCCCAAGCCAAGTTCTCGGCAGATTTCTTCCGCCTCTTGAAGGTCTGCCTCAGCGGGGGGCCAGCGCCGTCCCATCAGCAGGTTGAATGCAAACGTTCCGGTGAAGACGTGGTTCTCGTGAAACTGCGGCGCGACCGCGATTCTTTGCCGCCACGCTTCCGCGCCCAAACTCGCGCGATCGTATCCCCACAAGAGCAACAGTCCCGTTTCCGGTGCGCGCAAGCCGGACAACACCGCCGCCAGCGAAGTTTTCCCGCTGCCCGAAGGTCCTTCGAGCAAAAGACGATCACCGCGATTGACTTGCAAGTTGCACCGATTGAGAACCGGTTGTCCGTACTCGCGATAGCGAAACGATATTTCTTTTGCCGTGAGGAGCGGCTGTTGCTCGGATTCGTCTGTGGACATCGCGAACGCGGAACGTTCCGTAGGGGCGGCTTGCTCCGGCAAAACGAGCGACGCGATTTCCTCGCGCCGGGTCGCGGCATTGAACAACGGCGCGACTTGGTCCCGCGCCTGCGTGACCGCGATGACGTTTTGAACACCGGCGATCACGTTGGTCAACGCTTGCAACGCGAGCAGAACGCCGCCGAGACTGATTGCGACTGCAACGGTGGACGCTCCGCGTTCAGTGGCGATCAGCATCAGCGCGATTTCGGTTAGCCCGATGACCATCCACCCGCGCGGAATCGCCGCCAGCAATCTACCCGCGTTGTCCACCCGTTCCGAAAGATGGAGATACCGGTCGAGTTCGCGATCCTCGTCTGCGTGCCACGCTGCCGGGTCTTCCTGCGCCAGTCGCGTGCGATGCCCCACCATTCGTTCGACCAGATCGTTCGTCATACCTCGATAGGCGGCAACCCAGGCGCGACTCGTGCGCCAGTAATTCCAACCGAGCAAAAGCGTTAACAAGACCCACAAGCCCAGCAGCAAGGTATGCGTCCAACCTCCAATCCCAAGCGCGAGTACTGCGCCTGCAATCGCCAAGTCAATCATAGCGACGAGCGCGGTCAGCCCCCCGTTTACGGCGAAAAGTTCGATGGCTTGAGTTTCCAAGACACGACCCAGGAATTGCCCTATCCCTTGGTGGCGAATTTCGTCGGGCTGAAGTTTCAGCGTGCCGTAGAGCAAGCGCGTTTTGTAAATGCCGCTCAAGCCCGTGGCGAGTTGTCCTTGCGCGCGCGTCATCAGCAATTGAAATGGGATGCCGCTGAACACGAGTAACGCCCACACCCCCAACCACGCCGAATCGAAATTAGCGGCGATGCTTCGACTGGCGCTCAGCACATTGCGCCCGACGACTGCCCAAGCGGCGAGCAGAAAGATTTGTCGAATCAAATCCGCGCCGATGATCGCGAGGAGTGGTTGCAAGAGGCGCGCCTGGCGCGCGTGATGCCAAATGCTTGCCGCCGGCGAAAGGCGCAAGAGCCATCCGCCTTCCAGCCGCGCGCCGCTCAACTGTTCCGCCAAAATCGTCGCGCTCACGCGCTCGCGTTGTTCGGGTGCGACGCCGGCGCGCTCCAACAATTCGTTCGTTGCCGCGCGGCGCGGATTTTCGATTGGCGCGCGGAGCGCGCGGCTAATCAGTTGCGACGGGACGCGCCGTTGCGAAAAATCCGGCGCGAGGAGCGTGGCGCGTCCGTTGTTGCATCGCAAGAGCGCGAGGAAACGCGGCGGTGTCATTTCGAGGAGTGGGTTGGGCGACGAGAAATCTCGCGCGGCAATATCGAGATTTCTCGCTTCGCTCGAAATGACACGCGCGGTGGTTGCGGGCTCTGGCGACAAACACAAAATCGCCGGTGCGATGCGACGCACGAATTGGTCCGCATCGGCGTAAGTAAAATCGACTGGCTCGGCTTCAATGCCCAACTGACTGGCAAAGTGATTCACCCACTGTCCCAACGCCGCAGGGTCGGTGGCGGCAATCGGCTCGTCGGACGCGGGGAGTTGCGCCGGGCGCGCGCCTGGCGAGAGCCGCGCCTTGCGCGCGAGCAATTCGATGGCTTGTCCTAAACGCGCCGCATCCCACGCCAACGCGTTGAGGTCGTTTGAGTGGCTTGGCGTCATCGGTGTTTCAATTCATCTACGCTTGCGTCAGCGGGCGCTTGCATCATTCGGGCGATTGCCGCAAACATCGTTTCGGAGGAAAAACCCTCCATCAGCGCCGCGTCTGCGCCTGCCGCGCGCGCGAGTTCTTCTTGCTGATGATTGGGCACCACGGCGGCGAAGTGGATCTTGGAAAATTGGGTTTTGAGTTGGCGTAATCCCGTCCAAACGGCTTCGCCATCGTCGCCACCTTGTAACACAACCAGCGCCGGCGCGCGCTGGGCGATCACTTGCGCGCCGGACGTAAGATCATCGGCTTCTCCCACTAGCGCGATTTTGCTATCTCCGTGCAACAGCACCCGCAACCCATCGCGTTGATGACCGGGCGGCGCAATAACGACGAGCGTGATTTCATAAGGTGACAACATTACGTCTCCTCCAAATTTATGCCAAATCCCTTGCCAATTATAAGCCGGTTTTTCCACTGACACACTGGCTAAAACGGCAAATTTCCAGTGGCGTTTCCGCCAAGACGCGTCTGTCACTTTTGCCGCTGAAAAACGAACGTGCGACACTTCCTTTTTCAGGATGTGTCGCACGTTGTCAAAGTGGGGCAAATTTGCAAACCCGCCCTACGGACGCGGAGCGTCTGCACTCACCAGCCCCCTCCGAATTGCATACAGCGCGGCTTCGGTGCGGTTCTCCAGATGCAATTTGCTCATAATGTTGCTGACGTGAAAGCGCGCGGTGCGTTCGCTGATGTTCAATCGGTTGCCGATTGCCTGGTTTTTCAAGCCGTGCGTCATCAGTTTCAAGACTTCAATCTCCATTTCCGTCAAGGCGTCTGAGGCAGTGGAGTCGTCGGCGCAACGCATCACCAATTTGCGCGCAATCGCAGGATGCAGCGAAGACTCGTCGCGATACAAGCACCGGATCGCGTCCGGGAGTTCCTGCGCCGACGAATCCTTCAGCAAGTAACCGACCGCGCCGGCTTTGATCGCCGCGAACACCATTTCGTCGTCGCCGAAACTCGTCAAGACGAGAATCCGCGCTTGTGGCATGGCGTGTTTGATTTCCCGAGTGGCATCCAGCCCGTTTTTGCGCGGCATCATCAAGTCCATCACGATCACATCGGGTTTGAGTGCGAGCACTTTTTGGCATGCATCCTCGCCGTCAACGGCTTCGCCGATGAGTTTCATGTCCGGCTCGGCATTGATTACCGCGCGCAATCCTTCCCGAACGATGCCGTGATCGTCTGCGATAAGTACACTGATCGGATGAGTCACGTCGTTTGCTCCTCGCCGGCTGGAACGATCAATCGGACGCGCGTTCCCTGTCCCGGCTTTGAAAGAATCGTCAGCGCGCCGCCTAACTGTGTGGCGCGTTCTCGCATACTATCCAGTCCCAGCCCCATCGTTTGGGCTGCCGCCGGATTGAACCCTTTCCCATTGTCGTTGATCTCTAGTCGCAGATTGCGCCCATCCATACCCATTCGCAACGTGACGTAGCTGGCGGAAGAATGTTTGAGGATGTTGTTGAGCGCCTCTTGTACGATTTGATAGACCGCGTTCTCCAGGGGGGCATCCATTTCGCGCACCCCTCCGACGACGAACTCGGTTTGAACGCCGGCGCGCCGTTCGACCATCTCCAAGCGTCGGCGCAATGCCTCCACCAAGCCCAATTCTTGCACCACGGCGGGGCGCAGTTCATAGATTAACCAGCGCATTTCCTTGAGCGCTTGCTGCGCCATTTCGCTGATGCGGCTGACATACTGTTGCATCAGCGGCAGGTTACCTGAACTCGCCGAACTGCGAATGGCTTGCGCGAAGAGGGTCATGCTGTAGAGCGATTGGGTAACCGAATCGTGCAGATCGCGCGCGAGGCGTTGACGTTCTGCCACCAAGGCGGCTTGTTGCGCGAGTTGGCGAACGCGCTGGCTTGTTACGCCGATGCTCAACTGACCGGCAATGATTGACAACAGGGTAACTTCTTCAATGCCAAATCCCTGCCGGGCATCGCGCAACAGGCCGATGAGGCCAAAGACTTGGTCCTCGGCGAGCAAGGGCGCGAGCAAGAGAGCGTGCGTCCCTAGCGCGTGCATCGCCGCAGGTACGCGCAGGTCGGTTGAGACATCGGAAATGAGTACGGGCTGGCGTTGCGCGCACATCGTGGCGAGCAAGCCGTCCGTCGCAGGTATCATCTCGCGAGCCACCGGCACATCGGGGGGAAAACCGGAATGGGTGGCAATTCGCCAGCGCGTGGGCTCGGTTGTTGTTTTCTTTTCAGTCGCGAGCAGAATCGCGCCCACCGGACATCCGAGCGCCGTCATCGCGCGCACCAGCGAATCGTGAAATAGTGTTTCTTGGTTCTGCGCGCGCGTCGCGATCACCGACACGTCGTAGAGCGCGGCGAGCTCGCGCGTGCGATGCGCCACGCGCGTTTCCATTTGATCGTGCTGCCGGTGCAATTCGTCTTCGGCTTGTTCGCGCGCCGCGATTTCGCGCTGGGCGCGTTCGTACAGCCGCGCGTTTTCAATCGCGATCGTCGTCTGACTGGCGAGCGCGATCAGTGTTTCGATATCCAGCGCGTCGAATTTTTTATCGTTCTTTTTGTTTTCCGCTTCGAGGACGCCGATCTTGTGATCGCGGAATTGCAACGGCACCGCCAAGAGCGAACGCGCGGTCACGCCCGTCGTTTCCCCCACTTTGGCGTAATAGCGCGGATCGGTTGTGATGTTATTGACGATCACCGGTTGCGCGCTCGTAAAAGCTGCGCCAGCAATCGAGGCGTCAATCGGCACAGGAATGTCGAGGAGTTGATCCTGGAAGAGGGTGGTGGCGACAAAACGCAGATGGTGTGCGGCTTCATCCAGCAGTAAAATCCCGACGGACTCACATTCGAGCAGTTCCGCCGCGTCTTGGACGATGCGATGCAGAATCGCTTCCAGCGACAAGGTGGAGGTGAGGTCGTGGCTGATGGCGAGGATTTGTTCCATTCGCCGCAGGCGGGCGTGGGAGTCAAACATGGTTTGTTCCAGCTTCATTATACACGAAGTTGGAGGAATTTGGAATACCGCACGATCACATTTCAACACGCGCGCGCAAGTGCGCGCCCGCTTGACGTCGCGGGAACGGAGATGTTTGGTTACAACCGTTTCAATTCTGTCTGCAACGCGGGGCGGCGTTTGTACTTCTCTTTCAGTTGTTCAAGGTATGTTCGCCAGTCCTGCGTCCGTTCCAATCGAGTGTACGCCTTCTTCGCGCGCGTGAGCCACTCGGCGGCATGGCGATAATACTTGCTCTGCGTCTTGGCGATCAAATCCTCCGCTTGTTTGATGCTGACCTGAATCACCCACTCGGGGCGATGTTCAAGCACGCCGTCAGCAACAATCGCGATGACCGTGTACCACGCCTCGCGTTTTTCCGCGACCTTGATCGCTTCGTCCCATTCTTCTTCGAAAAGGTGAACCTCGGCAAGCACCTGGTGGCTGTACGATTTTTTCAGCACACCCATCACTTGCGCGCGCGTTTTGTGCCAGGTTGGTTCAGCGAGGCGTTTCAGCGTTTTGTACGTTTCCAGCGACGGAAGTTCAGCGAACGCGGCGAGAAACGCGTCGAACGCTTCACGCGTCCGCCCGCGCGATTCTTCGATCGGGCCGAGCCACGCGCCCAAGCCCGCTCGCGGCGGCGCAAGCGCGAGCCCGCGTTCAGCAATCGCGATTGCCTCTTCAATCTGTTTCAATTCGCGCAGTTTCTGCGCCAACTGCAATGCCTCGCTTGCTGTCTGCAAATGCTTGTGCGCGAATCGAGTTGCCTCCTCTACGCGACTCAATTCGCACAACTTGAGCGCATAGCGCAGATGCCGATCCTCTTTTTTGCATAGCGCGAGATACTCGTCGGTCTTGCCTTGCCGATTCAAAACATTCAACCTGGCTTCGGTCAAGCCTGTAGTGAGCGAAGCGAATCTGTCGGCAATCGCGGGTTGCCCATAACGATGGTCGGAATCTTCAGCGTATTCTTCATCCTCGTCTTCGCCATCTGCCCATTCATCTTCGCCTTCACTCGGGATCGTACGCGATGGCGGTGGCACATCGTTCCAGCCATACATCGCCGCTTGAAGCGCGATACTTGCCGCGCCTTCGACGCCATAGTTGCTCAGATGTCGGTCGAGTTCCTGCAATTGCTGGATCAGTCGTTCACGTTCGACCGCGCTCATTTCCAAACTCAAGGTGGCTTCGGCAAGCGGCAAGCCCATCTCGTTTAAACACGCACCCAGCTCGTCATCCGAATCGTCAATGTAATCGAATGCATCGTGCGCTTCGTCGAGCAGTGCTAGCAGAATCGCGAGCGCAGTCTCCGCATCACCCTGTTCCAGGAATTTCATCGCGTTGTCTTTGACGCCGCGCAGTTCATCCGCCAGACCTCCAACGTGCCAGTACGCTTCCGACATCCTCATTCCATCAAGACCATGCAGAATGTTGCGAACTTGGCGACGATATACCTCTGTGTCCACTTTTTTGTGGCGCGTTCTTTTCGATTTGTCGGTAGACGGGACGGCAATCGCCGCGTGAACCCAATCGTGCAAGTCGGGTTGACGCTCGATCAATCTGGTCAGCAGTTCCATCAGGTCATCGCGCGACAAATCAGCAAGCAATTCAGAAGGCAACTCGCGCTTTGCGAATTCTTTTGGCTTGTGGGCATAGACGAACAACAGCGCGACGATATGTTTGCAGTATCCGCCAAATTCGTAGGGACAGGTGCAATCGGCGGAGCGAATGCCTGCTTCATCCAGTTCGACGCGTACATGATAAAACGGTGACTGCGTCCCTTCGCAATCGCCGCTCACCGCGTTGCCTTGAATCGTTGCGTTAGAAATCGCGCCTTGCTCGAAATAGGACTTGCCGCGCTGAAAACTTTCAGGTGTGGCTGCTGCGCGGATCATTGATTCGGTGATTTTGATTTGGCTCATCCCGCATCTCAATCATTTTACTTCAGACAAGGCGGGTCTCCTGGGTCAGCTCTTCTTCGGTTAAACGAAATGTGTCCACTCCATAATCCGCCAAGCGCGAAAGAAAAACCACACGCGGCACCCCCGCCAATCTTGCCACGGCGCCCGATGATAGCCGCCCCAATTCAAAGAACTTGACGGCGGCTGCCATCCGCAGCGCGTCGCCCGCGGTTTCGGGCAGTACCTTGAGCGCCAACAACGTTTCACTGGGAACGTCAAGAATGACCTGATTCATCATTCGATTCCTCCTGCAAACCAACAAATCATTCTTCGATAGTATATCCTTTGCCTAGTTCACCGTCAACTGCTGCGAATCACCTGATCTGCCCACGCTTTGGCGGCATCTTTTCCGCCAATCGGATCGAGTTCAGCGATACGTTCGACGCAGCGATCGCGCAAATGGCGCACAAGATCACCGTACAACGCGCACTCTTGAGTGCACATACAACCCTCCCTTGGATCAACGATTCGCAAACCAGACGGCGTAATCTTTGACCAGTTGATAGTTCGCCGATTTCTTGTCTGTGGCTTCGAGGTCGCACAACGGAAAGGCGTATTTCCGCCTTCCCATCTTGAGGTCAACGATGATGCCGTACATTTCGTCCGTAATGTCGCCGATTCCTGTGACGACGACCTTATCGCCGCCTCGCAATGGTCCGCGTTCTTGAAACTCCGCAACCACCGCTTCGAATGGGAATCGCACATTCTTTTCGAGATATTCTTCCCACGCGCCAAACTCGTCCAGGTCTTCATCGGCATCCATCGCCGCGAGTACTTTTTGAATTCGTTTGCCTTCCTCGCCCAGGGACACCCAGCCATGTTCGCTCAAGAGTTGTTCTTTGATTTTGGCGACATCGCGCTCGGTGTCTCTAGGTTTCGCGGGTTCAACTTCGTTGGCATCCAGCCCCATCTCTGCCCAATCCAAGCCCTGCTCTTCGCATTGCTCGATCATGGCAACGGGCATCTTTTGCAATGTGACGCTGTCCCATTGAATCGAGACCGTGATGTCGTCCTCACTTGTGTCAATGTTCGAAATCCTGCCTTGCCAGCCGCCGATGTCTGCGCCAAAATCAGGGTCCTTCACTCCATCTTTGACTCGGACGCAATCGCCGACGCGAAAATCCGAATGCGCCTGTTTCATCTTCGCCTCCATTTTCTCACTCGAACCCAGGCGTGAGTCCGTTCAACTCACTGACTCAGTAGCGATAATCGTCAAGGATGACCGTGTTTGCGCTTTTCTTGTCGTCCACCCAGACTTGCTCCGCGACGATGCGACGCTCCCTGTTGCCGCGTTCCACTTTCAACAAGACGCCGCGTCGCTCGTCCACCTCCGCGACGCCAAGGACCGTCACAGGTTCGGCGTGTTGTGGTTCATCAGGATCGCGCCACGTCGCGGCAAAGGGAAACCGCGCGGCGTCGGTGAAGTACACCTCGATCGCGGCAAGTTCTTCGCTCTGCCCATAGCAATCTACGAGGATTTCTTCAAAGCGTTTGTCGCGTTCAGGAATTTTGGGGATGTCTTCGGTTTCGATCATCAGTTCCTCCTCATTTCACCATACTTGGGTTTTGCAATCATTCGCGCGTTTGCCAGCGCGCCAGCACCCGATTGATTTTATCCTCGACTTGGGCGCGCGCCGCGTGCCTTTCATCGCCGCGCGCCAGCAATGCGTCGTAATCGGTTTCGGCGTGGCGGATATGTGCGATCACGGCGAGGCGAATCGCCGCTTCGTCCAAACTCTTCGCCGCTGCCGAGCGCCCGACGCGCCCGCTGTACTTGAGGCACGCGTGCTCGGCGATGAGGGTTTCTCTTCCAGGAGGACATCGCGCATAGAGTTCGCGCACGCGCGCCGCGAAGCGTTCCACGTACTCGCGATCGAGTTCTTCGCGGCGCGCGGCTTCGCGTTCGCGTCGCCGTGCGCGCGCGTCAGCATCCTCCAGACATTCGCATTCGGCTTGTTCCAACGCCTCGGCTTGAACGAGCAGACCTTGCCGCTCGTACCGCTTGCGCGCGCGACTCCACTTGAGTACCACCGCCGCCAACGCCGCGTGCTTGCGCGCGCGGCGCGTGAGCGCGGCGTCGCCTTCCTCTTTGATCGCGTGCGTCGCCCAAGCGCAGCACCCGATTGGACGTAGCGCTCAAGCTTGCGCCACGTCGCCGTATACGAGTTTACCGCATATTGGGAATCACTCACCTTGCGCTTGAACTCGTACAGGAAACTGGGTCCGCCGAGGAAAATCTTGGGCGAAAACGTTTTGTGGTAACCATAGTCACATTCGAATTTTCCGATCAACCCGCAGTTGCTTCTATGCTTGCGGAGTGTCTGCGGCGAAACCCCGGTGGACTCCAAGGCGTCCAGAAAGTGGAACAGAAATAGCCCCATCTGCCTTGCGAATTCATGCGAGGGTTCGTCAAAGTACCAGTCCCGGATGAACTCTTCCAAATCTTGTTCACCGCGATTGTCTTCGATTTGTTCTTCATCCCGTGGATTTTTCAAATGTGCTCTCAACGAGTGAATCGGCTTGGCATCTTCCGACAAGCGGAGGAGAATTCCCTGCGCGCGTTCATTCACCAAGCATCGCCAGCAGCTCTGCCTTGCGCTTTTCGAGAGAAGCCACTCGCGCGTTCAGTGTCTTCAATTCCTTGTTGACCTGCGCCAGCTCTTTTTCCAGTTTTTTCTTCTTCAAGTAATCGCTGCCGCGTTTTTCGTCTACCAATTTTTCCACTTCACTCCGGACCAGCCGCAGAAAAGGGTTGCCGTAAATGGAGTTCATGCGGTACTGAAGTTTGCCCTTCCGTATCGCGGCGACAATCTCCTCCTGGGTGAGGCCGAATTCTTTGCGCGCCGACTTGTCGCTCAGAGTAGCCCCTTTCTTCGACCAGGCCGAATCTCCGTCAGCATGCATCGGATCACTCCTTATCAGTACCGCGTAGCAAGGCGACGTTCGCGCTTGACACGCAGATGGACTTCTCGCCAGTTTCAGCTTCGGCGATGACGAAGGCACAAGTAATGGGAATCATCGTACAAGCGCGTAGTATCTCAGGAAATCTTGCAAGCGCAAAAGCGCGTCCGGTTTCGAACGTGCGCTGTCCCACAAGAATTTGGCATAGCGCTTGAAGGACTTGAACGCGCTTTTCGCGTTTTCGGGATTCAAACTGTTCAAATACGCGCCAACGTCCTTGGTCTGCATCTCTAGCAAGGGACGCGGTGGGTCTTGTGCTAGCAGATAATCGTCCGCAAACGATTGGAGGTTATTCGCGTGCTGCTCGACCATCTTGGAGCTCAAGCCCGATTTGTACAGCGCTTTGCGAAACTCGCCGATGATCCTGGTATTGCGAGTGCGCGCATCGGCCTGGGCTTCATCGTTCGCAGGTTCTGCGTGCGGCGTCAGAGAGGTAATAATCCCCTCGCGTTCCTGGGCATCGCGCAATGAGATCTTGGGGTTCGCCCGAATACCGCCGCCAAAAGTGATGCGGTATGGCGCTAACAAACTGTCATAGATGATTCGGTCTTCAAATGGAAGCAAGACTGCTTGGACGAGTATCGGCAGATACGGTCCAACGATCTGTTCGAGTGGACTGACCAAACCCAGCACGCCATAAGCGCGCGACGGTGCCCGATCGTCGAGGAACACACCGTACTTTTTCAAGTGCTTGACGACAAAGAACTTGCCGGCTACGCGATACTTCCAACTCGCGACCATTTCCAAATCTGCGGCTGGGAGTCCCGCTGGATTCGCCGCGATGAAATCCTCGCGTAAACCGTCGTCCGCCCAGAGCGCATCACGGATTTTCACGGCATCAACGGGTTGGAGCGAACCCGGAGTCGGCTGCGCGGGCAAGTCAGCGATCAAATGCCGTTGGGTATTCACGTAACCCAGCAATGCCCACCAAATGCGATAAAACCGTTCGGTTTCGTGAGGTAACAGAATCATCTTTGCTCCTCGGCACCAGAGTGAGAAACATTTCGGCTCTGATCAACTGTTACGCAGTCCAGCGGCGCGCAATTTCTCAAGCAGCGAATGTCGCGTCTTGTAGCGTTCATAAATCCCATTGAGCCGTTCTTGGAAAATATCTTCCTGCTTTTGTCGCGACGCGACCTCGCGCAACTGCGAAAGAAGTTGGACGGCTTGCTCATAAGTCTTCGCGCTTGATTTTTGTGCAAGTCCTTCCACTTCTTGCCATACTTCACCCTCGCGCCGCGCTAAAGCATCCAATTCTTGAATCCTTTTTCCTCTGCCTCCTGCGCTTGCCGTCGTTTCTCCTCTTCGCGCGCGCGTCCGGCGTCGGTCAGCAATTGCTTCACCGTGCGACGCGCACTCGCTGGAGAATGGACCGAAGGTTCGGCTTGGCGTAGTCGCGCGTTGAGCGCAATCGAAAGGTGCGGTTCACCCTGCGCCAAACGCAGCAGATAGTCGTCACACTCTTCACGGGAGAGATGCGCGATGGCTTGGCGGAAATCAGATTCGGAGACCTGGCTTTGCTCGCCGCTCGCTTTGACTGCAACAGCAAGCAAGTATTTATCAATCTCAAAGAGATCGGCGAAATTGCGCAACGCGGACGAAAGCGCGCGCAATCCTGGCGGCACGGGCGGCTCGCGTTCTGATTCGGGCAGGGTATTCAGCGAGATCGCTTTGAGCCAGGCGAGATAGAGTACCCGATAGTCGTGGTGAAGAATGTCATCGCGCAATCTGGCCAAAGAGGATAACCGCCCTTCGCCTTCGACCCAGAACATCACGCCTTCCTCAAAGCGGATATCCAGTATGACGTGTTCAGCAGTTTCTCGAAACTCGATGACATCTTCGACTTCGTAGGGTTGCACTTGCGAGGGATCAATGAGCGACTTTGGGAAGCGGAACATCAAGCGGCGTGTGCCCCAGTTTGCCAAGTACAGCATCGCATCAAAGTATTGCTCCAAGACCTTCTCGGGTCTGCCGTGAAAATCGCCGAACTGGTACGTGAAGATCGCCTGCGTCGGCGTCAACGCGACGCGACTGGAAAGTTTGTGAATCTCGGCTTGCTCTTCCTCAGTCAGCGGTCGGTCAACGGTCTGAAAGTCAAAGAACTGGTATTCGCTCATCGAGTCCTAACATCCTTTTCGCTGCGCGATTGTGTGATTGACTGTCCACGATAATCGTGATGATTATAATGCTGTTCCCCACCCAGACCAATGGGCTTTTTTCTCGACAACCCGCCGAATGAATCGTCGTGAAGTCGAGAACATCGTTGATGAAGCGGAAAAGCGGAACGCCATCCTGGGAATTCGCATTCCCATCACGGATGAGAACGACGATCAACCCTGGGTCACGCCTCCGTCCAGACATCACAAGGAGCAACCTGTCATTGGTCCACTACCCGAGCAAATCGAGGTGGTGCTCGGCAACCAGATTTACGTACCGAAGACAGACCTGACACCCTCTCTGCGAAACCGCTTGATTCGCTTGGCGGCTTTTCAGAATTCCGAATTCTATCAAGCGCAAGCCATGCGTCTGTCAACATTCGACAAGCCGCGCATCATCAGTTGTTGCGAGGACTTTCCCAAGCACTTGGGATTGCCGCGCGGTTGCCTCCATGAGTCGCTTGATCTGTTCAAATCGCTCAAGGTCAAGGTATCACTCATCGATCGGCGATTCGCTGGCACCCCGCTTGAGTTCAGATTTCACGGGACGCTTCATCCAGAACAAAAACAAGCCGCAGATGCTTTGACGCAACATGACACGGGCGTCTTGGCGGCTTCAACCGCGTTTGGCAAAACAGTAGTGGCGGCGTACTTGATCGCTCAACGCAAAGTGAACACGCTCGTGATTGTTCATCGTCGCCAACTACTCGATCAATGGGTTCAAGCATTGAGCCAGTTTCTTGGACTCGATCCAAAGGAAATCGGACAAATCGGTGGTGGCAAGCACAAGGCGACTGGGAAGATCGACGTCGCGATGGTGCAAAGTCTGTATCAGAAAGGCGCCGTCAACGATATTGTTGGCGAATATGGTCACTTGATTGTGGACGAGTGCCATCACATCTCCGCAGTCAGCTTTGAGCAGGTGGTCAGGCAGAGCAAGGCGAAGTTTGTGACGGGGTTATCCGCGACAGTTGTGCGGAAAGATGGACACCATCCCATCATCTTTATGCAGTGTGGTCCCGTACGCTATCGAGTGAGTGATCGAGCACAAGCGGAGCAACGACCTTTCGATCATAAGGTCATCGTTCGCCCCACCAACTTTCGCATGCCGCCACATCTGCAAGACCTCACGATGCAACCTATCCAAGATGTGTACGCGCTGCTGGCCGTGGATGACGAACGCAATCGGCTCATCGTCGAGGATGTGGTTGCAGCAGTGCAGGCAAAACACACGCCTGTCGTGCTGACCGAGCGACGCGAACATCTGGATACACTCGCTCGCCTGTTATCGCAACACATTCAGAACGTATTTGTAATGGCGGGCGGGATGGGAAAGAAGCAGCGCAAGCAACTGGCTGACAAGATTGCCAATGTTTCCAAGGATGAGCCACGCGTCATTGTTGCAACGGGACGATACTTGGGTGAAGGGTTCGACGACGAACGACTGGACACTTTGTTCTTGGCTTTGCCGATCTCCTGGCGTGGAACGCTGACACAATATGCGGGGCGGCTGCACCGCTTGAACGCCACCAAGAAAGAAGTGATCATCTACGACTATGTTGATTTCCAAGTCCCAGTGTTGGCAAAGATGTATGCCAGGCGGCGCGCTGGCTACAAAGCCATCGGCTACAAGATTGCTACGTCGGAAAACGCGAGTCCGATAACCCAACTCAAGTTGGAGGATCTGTGAGCGGAATTGCAGAGTCAGTTCGCGGGGTCGATGGTGGTACTATGCTGCGCCAGGTTGTTGTATCAAATCGCCAAGAAATGAAGAAAAGCAGCCGATTTTTGCTCCAAAATCGACTGCCTTTGCTTCTGATGGTTTCACGGGAGCGACGGGCGTCGGTTACTCAGCGGCAACTTTTTCCTCGTGATTTTGATTAGTTCGTCGCGCCCGCAGTGACATACCGCAACGTGTTACGCTGTCATTCTATCACTTTCCAAAATATAGCACGGATTGAGATCGATGGCAAATCGCCTTCGAGGTTCATTCGCAAATAAGCGTACACAGCCAGTGCAGCAAATGCGCCCGATTGTTACCATGCGCCAATCTTCTATGGCAGGTGCTCTTATTTCTCCAATCGCTTGGCAAGCTCTTTCAGATCAACCAGGCGGACATGGACCTTGGACGCTTCTTCGCGAGTGGGTTGCGTAAAGCCAGCTCGTGCGAAATAAATTAACTGGACTGCCCAACCATTGAATTCTTTCTCGATATACTTGTTTGCTTTCGCCACAAAGTCTATCAGCATCTTGGCACTGACTTGGTCTACTTCCCACTTTGCTTCACCCAAGAGAATGTGCTCGCTTCGCCAGTCGATCGCAACCACATCAATCTGAATGCCACGGCCCCAATGCGATCCTACGATCTCTGGCACAAAGGCAAGCCCCTTGTGATCCGCTTCAGACCAGACCCATTCGCGACACAGTTCCTCAAAGGCGGTTCCACCGACGAAAGCGCGAATTTGACTTTCAATTCTTTCCCAGACTTGGTCATAGCGTTTCTTCTCTAACAAATCCAAATTCGGATCAATGAACCGAAAATGGAAGCGGTGATAATGATCAAATAGATGATAACGTCCTTGGTGACTGCGGCTTCGTTTAGCAGGCAACAGTGTCGCCGGTAGCCGCCGCTCAACCATCCCCAAATCTTGAAGACGGTCGAGATATACAATCGTCTGATGCTTCGGAATATGCGCCGCCGTCGCAATATCTTCCAGGACATGATTGCCGCGCCCAATCGCTCGAATCACTTCGATGAAATTGCGCGTCTCTTTGACCTGATCGCTAATCAAGAAGAAAGGCTCGTTGCGAAAGATCCCCGTTGCGGACATGATCTCTTCTTTGAGATTTTCGGCCAGGGAGCGATAATCTTTCATCCGTTCCAAATAAGCCGGTACGCCTCCCACCACCGCATACGTCGCAACTCGTTTCTCAATATCGTAGCGAGGCAAAAATTCGGCGAGCGAAGAAAAGGGTAACGGCTTGACGTGAAGTTGCGCAGTAAAGCGCCCATACAACGGCGATTGATACTCGAACAGCCGCGACATCATTCCAATATGTGAACCAGCCAGCACAAGAATGAAATTGGTTTTCTTGAAGAGATGATCCCAAGCATGCTGGAGTCGCGAAGCCAGAGCAGGATCTGCCTCCATCGCCCACGGGAATTCATCCATAATCAGTAGAATACGTCGTTCGCCAGCCAAGACCACAATGTTCTCGAACAATCCTTCCCATGTCTCAAATGTAGGCGGGGTAGTTCCTGGCGAAAGTGTGCGCCAGACCGCTTGAGCGAGTTCCTGACGGAGACTCGTAGCGTTTGCGCGCGCAATGGGCCAGTATATCGTCGGCAAGTTGCCACGCTCTCCCCATTGAAGGAGAAGGGTGGTTTTTCCCACACGGCGACGACCATAGACAATGAGGAACTGTGCTCCTTCGCGGTGACCAATGGCGAGGAGGTCTTTCAATTCTTCTGCGCGTCCGATGAAACGTGAAGGAGCCGCTTTAATGGTCATTTGCATGTATTATACACAACCGTGACTAACTTGTAAAGAAAGCTCATCTTCAGTTGCAATAAGACAAAGTGACCTTTTCGTAATTTGCCCCACGATAGTTTTATTTGCCCCGATTATTCAATCGGCTCGATGTGTTCTTCGGCGAGCCAATCGAGAATGCGTTGGCGCACTTGCGCGTCCTTGAACGTGAACCAGCGTTCGCGCTCGCGGGGATAATCATCCAGCACATCTTTGAAATAGCGAAAGGCGCCCCTGCCGCTGATCGCGCGCCGCAACTGATCTCGCAAGCGCACATCTCTGACTGTCGAAACGAAATCTTCCATAGCACGATAGTCCGCGTGAGGATCGCCTGACTCGATGCGAATGTAGCGTGTGCGATAGTTCCGCTCCACCTGATCCGCTTGCAACAAATCCTCGATTTGCCAATCCTGCAAACACTTGCACCGCACGCAAGTGCAGGTGTTGCGTTGCCGAATCACTTCGACAATTTGCGCGTCTTCTCCGTCTTCGGGCAACTCGGCGTAAATCTCTTCCAACGCGCGACCTGTCTCGTCGGTGACAAGGACGGCCTTGCCTGTTTCGAGATCCAAATAATAGCGGTGTTCTGGGAAGGAATGATCGAGAGCCATCTCCAACTCATCCAGGTCAACTTTGAGTTTTCGCACAGATCACCTCACTCCACTTACTTCGTAGATCGCTGGCGAGATCGCGTCCACGTCATACGCGATCACTTTTTCCGCGCGGCGGACGCGAGTGTGGACTGGAACGCCAGCAACATACCATTCACGCCATCACGATCAAACTTTTGGGGATCGAATTTGCCGCCGACCCACTCCAACATTTCGTCGTGTTCGGGATGGTTCACAATTCAGATGATGCAACCCTTCATCACTTTTTTCTCTTATGCTTCTTTTTGGGTTTCTCGACCTGGGGTTGGGTTGGCGATTTCAAAACGCCCTCGGCGCGTAATCGCGCAATCGCTGCATCAACCTGTGGATTGGAAGGCGCGGGCGGTGGAGGACTCGAACGATTCGTGAGGCGGTCGAAGACACCATCGAACAGTGAGCGCGATCGGGGTCGTGTTCGTTTTTCCTTCATGCCGAATTCGACCTGCACGTCCTCCCAGTCGCCTGCGACGTTTTCATCAATTGCTTTTGCCGCAAATGCACGTTCAATAATCGGAGTCGATTCAACCGCGTGCAGATCAAGTAAATCGGCAAGCAAAGAACCATTCAGAGTTGGGTCGTTTTTTGCGAATTGTTCTAGCTTGAGACTCATCTGCCAAACAGACCGCTAATGCAGGAATCGCCGCGGGACCGATCATTCCGTAAACCTGGGGCAGCTCCTCGCCTACCCAATCATCGTTGTCTTCGTCGATACGGCGAAAGAGATGCAAGAGTGGTTCGACTGCCGCTTCGGCACGCAATTGTCCGAGCGCGCGCCAAGCGTGAATCGGTGCCCAGACTTGCTTGCTTTCCGAGTCCGCCCAATGCAATTCTTCATCGAGCGCCATGCGAATGAGATCGGGAATGTCCTGCTCACTCACACCGAGAGCAAGATAATTCTGCCACCTCAATTCGTTGCGCGGGTCGCCAAGCGAAAGGAGTTGGGCAACGGTTGATGGGTAATCGGTCATGTGAACATCTCCCAGGACTTTCATCTATGCGCTTGTCTATTCGAATCCATCTTCGTACAACACGCTCTCTAAACGACTGAGCGCACGGCGAACCTGTTTCAATTGACCCGCAACTTCGGTTGGTTGTTCGTAGGATACCTGTGCCAGATGTGTCGCAGCGCGCAGTAGCCCAAGCGCCGCGCTTTGCATTGGCGTATCAGCACGACGCATTTTATCTGACTGCGCAACCATCTCATCAATCGTCGGCTTCCAATCAGGCGCGGGCTTGTTCGGCGTTTTGAGACTGGTCCGAATCTCCGGCTTGCCATCGGCATCGACAAATTGTTCGGCAATACCTTCTTTCTGTTTCAACCGTCGAAAGGTTGCATCGAGATCGGTACGAATGCCCTTGCCGAAAAGAACCGTATAGGGTGCGACGAGTCCATCATAAAGGATCTGACCTTTGAATGGCAACAGCGTTGCTTTCAAGAGTACTGGGAGTGGTTGTCCGCGTACCACGATCTCGATCGGATCGAACAATCCCAGAACTCCGTACAGATGATCGGATTTCTTCGCAGGCATAAAGACGGCGTACTTTTTCAAGTAACGCATCAGGTAAAACTCGCCTGAGATACGATGCTTCCAACTGGCGATGAGGTTCAATTCCTCAGGTGAAAAATCATCGGGATTGTCAGCGATGAATTGGTCAAACAACTTGGGATGCGCATACAACGCATCGCGTATTTTCATGGTGCTGGCTGTGCCTACCTGACCCAGTTTGTGGATGTCGTCGATGGTGAAAACGTTTTCCACTACTTTCAATTGACGATTCGTGTACGCGAGCAAGGCGAGAAAAAGTTTGAAGAAGAGTCGCGCATCTTCGGGGGCGAGGTCCATTTATTTTCCTCCCCATCATCTTCGTCTGCCGATTCATCGTCCCAGTTTGGATATTGTGGCGGCATTTTGCCGTGTTGCTCGATAACGCGTGGACCGGGATCGCGCGATGATTCTGGGTTTGTCTCGATCAGTTGCACATCAAATTCGTGTTGATCGCCAAAATCGAACAGATAGAGAAAGCGTTGTTTCATACGCAGTTGCAACTTGCCGATGGCGATTGCGCTTGAATAACGCGTGTCGCCGTGTCCGTACTCGGTGTCTTTATCCCACGCGCGCCCGCTCAAGAAAAACGCGTGCAGATGATCATCGTCGAAATCGGCGGCATCAATGATCGCAGCGTGCAAATCGTCCAGCGTGTGCTTGGCAGATGTTTCGACGATGAACCACACGTCGTCCGCGCCGCGATAACTCACTTTGAAGCGATACGTTTGCGCTTCGGACATCGTTGGAGTGGTCGCTGGAACGACGACAGGTAGGGCGCGCGCGGAAACCAGGTCAGGGTCGTCGCGCAATGAATTCAGCGTCGCGTCTGACCACGCCGACTCGACTGCGCGCAACAGATGAATGTCAGCGCCGTAACTGTCGAGTAACTTGAGCGTGTTATCAATGATGGGCTTGATGCTCGTGAGCGCGTCATCCATTTCGGTTGGATGAATCAAGCCAAGTCGCGCCAGAAAGTGGAGATACAAGGGCAACATTTCGACGAGCGCACCCGCTTCGTACGGTTCACTGCCGAAGAGATTGAATTTGTCCACGAGCGTACGTTCGAACCGATCACGGCGCGGAATGAGCGGAGATCCAACTCCTGGTGCGGTCACGCGCTTGGTTTTGGATTTGCCGTGTTTACCTTTCGGCGCTGGCTCGCGCTCGGAAATCTGTTGATGCAAAATCTCCTGCATCTCTTCCTTGAACAAATCACTTTTGCTGAAGGGGACATTGGCGCGGCGACGCTCCTCCGCCATCCAATCGAACAACAGTGCGTGGACATTGTGTTCCCAGGTCTCCGCATCCACCGTCGCGCCAAAATCTTCGGTGCGCCAAGACGAAGGCGCGAGCGCGCTCAGATGCTCTACCGCTGTCGTCAACCATTCTTGGTTTGGCTTACCGCCGAAAGCAGCTATGACTTCCAGCAACCCAGGATCGTCAGCGCGCGGTGTTGTGGTCATTCCAAGATATTGGTAGACCGTCAGTTCCACGAGTGTTCCAAAATACTCGTTGACGCCCCACTCCAAAATATCGTGCGCGGTCGAGACCTTGTGCCATGCCGATTTCATCGCCGCCAAGAGTGGCTGGGTTTGCCCATGATAGAGCATCATTTTCGTCACGCGTGAAAATTCATCGGGCTTTTTGTCGGCAATCTCCGCAAACTCGGCGAGCAGATTGGGCAGCACCTCCCAGCGTTCTTCCGTCACCGTGACCGTGATGAGATCTTCAAGATAAACCGCGCTGTCCTTGTATGCTTCAGGCGCATCGCGGCGCATTCGCTCGATCAATTCAGTGAGGCGCGTTCGCGCAGCGGCATCGTGACGCGGCTTCAATTCATCACGGATTTGCAAATACGCTTCGAAAGCATATTCCTTGTCGAGACGTTTGTTCTCTAATCGTTCCAGGAAGAGCGCGATTTTTCCATCGAGGTCTGCGTTTTCGAATTGATCCCATTCGGCTTCTTCTGCCAGCTCTTCGGGCGAAGGTTCGCGCGGTTTCAGCGGTTCAGGTGGCGTGAACGATGCGATGGACTTGGATAGCTTTGGTGTAGTGGGCACAGATGCCGGCGCCGCGTCTTCGTCTTGCCGCAGATGGCAATTTTTGTACTTTTTGCCACTGCCACACCAGCACAGTTCGTTGCGTCCTGGTTTGCGTTCAGGTTTGGAAGTCATAGCTCATCTCCGATTTGTTAATCGAACCCAGGTGTGAGTCCATTCAGTTCGTTGACCCAGTATTGGCTTTTCGAGATTATAGCCCCATTTTTGTGAACTGCCAATTGACGGTGCGCCGCGCTCTTCATACGCTCCTCTACGATGAGCAACACACGCGCTCATCAAAATCTTATCACGAGGAGGAACTACTATGCGTTACGTCGGTTATGTGCGAATCAGTTCAGAGGAACAGCGCGGCAACTATTCGTTGGCTGCACAAAAGCACGCGATCCAATCCTGGGTCACACGACAACGAGACACGCTCGCCGGTCAACTCATTCGAATCTATGAGGACGCGTGCCACACGGGGATGACTGACCACCGCGTTGCTTTTCAGCAGATGCTTCGCGATGCGGGTGCTGGGTTGTTCGATGCGATCATTGTTCACAAATGGGATCGTCTGGCACGCCTACGCTGTGACGCGATTCGCTACAAAGCGACCCTGCGCCGCGAATACGGCATTAAGTTATTCGCCGTCGAAGGGGTTTCGGAAGATGAAGATGAATTTGTAGGCATGGTGTACGAGGCGGTGACCGAAGTGTGGAGCGAACTCTACTCGCGTAATCTTTCCCGCGAAACGAAAAAAGGAAAGTATGAGAAAGCTTGCCAGGGTAGACACAACAATCGTGCCCCTTTTGGCACTGACAAAACCCGCGATGGCATTCTGCGTCCAAACCCCCAAGAACAACCTGGGTTGCTCTTGGCGATGGAGTCCTATGCAACCACGCGCCACAGCGACCATCAGATTGCTCAAATTCTCAACGCAGCCGGTTACGTCACCAAACAAGGCAAGCCGTTCACGACGGATATGGTGCGGGAGATGCTACAGAATCGAACCTATGTTGGTCAAGTGCGCTATCAACCTTACCGCAAAAGCACGAACGGTTCACGCGACTCGTCCACGCCGACGGAGTGGTTCAAGGGACAACATGAGCCGTTGGTTTCTATTGATCTCTTTGAACGCTGCCAGAAGGTGCGGCGACAACGTCGTCACTATCCCCGAGTTTCATCTGAGTGTTCGGTTTATCCGTTGTCGGGCTTGCTCTATTGCCAACAATGTGGAAAACGTTTGCGAGCGCAGAAATCACCGTCGGGCAAACGGTATTATCTTTGCCCCAATCCCGTGGACGATGAATGTACCCGACGGATGGTCATGGCGGACATACTCGAGGAGCAAGTCGCTCAAGTCATTTCCGGCATCCACCTGCCCGAGAATTGGCGTGCGGAGAAACATCCATCACAGGAAAGTTATCAGCAAATCGATCAGCGTCGCAATGAACTGCAACAAAGCATGGAACGATTGGACTTTCGCTGGGACATGGGATTCATTGAGAAGGAAGATTACTTGGCGAAACGAAAAGCACTCAAGCAACAACTCGATCAAAATCAACCCATCGTGGAGCAAGAACTCATCAAAGCCGAAACGACGTTGCGACAATTCAACTCTGACTGGATTGCCGGCGACCTGGCTTGCCATAAGCAATTGCTCAACAGGTTGGTCGAATCAGTCTGGGTGACTCGAGGGACAATCCAAGGTATCAAGCTGCAATCGCGTTTTGCATTCCTGGCTCGCTACTCCAAGGATGTGGAGATCGATGCGGAGGGTTGTCTCACGAACCAGGTTGTGGATTGAAAATCCACTGGCGAGCGATAGGACAAAGGGGCTAGTTCGTGATGCGGGTGCGAAGGTGGTACTAGAGGGGGTACTAGAAAGGGCAAAAATGAAGCGAAAATGCCCGTTTTTTCATCAAAAACGGGCATTTTTCGGCACATTGCCGCTGCGGGAGCGACGGGGATCGAACCCGCGATCTCGGCCTTGACAGGGCCGCATGTTAGACCACTACACCACGCCCCCTCGAACGATTTGCAATATAACACACCTCGCGGCGCGTGTCAAATTCAATCGCGCGCCGACGTCGTAACACTCACATCGGCGGCGCGCGATTTTTTCACGGCAACGGAATATACTCGCGCCACTCAGGATGCGCGTCCCACGTCAGCACGAGATAATTTGCGCGCGGACGCCGCGGCTCGTACAACGGATCGTGAAACTTCATCCCTGATTCGTGCAACAGCCGCCCGCCTTTCTTCCCCTGACACGCGCGGCACGCGGTCACCGTGTTCGTCCACGTATTCGCGCGGATGCCGTGCCGCTTGCAGTACCACTGCGGCAGGACGTGATCGATCGTCGCGGTCTTGCTCGTCAGCGGCGCGCCGCAGTAGACGCACGTCATCTTGTCGCGCGCGAAAACGTTCTGTTTCGACCAAGTCGCGCCGCGCTGCGGCACGTTGATGTAGCGTCGCAGCCGAATGACCGCAGGCATCGGCACGCGCACTGTCGGCGACCGAATTTCGCGGCCATCGCGGGCGCGTTCCAGCAACTCCGCTTTCTCGCTCGCGATCAACGTGAGCGCGCGGCGATGATCGATCACGTGCAAAGGTTCGTACGAAGCATTGAGCATCAAAACGGGAACCATGTTTTCATCATCCTGCGGAAGGTGAGAGAATCGAACTCTCGTCGGTGTGACCCGAATCGGTTTAGCAAACCGACACGACCAGCCAACATTCGCCTACCTTCCAACATTGCCAAATAAAAACGCGAAGGCAATCCACTTCACCTTCGCGCGTCACTTTGAGTACACAAAAACGCGAAGGCGATCCGCATCCCTTCGCGCTGGTCACGTCGTCTAGTCGGAAACTATCCAACTATCCGACCACGATCGCACAACCAGCGCGCGGCGCGAACTATCCTGCCCCCAACAAGGGAGACCGATAACTGCTTTCGAGTGCGGATTCATCAGCCAAAACAAGGTCATCATTCTCAAACTCTCTTGCGCCCATTGTACCAGAACGGCGCGATTTGTCAAATTGCGCGCCGCGCGCATTGACAACGACGATCATCTGTCCTACAATATCGCTGGAAGGAGGCGCGATGGCTGAACCACGATGGACGAACGCAGAGATCGCCGCGCTGCTCTATCGCATCGCCGCGATTTTGGAAATCCAGGGCGAGATCGTTTTCAAAGTCGTCGCGTATCGCCGCGCCGCAGACGCGATCGAGCATCTGGGCCGCGACATCCGCGATATCTGGCAGAACGATCCCAAGAACTTGCGCGCGATTCAAGGCGTCGGCGAGGCGCTCGCGGACAAACTCGACGAACTGCTCCGCACGGGCGAGATGTCGTATTACAAAAAGATTTCCAAAGGCATGCCCGTCGGCATCTTTGAATTGCTGACGATTCCCGATGTCGGACCGAAAACCGTCGCGCGCCTTTGGAAAGAATTGAAAATCACCGATGTCGCGAAACTCGAAAAAGCGGCGCGCGCGGGCAAGCTGCGCGGCTTGAAAGGATTCGGCGCGCGGTCGGAAGAAAAAATTCTCGCGGGAATCGAAGCCGCGCGGCGCAAGAAATCTTCGACGCGCGTGTTGCTCGGCGTCGCGTATCCGTTCGCGCAAGAAATCGTCGCCGCGCTGCGCGCCGCGTGCGGCGATGCGATCCGCGATATCGCGCCGGCTGGTTCGCTCCGCCGCATGCGCCCGACGATCGGCGATCTCGATATTCTCGTTGCGTCCGACGCGCCGCAGAACATCATCGACGCGTTCGTCAATCTATCGCAAGTCCGCGAAATAAACGCGAAAGGAACCACAAAAGCGAGCATCATCGCACAGAATGGTTTGCAAGTCGACCTGCGCGTCCTCGAACCGAAACATTGGGGCAGCGCGCTGCAATATTTTACGGGGAGCAAAGAGCACAACGTCGCGCTGCGCCAGATCGCGCTCGACCAGGGTTTGTCGCTCAGCGAGTGGGGATTCAAACCTGTCCTGAGCGCAGTCGAAGGAACGGTCAAAGGCGAAAAAGAAATCTTCACGCCGACGGAACAAGAAGTGTACGAAAAACTCGGCTTGCAATGGATTCCGCCGGAATTGCGCGAAGCGACGAACGAACTCGAACTCGCGCAGAAGAAACAACTGCCCCATCTGATCGAGTTGAAGGATTTGAAAGGCGACCTGCAATCGCACTCGAATTGGAGCGACGGCAGTTTCACGATTGAACAAATGGCGGAAGCCGCGCGCGCGCGCGGCTTGAAATATCTCGCGATCACTGATCACAGCCAGGGCTTGGGCATCGCGCGCGGGCTGACGCCGGAACGCGTCAAGCAACAGTGGGTAGAAATTGATGCGCTCAACAAAAAGTGGAAAGATTTCCAAGTGCTCAAGAGCATCGAGATGGAAATTCGCGCGGACGGCTCGCTTGATTTTTCAGACGACCTGCTCGCGCAATTCGATCTCGTCACCGTCTCGACGCACAGCGCGCTGAAACAAACACGCGAGAAAATCACCGCGCGCGTGATCAAGGCGATCCAGAATCCGTACGTGGACATCTATTTGCACCCAACCGCGCGGCTCGTCAACGAACGCGAAGAGACCGCGCTCGATCTTGAAGAAGTGTTCCGCGTCGCGAAAGAAACCGACACGCTCCTCGAAATCGACGGCGCACCCGAACGCCTCGATCTCGACGACGTGCGCGTGCGCCGCGCGCGCGAGGTCGGCGTGAACATCGTGATTGACAGCGACGCGCACTCGCCCGACGGATTCCACGGCTTGTTCTACGGCGTCGCGATGGCGCGGCGCGGTGGACTTGAAGCGCGCGATGTGCTGAATACGTTGGAGTGGCAGGAACTGCGAAAGAAGTTGAAGAGGAATCGGAAATGACCCAACTCGGTGAATCCATCACCCGCATTGACGCGCGCGCCAAAGTAACTGGCGACGCGCTCTTTCCCGGCGACATCAATCTGCCGGGACAACTTTGGATGAAAGTGTTGTTCGCGCGGCGACCGCACGCGCGGATCAAGCGCCTCGACGTGTCGAAAGCGCAAACCGCGCCGGGCGTCGTGCGCGTTTTCACCGCGCGCGATGTGCCGGTCAACGAATTTGGACTCGGCTCGAAAGACGCGCCCGTGCTGAACGGCGACGAAATCCGCTGGGTCGGCGAAAAGATCGCGCTCGTCGTCGCGGAGACCGAAAAGCAAGCGGAACACGCGCGCGATTTGATCGCGGTCGAGTACGCAGACTTGCCGCCGCTCACCGATCCGCGCGACGCGATGAAATCCGGCGCGCCGCAAGTGCATCCGGCGTACGCGAACAACGTGATCAAGCACATTCCGATTCGCAAAGGCGATATCGCGCAAGGTTTCGCGCAAGCGGACGTGATTATGGAAGGCGATTACCACACGCCGTACCAAGAACACGCGTACTTACAACCCGAAGCCGGAGTCGCGTCCATCGACGATGTGGGGCGCGTGACGGTCGTCGTCGGCGGGCAGTGGGTGCACGAAGACCAGGAGCAAATCGCGCACGCGCTGGGGTTGCCGCTCGACAAGGTGCGCGTGATCTATCCGGCGACCGGCGGCGCGTTCGGCGGCCGCGAAGATATGAGCGTGCAGGTCATTCTCGCACTTGCCGCGTGGAAATTGAATCGTCCGATCAAGATCATCTGGTCGCGCGAAGAAAGCATGATCGGACATCACAAACGCCATCCGATGTGGATCACGCACAAACTCGGCGCGACGCGCGACGGCAAACTCGTCGCGGCGCAAGTGCAGATCATTTCCGACGCGGGACCGTACATGTACACTTCGCCGAAAGTTTTGGGTAACGCCGCGTTCGGCGCGACGGGACCGTACGCGGTGCCAAACGTACATGTGGACGCGTACACAGTCGCGACGAACAATATTGTCAGCGGCGCGTTTCGCGGCTTTGGCGGACCGCAAGCGCACTTTGCCGCCGAAACGCAGATGAACAAACTCGCGGAAAAACTGGGTATCGATCCAGTTGAACTGCGCTTGAAAAATGTTTTGCGCGCAGGATCACTGCTCTCAACGCAAACGCCGTTGCCCGGTGGGAATGTAAGTCTACCCCAAGTTGTCGAACGTTGCGCGAAGGAATTTGGGTGGAAGGGAAAAGGAACTGGGGGAACTCAGAGGAATTCGCGCAATACGCAACACGCATCCTTCGACTCCGCTCCGCTCCGCTCAGGACGCGTCACGGGTTTCGGTTTCGCGTGCGCGCTCAAAAACATCGGCTTTTCGTTCGGCTATCAGGAAAACGCGGCGGCGACCGTCGAATTGCACGGCGACGCGACAATCGATAAAGTGATCGTGCATCACGCGGCGGCAGAAGTCGGACAAGGGACGCACACCGCGCTCGCGCAAATGGCGGCAAGCGCGCTCGGCGTGCCCATCGAAAAAATCGAGATGATCGTTTCCGATACCGCGCAAACCGGCAACGCCGGTAGCGTGTCCGCCTCGCGCATGACGTACATGGGCGGCAACGCGATCAAGGGCGCGTGCGAACTCGCGCTGAAAAAATGGAGCGACGAGGAGCGCCCCGCGATTGCATCGTACCAGTACCTCGCGCCGCCAACGACGAACTTTGATCCCGAAACTGGCAAATCGAAACCGAATGTCGCGTACGGTTACGTCGCGCAAGCGGTCGAGGTAGAAGTCGACACCGAAACGGGTCAGGTGCGCGTCGTGCGCGTCACTTCGGTCGACGATGTCGGCAAGGCGATCAATCCGCGCATGATCGAAGGACAGATCGAAGGCGCAGTCGCGCAGGCGCAGGGCTGGACGATTCAGGAAAATTTCCAGACGAAAGACGGACGCGTGCTCACGCCATATTTCAGCACCTATTTGATCCCAGGAATTCTCGACGTGCCGGATAAGGTGGATTCGGTGATTCTCGAATACCCGGACCGCGATGGACCTTGGGGCGCGCGCGGCATGGCAGAGATGCCGTTCATTCCACTCGCGCCGGCGATTGTCGCGGCAGTCCACGACGCGACCGGCGTCTGGTGCGACGAATTTCCGTTGACGCCGTGGCGCGTCTTGGACGAACTGAAGAAAAAGAACTAGCGATTGCGCGATCAGGACAACAGGTGGCGACGATGCCGATTCAAATGTGCTCAAATTGCGGCAATACCGTTGACGAAGGTGCGCGGTTTTGTCCACGCTGCGGGCGATTGAACCCAGGATTCGCCGCTCCGGCGGCGGTTGAGTACAAGCGCTGCCCCAAGTGCAGCGCCGACAATTTTACGTTCGCGCAAATCTGCACGCATTGCGGCTATCCGTTTGAGAAACCCAAACGCAATTTCACGCGGACGTGCGCGATCGGTTGCGTCGGCATCCTGGGATTGTTGTCCTTGTGCGTGTGCGTCTTTGCGATCCTCTTGATTCTTTTCCCCAGCGATCTAGCGCAAGACGAACAACTCACCGAAATTCCCACCAACGCAACGCCGACCGTCGGCGTCAAACTCGGACAGATCGCGCCCGACTTTGCTTTGCGCGATTCGAATGGGCGCACGATGAGTTTGACCGGACTGCGCGGCAAACCGATCGTCGTGAATTTTTGGGCATCGTGGTGCGGACCTTGCCGGAATGAAATGTCCGATTTGAACGCGCTCTACTTGGACGCGTCGTCGCGACAAGGACTGATTGTGTTGGCGGTCAACACCGGCGACAAAGATCGCGCCGGCGCGGAATCGTTCGTTCAAAAGCAAGGACTCCGCTTTCCGATCTTGTGGGACGAGGAAAATCGCGTGAACAAACAGTACAACATTCGCGCTTTTCCAACGAGTTTTTTCATTGACCGCCTCGGGGTGATCCGCGCGATTCGCGTCGGCTCGATGTCGCGCAAAGACATGGATACGCGCGCGCAGTTGATCTACTGAGGGTGGCGAGTTAAAGAGGATTTGCGATGGTCATTACCCGCGAACTGCACGTCCGCGCGCGCGGCGGGTACGACGTGCAAAATATCACCGACGAGGTCGCGCGCGCGGTGAAAGAATCGAAACTCGCGGCGGGCATCGTCACGATTTTTTGTCCCGGCTCGACCGGCGGCTTGACGACGATAGAGTACGAGTCCGGCGTGATCGCGGATCTGAAGCAAGTGCTCGACGAGATCACGCCGCCGGAGCGCGACTATCGGCATCACGCGCGCTGGCACGACGACAACGGACATTCGCACATTCGCGCCGCGCTGATCGGTCCGTCGCTGACGGTGCCGTTCGTCGGCGGCGCGCTGACGCTGGGAACGTGGCAGCAGATCGTCTTTTGCGATTTCGATACGAGTCCGCGGACGCGGACATTAGTTGTTCAAGTGATGGGAGAATGACTTGCGGAAACAAAAGACCTTCGAGATTTTGGAAAACCTCGAAGGTCTGCATCGGTGGATGCGCTAGTCCCTGCGTCATCCTTTTGTCATCTCCGCAAAGATCGTTTCTGCAAGCGTCACCGTGCGCTGCGCCTTGGCGAGACCGCCCAGGGCTTCCTGCTCTCGAATGAGTTTCCACGGCGGAGTATGCGTACTCTCGTCGCCATAGGTCGCACGAACGTGCGTCTTCATTCCCATATTGCGAAAATCATCGAGCGCGGATGCCAATCGTTGTTTGATCATCTGCGGCACACCGTCAAGTTTGAGCAGTTTTTCAAGCGGCTCGATTACATCATGCGCCTGAGGAGTTGGACGAAAATGCGCCAAGATGGATTTGCCTGCGTTTTCCACCGCCTGCTGCGCGTTCGCCAGGCAACTGTCCCATCTTTTCTCGCGCGCATCGCTCTCGGCGCGAGTGAGATAACCCTGGGCAAGATCAAGCCGAAACGCGGCATCGTCACGCGAGTTCACGATAGCCCTCCCAGGTGATCTCCCAATGTTGCCGCGGCGCGCGCGTCCAATCCCAGAACATATTGTTCTCGTCAAGACGTTCGCGCACTAGTCCCGATTCCTTGATGATTTCGCGGATGCGTTCGAGTTTACGTGCGGTATAATCGTCCTTGTCGTACAATATCACTCCATCCAGACCGATGTCCAGATAGAGGGAGGGAAAATGCTTCTCGAATTCTTCGGGGAGCTTGCCCAGCGCGAGAATCGGCGGCGCATCCGCGATGCCTTTCAGCGGGTGGTGCAAATAGATTTGGCGATCGTACCATTTCTCAGGCAAGCCCCGCGCGATGACGAGCAGATCAACGTCGCTCTCCGGGCGCGCCTCGCCCCGCGCGTACGAACCGTATAACACAATGCCGATTAAATTTTCACCAAGCGCATCACGCAATCGGGCAACCGCTTCATTGAGAAAGGTCCGACGACCAATCGCCATTCCTGATTCGGACATTTGAATACGAGACATTTGTATTTCCTTTTGTGACTCAATTCTACCACACAACAAAACGCTTGGCAATCTCCAATCTCTAATCTTCACCACAGGAGCAACGATGCTCGACGTTCTGCTCGTCGGCGCGGAAGAACTGGAAAACCTGAGCACGCGTTACCTCGCGGCGGTGCTGCGGCAACACGGCTTCACCGTCGAGATCGCGCCGTTCAGTACGGCGGACGAAATGGACGCGGTGGTGCAACGCGCCCAGATCGTCCAGCCGCGCCTCGTTGGACTTTCGATCATCTTTCAGTATCGCGCGCCGGAATTCCTCGCGCTCGCCGACGAACTGCGCCGCGTCCTTCCCCGCACGCACATCACGACCGGCGGACACTTTGCGACGTTCACCGCGCGCGAACTCTTGTGCGATTATCCCGCGCTCGATTCCGTCGTGCGCGGCGAAGGTGAATTGACGCTCCTCGAACTCGTGCAGCAACTCGACGCGCCGGAGACCTGGGATCGGATCCTGGGTCTGTCGTTTCGGCGTGATGGTCGCGTGATCGACAACGCGCCGCGTCCGCTCATTCCCGATCTCGACGCGCTCCCTTTTCCCTCGCGCGATACGCCGCCGCAGCAACATCTCGGCATCGGCGTGTCGCCCATCGTCGGCAGTCGCGGCTGTTATCGCGATTGCGCGTTTTGCAGCATCCGCGCGTTTTACGGCGGCAGTCGCGGCGCGCTCCAGCGTTTTCGCAGCGTGCCAAACCTCGTGGACGAAATGGAAACGCTGTACCTCCAATCCGGCGTCCGCTTTTTCATTTTCAACGACGACGAGTGGTTTCCGCCCGGCGACGCGCGCGTCAAACGCATTGATGATTTGGAACGCGAACTCGCGCGGCGCAAACTCGATTTGATAATGAGCATAAAGTGCCGCGCCGACGACATTGACGAAAATCTTTTTCGCCGCTTGCTCGATCTCGGCGTGACGCGCGCGTACGTCGGCGTTGAATCTGGCTCCGATCACAGTTTGCGAACGCTCAATAAGAAAACGACGGTCGCGCAGAATCAGCGCGCGCTCGAAACGCTCCATCGCGTCGGGATGCTCGCGGATTTCGGCTTGATCTTTTTCGATCCGGACAGCACAATCGAAGACGTGCGCGCGAACCTCGATTTTTTCCGCGCGATGGCGGGCGACGGTCAAGCGCCGCTCAGTTTCGGGCGGATGGAAGTGTACGCCGGCACGCCGATGTTGGAACGCTTGACGCGCGAAGGACGTCTCACCGGCGATTATCTCGCGTGGAATTATACAATTGCCGATCCGCGCGTCGAGTTGTTGTTTCGGATGATGTTCGCCGCGCTGCGGCACCGGCACTACGACAACACCGGAATCGGCAAGCAATGTTCGCTCGCGTGCTACGAAGTGACGATGTACAAATATCGGATGCGCGATCGCGTCGATCCAAAACTCATCGCGCGCTTGCGCGATCTCGTCGCGCGCGTGAACAATCATTCGCTCGCGACGCTTGCCGAAATGCTCGACTTTACGCTGCGCGAAAATATTTACGACGCGAACCGCGTGAATGATCAAGTCGCCGCGTGGGCGAACCGCGTCAATTTGTTTGACGTGGGCGCGCAGTTGGAATTGGAAAAGTGGCGAGATCAAATGACGATGAGTCTTGAAACGTAGGACAAATTTGCAAATTTGTCCAACAAGGAGATGCCCATGCTCCCCTGGCACAAACTTTCCAAAGAGACGCAAAGAGCAATCCTGGCTTTGCTGGTAGTGTCTGGCAGTTCGGCGACGACGCGTTGTTGTCCGCCGCTGATTTGCGATCCACCTCCGCCGCCGCGCACCTTCACGCCGTTACCGCCGCCCAGTCCGATCATCTGCGATCCCGCGCCGCCGCCGTCACTGACGCCAGCGCGCCCGCGAACGCCAGTCATTTGTGATCCCGCGCCGCCCCCGCGCGTCACGCCAACCAGATCGCCGGTGATTTGCGATCCGCCGCCACCGCCGCGCACGAGCACACCTGCAACCGCCACACCGGCTATGCAACGCCGCTTTCAATTGCGCGCTTTGCAAATGTCAACCGACACGACGTTGAAAGGCGCGGCAGTGCGCGGCAACGTTTTCGACGCGCAAGGGCAGCCGCTGGGCGAAGTAAAGATCACGGTGCAATCAGCCGGGACAATCATTGACGCCACAACGGCGCGCAACGGTTCGTTTTTCGTGCGCGTCCCGGAGCCGGGGGCATACACACTCATCGTTGGCGGTGACAAGAATAGCGCGCTGCCATTGCAACTCAAACAGTTCGACGTCGCGAATATCGAATGGGTTGAACTTGCACCGCCTTCTCCCTTGCCGCTCGCCGAAATTCGATTCGTGGATATTGTTTGGCATGACGACTTGACGTTCCAAGCCGATTCGCCCTGGGCGGACGCGCGCTATCGCTGGAGCGCGTCCGGCGGAAAACTGATCGAGCAAGCCGATCACGTGTCCTGGGTTCCGCCAACCGAGCCGGGGCGTTACCTCGTGCAACTCGTCGCGGACTGGGGCGCGGAGGGGCTTGCCGTCGACGCGCTCACGCTCGCAGTCACCGAAGATGGAACCGTCGTCGTCTGTTGACGCGCTGATCGTCGAAGACCTGGGTCAGCAAAAACTACCGGCGCGCTATCTCGCCGCGATCTTGCGGCGCGACGGTTTGCGCGCGCATCTCGTCGACCTGAACGACGGCGCGGACGCGATTGTCGCGCTCGCCAAGCGCGCGCTGCCGCGCCTGATCGTCGCGTCGATTCTCTTTGCCGACCGCGCGGACGAAATCCTCGCGCTGATGACTGCGCTGCGCGCCGCGTGTCCGCATGCGCACCTCGCGCTCACCGGACATTTGCCCGCGCTCGCCGCCGCCGAACTGCGCGCCGCGTGTCCCGCGCTCGATTCAATTTCCTGCCAATCTCTAATCTCTAATCTCGATTCCCTTCCCTTCCCCGCGCGCGACGACGGCATCGCGTCGTACCTGGGTTACGGGTTCGCGACCGTCGTAGCGAGTTGTGGTTGTTATCACGCGTGCGCGTTTTGTCTCCCCAGCGCGTTTTATCGCGCGTACGGCGCGCCGTACCGCCCGCGCGGCATCGCGCATCTCATCGACGAAATCGAATCGCTGCACCGGCAAGGCGCACGCCTGTTTCTTTTCGACGACGAACAGTTTTTGCCGCCGCGACTCGCGCGCGGAGAACGCGTCGCCGCGTTCGCGGACGAACTCGCGCGCCGCGATTTGCAAATCGCGTTCACGATCAAATGCCGCGCCGACGACGTGGACGAAACGCTTTTCCGCCAACTGCGCGAAATCGGACTGCTGCGCGTGTACACCGGCATCGAGTCGGGCGACCAAGCGACGCTCGATTTGTACAACAAGCGCGTCACCGCGCGACAAAACGCGGACGCGCTCGCGATGCTGGACGCGCTCGGCATCGTCGCGGATTTTCGCGCACTGATCATTCATCCGTGGAGTACGCTGGAAACAATGCGCGCCGAGGTTGATTTTCTGCAAAGCGTTTTGCCGAATTGTTCGACCGCGTTCGATTTTCGCCAAGTCGAAATTTATCCCGGCACGCCGCTCGCCAATCGTCTGCGCGATGAAGGAAGATGCGATGACACCACGTGGCAAATTCCGTACACACTTGCCGACGCGCGCGCGGAATTCGTGCGCCAAGCGTATCGCCGGACGTTGGCGCAATCGGAAGAGTACAGAAACGCGCAGGACACGCTGACGCGCGAGTGGTTCGCGTGTCTGCTCGCGCGCCGTTTCACGCCGCCGTCGGCAGACGCGACACGCGCGCGCGAATTGCAAGCGCGCGCGCGGCGTGTCAACGAGGAGGCGTTAAATGTGTGGCGCGAAATGCTAGAGGTTGGGAGAGGGAACCCGTAATCAGGCAATCAGGCAATCAGGCAATCAGGCAATCAGGAACTGACCCACTGATTGACCGATTGACCGATTGACCGATTGACCGATTGACTGATTCACTGATTGCCTAATATCACACGCTGAATCTCGCCGATATTTTCCAAAACGTAATCCGGCTGCGCCGCGGCGTGCGCGAGATGTTCGCGTTTGGTCACGCCGGTCAGCACGAGCGCGGTGCGCGCGCCCGCCGCGCGTCCCATCACCATATCCGTTTCCAGGCGGTCGCCGACGACGAGACATTCCTCGACGCGCACACCCATCTGCTCGACGCCGGTCTGAATGATCAGCGGCGATGGTTTGCCCGCGACGAATTCCACTTGTCTGCCGGTCGTCGCTTCCAGCGCGGCGATGATGCCCGCGCAATCTGGAATCTCGCCGCCGTCAACGGGACACGATTTGTCCGCGTTCGTCGCGACGAAATGCGCGCCGTGAAACTTGATCGCCTGGAACGCGATGTTCCATTTGCGATAGTCGAATGTGCGGTCGAACGCGGCGACGACGTACTCGATTTGCGCCGGGTCTTCGGTCAAGCGCAAACGCGCCGCGCGCATCTCTTCCCACAAAGGCGGCTCGCCGATGACGAAGATGCGCGCGTCCGGCGCGTGGCGCTGAAAATACGCGAGCAGTACGCGCGCCGACGTGATCACATCCTCCGGCGTCGCGGGAATGCCGAGCCGCGTCAATTTCGCCGCGTACGCGCTGCCCGGTTCGAGCGGTTTGTTGGAAATGAAAACGCATTTGAGTCCGCGCGCGCGAATTTCGGCAATCGTTTCCACCGCGCCGGGCAACGCGTGATCGCTCAGATACACCGTACCGTCGAGATCGAAAATAAATCCCTTGATGTGTCCCATTGTCCTGTACAAAACGTGATGCGTGATACGCGACTCACGGGACACGCGCCACGCATCATCCTTCGACTTCGCTCAGGATAAGCTCCTCACGCATCACTTTTCCTCGAACAAAGATAGTCCAGTTACCAAACTTTTCTGTGTCAACAGCAGCACGATCAACGGCGGCACCATCGCGACGACGACGCCCGCCATCACGATATTCCATTCGACCGCCGCGTCGGTTGCGATCAAGACCTTCAAGCCGACCTGAATCACGCGCGTCGACTCGGCATTCGCGATGACGAGGGGCCACAAGTATTGATTCCACATGTAAATGAACTCGATGAGAAAGAGCGCCATCAAGTTCGTGCGCGAGATCGGAATGATAATGCTCCACAGAAATTGGAGCGGTCCCGCGCCGTCGAGCCGCGCCGCGTCCGCGAGCGACGCGGGGATCGTCATGTACAGTTGACGGAACAACCGCGTGCCGGTCGCGCTCGCGAAAAACGGAATCGTCAGCGCCCAGTACGTATTGACTCAGCCGAACTGGTCCATCAACTGAAACGTCGGCACGATGCGAACGGGCACGGGTAACATGTGCGTCAAAAAAATCAAGTCGAAGAAAAAGCCCTTGCCGCGAAAATCGAAATAGACGAACGCGAATCCGGCGGTGACGCTCAAGATCATTTTGCCGAGCGTGACGGCGAGCGAGATGAACGTCGTATTGAAGACGAGGCGCGCGAGCGCGGCGCGTTCGAACGCGGTTGCGAAATTCTCGAGTGTGCCGGTGCCGGGCAACAGACTGGGCGGAAAGGTGTAATACTCGCGCGTCGTCTGTGTGCTGACGAGAATCGCGTACAGCATCGGGAACAAGGTGAGCGCGACGGCGAACAGCATGACGGCGCGCGCGGAGAGCGCGCGCCCGAATCGCAGCGGCGAGAATTTTTTGCGAGCAAGTGTCAGCGTGGTCATCGGCTATCCTCCATAAAAGACGCGGCGCCCGGCGTAACGGAACTGCAGCAACGTCAGCGACGCGACGATCAGCAGCAGCACCACGGATTGCGCGGAGGCAAAGCCGGTGTTCATCGCGATAAAACCGTCGCGATAGAGTTTGTACACCATCAGATCGGTCGCGTAGCCGGGGCCGCCGTTCGTCGTCACGTGAATCAAGCCGAATCCTTCGAAGAACGCGTAGAGCGTGTTCATGATGAACAAGAAAAAAGTCGTCGGCGATAAAAGCGGAAAAGTGATCTTCCAGAATTTCGTCCACGCGTTCGCGCCGTCCACTTCTCCGGCTTCCAGGATTCATTTCGGCAAACCCTGGATCCCGTCGAGAAAAAAGATGATGTTGTAGCCGAGCATCTTCCAGGTCGCCGCCGCCGCGATGAAGATCAGCGCGCTGATCGCGTCGCCGCGCCAGTTGAAATGAATGTTGATGAAGCGCAGCCCGTTCGTCAACATTCCGATCGTCGGCTCCAACATCAAGCCCCCAATCACGCCCGCGATGTTCGGCGAAAGCGCGTAGGGCCAGATCAACAAGGTGCGGTAGATCGTGAAACCGGCAAACGCATTAACAAAACATCTCCGCAAGACGATTGCTCGCGCGGAGATGGACCTGCTGACCGCATCAGAAAGTTGCGGCATCATCGCCGGCATTGACAGCATTGTATTGAGAATATCCGGGATTGTCAAAAACCTCCTTGCTCGCGGCGCGCTCTGGACACGCGAAAATCAGTATGAAATGATGCCCGAAAGGGTTCCGCCCTGCGCCGCGCTACGCGACGAACTGCCGCACCAACCCGAGCGCGGCATCGGTCTTGGCGATGGACGCCGCGCCATTTTTCTCGATGCCAGTGAGTGCGCGGATCGCGTCAATCGTTTCCGGCACGACGATGGCTTGGTTGTAGACCTGGTAGTTGTAGAACAATTCGTTGCCCGTCACCGTCAAGCCATCTTCCCACAAACCAACTTCCCACATATCGCCGCGCGGACGACCCAGGTCGGACATCATTTCCAAAGTTGAGTTCAGCGCGACGACGCCTTCCGACATTTTCAAGAACGCGATGCGCGGCGCGGCGCGGAACGCGGCAAGCACCTCATCTTTCGTCGCGGCGCGCGTGAGTTCGACGCTCCACGCATGCAGATGGCAGTTGGTGTGCGCGGCGACGACGGCAATCGTGACGACGTCCAAATCGGGGATGACCGTCTGCGCGTCGGGACCTTGATGCGATGGAATCGTCTTTTCGGGCACGACGGTGTTCATCACGCCGCTGCGATCCGATTCCCACGGATCGGTCGCGCGCCGAACGAGCACGCCGCGCGCTTTTTCCAACAGCCCGGCGTTCTTGAGCGCGCCGAGCGTCCGGACGATGCTCGTCGTGTTGCACGAGACGACGCGCGTCGTTTCGCGTCCGAGCGCGCTCGCATAGTTCGCCTGCGCGACGAACGAGTGTCCGGTGAGCGAATGTTTTTCTCCGCCTTGGAAGATGGATTGGACGCGCGCAGCGCGGTACTTGACGAGATTCGCCTCGGCAATTTTCTTGGGCGTCGCATCCGCGACGACATCGATCTTTCTCAGCAAGTCGTCCAGATTGCCCGCGACGCGAATGCCTGCCGCGCGCATCGCGTCGGCGGCTGGTGGCGTGGACGCGTACACCGGATAGCCGCGCGCAACCGCGACTTTGACGCGCCAATCGCTGACGACATCGGCAACGCCGACCAGTTCCATGTCGTCCTGCGCGGCAACCGCGTCGGCGATGCGTTTGCCGATGACGCCGTACCCGTTCACGGCGACTCGAATCTTGTTACCCATGTTGACTCCAAAAAGTGCGACCGCCGACGATAGACCGCCGACCGCCGCGAATTTTCGACCCGAGAGAGCTTGGAGGTTAGCGCAAACGCGCGTGAATCGTATTGATGAGCGAACCTTGTTCGTCGTCCGTGCTGATTTCCCAGATCATCACGCCGCCCAGTTTGTGCGCGGTGACGTACTCCGTTTTGCGCGCGAGCGATTCGGGATCGTCGTAACTGATCGCTATTTGCGTTGCGGGATTGTAGAGCCACGGCACTTGCGCCGCCGCGTCCCAGTAACGCGTGTACGTCGGCAAATAATTTTTCTTCAGATCGCGATAATCGAACGCGCCGCCGCCGCGCGTCCCTTGCGGGATGCCGTTGAATTTTTGGAACAAGCCATTGTTCGCGTCGGGGACACCCTTCCAGCCGCGCCCGTAAAACGGCACGCCGAAAACGATTTTGTCTGGCGGCACGCCCGCAGTGATGTACGCCTGCGTTGCCGCGTGTCCGTCGTACAACGGCGCGTTTTTGTTCTTCGACGGATCGGACGCCGACGCGTAGAGCGGCGCGTTCAAGCCGGTCAACGCGCTCCACGGTCCCGCGAAATCATACGTCATCAAGTTGATCCAGTCGAGATCGCGCGCAACCTTGTCCCATGCGACGCCGGTGGCCTGCTCGGGTCCCGCGGGCGCGGCAATCGTCAGCCGATCGCGCGTGCCAAGTCGCGCGCGCAGTTCGGCGAGCAGCGCGGCATAATTCTGTTTCTCTTCCGCGTTCTTGGGAAATTCCCAGTCCACATCGATTCCGTCGAAATCGTTCTGCTTCATCCACGCGACGCACGACTGCGCGAATTTCTGGCGCGCCTCCGCGTTCTTCGCCGCGTTCGCAAAATTCTGCGCGCCCGCGCCGCCAAGCGAAATGAAAATCTTCAGATGTGGAAATTGCCGTTTGAGTTTTCGCAGTTCGGGGAAATTGCGCGCGTCCGCGCTCGCGTCGCTGCTGACACATTCGCCTTGCGGCGAGACGGACGCGAACGCGTAGTTGAGATGCGTGAGTTTGTCGGCGGGAATATCCGCGATGCGAAAACCGCGACTCGGTGCGGTGCTCCAACTCGCGAGGTACGCGATCAGGCGAAACGCGCGCGGCGTCGGCGATGGCGTGAGCGTCGCAGTTGCCGTTGGCGCGGCAGTCGCGGTTGGCGATGGCGTGAGCGTCGCGGTGGCTGTCGGCGCGACAGTCGCAGTCGGCAACCGCGTTTCGGTCACCGCGCGCGTCGGTTCGGGTGATGGTGTTGGAATCGCGGTCACTGTTTTTTCAGTCGCGCAAGCAACGCAAAACCAGAATAGCAACAACAAGCCGATTATGCTTTCTGCTTTCTGCATTCTGCCTACTTGATTTCGACGACACGACCAGAACGCGCCGATTCGTACAGCGCGTCGATCACGCGCATATTCGCGCGACCATCTTCCGGCGGAAAGCGCAACAGTTTGCCGTTCAGTACGCAATCGGCAAAATGCTCGACCATCAGTTGGTAGTGATTCGCGGCGAGCGCGGTATGCTTGGTCGGCGTCGCAAACGCGTCGCCGGTTTCGCCCGTGGAAACGATTATTTCGCCGGGCTGGAGCACGGGCTTGACCGGACGCACAACATCGAGGCGACCATGCGTCCCTTGCGCTTGCAGCCACTCGCGGTAATCGGTGCGAAAACTGCAATCGAACAGCGCGACGACATCGTGGGGAAAACGTAAAATCGCCGCGAGTGTTTCGTCAACCTGGGTCTGCGCGCCGAAAACCGCGCTCGCTTGCGCGGCAAGCGGCTCCGCGCCCGTGATCAAGCGCGCCATGTTCACGCAGTACGACCCCACATCCATCAGCGCGCCGCCGCCCATTTCTTTTTTCAAGCGAATGTCGTTGGGGCGACCGGTGATGTTGAAACAGAACGCGGCGCGAATCGTTTTGATTTCGCCGAGCGCGCCATCGGCGATCAGTTTTTGCGCGAACGCGAATTGCGGATGGAAGCGATACATGAACGCTTCCATCAACAGCCGATTGTTTTGTCGCGCCGCCGCGATCATTTCGTCTACCTCTGCCGCGTTCAGCGCGAACGGCTTTTCGCACAAGACGCGCTTGCCGCGTTGCAACGCGCGGATGCTCCACTCTTTGTGCAGGTGATTTGGCAGCGGAATATAGATCGCGTCGATCTCCGGATCGTCGAGCAGCGCGTCGTACGAACCAAGTGCGCGCGGAATGTTCAGCGACTTGGCGACTTCTTGCGCGGTCCGCGTCTCGCGGCTCGCAATTGCCGCGACGACCCCATTGGACGATTGCTGAATCGCGGGGATGACCTGGCGAATGCCGATCTTGGCAGTGCTGAGAATGCCCCAGCGGAGTTTGCGTGACATTTGGATCTCCGGGAAACGTGATGCGTGTTGCGTGATGCGTGAATTTGTTTGAGGGGATTATCTGTCAAACGGAGTGGAATGTCAAGAAAATGAAAACGTCCTTGCTTCTCCAATAATCTTGACGTATAATAACGGCAGGCAATTCGCCATCTTGGTCTTTGGCTAGTCGGCACGGTCTCACAGCGAGGTGACCAATGTCTACTCCGCCAGTCGTACTCAGCGCCGCGCGTCCTGCTCAGCGCAGTTTGGCTACCTGGGCAATCATCGGAGGGTTGATCAGCGGCATTATCTTTCTGCTTTTGATCTGCGTCTGCATCGGGGGCTATGCCCTGATGACGATTCCCCTGCCTCCGATTTCACCAATCCCGATCTCGCCAACTTGGACGCGAACAACCTGGGCAACTACTCCGGCATCGGCAATTCCAACGACAATCACGCCCTTGCCAACAAACACTTGGACGCCGATCCTAACGCGAACGGTTACCCGCGCGCCGGTATCGATGCGAACACTTATCCCAACACCAACTCGAATGATCAGTCCGACTCCACAAATCAAGACATGCGGTCCGTACGGGAGCGCTGATGGCGACGCTTTCAATGAGACCTTGAAGGAACCCCTCACCGGCATCGTCATCCGAACCGGCATCTGGATTGATGCGATTCAAATGATCTACGGTAATGTCTCTGGTGACCGACACGGAGGAACAGGTGGGAATGTAGATCAAATCAACTTTAGTCCAGGAGAATACATCCAGGGCATAGAAATACGCGCCGGCCTGTACGTGGACGCGATCACCATCCACACCAATCTGCGGACTTTTGGACCCTACGGGGGAAGCGGAGGAACGCTGCATCCGATGTGCGGTGGATCCGGCTGGCAAGTAATCGGAATTTTCGGACGCAGTAGATCGTATCTCGACGCACTGGGAGTTACATTCCAGAAACATTAGTGGTATGCGATCGCTTGATTGGCACGGTCTCACAGCGAGGTGACCTATGACAACTATGTCCCGTCCCAGGATTTTCATCACACATTCCTGGCGCAACATCGGTTTTACATCATTTCTCAATTGCTTCCAACGGCGACAATGGCAGTCGCCGCGCGAACCACCGTGCCTGCGCCAGGACCAACACTCACTCCCGTACTATCAAGTGCTGTTCCCAAACTGACCGAAGTATCAAAGCCGACCACTGCGTCAGCGCCAGCGATAGTTCCGGGAACACCTGTAGCGTCCGGCGCTCCCATACCCAGGTGTGACGAGATGTCTAGCGCGCTGTCACCCAAAGCCGGCGAACCTGGTGCCCCCGACAGACCAAGCGTGATCACGTTCGTCCCATCCACGGCCACCGCGCTCATCACCAAGGGCGGCGCCGCGATGACAGACTGCCTTAGCAAAATGACGGGCTTGACTTTTACCATGAATGTCGCAAATGATCAAACCGATTCAAAGAACAACATCACTCGCAGCGGACAGATTCTCGTCGCCATGTGGGCGGTCGGGCTGATCGCGTTTTTCATCGTCGTCGGGTACTTTGTTCTGTCGGACCAAGTTGCCAACAAAATGGCAGCCATCGCGCGACACAACTCGCGCATTGACCCCAACCTAACCGAAGCCGGACAAACTGCCGCCGACACGGTTCTTCCGCCGGGCGCCAAACCTGTCGAGGTGAAGAGCGGCATCTATCTAGATCGCATCGCGGCGATATCGATCCGAGACAACTCGTGGACGGCGGATTTTTACATCTGGTTCAACTGGAAGGGCGACGCGGTCAAGCCGGGCGACAACTTTCAAATCGTGGACGGGTGAATCCAAAATAAAGAGAAAGAAGAGTCGTTCACGCAGGGAGACGAACACTATGAGTTGTACCGCGTGGTCGCGCAAATCACAAAGTTCTTCGACGTCTCGCGTTTTCCCCGCGATGATCACCTGATGACGATCAATGTCGAGAATCCCGAATATCTGCGCGCCGCGATGATCTTTGTGCCCGATACAAAGAACTCGAATGTCGGTTCGCGGGTCAAGATTCCGGGGTACAGCATCTACAAGAACTTGGTCGTGGAAAAACCCCACTCCTACAAAAGCACGCGTGGCGATCCGCGTTTGCTTGAGGACTATCGCGCGACCGCCTCGCAAATTCGCTATGGGCTGTGGCTCAACCGCGAGGATTACGGTTTCTACCTTCGGATGTTCCAGGGATTGTATCTGGCGCTGTTGGTCGCACTGGTTCCATTTTTCATCAAACCAACGGATGTCGACCCACGCTTCGGCTTGGCAGTCGGCGCGGTTTTCGCCGCGATGGCGAATGCCTATATCACCTCGGGGCTGATCCCGCCGACCGGCGTGATGACGCTGGCGGACGTCGTCAATGGCGTGGGGCTGACGGTGATTTTCCTCTCCCTGGTCGAGTCCGCGATTTCGCTGTACGTGTACGATATTCTCGGCAACCAAGCGTTGTCGCGTCTGTTCGACCGGGTGTCGTTCTTCATCATCTTGACGGCGGCTATCGTCATTAACGTGGCAATTCCCTTGGTGGCGTCCATCTAACGATGCGCGTGGGCGGACAAACTGCGCGCGCGTTTTGGCATTTCCAAGACTCTGCACTATATTTTGCCTTGCAAGTTTACTTTGTCCACGGGTTAGTTTCCGATTGTTGTTTGCAGAGAGCCGACGAATGAACCGCGCTTGCCCGTGCCACCGAAACGACGACGATTTTAACGCACCTGCTGTTTGGCGCGTGCGTCCTGAGCGAAGCGGCATCCTGAGCGTCCTGAGCGTAGTCGAAGGACGCAGGATTTGCCGCGCCGTCGAAGGATCAGCGCGCTGACGGCAGGTGTTTTTGTTGGGCGAGAGGATGACAACGGACTGGATCGGATTTAACGGACAACGACGGTCCGTCCGTTGAATCCTATTACGTCCGTTGTCATCTCCCCGTTTGGCGCGCGTCCTGTGGGTTGGTGGAGGACGTGCGGTGGGCGGTGGGTGTTTTTGGTTGGCGCAGGCGTTTACGGCAAAATGGTTTCGGTGTATAATTGACGCCAGGTGAGGTGTCGCATGATTCACGTTCTGGTTGAAGAGGGCTTTCGCTTGACAGTTCCTAAAGAACTGCAGGGCAAATTAAGAGTGGGCGATAAGATGCTTGTGGACGTAGATCGCGATGGTCGCATCGTCTTGCTTTCAGAAGACCGCGTCCGCGCAACACTCGCGCGCACGGCGGGACTTTGGCGCGGGCGAAAAGACCTTCCTGCTAATGGGGTCAAGTACGTCAATCGTCTGCGGCGCGGACAACGCTTGCAGCGGATGTCCTGATTGATCACTTTCACGGCGTCGCTGCCGCCACCGAATATGTCGCCAGCGCGCTTTTGACCGACGGCAGACTTTACATTTCCGCGGTCTCGGTAACAGAAATCCTCGCTGGAATGAGAACAGGCGAGGAAACGGACACGGAAGAACTGCTCGCGCTGTTCACGATTCAACCCGCCGACGAAGCCGTCGCACGCCGGGCAGGCAAGTACCTGAACCAATTCGCGGCAAGCCACCGGCTGGAACTGGGCGACAGCATGATTGCCGCGACGGCTCAAGTCTTGGGCGCAGAATTGATCACCCGAAACGTCAAGCACTATCCGATGAGTGACATCGTAGTTCGAGCCCATACGAGCGCGGACGGAAGAAACAATGAGATGGCATTCGCTGAAACGGCTTGGCGCGCGTTTATTACGCGCGCTGACGGCGGGTGTTTTTGTTTGCGAGAGGATGATTACAACGGACAAAACCGAAAAGAAGCGGACAGAGCGTATCCGTCCGTTGGGTTTCGCACTTGTCCGTTGTCATCTCCGCGCAGGATGACAACGGACACAAACGGATTAAACGGACAACCCCAATCCGAACGCGTCCGTTTAATCCGCACTTGTCCGTTGTCCTAGCCCCATTTGGCGCGCGTCCTTTGTGTTTGCGGAGGACGCGCGGCGAGCGGTGGGTGTTTTTGTTTGATGAAAGGAAAAAGAAGAATGCTTATTGAATCTATCCATATCAGAAATTTTCGTTCTATTCTCAATGAAACGCTATATTGCGAGAGTCTGACTGCACTTGTTGGAGCAAACGGATCAGGGAAATCTGCTTTCTTGCGAGGGCTGGACTTGTTCTATCATCCTGCTCCCAAAGTCGATCCAGATGATTTCTACGGTCGGGATACGATAGCAGAAATAGTCGTTGCAGTCACATTCAAGAATCTATCGGCGGAGGCAAAAGACCTTTTCGCGAGTTATGTGCGAGATGAAAAATTGACCATTGAGCGGGTTTTTGTATTGGATGATGGAAAAGCCACCTGGAAGTACCATGGGGCAACACTCCAGAATCCAGCATTCCAAGGAATTAGGGATACATTGACTGTCAAAGATCGAGGCAAAACAGCAAAAGAAGCGTACGAGAGCATTCGAGCAAAACCAGATTTTAGCGTGCTTCCTCCATGGTCGAATTTAGCCATGGTGGAAGAAAACTTGAGACAATGGGAAAACGAACACCCTGAGATGTGTTCTAGGCAAAGGGATGACGGTCAATTTTTTGGTTTTAAGGAGGTGGCTCAAGGGCATCTGGGAAAATTCACGCGCTTTTTGTTTATTCCTGCTGTACGTGATGCAAGCGACGATAGTGCCGAAGGACGCGGTTCGGTACTTACAGAGCTAATGAATTTGGTAGTTCGGAATGTGCTAGCCACGAATGAAGAACTGGCACGGTTTAAGCAACAAACTCAGGAGCGGTACGCCGAGATCATTGATCCCGCAAGCAAGACCGAGTTAACAAACCTAGCCAGCGAAATGACAACAACGCTAAAGACGTTCATTCCTGATTCTGATGTAAGAATTGACCTGCATTGGCTTCCCATATCCGAAATAGACATTCCTTTGCCACAAACTGACGTTAAACTTATTGAAGACGGATACTCATCTGTCGTCGCTCGTACTGGACATGGTCTACAGAGAGCGTTTATTCTCACAATCCTTCAACATCTTGCCTTGGCACAAACGACGCCCGCGATTACTGCGGATACTATCGAACCAAGTCGAACCACGCAACAACGGTTGCCTGATCTTGTTCTCGCCATCGAAGAACCCGAATTGTACCAACACCCCAATAGGCAGCGACATCTAGCGCAAGTCCTTCACGATCTTGCATTGGGGAAAATACCTGGCGTGGCAGAAAAAACGCAAGTCATTTACGCGACTCATTCACCGTTGTTCGTCGGCATTGACCGTATTGACCAAATCAGGCTATTTCGGAAGACTGCTAACGGGGCAGACAAGCCCAAAATCACAAAAATCATCAGTACGGGGCTGGACAATGTAGCGAAAACCTTGTGGCAAGCAGACGGAAGCCCCACTGAGGAATACACTGGTGCGACTTTGCTCCCACGTCTTCAAGCCATAATGACACCATGGATGAGTGAGGGTTTCTTCGCAGATGTTGCTGTGCTTGTAGAAGGCGAAGATGACCGTGCTGCTATTCTCGGTATTGCTACAAGCATGGGACACCACTTGGAAAGTAATGGATTCTCTGTGATCCCGTGCGGCGGCAAAACGAATCTGGATCGCCCAGCGATCATCTTTCGTCAGTTGGGAATTCCTGTCTATGTGATTTGGGATAGCGACAAGGGCAAGGATGAAAAACGAGCTAGACCAAAAGACAATCATCGCCTGCTCAGGCTTTTTGAACAACCCATTGTGGACTGGCCGCATCAAATTCACGATCAATATGCTTGCTTTGAAACGGATCTAGAGACAACTCTGCGTGATGAGATTGGAACCAGGGAATTTGACGAATGGCTGCAAGAGTGCCAAGACCAATTCTGCATTCCCAAAAAGGAACATGCCATAAAGAATCCTACTATTATCGCTACTGTAATCAACAAGGCTCAGGAAAACGAGCGCGGTAGCAACACCGTGAAAGCCATCATCGAAAAGATACTCGCCCTGAAGCAATCAAGATTCGCGAAGTAATCAAAAGGAGACGAGACTATGAATAGGTTACCTGTGGATTCTAGCAATCTCCATTCGGTTGGATACGATTCCAGCACCATGACATTGGAGATAGAATTCAAATCAGGAGGCATATACCAATACTATGGTGTACCCAAAGAGGTGTATGAGCAATTGTTAGCAGCATCTTCGCTTGGCAAATTCTTCCACGCCAACATAAGAAACGTGTACCGCTACGGAAAGATAAGATAACTGCCAATGTGACGTCTTGCAAACCACAAGGCAGAGTCCCCCCAACTCTGCCTTGTCGCCATCGGATAAATCCGATGGCGACACAAAATCAAAATTTTCAATCCTGAGCATAGCCGAAGGACGGCTCAAGCCGATTGCGCGTCAGCCCGATTCACACTTGCACCTGCGGTAACGCAAGTGCAGGTGTCGGGCTTGCACCCGCGTTAGCCGTGCGATTTCATCGCTCGGCGTCCGCACACAAAAAGACCTTCGCCGTTTCCGAAACCGCGAAGGTCTCATCATCTTTTTCGTTTTTGCGTCGCATTGAACACGTGCTTGAAATATGTTATAATCAGATCAGAATCATGACGATCATCACTCACCCTAAATATCCCAACCTAATCGGAGTCCGCTCGGTCAAACCCCTGGAGGGGTTCCGCGTCCACCTTGTGTTCACCGATGACACCGAACGCGAAATTGATCTTGAACCCTACTTGTGGGGTCCCGTCTTCGAGCCAATCCGCAACGATCCAAAGATGTTCGCATCGGTCTTTGTTGATCCCATCGGGCAGACGCTGGCGTGGCCCAATGACGTGGACATTGCGCCTGAAACGCTCTACTACGAGGGCGATCCGCCGTGGGCGAAGGGGCGCAAACTCGCTGTGTCAAAACCGCGACCGTCCGCGCGCAAGTCCATTCGACGCCGCGCATCGTCGCGCCGCGTGCGGGCGCGCGTCAAAGCCCACTGAACAAACCACAAGGCGGAGTCACCTACGACTCCGCCTTTCGCCATCGGATATCCGACGGCTACGCAAAATCAAAATTTTCAATCCTGAGCGTAGCCGAAGGACGGCTCAAGCCGATTGCGCGTCAGCCCGATTCATCGGGCTTGTCTTTTCAGCCGCGCGATTTATCGCTCGGCGCAACCGCACGGCGCGATCAAACCACACGACTCTTGCCGTTGAGGACTTGCGATTCGCTGATAAGTGGACCGTGGGCAGAAAGGCAGATTGATGATTACATTGACCTTTGCAGGTGACGAAGCGGGCGACATAAGTTTCGCCTTTGAGAAAGGCGCGTCGCGCTATTTCGTCGTCGCCGTCATTGCCACGCCCAAGCCCAACGAGTTACGCCAGTTGCTCGCTCGGCTGCGTGAAGAAGCGCATCTGCCCACCCAGTTCGAATTCAAGTTCAATCGCTTCGGCTCCGCCAAGTTGAGGACACGCACGTTGGAGGCGTTAGCGCACGCGCCATTCGAGAGCTGGGCAATCGTCGTAGACAAAACCAATATCTCGAGCGCGTTCAAGGTGATGCGACGATACGAGTTTTATTTGTTCTTTGTGACGGAGTTGCTGCAAAAGATTCCAGCGGATGAGCGCGAGGGCGCGACGTTGATTCTGGACGAATTTGGTTCCGCCAAGCAACTGTACACGGAATTGAATCGTTTTATGAAAGCGCGCGAGATTCCGCGCCATTTCAAACGCGTTCAAATTCGACGTTCCAGAAGCGAGCCGCTGATCCAAGTCGCCGATATTGTGGCAGGCGCGCTATTGCGGCGCGATTCCGTCGGCGATGCGGACGCGTTCGAGGTGTTGCAACAACGCGTCCGCCGCGTGTACGATTTCAAGGGATAAACGAAACCCGCCTCGCTAGCCCGATCCTCCATCACGCACAGGAGGGGGCAGGCCGCCACAGATGGCGACTTTTCGCGAGGCGGGAGAAAGCGTGACCGCTTTTTGCGAGACAACGAGTTGCTGTCTCGGATATTATTCTAGCACAGATCGCCGCGTTGTCAAGTGTTTTTCAACTCACCATTCGCTAACGCGCTATTTGTGCAGATTCTTCGCCGCCACAAACGCGTACCCCCGCTTGGTCAACTCCTCCGCGGTGTGATTCAACGCCGCGTGCTTGTCCATGTAATTCGCGAGCAGCGTCGGCATCATCCCTTTCGCCTCAACTTCCGCTTTCGGGATAAAGTACTCCAGCAAGTTTGATGGATGCGCGCGCGTCGCTTCGACTTCGGGATCGCCGCCCTCGTGCTTCGCCGAAATGTTCTTGACGTGATCCGCAAGTTCCATCAATTCCGCGCGGCGGTCGTACGGCTGGCGCACGATGCTCTTGTACGTTTCGGTGATGTGATGCTCGATGCGGACGACATCCTCAAAGCCGAATTTCTTGCGAACGTCCGCCGCCGCTTCGATCGTCGCGTTGTTCACCGAGTTGCTCAAATTGAAACCGATGAGCGGCGTCGTGCCGTCCGGGCGCGCGAACAGCTTCGCCATCATCAGCGTCCACGCGATAAAGTACGGATTGTCGTTGCCGACGAAGACCGAAATCTTGAACTCGTTGTTGATGCCGAGCCGATGAATCAAATAGCCGATGAGAATCGTTCCCGCGTTGATGTTCAAGACCTGGTAAATTCCGTAATTGGTGTAGTAGTAAAGAAACTCGTCGAGCCATTTGAGCGCGTACTCGTTCGGCTGACCGATGCCGCCGAAATAGCCGGTGATCGTGTCCGGTCCGCCGAGATGCACGTTCGAGCCGTCGGTGCCTTTTGTGTCGAGCGTGTCCACGTACGACGCGCCGATTGCTTGCATCGCCGCCATCCCCGCGAGCAGATCGCCTTGATCCGCTTCCGATTCTTTCATAAAGCGCACGCGGATGAAACGACCTGGCATCAGTTCGCGTTTTTCGATTGCCTGTTTCGCTTCCGCGATGAGCCACGGGAAATACTGGAACGCGCTGATTTCGAGCGTGACCGCGTACGCTTTTTTGAACTTCATCGTCGCGGCGGCGTCGCCCAAAACTTTGCGCCGATAATCCGCGACGCTGACGAACGCGCCCGCGTCGCGCTGCGCGATCAGCCATTCGAGGTCGGGCACGTACGGCGATTTCATCGCGCGCAGCCGCTTCATCAAGTTCGGCAATTTGCGCGCCTCCGCCGATTTGCGATTGATCTCGTCAATCGTCCCGTGCTTGGCGATCACCGCGAGCACGTCGTTGACGAGTTTGCTCTTCGGATCGAGCAAGAGATCGTTGATCGCGTTCAAACTGCTCGCGGGAATTTTCAGTCGTTGGCGTAATTTGTCGTTCATGCGATTCTCCTCTTTGCAGAAATCAAAATGCCTGTCTGCGCGCGCTGACGCGCGTCGAGACAGGCAAAAGCCATTTGCGACGCTGGCGTCATTGCCAGTCTCGCGCGTCATTATACTGCGCGGCGCGGCGCAAGTCAAAGTCGCACTGCCTTGGTGTCTTCGCCATGCTTCGACAATCTGGCTCGCCCTACCGCGCTGAGTCAACCACGCATCCGCTGCCCGCGCACCTGGACGAGCGGGACTTGCGTGGCAAGCCGCTCCAGTTCTTCACGCGATCTCAAAGCAATCGAGTCGACGTTTCTTCGTCAGCGCAAGCGCAACGGCGGTTTGCCCTCCTCGATGCGTTTCAGTCGCCGCGCGCGCGCGTACATCAAGTACGCGAGCACGGCAAATGCGAGTGACGCGAGCACAAAGAGCGCGCTGATGATGTTGATGACGGTGGGTGCGTGGCTCATGATAGACGCGGGAATCAAACTCGCCGCGGTCGGCGTTGGCGACGGCGTTGGCGACGCGGAAACGAGCGTCGCGACCGGCGCGCGAGTGGCGGCAAGAGTCGGAGTTGCGGGCGCGCGGGTCGGCGTGATGGTCACGAGACCGGGCGCACTCGGAATTTTCAAGACCATGCCGGTTCGCAAGCGCGTGGTCGTCGTGATGTCGTTCGCGTTGGCGATCAACGGATAGCGCGCGCCGTTGCCGTACACTTTTTGCGCGATGATCCAGAGCGAGTCGCCGGGCTGAACCGTGTACGTCTGATCGCCCGTCGGTTGGTCAGGCACGGTTGTCGCGTTTGGTGTTGCTGTCAGAACGGCGCGCGTCGGCGACGGCGGAGTGTCGTTCGGAAAAGTCGGGACGAAAATCGGCGTTGGAAAAATATATGGACGCTTGGTCGGTTCTTCGGTCGGCGCTTGCGCGAATGTAATCGGCGGGCGCGACAGGACCAGCGCGAGCAAAGCCACGAGGCAGACGAGTCGCGCGTTCATTTGCATCCGGCGAAGATGATGCGCGCGTTGGTGAGTTTATTGTCCTGGAACCCGTTGCCTTGACACACGCCGCCCTCGACAGGTTGCAGCAGAATATCCGCGCCTTCGATGATGTTGCCGGTGTAACTACTGTGTTGCGCGTTATCGTGCTGGACGCTATTCACTTTCGCGCCGCGAATCGTGTTGTATTCAAAGCGCACGTTTTGCGCGTACCCCAGCCACGCGCCGTAGTTGTCGTTGGTGAATGTGTTGTGGTGAATATAGTTGCGGTAACTGAACGTCGCCTCGATGCCATTCGCCACGCTTTTCGAAATGATGTTGTACATCATTTCGTTGTCGTTGCTTGCGGTTTCGGGCAAGTTGCCTTGATAAATGCCGTCGCCGTCGGCGGTCAAAATATTCCAGCCGATCTGGTTGTGATTCGATTGCATCGTGAGGACGATGCCCGCCGCGCCGCAGCCCGCATCCTGACCCCATTCGGGACAACTGCGATTGCAATACTCGACGGTGTTTGAAAAAATCTGACTCGCCGTCGTCCCGTACAGATAAATGCCCCAGCCGCGATCGTGGTTCGTCGTGTTGCGCTCGACCCGAATGCGCGTCGAGTTGAGAATCTGAATCCCCGTGACGTTGTTGTTCGATTTGTTGCCGACGACGCGCGAATTTTGAATGCCGTTCAAGATCAACCCGCCGTGCGGCATCGGTTTCAAATGCTCGATGTTCGAATTATCGCTCAAAAAGTTATCGCTGAAATCATTGTTCTCGAAAACGAAACGGTTGCCGCTGACGACGTACCCGCCGACATCCCAATTGCGAAACTTGCAATTGCGAATCGTGACGCCCCTGCGATTTTGAATTAGCAAGCCGACGCCGATCTTGTCGCCGATGAACGCCGAGCCATTGCAATCGAGCGTGATGTTGTCCGCCATAATGTAAACGGGCTGATGGTACTCGCCGTTCGGCGGCAGGACGGTGTTCGTATATATCCGCATCGGCGCGGTGACGAGCAGAAAAAAAGCGAGCAGGTGCATAGTATCCTTGTCTGTCAAAGCCCCAAGATGGTTCGGAGGGCTTGGGCGATTGCGTCAAGATGCGATTCGCCCAAGTAGCCGAGAACCTTGGTGATTCTGCGCTTATCTACCACGCGAATCTGTTCGCAGAGCACAACCGAGTCTTGCGCCAGTCCTCCAATTCCAGCGGGAATAAGAACATGGGATGGCAAAAGCGCGCGCCGAATCTTGGTTGTAAAAGGTGCGATGATCGTGTGAGGGCTCACCGCGGTAACACCCCATCATAGGGTGGAGTGAGGGCGCATAATGCGGTAGAATTCGGT
>DYJA01000124.1 GCA_020723345.1 Candidatus Aquidulcis sp. | reverse complement strand
ATCATGCCCGTAGTATACACTATTTCCGATAAAGTCTATTAGCAAAAATCACCTGACTACTCCAGCGCAGGGCCTGCGGTAGCAAGTCTTCCTGTTTTGAGGTTGGACTCCTGACGCTGGTGTAATTCGTGCGCCGGCTTACTCCACGACGACTCGGCAAGTAGCGCGCTACCTCAAGATTTGACACAAACAAATCCACGCGATATAATCTATCTGAACAATCGTTCAGATGTTCATATATTCCAATTTTGAGGAACCCCATGCGCCAACATTCTGACCACGGTGGCCACCATTTACGCCCGAGCGATCTCCAATTGCCGAGCGACTCGGACATGTTGAATGTTATTCGAATCTTTCAAGCGCTCTCCGACCTCACGCGCGCGAAAGTGATTTTCGCGCTCACCCTGGGTGAGCGCAGCGTCAACGAGATTGCGACGATCGTTGGGGCATCCCCTTCTTCGGTATCGCATCATCTCCGTCGTCTGCGCGACGCGGGCTTGGTGGAATACCATCGGCACGGCAATCAGATTTTTTATTCGATCGAAGATATTCACATTGCGGCGATCCTCGAAGAGGCGCAACACCACACCGAACACACCCAATTCGGCGCCGTGCATCGCGCCAAACGCAAATAATCAAACTCCCCAATAAACAAGGAACACCAAAAGATGATTCAGGAAGTATCTAATCCAATTGCTTGCGATTGCCATCCCAAAGATGTGAAAATTTCGTTCTTGGAGCGCTATCGCGGCTTTTTGCTTTCCACGAACACGCTCGCGACGGTTGGCAATGGCATTTTGCTGCTCGCCGGTTTGATGGCGGACTGGATTCTGCGAATGCCGTTGCCGGCAAATCTGCTGTACATCGCGGCAACGCTCGTCGGCGGCGGACCGATTTTCTTGCTCGCCGCGCGCGGAATCATGAAACGCGATCTCACCGCCGGCGTGATGGTGAGTGTTGCCATGATCGCTGCCCTGTTGATCGGTGAGTACAGCGCCGCCGCCATCGTCGCGTTTATGATGATGTTTGGCGAGATGCTCGAAAACTTTACGATGGCGCGCGCGAATGATGCGCTCAAAAATCTCGCCCGGCTTATCCCCAATCTTGTGACGTTGTTGCGCGATGGACAACCCACTTCTGTGTCGATCGAGCAGGTGCGCGTCGGCAATACGCTGTTGGTACGCAACGGCGAACGTGTGCCCGTCGATGGGTTGATTCTCAAAGGTCAAGCTGCGCTCGATGAATCTGCGATCACAGGCGAAGCGGTGCCGGTGGACAAAAAAACCGGCGATACCGTGTTTGCTGGAACGATGAACACCGCTGGCACACTCGAAATTCAAACGCAAAAACTGGGGCGCGATACGACGCTCGGTACGATTGTAAAATTGGTCGAGGACGCGCAAAAATCGCAAGCGCCGGTGCAGCGACTCGCCAACAAATACGCGCAGTATCTCGTGCCGCTTACATTTAGCATCGCCGTCCTGGTTTATTTCTTGACGGGTGAAATCGTCCGGGCGGTGACCGTGCTCGTCGTCGTCTGTCCGTGCGCGCTCGTCCTCGCCACGCCAACCGCGCTCGTCGCCGCAATTGGCAACGCCGCACGCAAAAACGCCATCGTCAAAAATGGCGCGAGCATCGAATCGCTGGGCAAGGTAGACTGCGTCGCGTTCGACAAAACCGGAACCCTCACACTCGGCAAACCGCGTGTGGCGGATGTGGTCGCGCTCGATTCACTGACGCCCGATCAAATTCTCGCGTTTGCCGCAACCGCGGAAAATTGCAGCGAGCATCCGCTGGGCAAAGCGATTGTCGAACACGCGAACGAACGTGGTTTGACATTTGCGATGCCCCAAGAAACTAAAGTGCTCACGGGTTTTGGCGTACGGGCAATAGACAATGGTCACGAAATTTTTGTCGGCAAGCGCGAGTGGCTTGCCCAAGCCGAGGTTGCCGGCGAAACCGACATCGCGCAAATTTCCGAACTCGAAGCGCGCGGACTCACCGTGATACCGGTCGTCGTCAATCGCGCAATCGTCGGTATAATTACACTCTGCGATCAGGTGCGCCCCGAAGCGCAAACCGCGTTGCACGCATTGAAAGCGGTCGGCGTGAAAAAGACCGTGCTCATCAGCGGCGACAATGCGACGGCGGTGAAAAACGTTGCCAGGCAGTTGGGCGTGGATGAATATCACGCGCAAGTCTTGCCCGATCAGAAATTGGCGATCATCAAACAGTTGCAGAAGCAAGGTTTGCGCGTCGCGTATGTCGGCGACGGTGTGAACGACGCTCCTGCACTTGCAACCGCCGATGTCGGCGTCGCGATGGGTGTGGCTGGAACCGACGTTGCCATTGAAACCGCCGGCATCGCGCTGATGAACGACGATATGCGCAACCTCGCGCATCTCATCGGGTTAGCGCGTGAATCCTTGCGGACGATTCGCGGCAACGTCGCGTTCTCGCTCAGCATGAATGTCTTGTCAGTTGTGCTGAGTTTCTTCGGCATCATTGGTCCCGCGTTCGGCGCGATGATGCACGAATTTTCCGCCCTCCCTGTTCTGGCTTACTCGGCGCGACTCGTCGCATACAAATCGCGCGACGCGCGCTAATCCAACATTTTTTCACGGAGGAATTTGTGTCGAAAACTATTTTGATGCTCGCGACGTTTGGTCTGGAAATCGTCGAAGTGGGCGGGACGCTTGCGTTGCACGCGCAAGCTGGCGATAATGTACACGCCGCCGTTCTGCTCTCACGCGAGGCGAGCCGTCCGCAAATTACTGAAGCCGCAAAAATTCTCGGCGTCAAGTCAGTGCAGTTCCTGGGTTTCAATTACGGCGAAGTGCAGCCGGACATTCCATCGAAAATGAAACTGGTGCGCGTGTTCCGCGAACTGAAACCTGACATTCTCATCACGCAAGACCCGGAGCACTCGTACCACGATCTTGACCCGGATCGCCGCTTGGCGATGTTGCTGTATCTTGAATCGGTCGCCATTGCGAATCGCGATTGGCGCATCGAGGAATGTGGCGGCTTTGCGCCGCACACGATCCGCGATATTTATTACATGTCGCCTGAACATGCCAACTGCGTCGTCGAGATTGGTTCGACCTTTCCGCTCAAACAAAAGGCGCTCGATGTGCTCGGTTTCCAACTCACCTATTCCGCGCAGGTGATGAAAGAACGCATTGGCGACCAGGTCTTGCGAAACATCGTGCCGAATTATGATGCTGTGAAGAATGACAATTTGGAACTGGGACGCGCATTGCATCACGAGATGGATCGCGCGCTCGCGATGTATCACGGTGTCCTCAGTCATTCCGGCGCGGCAATGGCGGAAGCATTTCGCTACCAGGGTCAATTCAAATTCGACAAGTTGATGTAATGGCAAAACGAATTCTTGAGCCGAACACCACATTGTACCCGGTCGCGGTTGTTCTGGTCACCACCGGCGGCGACAAGCCGAACGTGTTCACGTGCAATCGCATTGCGTCTGTTTCCGCCGAGCCGCCGCGGCTGGCGATTGCCGTTCGTCCCAATCGCTACTCGCACGCGCTCCTGCGCGCGTCGCGTGAGTTTGTCGTCAATCTTCCAACTCCGGCGCAGCAAACGCTGAGCGATTTTGTCGGCGTGGTGACCGGTCGCGAAGAAGATAAGATCGCCACGGCAAAATTGAAACTCGAACCTGCAACCAAAATCAAAACGCCTTTGCTTGCCGATTGTCCGGTGAATATCGAGTGCAGCGTCGAGCGCGCAATCGAACTTGATTCGCATACGCTGTTCATCGGCTTGGTGCAAGCCGTTCACGCCGAAGAGAATTTACTCGACGCAAATGGCGACGTAGACGTTGCGCGCGCGCACGGTCTGGTCTATGCGTGCGGCACCGTCCGCGAACGACCGACAGCGAAAATCAATACCGACGACTTGCGTCGAATGATGAAAGGAGAATGACCCGGCAATCGCGCGCTTGCCCCGCCTTACGAATCGAAACCGATTTATCCTGAGGAGGAGAATAACTATGTTCACAACTCGACGTTTCATCGCATTGTTTGTCTTGGTCGGCTTGTTTGCGCTCGCCGCGTGTGCCGCGCCAACGCCCGAACCGACCAAAGCCCCGCCACCACCTGCCGCGACATCCGTTCCGGCGGCGACCTCTGTTCCCGTCGTGACCAAAGCCCCCGAACCTACCAAGCCGCCTGCTCCAACGGCGACCACCAAACCGGTGAGTCTCCGCATGGCGATCCTGGCTGATGAAAGCACCCTCAACCCCTACACCTACGTCTTTGGCTATCCCGGCTGGAATATGCTCAACCTGGTGTACGATACCCTATTCATTCTTGACGCCGATAGTCTACCCAAGCCCTGGCTCGCCAAGGAAGACAAGATCAGCGCGGATGGCAAAGTCCACACCATCACTTTGCGGAACGATGTCAAGTGGCATGATGGCAAACCGCTCACGAGCGCGGATGTAAAATTCACGTACGAGTATTACCAAAAAGTCGTGCGCGCGCGCTTTTCAACGCCCGTGCGCAATGCCAAGATCGAGACGCCGAACGAGACGACCGTCGTTATCACGTTGCCCAATCCCAATCCCAGTTTCTTGATCGAACCGATGGCGGATGCGCCGATTTTGCCCAAGCATCTTTGGGAAGGGGTCGCCGATCCGAAAAAGTTCGACAACGCGACCGGCTCGGGGCCATTCAAACTGGTCGAATACAAAGCCGAGCAGTTCTATCGCTTCGCCGCCAACCCCACTTATTTCGCCGGCAAGCCAGCGGTCGACGAATTGTTGATGCCGATCATCAAAGACCCCACCACCGTTTTCTCATCGCTCAAGACGGGTGAGATTCAAGCAACGACGCGTGAACTGTCGCCGGAATTGGTCAAGGATTTTTCGAGCGCGGCGGATATGAAGGTCCAACGCGGCGCGGGTTTCGCGACGACGCTGCTGTTGTTCAACTCGGAACGCGCGCCCTGGAACAAGAAAGAAGTGCGTCAAGCCGTTAGTCTCGCGATTGACACGCAGAAATTGGTGGATACCGTTCTCTTGGGATTCGGCACCCAGGGCAACCCAGGTTGGATTCATCCGCAATCGCCGTTCCACGATCCAGCCGTGAAAGCCGAATTTAACGTTGCCAAAGCCAAGACCTTGCTCGACAATCTTGGCTATAAAGACGCCAACAACGACGGCATCCGTGAAGCCGACGGAAAGAACATGGAAGGCACGCTGTTGGTGTACTCGAACAATCCCCAGCGTATCCGCGCCGCCGAGTTGATCGCCGCCGCGGTGAAAGAGATCGGCATCAGTTTCAAAGTGACCGCGCTCGAGGTCAACAGTCTCGACGCCAAAGTGTGGCCCGATTTCGACGTGGCGAAGGGACGCGACTTTGATCTGAGCATGTGGGGCTGGTCGGCTCCCGTGCAGGTGAATCCGGTCCGCATGGTCGCGTTGGTTCACTCCGATCCGGTGATCGGCAATTCGAATGTCGGTGGATACAAGAATCCGGCGGCGGACAAACTAGCCGATGAACTGCGCGTAACCACCGACCTTGACAAGCAAAAAACGCTCGTGCGCCAAATGGAGGCACTGATCGCGCAAGAGATGCCCTTTGTCTTGCTGTACTACGTGGACGGCAATTACGTTTATCGTACCGCCGCGTATGACAAGTGGGTGTATCAAAAGGGTCAGGGCATCTTCAACAAACTTTCGTTCCTGCCGGGCGTCAAGCCGTAATTCGAAAGACCTTCCAGGTCTTCAAGACCTGGAAGGTCTATATTCAAAGGTCATCGAATGGCTCGCTTTGTCATCGGCAAGATCGGTCAATATGCGATTGTGCTTTGGATCGCCGTGACGCTCAACTTTGCGTTGCCGCGTCTGATGCCGGGCAATCCGCTCGCGCTCCTCGCCGGCGAAGAACCCGGCATGTTGACTGCTCAGCAGCGCACGCAACTCATGGCGAATGTTGGACTGGATCAACCCTTGCCCGCGCAATACGTCCGCTATCTCCAAAACTTGGCGCGCGGCGATCTGGGCTATTCCTTTCAAAAGAATAAACCCATCGCGACGATTTTGGCGGATCGTTTGCCGTGGACACTTTTGCTCACCGTGACGAGTCTTTTGATTTCAACCGTGCTTGGAGTAACTTTAGGTGCGGCGGCGGCATGGCAGCGCGGCGGGCGACGCGATGTCGGTCTGCTGGGCTTTTTCGTTTTTCTCGAATCGCTCCCCTCGTTCTGGGTTGGGATGCTGCTCGTCGCGCTCTTCGCCGTGCAATTTCCGATTTTTCCGACGTTTGGCGCGGTGACACCGTGGATGACGCTCGAAGGGATAGCGTGGGTCGAGGATGTGGCGCGTCATCTCGTTTTACCGTTGACCACGCTCACGATTGTCAGCGTTTCCGGCACCTTCATTGTATCGCGTTATTCGATGCTCGCGGTGTTGGGTGAAGACTATATCAGCGTCGCACGCGCGAAAGGTTTGCGCGAGCGCGCCGTCTTGTTTCGTCATGCGCTGCGAAATGCGCTCCTGCCGATTGCAACGGTGTTCACGCTCAATCTGGCGTTTGCGTTTGGCGGTGCGACCGTCGTCGAGACCGTGTTCTCGTATCCTGGGGTTGGACGATTGGTGTACGAGGCGGTGTTGAATCGCGATTATCCGGTCTTGCAAGCTGCGTTTCTGATGATTACGGTCATGGTGGTGATTGCTAATATTTTGGCAGACGCGATTTATCCCTTCCTGGATCCGCGTGTGCGCCACGCCCAAACGCGCGGAGGCGCGCAATGATCTGGGCATCGCTCAAGCGCAATCCGCTCGGCTTGGTCGGTCTCGCATTGCTGATCGCGATGCTCGTCATGGCACTCGGCGCGAATTGGATCGCGCCGTACGATCCCACCCGGCAAACCGGCGAGCCATTCGAACCGCCGAGCGCGGCGCATTGGCTCGGCGCGAACGACATCGGGCAAGACATTCTAAGCGAATTGATTTATGGCGCGCGCATCTCCCTGCTGATCGGCGTGTTGGCGGCGGGGATCGCGATGGTGATTGGGACAGGGGTGGGACTGCTCGCGGGCTATTATCGCGGGGCAGTGGGAATCCTGTTGATGCGCCTTGTAGATGTCGTTCTGGTGATCCCATTCGTACCGCTGATGGTTTTGCTCGCGGCATACTTGGGACAAAACCTCTGGAACTTGATCGCCGTGATCGGCTTGCTCATTTGGGCGCGTCCCGCGCGGGTGATTCGCTCGCAAGTCCTCTCTCTCGCCGAGCGCGAGTATGTGACCGCGGCGCGTGCGGCGGGCGCGCGGGATGGTCATATTCTCATCAAGCACATTCTGCCCGGCGTGCTTTCGCTCGCGCTCGCCCAATTCGTTCTCGCGACGAGCAGTTCGATCTTGATCGAAGCATACTTGTCGTTCCTCGGCTTGGGCGACCCGACGCAAAAGAGTTGGGGCGCGGTGCTGTTCTACGCTCAGGCACGCAACGCGTTCCTGAGCGGCGCGTGGGTGTGGTGGGTCATTCCGCCGGGTTTGATGATTACCGCCTCCGTCCTGGGCTTTGCGCTCCTCGGGTTTGCGCTGGAGGAGGCGCTCAATCCGCGACTCAAAGCACGCGCGGCGACAACGTCGTGGCGCGCCCCAACGTCTCCCAAAGCAAAACCCGCGGTGAACAAGTCGCCGGTGTCGCGCTGAGCCGCAATGTCTCCCGTGCGCGGAGACGGTTCACACTTTTCCGAAATCGAAAACGACCGGGCAGAGTTGCATCACTCTGTCTGGTCGTTTTATTTTTTCGACGAAATTGACAGGCCTTTGCCGTTCATCTATACTTGTACCCGTTGGATAGGCGTGCGATCGTGCGCACGGAAAGGAATCCCAGTGGGCAACCCAATTTTAGAAGTGCTTGTCATTCTCGCGCTCCTCGTGGCGAACGGCGTTTTTGCAATGTCCGAGATCGCGATTGTGTCGGCGCGCAAGGCGCGTTTGCAACAACTTGCCGAAGAAGGGAACGCATCGGCGCAAACCGCGCTCAACCTTGCCACCATGCCCAATCAGTTCTTGTCCACGGTCCAAAT
>DYJA01000042.1:50499-52163 GCA_020723345.1 Candidatus Aquidulcis sp. | reverse complement strand
TTTTGGAGCGTTTTAAACGATCACACGCTCCGTTGCACAAAACCTACGCTAGGTACAACCGATAGTCCTGAAAGCGCGCATTCCGAAAGACAAAGCCGCAGTCCCACGGATGGATAGAACCGTCCGCAGGATTGAAAAACCGGGCTTGCACAACGAGATTGCGGAGATTCAGGTTGGCGAATATCCCTGGTATGAGATTGTCCGCTCTGAAGGGGAAGATGCCGCTCGCGGGACCAAACGCCACTCCGCCGGATTTTGCCAATGCCTCAGCAGATGCAACCAATGCCTGCGTCGTCGCCCTGGCTTGGTTTGTCGCGGTGGCTTGCGCGATCGCAGACTCGGTTGCCCGCGCATACGCGGCAGCGCCCGCGGTCGCCAAAAAGCGCGCGCTCGCGGTGGCGCTGGCGTTCGCCTCCGTGGTCGCGGTTGCCTCGGCTTGCGCGGTCGCGGTGCGCGCCAGATCGAGCGTTGGCGTCGCGGTCACAATTGCGGTCGGCGCGGGTGTCGGCGTCGCAGTCGGCTGCGCCGCACATGCGATTGTTACAATCGCGACGAAAAACAGAACTATCAAAGAACGAACGTGGCGCAGTTTCATTTCTCCTCCTTCAAGGTCGAATCGGAATCTTCTGCCGGGTACGTTTTCCCTGTCGTCTCCGCGCGCACAAATTCAAGCAGTTCTTCAAGCCGCGCAAAGAACGCTTCGCGCTCCGTCGCAATCGCGCGGATGCGTCCGCGAAAAAGCGTCAAGTCTTGCTCGTCGAGCAGAAGGGTGAGTAGAAAGGTGAGAGGACGTCGCATTGTGAACCCTCCTTGCGGTGGAGAGTATCACAAGCGATTGACAAATCATTGACACGGGGTAGGGGCGAAGCATTTTTCGCCCGTACTTCAGGCGAAAAATGCTTCGCCCTTACTGGCGCAGGGATTCCGCGAGGCGCGTCAAATCCTCGCGCGGGGAGAGTTGGAGTTCGTCGCGTAGTTTGCGTTCGTGGTCGCGATACAAACGGAGCGCGCCGGGGCGATCGTTCAGCGCGAGACAGGATTGCATTCCGATCAGCACTGCGTCTTCTTGCCACGCGTCGCGCGCGAGAAGATCGCGGCACACGTCGAGCGATTGCGAAAAGCGTCCCGCATCGAAATGCAATTGCGCGAGTTGTACGAGACCGCGCGTTCGCATTTGCGCGAGGCGTTCGCGTTCGCCTGCCGCCCAATCCGCGTAGCGGTCGAGTGGAAACAGATCGCCGGAAAAGAGTTCGAGCGCGCGCGTCAACGCGTCGGCGTCGTCGCTTGCGAGCGCGCGTTTCGATTCGTGCGCGGACTGCTCAAAATCCACCGTGGAGCCGGACGGCAATTCGAGCGCGATCCGTTCGCCGTCCACGCGAACATAACGCGAGGGAAAGCGATCGGGCAAGTCCGGTTCGAGGATGCGGCGCAAAGTCGAGATCGCCTGATGCGAGAGCGCGAGCGCGGATTCGGGCACGTGCTCGCGCCACAACGCGTCGAGAACTTCGTCGCGCGTCGCCGCGTGATTTTTTTGCAAGCGCAAAAAGCGCAACAACTCGCCCGCTTTGCGTTTTTGCCACGCGCTCGGTTCGATCCGCCGCCGCCCTTGCCACACTTGAAAATCGCCCAAGCCGATGACGCGCAGCGGCAGCGGCGCGACGTGC
>DYJA01000042.1:0-50489 GCA_020723345.1 Candidatus Aquidulcis sp. | reverse complement strand
GGAGCCGCTCCAGCAACACTTCCGCCGACGCGCGATTCCCATTCCGCGACTGTGCGACGAGCAGAGGAAACGCGCGCGCGCGTTCGCGTTCCAAAATAAATTCGTAACCGCCCTGTTGAATCTGCTTTGCCGCGTCCAGCCACGCCGCAGCGCGCGCGGGATGATTTTGCTGATGATACAATGCCGCGCGGAAAAACGCGGCATAACACAACCCAAGCATGGCTTCAAGCGGGGACAACATGTCGCGCGCCGCATCCAAATCTTTTTCCGCCGATTGCAAGTCGCCACACGCCCACGCGACCTGGGCGCGTTCGACCAGCGTGTCGCCTTCGAGATAACGATTCCCCATTCGCCGCGCCCACGCGACTGCTTCATTTGCCCACTCTAACGCCGCCGATACATCGCCGCGCAAGCGATAATATCGGCTTGTGTTTCCGCGGACTGCGATATTTATGATGGGATTACCCAGTTTCTCACCGATCCCGCGCGCAGTAGTAAGTAATTGATCCGCCAAATCGAGATCATCTTCATCCATCGCCAGTCGCGCGGTTACAATTCGATGAAAAGCGTCAATCATCGAACCGGGGTGTGCAAATTCGTCCAAGCGCGCAAGCGCCACGCGCGCACCTCGCCGGTCTCCGGTAATTTGACAAACCTGCGACTGGATCAGTGGATAGCCCCAATTCGGATAACCAATTTCAGCGTTGATGCGATAAGATTCCGCGCCTGTATCCAACGCGAGCGTAAATTTTCCGCGAAAGAAATAGACCGTTGCCAAATTTTGCAACGCAAGAGATAAACCAAGGGGATAACCGATCTGACGAGCGAGATCGGCCGCGCAGTGATACGCGTTTCCGGCTTGCGCGAAATTGTTGGTTTCCATCGCGCAGATGCCGATCAAGAGCCAAGCCGTCGCGCTTTCGGGGATGTTTTGCGCGTGCGTGAGTGATTCGGCGGCAAGCGAACTCGCTTGCTCGTAATGACCCAACCGAAAATGAACGTTCGCCAAATGCGTCAGCCCGCCGGCGATGCCAGCGGTGTCGTCCTCGCGCCGCGAGCAATCGAGCGCGCTCTGCGCCAATTCCAACGCGCGTGCAATGTTGCCGGCTTTTTCGTGCGCGCGACATTCCGCCAGCGTCAGTTGAATTTTCTCCGCTGGCGAAAAATCGGTCGCGCCCGCCGAAACCTTTTGCCACAACGCGGCAAGGTCGGGACGCCCGGCGAATGACGAAGCAAGGTCAATCGGGTTCATGAGCGTTCCTTTGCGCGATACTGGAATAGGGCGAGCATATCAAAACAATTCGTGGGTTGTCAATGACTTTAGTCATGATAGGGCTTTGTCAACGTTGCGGATTGTCATCCTTCGACTGCGCTCAGGACAGGTTTTCGAGGAGGCGTCCTGAGCGGAACGGAGCGAAGCAGAGTGGAGTCGAAGGATGCCGACGAGAAATCTGTTTTGCAGTGACGGAGATTTCTCGCTCCGCTCTCCTGAAAATGGACTGTTGCGCGAGCCGCTGGCTCGCTCTGCGACGGGCGAGCCGCCCGTGCAACATTTTCATCGGAACGCGGGTGAACGCAAGTTCATGAAAAATTACCCAGAAACTTGGCGTTCGTAGTATGCGCTTCAGCGCAAGGGGCGCGATGAATCGCCCACGACGAACAAGCGCGCGCAAGTTTCTAATGGCGAACATACCGCGAGCGGTATGTATTCTCGAAATGACAAGGGGCACTCGAATTTGACAAAACCCTATTTTCACCGGGCTGGCATAGACACGTAGAAAGATTCGTGGTAAACTTCGGGCTGGCAGCGGATACGATTGCGCTAGAAAGGAACGCTGACCGATGCCTGTCTCTGCCGAAGACCTGCGCTCGATTTTTCTCTTCGCCCAATTCGAGGATTCCGAACTGGAGCTCGTGCGCGAGATTGTGACCGCGCGCGATTATCCTGCGCGCGCGCTCGTCTTTTCGCAAGGCGAGCCCAGTCCGGGACTATGGTTTGTGCGGCGCGGACGCGTGCGGCTCTATCGCGTTGCGCCGTCGGGGCGCGAATTCACGCTCTGCATCGCGCGACAGGACAATTTGCCATGCCTGGGCGCGTGCCCGCTTTTCGACGGCGACCGCTGTCCCGCAAACGCGCAGGCGCTGGATGCTGCAACCGTCTTCTTTATCGCGCGCCAGCGCGCGCTGGAGATCGCCGCCCAACACGACAGCATGGCGCGCCTGCTCGCCCGCGTGCTCGCCAATCATTCGCGTTATCTGATGCGATTGACCTCCAGCTTGGCGCTGCACTGTTCGACGCCGCGCTTGATTGATTTGCTGTTGACTTGCGCGCAAGAACGCGGACGGTTGACCGAACGCGGCATCGAGTTGGATCTGGACGTGAGCCAAAACTTGCTTGCCAGTCTGCTGGGGACCACGCCGCAGACGATCGCGCAGGATTTTCGCGCGCTTGAACGCGCCGGCGTCCTGGATGCGCAGGGCAAAAATATCATAATTTTTGGGATCGAGCAGTTAAAGCGGATGATTTAAAGATGTGACTTTTTTGATAGTATTTTGGTCACATTTTTGATATAGTGAGCCACAAGCAATCGGGTGGCTCTTTTTTAGACGACGCAGACGGCAACGCCTGGTTGCAGCGTCATTTGATTTTGGGTGGGAGAATGCGCAGCCCGACGACGAGAGAATTGAAGGCGATTTCTTTCTTGGCTGATCTCCGCGCGGCGGAACTTGAAACGCTCGCGCGCGCGATGGAGGCGCGCGCCTTTGCGAATCGGCAGATCATCTTTCGCGAAGGCAATCCGTGCTCGGGTCTGTATATCATTAAGACGGGTCAGGTCAAACTGATCCAAACGCGCAAGGACAAAGAACAACTCCTCGCGATCCTCCAGGCAGGTGAGCCGCTCGACCTGGTGCCCTTTCTCGATCATGGTCCCCATTCCTTCTCCGCGCAAGCGCGCGGGGCGGCGACGCTTTATTTTATACCGCCAGAAACCGCGCGCGATCTGATTTGGGGTACGCCCGCGCTGCTTTCGAGCGTTCTCAATACAGTCGGCGCGCGTCTGCGGACTCTGGCAACGCTGGCGAGCGATCTCGTGTTCAAAGATGTCACCGCGCGCGTCTGCAAAATTCTTCTCGAGCAGGCGCACGCCGAGGGCTTGCCACAACGCGATGGAATCTGTCTCAAGCGGACGCTCTCGCGGCAAGAATTCGCGTCGTTGATTGGCACCGCGCGCGAAGTCGCGTGGCGGTCGCTCAAGAAATTGGAAGACGAGGGTGTGGTCAAGATCGAACGGAATCAGATCACACTCCTGGATGTGGAACGCCTCGCGGCGATGGCGTGATCGGAGCAACACTCTCGCATCTATGCCGCTCTAGCCATTGCCACGCCAAGTATGGATAGTGTAAACTGATCGTATAGGGTCTTGAAGGCATAGCCACCGTCGGCTATGTCGCGCCCACTCGTGGTTGAAGGAGATCACATGTCCGACCTCACGCGTCGTGAGTTTATCAAAATCGGCGCGGCGTCCGCCGCCGCGCTCATCCTCCAGGGTCCGCTGCTGTCTGTCTTGCAAGCGCAAGACGGCGTGGACAATCCCCTCGAGTCGTACCCCGATCGCGGCTGGGAAAAAATTTACCGCGACCAGTTCCGGTACGATTCCACGTTTCATTTCCTCTGCGCGCCGAACGATACGCACAACTGCCTCTTGCGCGCGTACGTCAAGAACGGCGTCGTCACGCGCATCGGTCCGAGTTACGGCTACGGCAAAGCGACCGACGTGTACGGCAATCAGGCGTCCGCGCGCTGGGATCCGCGCTGCTGTCAAAAAGGCCTCGCGCTCGTCCGCCGCATCTACGGACCGCGCCGCGTCAAAAATCATTTCGTCCGCAAAGGATTCAAGGATTGGTTCGACGCGGGAATGCCGCGCGACGAACAAGGACGCGTGCCCGCGCAATATCTCAATCGCGGCAAAGAGCCGTTCGTGCGCGTCACGTTCGACGAAGCGCGCGCCATCGTCGCCAAAGCGATGGTCAACGTCGCGACGACGTACTCGGGCGACAAGGGCAAGGCGCTGCTGCAAAAGCAGGGCTACGACGAAGCGATGCTCGAAGCGATGAAGGGCGCAGGGACGCAGGCGTTGAAATTTCGCGGCGGGATGCCGCTCCTCGGCGCGACGCGCATCTTTGGCTTTTATCGTTTCGCCAACTCGCTCGCGCTCCTCGACGACAAAATCCGCGCTGTCGGCAAAAACGATGCGCTCGGCGCGCGCGCGTGGGACAATTATTCGTGGCACACCGATTTGCCGCCAGGTCACACGCAGACGTGCGGGCAGCAGACGATTGATTTCGACCTTGCGACCGTCGAGAACGCGGGGCTGGTGATTTGTTGGGGGATGAATTGGATCGCGAGCAAAATGCCCGACGGTCACTGGCTCAGCGAAGCGCGGCTCAAAGGCACGCGCGTCGTCACCGTCACCTCCGAGTATCAAGCCACCTCGAACAAAGCCGACGAAGTCATCCTCGTTCGACCTGGGAGCGATCCCGCGTTCGCGCTCGGTCTCGCGAACGTCATCTTTCGCGAGAAATTGCACGACGCCGATTTCGTCAAGGGTCACACCGACCTGCCCTTCCTCGTGCGCGCCGATACGTTGAAACTGCTCAAGCCGCAAGAAATCATCGCGAACTACAAACCGCCCGAATTGAAAAATACCCAAGTGCTGCAAGTGGGCGAAGCGACGCCATCGTCAATCAAGCAAGTCCGTCAAATCGTCACCCAAAGTCTGCGCGACGAGTGGAGCGATTTCGTCGCGTGGAATCTCGACACGAACAAACCCGAAATCATCACGCGCGACGACGCGGGCGCAGCAAAGAATTTCGCGCTCGAAGGCGAATTCACCGTGACCACGCTCGACGGCAAAGCGGTAAAAGTGCGCCCCGTTTTCGATTTGATGAAGGAACACGCGTCGCATTTCACGCCGGAGGTCGTCGCGGAAATTTGTCACACGAACGCGGACGCGGTCGTGTGGCTCGCGCGCGAAATCGCCAAACAGCGCGGCAAGACGCTCGTCGCGGTCGGGATGGGTCCGAATCACTTTTTCAACAATGACTTGAAAGACCGCGCGCAGTTTCTCGTGTGCGCGCTCACGAAAAATATCGGCTTTCACGGCGGCAACATCGGCAGTTACGCGGGCAACTATCGCGGCGCGTATTTCAACGGCGAGCCGACGTACATCACCGAAGACCCGTTCGACATCGAACTGGATCCGAACAAGCCGCCGCGCGTGAAATCGTACTACAAACCCGAATCGGCGCACTATTACAATTACGGCGACCGCCCGCTGCGCGTCGGCAATAAATTGTTCACGGGCAAAAGTCACTTGCCGACGCCGACCAAATTCGTTTGGGTCGGCAACAGCAACTCGATTCTCGGAAATATAAAATGGCATCACGATTTTGTGATGAACACGCTGCCCAAGATTGATTGCGTCGTCGTCAACGAGTGGTGGTGGTCGGCGTCGTGCGAGTACGCGGACGTCGTCTTCGCGGTGGATTCGTGGGCGGAACTGAAATATCCCGATATGACCGCCGCGGTGACGAATCCATTTTTCCAAATGTTTCCGCGCACGCCGCTCAAGCGCGTTCACGAAACGCAAGGCGACATCGAAGCGCTCGCGGGCGTTGGTAGCGCGCTCGCCGCGCTCACGGGCGACCAACGTTTTGGCGATTACTGGAAGTTCGTGCGCGAAAACAAGGTCGAGGTGTACTTGCAGCGCATCGCGGACAATTCGACCGCGCTCAGGGGTTACAAGATTCAGGACGTGGAAGCGAACGCGGCGAACGGCGTCCCCGCGCTGTTGATGACGCGCACCTATCCCAAAATTATGGGCTGGGAGCAGTCGAACGAAGCGAAACCGCATTACACCAAATCGGGGCGGATGGAATTTTATCGCGACGAAGACGAGTTCATCGAGCACGGCGAAAATATTCCCGTCCATCGTGAACCAGTGGATGGAACATTCTACGAACCGAACATCATCGTTTGCGGCGCGACGAATCTCATCAAGCCGAAAGGTCCGCCAGAGTACGGTTTGTCGCGCGATGATTTGTCGGTCGAGGTGCGCCAAGTCCGCAACGTCGTGATTCGTCCCGCCGATGTGACCAAGACCGCGCACCCGCTCCGCAAAGACGGGTTCTCGCTGATTTACATCACGCCGAAATATCGGCACGGCGCGCACACCACGCCCGCCGATTTGGATTTGATGGCGGTGTGGTTCGGTCCGTTCGGCGACGTGTATCGCAAAGACAAACGGATGCCCTGGGTCGGCGAGGGATACGTGGATTTGAATCCCGACGATGCGCGCGCGCTCGGCTTGAACGACGGCGATTACGTGTGGGTGGACGGCGACCCCGAAGACCGACCGTTTCGTGGTTGGCAGTCCAAGTCGCAAGATTACAAAGTGCATCGCGCGTTGATGCGCGTGCGATTCTACCTGGGAATGAAACGCGGCGTCGCGCGCTCGTGGTTCAACATGTACGTCGCGACCTACGGCTCGGTCGAAGGACAAGAAACGAATCCCGACAAACTCGCGCGCAACCCGCGCACGAACTATCAAGCGATGTTTCGTTCTGGCTCGCATCAATCGGCGACGCGCGCGTGGCTGCGCCCGACGCTGATGACCGAATCGCTCGCGCGCAAAGAATATTTCGGGCAAGTCATCGGCAAGGGATTCGCGCCCGATGTGAACTGCACCGTCGGCGCGCCGAAGGAGGCGTTCGTCAAAGTGACGAAAGCGGAGGACGGCGGCATCGCGGGGAGCGCGTTGTGGCGTCCCGCCAAGTTGGGCTTGCGCCCGACGTACGAGAGCGACACGGTGAAAAAGTTTTTGGAGGGCGGGTTTGTAGTTTGATTCTCGCGAGCAGCATCCTGAGCGAAACGGAGCGCAGCGGAGTGTAGTCGAAGGATGCGTCGAATTGGAAGACGTCTTGTCGTTGACGCATCCTTCGACTCCGCAGCAAATCCTTCGACTCCACTTCGTTCCGCTCAGGACGCTGCTCCGCTCAGGATGCTCGCAGGTTATCAACCATGGCAAACACAGTCTACAACTGGCAACTCAAGCGCGCGATGCCGTACAAATACCAGGAAGCGCGTCCTGAAAAACAAATCGCGTGGGTGTTCGACACGAACAAGTGTATCGCCTGCCAAACCTGCACCGTCGCGTGCAAGAACACGTGGACGGCGGGCAAGGGGCAGGAGTACATGTTCTGGAACAACGTCGAGACCAAGCCGTGGGGCTTTTATCCGCTCGGCTGGGACGTACGCTTGTTGGAAAAACTCGGACCGCAGACCTGGGACGGCGACAAGTACACGGGCAAAACGATTTTCGAAGCCGCGTCGTATGGCGAAGAGATGCTGGGCATCCTGCCCGACGAAGAGGATTATCAATATCCCAATATCGGCGAGGACGAAGTTTCAAGCGCAATCAAGGAAAGTGATTTCATTCGCATGCCGCAGCAACCCTGGATGTTTTATCTCCAGCGGATTTGTAATCACTGCACTTTTCCCGCGTGTCTCGCCGCGTGTCCGCGCAAATCCATTTACAAACGCAAAGAAGATGGCATCGTCTTGATTGACCAGGGACGCTGTCGCGGTTATCGCGAATGTGTGCGCGGGTGTCCGTACAAAAAGCCGTTCTTTCGCGCGTACACGGGCAAATCGGAAAAGTGCGTGGCGTGTTATCCCGCCATCGAGCAGGGACGGCAGACGCAATGCGTCGTGACGTGCATCGGCAGAATCCGACTGGCGGGTTTTCTCAGTCGCTGGGACAAGGCACGCGAGGACAATCCGATTGATTATCTGGTGCACATCAAAAAAATCGCGCTGCCGCTCTATCCGCAATTCGGCTTGGAGCCGAACGTGTACTACATCCCGCCGATCAACGCGCCCGACGCGTTCAACAAGCAACTCTTCGGTCCAGGCGCGCCGCGCGCAGTCGAAATGTACAAGCGCGCGGTCGAGGACAAAAACCTGGTCGGCTTGCTGATGCTCTTTGGCGCGACCGAGCAAATCACGCACGCGTTCAAAGTGGACGGCGGCATCGGCGACGGAAAGATTTTCAGTTACGATTCCAGCCGCGCCGAAATCGTGCGCGTGCCGATGAAAGAGCCAATCATCATTCGAAGTGAGTACGATGGAGAGCGCGATGTCTACCGACACAGCGTTACGTGATGTTGGAAAGACCTGTCAGGTTTCTGGAAACCTGACAGGTCTCCACGCCCGCGACGTTCCACAGACCTTCGAGGTTTCCGGAAACCTCGAAGGTCTACACGCGGATTTCGAGCGGATGTTGCAATACAAACGCTTTGCGGTCGCGCTCACGTACCCCGACGCGGGTTTTGCCGCGTTCTTTTCCGACGTCGCGGCTGATGCCGACCAACTCGCGCTGGAACACGACCGCCTTTTTCGCGCGAAAGAAATCTGGCTCTACGGCGCGGAGCATGTCGCGCAAAACGAATTTCAGCGCGCGCAAATTCTCGCGGACGTGATGGGTTTTTATCGCGCGTTCGGCGTGGCGCCTGGCAGCGACCGCCCCGACGCGCTGGCGTGCGAGTTCGAGTTTATGCACTATCTCGTTTACAAGCGCTTGTACGCGTTGGAGAGTAGTACGCTTGCCGATTCGGAAGACAAAGCCGCGGTCTGTTTCGACGCGCAGCAAAAGTTTTTCGCGGAGCATCTGTATCCCGCCGCGAAAAAAGTGGCGAGCGCGATTGCCGCGCACAGTGAGAATGAGTTCTATCGGCAAATCGCGCTGGAGATGCTCGCGTTTTTGGAAGCGGAGGCGGCGCGGTTGGTGTCAACGAATGAGGAACGAACCCTGGCACTTGCGTTCCCGCCAGGGCAAGTGTAAACGAATGGTGAGAGATCGGGCGACTAAAAGTCGCAGCAACCGCAAGGAATTTTGAAGGAGGCACAAGTGTCTGTTTCGCACATTCGGGAATCCATTGCGAACGTGGTCGGTTATCTGACCGAGCATCCCAACGACGCCCGTTCTACCGACAAAGCCGCGACTGCCATCATTGAAGAAGGTCTGCGCTGCCGCGCCGAAGGACCAGACGGCGCAGTCTCGATTAGCGACATGCCGAAAGCCATCGGCGGCGGTACGGCGCCATCGCCTGGCTGGCTGTTACGCGCCGCGCTTGCCAACTGCGATGCGACTGTCATCGCCATGCGCGCGGCGCAATTGGGCATCGTGCTCACGACGCTTCAAGTCACCGTTGACAGCGAGTCGGATGACCGCGGCTTGCTGGGCATGGACGACGCCGTGCCCGCGGGACCGCTCAGTGTGCGCGCCCGCGTCCGGATCGGCGCGACGGGCGTCGCGCCAGAACGACTGCGGGAGATTGTCAAATGGACTGAAGCGCACTCTCCAGTCGCGGACGCGATCGCGCGGGCGGTCCCGCTGCAAGTTGAAGTGCAAGTGCTGTAGCGCGCTGATCTGAGCCGGCTTGGCGCGGGCGCTGGTTATGCCGACATGGGCGGCGCGGCGCCTTTGCGCCAAGCAGCGGGTGGAGCGGACTCGCGTGAGTCAAATTCCTGGAGAATTGGATATGCCAACCAACAAATCGCGGTTCTGTTCGCCGTCCAAGTTATTCATGCGGCTGACTGTTGCGTCCTTCGCGCATTGAGCGGTTGTGTGATTGGAGGAGGAAGTGAAATCGAAAATTATTCTGGCGCTTTCGTTCGCGACACTCCTAATCGCCAGTGTCGCGATAGTGGACGCGCAGGGACCAAATCCGCGCGCGCCGCGCGCAAATCTCGGCACCGCGTTCACGTATCAAGGTCAACTCAAAAATAGCGGCACGGCGTATAGCGGTAGCGGTGCGTGCGATTTTCAATTCAAGTTGTATGACGCATCGAGTGCGGGAACACGAATCGGTTCGACGCAAACCGCTAGCAGTGTGAGCGTGTCGTCCGGTTATTTCACAGCGCCGCTTGATTTTGGCGCGAGCGCGTTCACTGGCGACGCGCGCTGGCTCGACATTAGTGTGCGTTGTCCGGCAGGAAGCGGCAGTTACACCGCGCTCGCGCCGCGCCAGCAAATCACGCCCGCGCCGCACGCGCTCGCGCTCCCCGGATTGTACACGCAACAAAACGCGATCAGTCCGAGTCTCATCGGCGGCTACAGCGGCAACATCATTTCGAACACGGTTGTCGGCGGCACGATTGGCGGCGGCGGATACAGCGGATTTCCGAATCGCGTTTGGTCAAACTATGCGACGGTCGGCGGCGGCGCGAACAACATTGCCAGCGCAAGTTACTCGACCATTGATGGTGGATTTTTTAATACTATCGCAATTACCGGCAATCATTCCGCCATCGGGGGCGGCGCGAACAACAAAGTCAGCGGCGCTTATGCTGTCGTCGGTGGGGGTTATATGAACACCGCTAGCAACCAGTACGCGAGCATTGGCGGAGGCGCATACAACGAAGCGACCGGTATATCAAGTGTTGTCGCGGGCGGCGGCGCAGTATCTTGCGGCGTAGGTTGTACATTACTTAGCCGCAACAAAGCATCGGGCGATGCTTCGAGTGTCGGCGGCGGATGGGGCAACACCGCGAGCGGCAATTACGCGATGATTCCCGGCGGCGCGAGTAACTCGGCAACGATGCCGTACTCATTTGCGGCTGTCGCCGCGCGAAAGCGAATCACGATGGCGCGTTCGTGTGGGGCGACTCGACGGATTTAGATGTCGCTTCGACCGATAATGATCAATTCGTCGTGCGCGCGAAAAATGGTCTCGTGCTGACGGAGAATGTCACCAATACCCAAATCGTCAACATGGGCGAATACTATCGCGACAATGCGATTATCGCGTGGGCGCGCGTTACTGGGATTGGCACGTACGTTGATCATTATGGTATTTTGGGAATCATCAAAAGCACCGGCATCTATACCGCTACGTTGATGGCAACTCCATCCAGCGCAAATCAAGTGATTCCAATCGCCATTGCCGAGGTCAATAATCCGCCCACCAGCGCCGCTGCCGCGCGACTCGTTACCGTTCGTCAACTAATGCCAAATCAATTTGTCGTTTACATCACCAACGGAAGTTATACGCTCGTGGATAACGAGTTTCTTGTGCTTGTAACCGGCAGGTAGCGCAAACGCTTCGCGTAAATTTGCGCTACGGGGAAAAAATGCAACGGAAAATCTTTATCGCGATGGTCGCGCTCACGGTGTTGGTCGTCATCATCGTCAGCGCGACGACAACGCACGCGCAATCGGGCGGCGCGTACGAATTGACGTGGAGCACGATTGACGGCGGTGGCGCGACGTTCAGCAGCGGCGGCGCGTACGAACTTGGCGGTACGATTGGGCAGCCGGACGCGAGCAGCGCCATTTCCGGCGGCGCGTACTCACTGGCGGGCGGATTCTGGGCAAATGTGACGAGCGTGGCGGCTTCGTTTTACAACTATCTGCCGATGATTCTCAAGTGAGCGCATTTGGAAATGGAGGAGCGTTTGAGGAAGACGAACGATGCGATGCCCTCGTTGCGCCAGATGCAGATTCTCGAATACGCGATGGTCGGCAAGAGCAACCAAGAGATCGCCTACATACTCGGCATCCGGGAAAAAACGGTGAAGAATCATTTGACGAGCGCGTTTCGCAAGATGGACGTTGCAAATCGTACGCAAGCCGTCGTCCACGCGCTGCAACGCGGCTGGCTTGCGTTATAACTGCTAGTGCAGCCACAAAATAGTGCTGCGGGGTAAATCACGCATGACCTACGCTCGGCTCATCCGGCAAGATTTTGTGGATGCACTACTGGCATTGGTGGAAAACAGTATGGAGGTCGGGATGGCTTTCCAATCTCGTCGCGGTCTGGCGATTCTTCTGCTCACATTCACGGCGTGCGTCGCGCCGCCCGCGCCATCCACGCGCGAAGGCGAACCGTCGCGCGCGCCATCCACGCCGACGAACACGATCGTCGTTGTCAGTTCACCCATGCCAACTTCTCTGCCCGTGGCTTCACCCACCGTTACGATTTCCGCGCCGGTTACCTCCACGCCCGCGCCGCCGTTGCGGTTCAACACCGCGAGCATCCTGGACGCGTCCGGCTCGATGCTCGCCAATTTGGGCGGACGCCCGCGCCTCGCTGTCGCCCAGGACGCGGTTGGTGGACTCGCCTCCAAATTGCCCGCGGGGATGAACACGAGTTTGTGGGTGTACGGTCATCGCGTCGAACAAGCGAACAAGGACGCGTCATGCCGCGACATCGAACAGGTCATCAAGTTGGGTCCCGTGGACGCGGCGCGCTTGAATTCCGCCGCGCACAGTTTCGCGGCAAAGGGGTACACGCCGATCACCGAATCGCTTCGCCAAGCCGCGGCGAGTTTGCCCATCGGCGCGAGCGAACGCAATCAAGTTGTGCTGGTTTCGGACGGCGAAGAAACGTGCGCGGGCGATCCGTGCGCGCTCGCCGCGCAACTCGCCGCGAGCGATGTCAAGTTGGTAATTCACACGATCGGGCTCGCGGTGGACAATGTCACGCGCGCGCAATTGCAGTGCATCGCGCGCGTATCGAACGGCACGTATCGCGACGCGACAAACGCGGGCGAGTTGAGCGCGGCGTTGGAGCAAGCCGCGCGCGATTCCGCCGCACGCGTGTTGAAAGAAATGAGCCGACCCAGTTCCGTCGCGTTCAGCCCCGATGGACAATTCGTGTACATCACCGCCTCTGGATCGGAAGCGCTGTTCGTGTTTCGCCGCGACGCGGGTACGGGCAAACTCGCGTTTCTCGAAATGCACAAGAACGGTGTCGCGGGTGTCAAGGGACTCGACGGCGCGCATTCGGTCGCGGTCAGTCCCGATGGGCGCAACGTGTACGCCATCGGCTTGACCGACGACGCCATCGTTACATTTCAACGCAACCCGACGACCGGCGCGCTCACGTTCAGCGCGATGCACAAGGACGGCGTCGGCGGCGTGGACGGCTTGAACGAAGCGAATTTTGTTACGCTCAGTCCCGACGGCAAGCACGTTTACGTTACAAGTTCCGAAGACGATGCGCTCGTCGTGTTCACGCGCAACGTAACGACCGGTGCGCTCACGTTCGCGAAAATGTACAAACACGGCGTCGGCGGCGTGGACGGCTTGAATCGCGTGATGGGCGCGACGGTCAGCCCCGACGGAAAATTTCTCTACACGGTGAGCGATCCCAGCTCGCGCGATGATCCGCTCGTCCTCTTTCGCCGCGATGCGAACACGGGCTTGTTGACATTCGTGCGCGCGTACAAAGATGATGTGGACGGCGTGGACGGCTTGCAAGGCGGACACCAAGTCATCATCAGCCCCGACGGTCGGCATCTTTACGCGACGGGGCGCATTGACGACGCGGTCGCCGTGTTTACGCGCGATGTAGAAACGGGCGCGGTCAAATTTGTCGAGGCGCACAAGTATCGCGTCGGCGGGAGCGCAATTGCGAACCTGGACGGCGCGCGCGGTTTAGCGATCAGCGCGGACGGGCAATTCGTTTACGTGACGGCAGACGTAATTGACACGCTCATTGTGTTCAAGCGCGATTCCGGCACCGGCGCGTTGACGTTCGCGCAAATGTTGCGCGACAACACGGACGGCGTGGACGGACTCGAAAACGCGCACGTCGTCGCGATTAGCCCCGACGGCAAACACGCGTACGTCGCGGGATTCGACGACAACGCCGTCGCGATTTTCACGCGCGACGCGGGCGCAGGCAGTTTGACTTTTGTTCAAGCGATCAAAGAAGCAAAATAGGAGTTGATCGCGAATTTTCGAAAAGAGGTCACGATGGAGTTTCTGCTCCGATTGCTCGACAGTCCGCTACGTCCCATCGTCATCGTCATCGGTTTGCTGTTGGGTGCGCTCGGCGTGGCGGTATGGTGGCGCTGGCAGTCTTTGAAAAACAAATCCGGCGCGGGCGCGTTCGGATCGAACGGCGCGCTCGTCCTCGCGCTCGCGTCGTCCGCGTTCGGGTTGAGTATCGCGATGTGCGCGCTGGCGCTTCCATTTGCGTCGGGCGCGACGCAGATTGCCGCGTTCGCCGCGACCACGACACACACCCCAACTGCCACCTTCACGCCAACACCGATCACGCGCACGCTCACGTTGACCCTCGTGCCACCTCCGCCGCCCAACACGCCCACACGCACATCCACGCCGCGCGACATCACCCCCACGCGCACGCATACGGCGACACCGCGCGGTGATTTGCCCCCGACGCCGCTCGTCGGCGGAACTCCATCGCCGCGACCACTGCCGCCTTTTATTGTTATCGATGCGAATTTGAAGGCGACCAAGTGCGGCTCGCCCAATGCGCGGCTCGCCTACAACGTGACGATCGAGAAAAACACGATCAAACTGAACATGCTCAACGGACCAAACAAGTACGAAGGAACAGTCAACCCCGCGACGGGTGATTTCACGGCGAAGGGCACGATCAACATCGGCGCCGGGCTGGGGGAGATTTTCGAGGGCAAGCTCACGTATCAATCCGCTGCGGTCGTCCTCCTGCGCGGCAAATATCGCATTACTGGGCAACCCTGCGAAGAGACCTGGGAGGTCGAGGGAACGAGTAGGTCTCCCTGAACCGGCTGTGGATTGTTCTAAATAGCCCCCGCGGCGAAGCGATGTATCTGATGTCGGGAGGAAAACCATGAACGACAACAAATCGCTCACGAAATTCTTCGTCGCGTCGGCGCTGTTTTTCATCTGGGTCACAGTGCAAGGCGCGCTGCAAGCCCAGCAACCGGTACACGAGTTTCTCGAACTCGGGCCGGCAGGCATCATCATCCGTTTGTGTGAAACCAAAGGGAGGAGGCAGAATCATGTCGAAGATTCTCGTTCATGTGACGCACGGTCCAGAGCAACCTACGCGCGCCGCGCTCGGTTTTCTCGTGGCGAAGACAGCCCTTGATGAAGGTCACTCCGTTTCATTGTTTCTCGCTGGAGACGCAGTTCAATTGATTCGCGACGCCGTTCTCGACAACCTCACGGGCTTGGGCACAGGAAAACTGCGCGAACTCTACGACGCGATCGTTGCAGGGGGCGGTCGCTTCTATTTGTCCGGCATGTCGAGCAAAGCGCGCGGCGTGACAGACGCGGATTTGAGCGGCAAGCCCGCCGAGTTTGCGATGCCCAACGTACTGGTCCGTCTATCGTTGGAGCATGACCGCATATTTACGTATTAGCTGGGCAAGGTCAGAAAGGAAATTCGCGCATGGCAATTGAAAACACGGAACGGAAAAACATCGTTTTGCATCTGCTGGCTCTGGCTAGCCGATTGGAAGGCGAAGGGCAATACAACCTTGCCAAGTTGGCGCGCGCTACTGCGGATTCGTTTCTCCGTCGCGCTGCCTACTCACTCACTATTCCATCTAACAAGGATGAACTGGTCGCCGACCTCGAACAGACAGTTGACGCATTATCCAGTTTTGACGTGGACGAAAATTTATTGGTTGCGCTCAAACGCGGCGCCGCCGCAATGGCGCAAGGGCGATTGCCGCTGATCCGCGAGACGCCGCATCCGTACGTCTGTCGCGCGTGCGGTCACTTGGCGCTTGGCGAGCCGCCAGAAAAATGTCCGATGTGCGGCGCGTGGGCAAGCACCTATCAACGCTTTCTTCCCGTGTATTGGCTCGATGCGTTCGAACCGCTTGCCGCGTTGGAGAAATTGCGACAAACGCCGCTCGAAGTGGCGGCGCTGTTGCAAGGATTGTCCGAGGACGCGATGAACCAACCCGCGAGCGATGGCGGCTGGGCGATTCGAAACATCGTCTCGCATTTGCGCGACGCGCAAGGCGTGATCAGTTTTCGGGTTGATTTGTTTTTGCAAAACGAACATCCGATTTTGGAATCGAAAGCCGTGTTCGCGTGGGCGACGAACGAGAACGAACGACCGCCTCTCACGCGCGAGATTTTGGAAACGTACAAAGCATCGCGTGCGGAAATGCTAAGCAAGTTGGATAAAATTCCGCTCGCGTATTGGTGGCGAACGGGCGAGCACGAAGAGTTCGGCGCGGTGACACTGCGCCAACAGGTCAGTTACTTTGCCGCGCACGAGATCACGCATCTCCCCCAGATTGCGTTGTTGCGGCGCGGGTGACCAAGCACAGAGTAAAATTCAAGGAGGTATGTTATGGCTGCACCGATGAACGGTTTTCGCTACATCCACAAAGCGATCCGCCACGAACTCGATGCCCTCGAGACGTTGGCGCGAAGCGTTGATGGAGACGCGCAGCGCGTCTCGACTTTCACGCAACGCGTCGATTTCTTGCGCGAGGTGGTGGAACTGCACGCCGCCGGAGAGGACGAGGTGATGTACCCCGCGCTCGACAGCCGGGTGCCCCAAGTGACCCGCGCCTACGCGCTCGATCACCAGTACGAACGAAAAATATTTGCCGAGATCGGGACGACGCTGGCGCAACTCGCGCGCGCGGCGGGAGCGTCACGCGACGAGTCATCGCGCCAACTGAGCCAGCGCGTTACCGCGCTCAACGCCACGTTGAGTCTGCACATCTGGAAGGAAGAAGAACAACTCCTTCCGCTGTTGGACGCGCACTTTAGCGTGGAAGAACAGGGCGCGATGGCGGGGCGCATCGTCGGTCACATTCCGCCGGAAATGATGCGCCCCCTGATGCCCTGGATGCTGAACGCGCTGACGCTCGACGAGCGGGAAGATATGTTGCGGACGTTGATGCGCGCGCTTCCCGCCGAAGCATTTCGCGGTTTGAGCGCCGGCGTCAAGGCGCGCTTTTCATCCGCCGATTGGGCGGCGATCGTCAAGCGCGTGCCGGAACTGGCGTCCGTTTGAGAAAGCGACTCTCACCCTTGCCAAGTGCCCGTCTTGGGTAATCGCAAGTTGGGTGGTCAATGAGAGCAGCCACTGGTTTCTTTTTGTTTCTCGGGGCGCTTCCGCTCGTCATCTATCCGTTTGTTTTGCTAGCGAATGTAATGGGCTTGGCAGGGCATCGATCTGGTAACGAGCCATTTGCCTTGGTCTTGTTGTCCTACGCGTTCTACCTCGGCACAACGGCGTATCCCGTTGTTTACTTGGTTTGCGCCGGGTTTGCAATTGTAGGAGCAATAAGGAAAGGAAAAATCGCGCTTGGTTTCGCCTTCGCGCCAATCGGATATCTATTGCTTCTTGTCGGACTCGGCGCAATCTGGTCGTTTGCGGAGACGGGTATTTCAACCCTCCAAGAGCAGCAAACTCAGGACAACGCATCTCAAATTGCAAAATGCGCTCCGTCTGGATTGGTAAATGGCGGAGATGGCTTGCGCACAACGGGCTGCGGAGTACTTGAGCCGGGCGGAACAGGTACCGGCGTGATAGCCAATCCTTTAGAGGCGCATAACTGGGAGTTCAAAGTCACAAGCCGCTATCGGATGACGATCACCCTCAAGAATGATAAAAAATCGTGCCCGGAGATCAGAATTCTCGATTCCAGCGGCGGGACCGCAACCGGCTTTGAAGAGCGCAAGCCACCCACCTGTGTAGAGGGTGCGATAACAACATCCTTCTTCAATTTCAATCCATCCGGCAATGGCACATATATCATACGCGTCTTTGCGCCGAAAACCCCGGGCAGATATTTACTGAAGATCCAATAAAAATAGATCTCACGAAGGAGCGCAAACCCTAACAGAAATGCAACTATTCGCCGGAGAGAAGAATTGAATCATCCATATCGTCCCCTAACCTTGGTCATACTCGGTTGGATCGGGCTTGGTCTAGTCGGTTGCGCTGTGATTGACTTTGCAAAACCCCGTTCGACCACGCCTCCCAACCCTGCTTCGAGCTCGGCAGTACCCGGCGGGCAAAAAATCACGCTGGAAAACGCCAAACGCGTTTCACAGCTGGCGCGCTTGAAGGAAGGATCATTCATCGCTCAATCGGCATGGTCGGCAGATGGACGCTGGTTGGCTTTGCCTAGCGCGTACGGCGTTTATCTTTTCGATGCCCAAACACTGACCCAGGTTCGTTTTATCGAAGAATCCGAGCATGTGGAAAAAATCGGCTTCAGTCCTGACAGCCAATGGTTGGCAACGAGCACCCGGCGCGCAGTGCCTTGGCATCCAGAGACTCCCACTCCACTGACAGACAACACCGTGCGAGTGTGGCGCATCAGCGATGGGGGGCTGGTGCGCGAATTCAAAGGGGAATCGTGGGTGGGTCCGGCGGTGTTCAGTCCAGACAATAAATATCTCGCCACCCGCAGCGCGCAAGATACCGCGCGGCTCTGGCAATTGAGCGATGGGACGATGGCGCGTGAATTCAAATTGAAATCGCCGAATGATTCCGGTCCGCTGACACGCGTCGTATTCAGCCCGGATTGGAATGTCGCCGCAATCGTCAGTTCACGAGGGCAATCGAACAACACCCAGGTTCGCATCCGATTGCGGCGCATCAGCGACGGGGGCTTGTCACGGGAATTGACTGAAGCCGCTACCGATTTTGATCGCGCAGAAAACCTGACCTTTACTTCCGATGGGACGATGCTGATTTCGACCAACGCATTGTTCATCAAGAACGCGCTCGGTCAACCGCGCAGCGGGACGGCAATCCGTTTGTGGCAAGTTGACGATGGTCGCCTCGTCCGCGAATGGAAAGAACAAGAAGTGATATCTAACGTCGTCGCGAGTCCGGACGGCAGTTGGATTGCTTTGACGGACTTTGAGAAAACCCGCATTCGTCGAGTGAACGACGGGAGTGTGGTGCGTGATCTGAATTCGGCTTGGAGCATTGTTCCCAGCCCGGACGGAAAACAGATCGCATCTCGAAACGAAGACCATCTGCTCGACGGTGTTTTCGCACTGAGTATCTGGCGATTGGCTGATGGCAGTCTCGCGCAGGAATTGAAACAACCCTTCGCTGTTGATGGCATCGCTTTCAGTCCCGATGGCAGTGTCTTGGCGGCAGGGCGATTGTGGCGAATTAGCAATGGCGCATTATCCAATCCAGTCAAACTATCCGGCTTGGTCGATCACGTAGATAGTGTCGCGGTTAGCCGCGACAACCAATGGATCGCTACCGGGGGTATAAAGAATCTGCGCTTGTGGCAAGCCAAGGATGGAATGCTCGTTCGAGAGATCAGAAGCATCACTGGACGGGTGAATCAGATTGCCTTCAGTCCGGATGGAACTTGGCTTGCCACCGCCAGTGCTGACCAAGGTGTGCAGTTGTGGCAGGTCAGCGACGGAAATCTCATCCGCACATTCAGCAAACAGACGGAGAATGTGACAATGCTAGTTTTCAGCCCAGACGGGAATTTGCTGGCGTCTGCAACACGCAACACACTTCGGCTGTGGCGAGTCGATGACGGTAGTCTGGTGCGCGAAACTCAAGGCGGGTGGCGAAGCATCGCGTTTAGTCCGGATTCGAAATTATTCGCTTCGACAGACGCGGGCGGCACATTGGGACTGTGGCAGATCAGCGACGGCAGTTTGGCGCGCAAATTGCAAGTCGCCGATGTTGTATCGGGCGCCGCGTTTAGTTCGGACGGTCGTCTACTTGCCGTGATGTATATGAGCAGAACGTTACGATTATGGCAGGTCAGCGATGGCAGTTTGATCCGCGAGGTACAAGACCGCGGTTCCCTCGCCATCGGGGAAAGCATTGCATTTAGCCAGGATGAAACCACGCTGGTATCTGCCGGCAGCCGCGAGTCTAGCATTGGGTTGTGGGGAATTTCGCCGACACGCTGAATCTTCTGAATGTAAGAAACGCCAGTGACGGAGATTTGGAGCACATCACGAAAGGAACGCAAAAAACCATGCGACAAAAGAATTGGCGAATCATCATTGTTGGCTTTGTTCTTGCCGGCCTTGCCCTCGGATTCTTTTTCTTCATGGCATCCATCGCGCCCAAGTCAACCGACCCGGTTGCGTTGATGCAGGAGGTTGGAAGAGTTTCAGGAATCGCTGGCGGCATCAGTTTCGTTATGATCATCATCGGGCTGATTGGCAAAAAAGTCTAGTCCAAACGAAACCGGCGCGTGTCCCGAACGAAAGGGGAGGAAACACAATGGATCCCAAACACGGTTGGATTATTTCGATGAATCAAATTGGAGGAGGAAAGTAAATTCGCTCCGCTCGGTGCGCGGCCGCGGGTTTTGCTCCCCGCGATTGGCGGGGATTTCAGGATGAAAATGAACACTTGCCTCAATTGCCAAACGGAGAATCGCGATCAGGCAAAATTCTGTGAGAATTGTGGCGAGTCGCTATCCAAAGCCGCGCTCCCTTTGTCTGGTGTGCTCGCTCAAACGCCCACCCCCGCTCCGGCTGATCTTCCCCGGGGTGAACCGGTACGCCGCGAGCCAAGCGGCGGCGTGAAGGTGAGTGGCGGTCGAGTGCAGGTCGGAGGTGATGTCGCTGGGCGTGACGTTGTGAAGATATCGCAAACCGGTCTCGGCGCGGCGGCTGTTCAGCGCCTGGTATTCATGATCGGCGGGATGATCCTGGCAGTCGGGTTCTGTTTCTTGCTCACGGCGACCTGTTTCTTCTCCGGGGGAATTGTTCTCGGCGGCTCGATCTTTCTCGCATTGAACCGACCGGTCGAAACGTCGCTGGAAGCCGCCCAACAGATGGATCAGAGACTAAACGCGCTGAACGCGCTCTCATCGGGGCAGACCTTTTCTACCAAGACCACTGAAGTGGAAAGTAGTTCCTACTTGCGTTTCATCTTGGGACCGAGAATCGGCGTGAGCGAACCCAAGGTGCGCTATATCGCACCAGGTCGCATCGCCGTGGGTGGAAAGTGGACCGCTCTGAGCAACCTGCCATTCGCCGCTACATTTAAGGTCGGCACGAGCGCCTCGCCGCTGGAACTCGAGTGGATGGCTGTCCAAATCCTGCAGATTCCAAACTCGGATTTCGGTTGGGTGGCTGTGCCCACTCTCTTTGTGCAATCACAGGTAACGCAAGTGGCGGACTCGATTCTTGGTCGGGTAAAATTGGAGACAATCGTGGATGTTACCCCGTCCATACCAGCCGCTCCGCGCGAGTGGCAAGTGACAGGGGTGAGGCGGTGAGGATTGCAGAATCTGAAAGGGGTTACTATGTCGGATGGTCAGAAAACCGAGGGGGGTGTAAGTATCACGGGCGGCAAGGTCACGGTTGGCGGCGATATCGTCGGCCGCGACAAAATCACGACGGATTCCTACGGACTCGACGCGTCTGCGCTGGCGGAACTGACGAAGCAGTTCGCGCAAATTTATCAGAAGATTGACGCGCGCCCTCAAGACCCCAACGCGGACAAAGCCGAAATCAAAGACACGGTCCAGAAAATCGAGCAAGAAGTCAAAAAGGGCGAGCAAGCCAATCCCGCCAAAGTGGAGCGGTGGCTGAAATTTCTGGCGGGAATGTCCGACGATATTTTTCAAGTGGTCGCGTCAACGCTCTCAAACCCAATCGCGGGTGTCGCCAAGGCGATTCAATTGATCGCGCAGAAGGCGAAGGCGTGAAACGTGAAATGATGGCAATGTAAGCGGTCACCCAGGAGAAAACCAATGACTGCACAGCAACCTGTTCCTAAAATTTCGCTGGATCAACTGCGACTGGAAATCAAAAAAGAATACACCAACGTCGCGCTCGATCCGAACAAGGGTTACCATTTCCACACCGGACGCCGCCTCGCGTCCCTGCTCGGCTACGATGAAAAACTGTACGCTGACCTTCCCGAAAGCAACATCGCCTCGTTTGCCGGGACGGGCAACCCGTTCTCGGTTGGCGCGCTCAATCCCGGCGAGACGATCGTGGATGTTGGCTCCGGCGCGGGCTTCGATTCGCTCATCGCGTCGCGACTGGTCGGCGCGTCCGGTCGCGTCATCGGGTTCGATATGACGGCGGAGATGTTGAACAAGGCGCGCGCCGGCGCGGCGGCGATGGGCGCGACGAACGTCGAGTTCCGCGAGGGACTGGCTGAATCCCTGCCCCTGCCCGACAACTATGCGGACGCGGTGATCAGCAACGGCGTCCTCAATCTCACGCTCGACAAAACCGCGACACTGCGCGAGTGGTTGCGCGTTCTCAAGCCGGGCGGGCGCTTGCAGGCAGGAGATATTCTGGTCGAGCACGCGGTACCCGCCAGCGCGATGGACGACATTTCGCTGTGGACGGGCTGAATCGCCGGGGCTCTGCTGGATGCAGAGTTGCTCCGCGCCGTCCGCGCCGCCGGTTTTGCAGACGCGGAAATCGTCCACAAGTACAACAACTATGAGGATGTGCCTGACCCGTCCGACGCGCTCGAGTTCGGTACGCAAGGCATCAGTTTCCGCGCGCGCAAGCCGTTGTAGCGCGGCGTATCCGATCGAACTCACAGAAAAGGAGAAAAAATGTCAGCACAAGACAACATCCAAATCGTCCAAGGTTACATGGCGAATCACGATCCCAAGTTCATGGCGGCGGACGCCACCTTTCACGATTACAGTCAGGCGGAGCCGCTGCGCGGTCGCGAGGCAATCGGCGCGATGCTCGATATGTTCTATCACACGGCATTCTCCGACGCACGCGCGGAACCGCGCAACCTTGCCGCCGATGACAAGTCCGTCATTCTGGAATTCACATTCCACGGCGTCAACACGGGTTCGCTGATGGGTTTGCCGCCCACCGGCAAGCGCGTCGAGATTCCGATGTGCGCCGTCTACGATGTCGAAGGAGGCGTGATTCGACGCGCGCGGTTGTACTACGACTCGGCGACAATGGCGAAACAATTGGGGTTGATGCCTGGTTCGTGAAGACCAACAAATGACCTACGCGATGGGTTTGCCGCGACTGCACGGCGGTTTGCCCATGTCATCGCGCGGCGCGAAGGAGTGGAGCGGATTCACGTGAGTTAATTTCTTCTGAAGGAGGAAGAATCATGAACAATAAATCCATTACCAAGTTCTTCGTCGCGTCGGCGCTGTTCTTCATCTGGGTCACCGTGCAAGGCGCACTGCAATCCCAGCAGCCGATCCACGAGTTTCTCGAACTCGGACCGGCGGGCATCATCGTCGGCGCGCACGTTCATATCGGCACGCTCGGCTGGATTTCACTGGCGCTGATGGGGGCGCTGTACTATCTGGTGCCACTCGTCTCAGGGAATCCGCTTTCTTGGCCCCGGCTGGTCAACTGGGTCTTTTGGTCGGAAGCCATTCTCATTCCGCTCAACGCGGTGTTGATGATCGGGGCTGGCATCAGCGGGGGGCTGGCGTTCAAAGCCGGAGTGAAAGGCGAAGCGTTGAACGCCGTCTTGGGTCCCTATATGATGCCGCTCGGCATCGTCAGCATCGTTTGTGGCTTGGTGGCGATCTTGTTCGCGGTGCAGATCATTCACACGGCGACCAAGCGCGCCGCGAGTTAGCGCAACCGGCAATCCAATCCGCTCCACTCCTTCGCGCCGCCGAAGCGCGCGCAATCAATGGATAGGTAGCTTGTCCCGACCGGACAACCCGGTAAACCATTCGGGACTCGCTCATCTGAAACACGAAAGGAGAAATCGAAATGTCGAACAACGATCTGAATCGCATCGGCGGCATTGCCGCCATCGTGGGTATTCTGATCATGTTCGGAGGCGCCGCTCTGCTCTTGCTTGTGCCAGTCGGCTTGCTTGTAACAGCGGTGTACTATTTCGCGCTCTATCGCTCCAACTCATCCGCGTTGAACCTCGTCGCAACGCTGTTGGCGGCGGGCGGGTCCATCGCGATGTTCTTTACGGGCGTTGGAGGAGCATCTGGCTACGGTCTTGCCCTGCTTGCCGCCTTGAATCTGCCGCCGTTGTTGGCTGGTTTCGCTGGCTACACCAAAGCCGACTTGCCCCGCTTTCTATCCATCGCGGGAATTATCGCCGGTGTGTTCGGCGTCCTTAATGCAGTCGTGGTCAGCATTGGCGGTGGCGACTATGCAAACCCAAACAATCCTGCTCTCACCCCGTTTATCTATGGAACCTACCTTCCCGCCATGCTTGCTGTACTAACATGGCTGGTGTGGGGCGGGATTCGCATGTTCCGCAAGGCGTAGTGTGATTGTCGAGACGCTCCGCCGGGGCGTCTCGACCGAAAGGCATCAAAATGAAAAAACTACAATGGTGGTTTCGCATCGTCGGCGCGTTCTATCTTTTGCTCGCGCTGATGAATTTGTGGGGCGTGTTCAATCCACAATCCTTTGCCGGGATGATTACCTTCCCGTTTCCAACTGGGGTAGGCGCGTTGCAAGCGTTCATTGATGCGTGGGCGGCGTTTGCGTTTGAGATGCTCGGCATCGGCACATTCTTGCTCTGGGCATCGCGCGACCCACTCAAGCACATCAGCGTCGTCTGGTTTGCCGTGTGGCTCGAGTTCACTCACGGAGTTCTCGATGATGCGTACTTGATTTGGCGCGGGTACGACACGATGGGTTATCTCGTTTTCATCGTCATTCATCTCATCATCATCGTGACCGGCGTGATGTTCGCGCGGCAAGCGCAGGCGCAGAAAGCCCAAGCATGATGAAATTGTTTTATGAACTCGTGTACGGAAAATTTCGCGCACCCTGGGACATTGGTCCGCGCAAGGAATTGGTCGAACTCGTCGAAAGCGGACGATTGAAACCGTGCCGCGCCATTGACCTGGGAAGCGGCACGGCGAGCAACTGTATTTTTCTCGCGCAACACGGGTTCGACGTAACGGGCGTGGATTTCGCGCAAGCGGCAATTGACCTGGGACGCCGGCGCGCGGCGAATGCGAACGCGCGCGTGAATTTCATCCGCGACGATTTGACGCATCTGCAAAACGTGCGTGGACAATTCGATCTGCTGGTGGATTACGGCACGCTCGACGATCTCGCGCCGCGCGCGCGCGATTTGTACATCCAAAATGTTTTGCCGCTCACGCACGCGGGCAGTCAGTTTCTTTTGTTTGCGTTCGAGTGGCAACCGCGCTGGTACGAACGACCATACTATTCGGGTATGGCGTTGGAACTTGGCGAAGCCGAACGACGCTTTAGTTCGTTCTTTCAGATCGAACGATATGCCTCCGCATCGAATCTGCCCCGCTTGCCACACGGCTGGGCAGTGTATCTGATGGCGAGAAAATATTCGCGCATCTTTGCCAATCGCCGCGCGATGATTGGCGAAGATGCGCCGATCAACAAGCAGGAGGAACAATGAACGAGCAACCAACCATCACCCGAATTGACCAAGACGACCCGCGAAGTAAATCTGCGTTAGAAGCCGAGCAACGTCTATTCGCGCATTACGGTCTTGATTACAAGGTTCATTCTGTTGAAATGAAAGAGCCGAACCTCCGGGTACGTGTTCTTGAGATTGGCTCGGGCGAGCCGGTGTTGATAGTTCCGGGTGGTAGTGGCGATGCGTGTTTCTTGGCGCCACTCATAGCCGAGCTCAAGGGCAGGCGCTTTGTCGCCATCAACCGTCCGGGCGGCGGGTTGAGCGATGGAATTGATCATCGGCACGTTGACGTTCGGCGTCTCGCCGTGAATACGATAAAGTCTGTGGCGGACGCGTTTGGACTGAATCGCGTTCCCATCGTCTGTAATTCGATGGGCGGATTGTGGAGCTTTTGGTTCACGCTCGATTGTCCTGAACGAGTATCCCAACTGGTGCAAATGGGTTGTCCTGCGCTCATTCTGAATACCAGCGCGCCATTCTTTATGCGCTTGCTTGGCGTCTCTGGCATCAATCGCTTTATCGCGCCGAACATGCAACCCAAGAGCATGGAGATGGCGCTTGAGGGTCTGCGCTTTCAGGGAAGCCGTAAGGAAGATATCGACGCGATGCCAAGAGTGACAGCGGAAGCCGCGTATCACTTTTTCAACCTACCAACCTACCTGGACACATGGATAACGATTATTTCAGCCGTTGCGACGCTGACCGGCGCCAATCCTAAATACCAATTGAGTGCCGACCAACTGAAGCGCGTCCAGCAACCCGCGCTGTTTGTGTGGGGCGACAATGATCCGTTCGGCAATCTCGATGTTGCGCGCCAAGTAGCGCGCATCGTCCCCAATGCTCAACTTTATGAAATGCGTACGGGGCATTTGCCTTTCTTAGACAAGCCGCAGGAGTGTGGGCGCGTGATTCGCGAGTTCCTTGCCAAGCCGGTGCAATGATGACGTTGCCAACTGAGCAACGCGGAGCCAAATTGTGCGTAACATTGTTTTGACAGCGCTCGCCCCAATTTTTTGGGGGACGACGTATGTCATCACGACTGAACTCTTGCCAGCCAATCGTCCTTTGCTGGTCGCGACAATTCGCGCGCTTCCCATCGGGATACTCTTGGTGATGATTTATCGAACCTTGCCCACCGGGATTTGGTGGTGGCGCAGTTTTGTTCTCGGCGCATTGAACATCGGTTTGTTTTTCGCATTACTCTTTTTGGCAACGTATCGAATCGCCGGTGGAATCGTGGCGACAACGGGCGCGATTCAACCGCTCTTGGTCGTCCTGTTTTCGTGGTTTCTTTTTGGGGAACGTCCCCTGCCGTTGGTAATGCTTGCCGCCGGAATTGGAATCGTCGGCGTCGGCTTGCTCGTGCTTGACCCCGCGGCGCGACTCGACGCGCTGGGTGTGGCGGCGGCGATTGGCGCAACCGTGGCGATGGCGAGCGGCGTTGTTTTGACAAAACATTGGGGACGCCTCGTACCGTTGATGGTGTTCACCGGTTGGCAGTTGACGGCGGGAGGATTGATCCTTGCGCCACTGGCTTGGTTCCTTGAAGGCGGACTGCCTCCGCTGACCTTCACTAACGTGTTCGGCTTTTTCTGGCTCGCGCTTGTCAACACGGGAATGGCTTATGCGTTGTGGTTCAGGGGCATCGAGCAATTGAAAGCATGGCAGGTTTCGTTTCTCGGTTTGCTCAGTCCTATCGTCGCCGTGTTCGCCGGATTTCTGCTCCTGGGTCAAACCTTGTCGCTCGTTCAAATCGCCGGCGTGATTCTGATCCTGTCCAGTCTAGTTCTGGTCCAAAGATCGAGTGTGGCTAGCCCGACGGCAACGCAACCGCGATCAACGAATCAACCACCGGTATCCAATAAAGCCGCGAGATGATGCGCGCGCAAGATTCTCGAAAGGAGGCAGATTTGCCCGATCAATCCAAGATGTTCGCGCGACAAACGCAAGCGCAAACCGCGTAGCGCAAATTTATAAATTTGCGGTACATTCAAAAGGAGACAAACATGGAACGAAAAGTGATCAACCCCTGGAAGTGGCAAGACGAGTTTGGCTATGTCCAAGCCAATGAGGTCAAGAACGCGCAACGAACGCTCTACTGCTCAGGGCAAGCGTCAAACGATGCGGACGGCAAGCCGATGCACCCAGGCGATATGCGCGCGCAAATCACGCTCACGCTCGACAACTTGGAAACTCTGCTCCGCGAATCGGGGTTTGCGTTCAAGGACGTTGTGCGCTTGAACATTTTCACAACCGACGTGGACAAATTTCTGGAGAACTATGACGCGTTCATCACGCGCCTCGCCGAGGCGGGTTGCCGCCACACCGGTTGCCTGATCGGCGTCGCGCGGCTGGCGTTTCCAGAAATGATGGTCGAAGTGGAAGCCACTGCGGTGGCGTGACGATGCAGTCTAAAAGACCCGCACACGGGCGAACGGCGCGAGTTTGCGAGTCTGGACAAGTCGTCAAGTTCTTGAAGGAGGTGGCAGAGAAAACGAAAGAAAATGATACGATCAATCATCTGTCTGTGAAAATTTGAAAATCGGAATTACGTTCAATCGAAAGGAGACAACATTTCATGAACAACGAACGTTCATTTCAACGACTGGCAGCAGTGACAGCCATACTCGCCGCTCCGTTGTCTACTGCAAGTTTGATGCTTGTTCTGGCACCCGTGAACTTTAATTTTGAGGCATTCGAGAAAACAGACCTGTTTCTCTCGGTCGGAGCCAATGCCGCGAACGTGCTACGGTGGAGTATGATACTGGACATGCTCGGCTCATACCTGTTGCTTGCGCCTGCCGCCCTCTTTCTCTGGCATTGGCTGAAACCGAAAGCACGCGCCCAGGTTGGGTTATATACCTTCTGCGGTCTGGCTTTTATCCTCATCGGCGCAACGGGCGCGGCGATGCTCTCCGCTGTCTGGCCGCCGCTGATCAATGCTTATGCTCAAGCCACTGGTCAGCAACGCGAGATATTGGCAACGGTCTTTGGCTCCATCACCAACGCGGTAGCCGGAGGGCTTTGGAATACGCTTAACGCCATCACGTCTGGTGTCTGGTGGCTTGGCATTGGTTTGTTCCTTCGGAGCGAACGCCGTATCCTGGGTGTCGTCACGATTGTGCTCGGCACTGCGTCGTTGCTAGGAGTTAGCGGAAGAATCCTGACCATCGCCCCCCTCGCTACGCTCGGACTCAGTGTTGTCTTGTCCCTACTGCCGATCTGGGCGCTGTGGCTGGGGATTGACCTACTACGAAAGCCAGTCCACATAGACGAATCAAGTTAACATTCTACTTCGGCGGCAAGGGCTTGCTCGATCTCGCCAACCTGCTCAATTTCGGATCGATCGTTCCATTTTTCGTGTGGATGGCTTGGCTCGGTCGCCTGTTTCTCTCGCGCAAACTCGCGACGGCGTAAAATCTTGTGGAGACGTTGCGGCGCATCGTCTCCGCGCATTCGAACATAACAGGAGGAACAAAATGCCAAGAATCGAATCGAGTATCACGATCAATCATCCGGCGGAAGAAGTATTCCGGTACGTGACCGATTTTCAGAACAGTACGAAATGGATGTCCGGCGTAATCGAAACCGCGATCACTTCGCCGGGCGGCTTGCGCGTCGGCGCGACGTATCGCTGGGTTTCGCAAGTGGCTGGACAGAAAATGGACATGCCCGGCGAGGTGACCGTCTACGATGCACCGCGTCATTACGCGTGGAAAAGCACTGGCGGACCTTTCCCCGTCTCCGGCAGTATCACTTGCGAATCGGTTGACGGCGGCACGCGCATCACGCAAGCCGTTAACGCGGAACCGGGCGGATTTTTCAAGCTGGCGGAGCCGCTGCTGATGCGCCAAGTGCAAGGTCAGTGGGACGAGTCGCTCAAGAAACTCAAGCAAGTCCTAGAAACGCGCGCGTAGAGCAGGAGAGCAATGAACCAACCACAAGTACCCCCTCAACTTCGCATTTGGCAGCTCGGTTTAGGATTTGCCAACTTTGCCGTGCTTAATGCTCTGGTCAGAGCCGGAGTGATCGAGCAACTGCGCGAGCAACCCAGGCGCGTGCCGGAACTGGCGCAATCCTGCAATTTGAACGCCGATATGCTCTATCGCACTCTGCGCTTTGCCACAGTGATTGATGTGGTGACGCAAGACGGGGAACGGTTCGCCCTAACCGAAGTGGGAAAACTATTGCTTAAAGATGTGCCCGGTAGTCTCTATATGGGCTTGATGCTGATTGGCAGTGCGCCCTGGCAACGCGCCTGGAACAATTTCCCCCACGCGCTCGCCACCGGCGAAAATGCCTTTGAGCCGGTAATGGGTTCCGGTTTTTTCGATTACCTCGATCAGCATCGCGAATACGGCGCACCTTTCGATCAATGGCAGACCATCCTGACAACCCTGGCAGCCCGCGCCATTGTCGAGGCGTATGATTTTACGCCGTTCGGGACGATCTGCGATATTGGCGGCGGGCAAGGCATTCTGCTCAAGAGCATCCTAAGCGCCAACCCGCGCCTGCGCGGCATTCTCTTCGATCAGACGAACGTGGTGAAGGATCACGTCCTTGCCGATCTAGCGGAGCGCGTCGAAATCCAGACCGGCAGTTTCTTTGAGCGCGTGCCTGCCGCCGATGTGCTGCTGATGAAAAACGTACTGCATGATTGGAACGATGAGAAATGTCTCGTCATTCTCGACCAATGCCACCAAGCGATGCTGCCCTCTTCGCGTTTGCTCATCGTCGAGATGGTCATCGCATCTCCCACCGATTTGATGGGAGCGTTCTACGATCTGCATATGCAGGTAATGCTGGGGGGCAGAGAAAGAACGGAGAGTGAGTTCGGTTCATTGTTGCAAAAAGCAGAGTTGAAACTGAACCGGACCATTCCTACGAAATCGCCGATGAAAATTATCGAAGCGACATTGTGATCGCTGAGAAAAAAGTGAGTGCTCATTCTGAAGGAGTTTGCCAATGAAAATTACCAAACCAATCGTAATCGCCATCACGCTCGTCCTGACTGTCGCCTTCGTCGCGCTGGTTTATTTTGGGATGACGCATGCGCGCGGCGCACCGGTCGCCGTGCCGCCCTTGAAACGCGCGACGCTCGTCTCGCATTACAAAACCAAGTCGCTCGACCTGACCCAGGGCGTCGCGCTCGCGGATTGGGCGGACATTCCCGGCACTGAGGTAGAACTCGTTTACCAGGTGATGGTGCTGCCGTGGAGCAAAGCGCTGATTCCGGCGGTCACCGCCAAGTCATTTCACAACGACACCGAACTCTATGTTTACGTGTCGTGGAAGGACGATGCCGAAAATCGCAACCTCAGCACGGGCGAATTCGGCGATGCGGTTGCGCTGATGTTCCCGCTCGCGGACGATGTGCCGCCTTCGACGCTGATGATGGGCTTTCTGGGCAAGCAAGGCGTCAACGTCTGGCACTGGAAAGCGACCCAGGACAAAGAGTTCTGGTCGAAAGAATCGGTGAGCAACGACGCGTACTCCGATTTTCATTATCCGTTCGAAGAACAAGAGACGCTGATTGTGTCCAAGAGCGCGCTGCAATCCGCCATCAGCGATCTGATCGCGGTCAAAGTGACGACGACGACCGCGAAAGCGACGCAAAATGTTCAGGGGCGCGGCGTGTGGGACGCTTCGCGTGGCGAGTGGCGCGTCGTCTTCAAGCGCGCGCTGTCGGCGACGAACTTGAAAGAGGACGCGGCGTTCGGACACGGCACGCGCAAACTGATGGCGTTTGCCGCGTGGGCAGGCGACAAGGGGGATCGCGGTGGGCGCAAATCCATTTCGGATTGGGTGCAACTGGAGTTTCGATGATGAGGAAAAAAGTCGTTCTGTTCGCGACAGCAGCGCTGGGTGGACTGTGCATCTTGATCGCGCTCGTCGGCATCGCGACGCCTGCCGCCGCCGAATCGCCGCGCGAGCGGTTCTTTGAAATTCACGCCAAGCGATTCGATTACACGCCCGGCACGATCCAAGTCAATCAAGGCGACAAGGTCACGGTTCGTTTGATCAGCGAGGATGTGTCGCACGGTCTGTACTTGGACGGCTACGAAATCAAAACGTCGGCGCATCCAGGCGAGGAAGGCACGCTCACTTTTGTCGCCGACAAGACCGGACGCTATACTTTTCGCTGCGCGACGACCTGCGGCGAATTTCATCCGTACATGGTCGGCTATCTGAACGTCGAGCCGAATTCGCGCTTGTGGATTTTCGCGCTACTGACGGTCGGCGTCGCGCTGTGCAGCGCGGTGATCGTGTTGAGATGAAACGCCTTTGTCATTTCGAGGAGCGGAGCGACGAGAAATCTCAGTGCGGCTAGAGATTTCTCGCTCCGCTCGAAATGACAGGGAGTCCCATTTGAGGTAACAACAATGATCGAAACGAAAGATAAACTCTTCGGCGTCGTTGACTTGAACGCGCGGTTCGAATTGACAAAGTTCAAACCGGTGCGCGCGATCCTCAAATCGCGCTGGATGCCGCTCTTGCCAATTCTACTTAACTTGTTCATCTTCGTCATCATTCTGCTCGCGGCGTTCACCGGCGGCTACTCGGCGGGCAACTATAATTTCGGCATCATGATCGTGTGGATCCTGTGGTGGGTCTTGCTGATGATGATGCTCGTCCCGGGATTATCGCGCGCGTGGTGCATGATGTGCCCCTTTCCAATTTTCTCCGATTGGGCGCAGCGCACCAAACTCTTCGATGTCAAGACCGGCAAACTCGGCGGTTTGAATTTCAAGTGGCCCAAGAAACTGAGCAATATGTGGGTGATGAACATCGCGTTTCTGGTCACGACGTTCTTCTCCGGCTTTATGACGGTAATGCCGTTCGCGACCTTCATCCTCCTGGGCATCATCATCTTGGGCGCGTTCATTGTCGGACTCGTTTTTGAAAAGCGCACGTTCTGTTTGTACCTGTGTCCCGTCTCCGGATTCCAGGGATTATATTCACAATTCGCCACCGTCGAAGTCCGCCGCAAGGATTGGGATATATGCAAGAATCACAATCCGAAAACGTGTTTCGTTGGAAACGAAAACGGGTACGGCTGCCCCTGGCTTCGCACGCCGTTCGATTTTCAAAAGAACACGTACTGCGGCATGTGCCTCGAATGTCTCAAGACGTGTCCGTACGACAACATGGCGATCAACCTGCGCCCACCCGGCGTGGACTTGCTCGTCGAGACCAAGCGCGAGCCGAAAGGGTTGGACGAAGCGTGGAAGGCGTTCATCATGCTCGGCATCGCGATCGTCTTCTATCTCGCGTTTCAGGGACCCTGGGGCTTTTTCAAAGACATGGTGCGCGGCGCGACGTTGCCCGGTTATCTCGGCTACATCGCTTTTCACGCGACCTTCAATCTGCTGATCATCCCCGGTGTCTTTTTCGTCTTTGCATATCTGTCCAAGCGATTGAGCGGCAACACGGATGTATCGTTGAAAACGATCTTCACCAACTTTGCGTACACGCTCATTCCGATGGGGTTGGGTGTATGGATGGGGTTCAGCGTCGGAATTCTGTTGCCGAACGGCAGTTACATCTTGCGCGTACTGTCCGATCCGTTCGCGTGGGGCTGGAACCTATTTGGCACCGCGCAAATTCCCTGGACGCCGGTGTTAACGGGCGTGATGGGGTATCTGCAAGGCGCGATCTTGATCGTGTTCTTCGCGTTCGCAGTGGGATACGGCTGGCTATTGGCAAAGCAAATCTACGCCGATGCGAAGCAAGCCAAGCGCGGTTTCGTCCCGATTCTCACGTTCCTGACGCTGATCACGCTCGTGTTCTTGTGGCTATTTGTGGGGTAAGCAAATGAAAATAAAAAACGAAACAATCGCAGTTGCCCTCTTCATCCTGGGTACCGTTGTCGCGCTCGTCGGCATTCTCGGCTTTGAGAATTATCGGCGCAGCGCGGAATATACCGCCGAACTGACCGCGCGCGCGACGGAAAATGGCAACTGGTATCCCAACACGATCACGATTCCGTACGGCAAGCCAGCCAAAATTCTGATCCGCAACATCGACGTGGTGAGTCACGGTTTTGCGCTGCCCGATTTTGAAATCGCCGTTCAGGAAATCAAAGCGGGCGAGTCCGCCGTCGTCGAATTCACTCCCGACAAGCGCGGCGTCTTTCCGTTCGTGTGTACGATCTGGTGTTCCATGCGGCACATGGAAATGCGCGGGCAATTGATCGTCGAATAATCATTGCGATACAAAAGCGTAGGGGCGTTCGATTGAACGCCCCTATTTTTTGTTTTTCAATTCCACCTTTGTCAATCCGCAAACAATCTAGTATAATGTTCGCGGTGAGAATAACATGCCGCCCAGACAAACCCTTCCCGAAATCACCCAAGCCGATGCCGCCGCCGTCGCGGGCTTGATTCGCCGCGCGGCGGACCAAGCGGTGCAACGCGCCGCGCGCGGCGGCAAGCCCGAAGCGAATTTTGAGGAATTGGTCAAGCCGATTCTCGAAAAAGGCGCGCGCGATGTCGGCGTCAAGGATGTCAATTTCGTCGCGCAGAAAATGATTGTCGGCGCGGGGCGCCGCGGTGGAACGGGCGCGGCGGATTACGTCTTCAACAACGTCGTGATGGAATTCAAAGCCCCTGGCGCGCTCGGCGAAACGAACGAAACGCGCGTGCCAACGCCCGACGTGCAAGACGACGCCATCGGCGATGTCGCGATTCTCGCGCGCGTGCCGCCCGCCAATCGCGAAGCCATCAGCGAAACAGTCAAATACCTCGTCGGACAGACGCGCAAGGATTATCGCGACGAGTGGCGCGCGAACCTGGGTCGCTACGCCGCCGTCATCCTCGACGGCTATCTGATGTTTTTCGTGCGCTATCTCCCCGCGCTCGAACATTTCGTCGTGACCGCGCCGCAAGAAATTTCCACGAAGAATTTTCACGGCGTTCATCGTTTGCTCACGCTCTTCCGCTCCGTCGAAAAGAAACCACTCAACGCCGATTATCTCGCCGCCGATTTCGGCATCGTCGAGGAAAAACGCGCGCGCGTCGCGAGCGATTTGGCGAAACGCGTCGTCGGCGTGTTCTACGCGCGCATCAAGGACGCGGTCGAAAGCGACGGCGCGCGCGGCGCGCTGATTCGCTCGCGCTATCAGGAATGGCGCAAACTTTTTCGCCAGGTTGTTTCGTTCGAGGAGCAAGAGGCGCGCGAACGCTTTGGCTATCTGCGAAACGATTACGCGCTTGGCGGCGCGAAAAACGATTTCAACGTCGCCGCGTTCTTCTTCGCGCTTTCCACGTACTACGGCTTGCTCATCAAACTCCTCGTCGCGGAATTGCTCGTCAACTACTGCTGCAAGACTGTGACGACGACGCTCGAAAATATTTCGGCGATGGAGTCGGACGATTTGCGCGCGACGCTCGAAAGTCTGGAGCGTGAAGGCGGTTTCATTTCGTCGCTGAACGTTCGCAATTTTCTCGAAGGCGAATTGTTCGATTGGTACGTTGACCCGCGCGGCTGGGACAAGGAACTCGACGGCGCGGTGCGGAGCGTCGTTTCCAAATTGTCGGGCTACGAAGTGACGACGTTCGTGTTGAAACCCGAAGAGACGCGCGACTTGCTCAAGGATTTGTACGAGCGTTTGATTCCGCGTCAAGCGCGCCACGACTTGGGCGAGTATTACACGCCCGACTGGCTCGCGCAATTCGTGTTGGGCGAACTGCGCGATTTGGCGGGTTACGACGGCGACGTGTTCAAGCGCGTGCTCGACCCGACGTGCGGCTCTGGCACGTTTCTGGTCGAGGTCATCAAGCAAGCGAAAGATTCGCCGCAAGCCAAAACCCTCGCGCCCGAACAAATTTTGCAGCATATCACGCGCAACATCGTCGGCTTTGACTTGAATCCGCTCGCGGTGTTGGCGGCGCGCGCGAATTACATCATCGCGCTCGGCGATTTGATTCGCGGCAGCGAGGGCTTGCGCTACATCACCGAACCGATCACGATTCCGATTTGGCTCACCGATTCGATTCTCGTCCCCGCCGCGCCGCGTCAAGCGGGCTTGGGGCAAACGAATCCCGCGTATCAAGTGTCGCTCGAAGTGTTGAAGGAGTTGCGACCGCGCGGCAAGGAGTCGGAACATCAATTGCGCGTGCCGCGTCCGCTCGTGGATGAGGGTAAGCTGGAATTGTTGGCAGAGACGGTTCGACGCGGCATCGAACAAAATTGGAACGACGCGCGTTTTGCCGATACGATGTTCAGCGCGGCAAATCTGGAGGCGTGGTACCGCGCGCGTACTCTCGACCGCAACCTCGTCGAAGGCGAAATCGCGAACGCGCGCACGCTCTTGCGCGAAATGTTCGCGACGTTCCGCGAATTGGACGCGAAGAATCTCGACGACGCGTGGGCGCGCTATCTCGTCAATCGGTTCGCGCCGATTTACACGACGCGCGAAGCGAAATTCGATTTCGTCGTCGGCAATCCGCCGTGGATTAACTGGGAGAGTTTGCCCGACGATTATCGCGACGCGCAGCAACCGCTTTGGAAAGAGTACGGCTTGTTCAAGCAGGCAGGCACGGGTAAGACAGGCACATCGGTTCGACACGGCGCGGGTAAAAAAGACCTTTCGATGCTCGTCACCTACGTCGCGGTTGACAAACTGTTGCGCGACGCGGGACACATTGCGTTCGTCATCACGCAAACCGTTTTCAAAACCGAAGCGGGCGAAGGATTCCGCCGTTTCGTCATTCCGCAAAACGTCACGTACTTTGCGCCGCTGCGCGTTCACGATTTCTCCGCGTTCCAACCGTTTGAAGGCGCGACGAATCGCACGGCGGTCTTTGTCGCGAAAAAAGGACAAGAGGTTCAATACCCCGTTGATTATTTTCTGTGGCGCGCGCACGAACCCGTTTACGCTTCCGATGCTTACGCCGAGGTCACGCACAAGACGACGCAACTCGAATTTGCCGCCGAGCCAGTGAACAAGGCGGTCAACGGCATCAAGAACGACCGCTGGCTCACGGCGGGACGCCAGGCGATTCGCGCGCTGCGAAAATTCACGGGCGCGGTTCAGCAATTTTATCAGGCATACGCGGGTTCGTACACGGGCGGCGCGAACGGCGTGTACTGGTTTTCGATTGATGAAAAATTGGGCAAGAAGCACGCGCTCGTCACCAACTATTTGAAAGGGACAAAGCGCAAGGTCAAGCAGTACACGAATTACAAGATTGAGACACAATTGCTTTATCCGTTGTTGCGCGGACGCGACGTGCAACGTTGGAACGCGTCGCCCAGTTTGTACATCCTCGTCGCGCAAGACCCCGAAAAACGCATCGGCTATCGCGAAGAGTATCTTCAAGACGAAATGCCGCTGACGTACGCGTGGCTTTGTCAGTTCAAGAAAGAATTGCTCCAACGCGCCGCGTTCCAAAAATATTTTGGCGATAAAACGGGCGCCGAGTTTTGGACGATGTACAATATTAGCGATTACACTTTCGCGCCGTACAAAGTTGTGTGGTCAGAAATCGCGAACACGCTCAAGGCGGCAGTCATCGGGAGCGTCGAAGATGAAATTCTTGGCGAAAGAGTTGTCGTGCCAGACCACACCGCGATTTTAATTCCATCCAAAACCGAAACCGAAGCGCATTACCTCTGCGCGTTGCTCAACTCTGCGCCCGCGCAATTGGCGGCAATGTCGTACATCGTCTTGCATCCCGACCCGCACGTTCTCACGCGCATCGGCATTCCCAAGTACGACGCGAAGAACGAAACGCACGCCGCGCTGTCCGCGCACTCCAAACGCGCGCACAAGCATCAAGCGAAAGGAAACGCGGGCGCGGTGAAAGACGCGGAAACGGAAATTGACGCGCTCGCGGCAAAAGTGTGGAATCTGACCGACGCCGAGTTGCGCGAAATCCAAGACAGTTTGGCGGAGTTGGTCGGCGGCGCGGAGGCGGAAGAAGAGGCGGAGGAATAGACCTGACAGGTTTCCAAAAACCTGTCAGGTCTGGGAGAAACCATGATTCTCTACGCATCGGATTTGATGAGAAGCGCGTCCATCGTCGGGAGCGAGGCGCGGATGCAGCCGCGCGTCAACGACCTGGCGATCGCAATTGAAAACGTAGAACGCGGCGAAACTTTTTTCTGGGATTCGCCGCGCGGGTTGTTCCACGTCGCGATGTTTTTTTACAGCCCCGAGAAATTTCCGCGCGAGCAAATCATCGCGCGCCTGCGCGAAACGGCGACGCCGCTGCCGCGCCAGCGTCGGGCATCCCGACGAACGCGCGCGTTGAGATAAAAATAACGGCTCTCCACTTTGGGAGAGCCGTTTGTTTTTCAGTTCGTCGTACCTTTACCCTTGCTCCGCCTTTTCGATCTTGCCCCACGTATCGCGCAGCGAAACGGTGCGATTGAAAACGAGTTGCCCGGGTTTCGTGTCCGGGTCGACGCAAAAATATCCAGTGCGCTCGAATTGATAGCGATTGCCCGGCGCGGCGTCCGCGAGCGATGGTTCGACGTAGCAGTTCGCCAATCGTTCGAGCGAGTTGGGATTGATTTGCGATTTCCAATCTTCCACTTCGTCCGGTTTCGGCGAGACGAACAGATGATCGTACAGCCGAATCTCCGCCGGTCGCGCGTGTTGCGCGGAAACCCAGTGAATCGTCCCTTTGATTTTGCGATCCGTCGGATTTGCGCCGAGCGTCGCCGGATCGTACGTGCAGCGCACCTCGACGATTTCGCCGCGTTCGTTTTTGACGACGCCGGTGCATTTGATAATGTACGCCCAGCGCAAGCGCACTTCCGCGCCCGGCGCGAGGCGGAAATATTTCTTCGGCGGATTCTCCATAAAATCGGCTTGCTCGATCCAGAGTTCGCGCGCGAACGGCACCTTGCGCGTGCCCCTTGCCGCGTCTTCGGGATTGTTCACCGCGTCGAGTTCTTCGACCTTGTCTTCCCCCTGCGGGTAGTTTTCGATGACGACTTTGAGCGGGTGCAGCACTGCCATCACGCGCGGCGCGCGCTTGTTCAAGTCCTCGCGCAAACAATGTTCGAGCAACTCGATCTGAATCAGGTTGTACGTCTTGCCAACGCCAACGCGATCCGTGAAATCGCGAATCGCTTCCGGCGTGTACCCGCGCCGCCGCAAACCGCACAGCGTCGGCATGCGCGGATCGTCCCAACCTGCGACGACGCCGTCGTTCACGAGTTGCAGCAACTTGCGCTTGCTCATCATCGTGTACGTCACGTTGAGCCGCGCAAATTCGATCTGGCGCGGATGATGAATGCCCAGTTGTTCGACGAACCAATCGTACAGCGGACGATGATCTTCGTACTCCATCGAGCACAACGAGTGCGTCACGCCTTCGATAGAATCGGACTGACCGTGCGCCCAATCGTACATCGGATAAATGCACCACTTGTCGCCGGTGCGATGATGCGACGCGTGCCGAATGCGATACATCACGGGGTCGCGCAAATTGATATTCGGCGACGCCATGTCGATTTTCGCGCGCAGCGTTTTCGTGCCGTCGGCAAATTGCCCGGCGCGCATCCGCGCAAAGAGATCGAGATTCTCTTCGACCGAGCGATTGCGGTACGGACTCTCGCGTCCCGCTTCCGTCAGCGTGCCGCGATGTTCGCGCGTTTCGCCCGCGGTCAGATCGTCGACGTACGCCTTGCCGTCTTTGATCAGTCGGACTGCCCATTGGTACAGTTGCTCGAAATAATCGGACGCGAAATACAAATGCTGTCCCCACTCGAAACCGAGCCAGCGAATATCTTCCATGATCGCGTCGACGTATTCGGTTTCCTCTTTCGTCGGGTTCGTGTCGTCGAAGCGCAAGTTGCACCGTCCGCCGAATTCGAGTGGCAAGCCAAAGTCAACGCACAACGCTTTGGCGTGACCGATGTGCAAATAGCCGTTTGGTTCGGGCGGAAAGCGCGTGATCACTTTGCCGCTCCATTTGCCTTGCGCGAGTTCTTCCGCGACGATCGTGCGAATAAAATCGGGCGCGCGAGATTCTGTATCACTCATAATGCCATCCAGTCAAAAGGGAATTTGTTGCGAAATAGTATATCCAAGAAATCGCCAGCGTCAATTCCTGAACGATTTTTCCGCTTGCTCGCGCGTCTCGAAAATCTCAAACACGCGATCAAAACCCGCCATCGCGAAGATCTCTTCCAAGCGCGCGGCGAGTCCGCACAGTTTGACCGTGCCGCCGCGCTTGTTCGCGAGTTTCATCGCCGCCAACAAGACGCGCAAACCGTTCGAGCCGATGTAGCGCGTCTCGCGCAGATCCACGATCAAACGCGTTTTGCCCGCCGCGATGCGTTGTTTCAGTTCGGCTTCGAGCGGCCGCGCGCCCGCCGCATCCAAGCGACCGCGCGGCGCGATAATCTGAATCTCGTGTTCCATCGCTCCTCACTCTTCACGCTTCACGCATCCTTCAACTACGCTGCGCTCCGTTCAGGATGCATCACTTTTTGATCTTCTTCACCATCGTCAAACGATTGCCTTGTCCGGACGAAAAATCGAATTCAACGCGATCCATCAACTTACGCATAAAGAACAAACCCAACCCGCCGATGCTGCGCGCGGAGAGCGGCGCGCGCGTCTTGGGCAATTTGACTTTGCGGGGATCGAAGCGCGCGCCGAAATCTTGAACCGTGACGACGAATTCGTCGCCGCGCCGAACGCACACGATATCGATCGTGCCGTCCGACTTGCCGCGATACGCGTGCTCGATCACGTTCGTACACGCTTCGTCCACCGCCATTTGCACGTCGTGCGTTTGCTCCGCGTTCAAACCGCACGCGCATGCGGCGTCCTCGACGAAATCGGCGATCTCTGCCAGTCGCTCCACTTGGCTATTCACGATGAGCGAAAATTTATGAGGCATCAAACATCTTCGTTTCTGATAGGGTTGTGCCATTGTCATTTCGAGGCGGCGTCCTGAGCGGAGCGTTAGCGGAGTCGAAGGATCGCCGACGAGAAATCTCGCGTTCGCATTAGGAGATTTCTCACTCCGCTCGAAATGACAAGGTTGCGCGCTTAACGTGCGACCGTCGCCGTGGGCGATGCGGTCGGCGATGGCGCGAGCGGCGCGCCGATATAACCGGCAATCGGCGTCGAGCGCGCGGTCTGCCGATAAATGTCAATCGCCTGCGCGAACACGGTGACGACGCCTGCGCTCGGCACATTCCAATCGCATTGACCGGTCTTTTGCGTGGAAGCGTGCGCGTCAATCGTACAGATGATTTGTGGCTGCGTTTGTCCTTGGGTCTGTCCCCACAACTCGATCCGCTCCAACTCCGAATTGCCGCGCCCAGAAAACGTCACGCGCAGCGGCGACGATCCGGAAAAGCGATCGGTGGGCGAAAGGATTTCGGCGGTCGGCGGCGGCGGCGGCTGCGAGCGCGCGGTCGGCGTGGCGCGCGGCGCGCGCGTGCGCGTCGGCGTGATCGTCGGCGCGGGTGTGGGCGTCGCTTGACCGGGACGCAGGACGCTGATCGTTTGCGCGGGCGCGTCTTTCTGATTTCCATTCGCGTTGTACGCGCGCGCGAAAACTTGGAACTCGCCGGGATTCGGACTAGTCCACAACAACTGCGCGGTCAGCGCAGTCTGCCGCGCCGGGTTCGCGCTTTTCGTCGTGTAAAAAATTTCCTTGCCGCTCCACAATTCGATCCGCTGAATTCCGCTCACGTCGAGCGCGGTGACGGTGATCGTGATCGGCTCGTTGACCGGCGCGTTCGTCCGCTCGAACTGCAAACTGATCGACGGTTGGTGCGTATCCACGACGACCACTTTGAGCGGCGTCGAGTCGGTCGTTTGATCTTGGTTGTCGCGCGCGCGGACGAAAAAGGTGTGCGTGCCCGGCGCAAGCGCGTTCCAGCCGAACACGAACGGAAACGCGTTCGGCGCGCCCGCATTTTGCGCGGCGAGGTACGTGTACATCTGATTGTCCGCCCACAATTCGACTTGCGTGACCCCGGCGTCATCCGTCGCGACGCCGTAAATTTGCAGAATGCTGCCCAGGTCGACTTGCGGCGTGCCAATCGGAAAAACGATGATCGACGTGGGGCGGCGCGCGTCTGGCAGCACCGTGATCGTCACTTCGTCCGGCGCGCTCGCGCGATTGTCGCCGTCGTACGCGACGACGCGCAGCGCGTGCGCGCCGCTTTGCGTCGGCGTCCACGGAATGATCGCGGAGAAAACGCGCGGCAGGGGCGTCGGCGCGTTTTCTGCGCGGACGAGCGCGCCATCGTCGCTCAGTTCGACGCGCGCGATGCCGTTATCGTCCGCCGCGTACACGACGACGTTGTAGGTTTGACCGACGCTGATCTGCGCGCTGGAGACCGGCGAGACGAGTTGCGCGACGGGCGGCGTCGTTCCGCGCGCGCTGGTTGACGGTGGAGTGATCGTCGCGGTGGACGACGCGGCAATCGTCGGTTCAGCCGATGTCGGCGCGATGGTGGGGAACGCGACGCGCACCGGCGTATTTGCCGGTGGCTCCGGCGTTGCTGTTGGCGCGAGGGTTGGCGGGGCAGGCGGCGCAATCGTCTCGCACGCGGCAAGCAAAATCAGCGCGAGCGCGGCGACTAACAAAGATCGCAAATTGGTTGAAACAAACATAGACGAAGGCGATTATAACGCAAAATGCCCAATGAGCCAATTTACCAATGAGCCAATGAACCAAAAGGATCGCTATACCAGATTTGGCTCATTTGAGTTCTATTCGCTCAACACTTGCTCCAACACGCGTTCGTGGACGGCGAGCGCGCGCGCGTCGTACAGCACGTACCGGACGATTTTGATTTCGGGATGATGTTCGAGGTATTCGATAATCACGCGGAACGCGACGCGCGCCGCGTCTTCCATCGGATAACCGTAGACGCCGGTCGAGATCGCAGGGAACGCGACGGACGCGCATTGATTTTGCGACGCGAGATCGAGGCAGGTGCGGTACGCGTTCGCGAGCAGCGCGGGTTCGCCGCGTTTGCCGTCGTGATAAATCGGTCCGACCGCGTGGATCACGTGTCGCGCTTTCAAATTGTAGCCGCGCGTAATTTTCGCGCTGCCCGTTTCGCAGCCGTTCAAGGTGCGACACTCGGCGAGCAATTCGGGACCCGCCGCGCGATGGATCGCGCCGTCCACGCCGCCGCCGCCGAGCAGCGATTCGTTTGCCGCGTTCACAATCGCGTCCACGTCTTCGCGCGTAATGTCGCCTTGCGCGAGTTCGAGCGTTGATTCGTTGATGGTGACTTGCATTGTACCTCCAGAGGGGTGAAGAAGGCATCAGAGGGCGTAGAGGGGAAAGAGGGCAGGAGGGGCAAAGAGGGCGCGCCTTCTCTGCCGTCTTTTGCCTTCTACCGCCTTCTACGCCTTCTTATCCCTTCTCGTAATATTTTCGTTCGATCTCTTCCACCGCGGCGACACACTCCACATCCACCGGATCCGCCCCCAGCGGCGTGCCGAACCACGCGTCCAAAATTTCTTGCGCGATCGCGTCCGTCGTCGCGCGCAGACTCAGGCACAGCACGTTCGCGCGATTCCACAGCCGCGCGCCCTTCGCGGTCTCCGCGTCGTGGCAGAGCGCGGCGCGAATGCCCGGCACTTTGTTCGCGGCAATCGCGACGCCGGTGCCCGTCCAGCAAAACAAAATCCCTTCGTCCGCGTCACCGCGCGCGACGCGTTCCGCGACATCAAGCGCGACCTGGGGCCACAACGTTTTTTCATCGCGCAGCGGTCCGAACAGTTCGAGCGCGTGTCCGCGCTTTTCCAGTTCGGCGATGACGGCATCGGTCGTATGGGTTCGTTCGTCTGAGCCAACGGCTAACTTCATAGACTGTTTTCTCCCGACGGTCATTATACACCAGATTTCAAAATGCGTGGTGTGTAAGGGCGAAGCATTTTTCGTCCTGAGCGGAACGCAGTGGAGTCGAAGGATCAGAAAAATGCTTCGCCCTTACGCGCGGCATTGACACCCCTCCCAACCCAGAGTAGAATAATTGCCGAACGTTGACCCTCTCGCTCGAAAAACTCATTGAGGAGTGCGAACGATGGATCCTTTTCTACTCTCTCTCGCGATGGCAATCGCCACCGGCGTTTCCACGGTCGCGGGCAAGTTGATCGAAAAGGGCGTGGTCGAGCCCGCGCTGGAACCGGCGGCGGAAAAGTTAAAGCGCAAGGCGCAGGCGGGCGTCAAAGCGCTTGAGAAGGACGACGCGCTGGCGCGCGCGCTGCTCGCCGCGATCGAAGACGCCGCGCGGCAAAAAGGCGAATCGCGCGCGGTGCAGTACGCCCGGCGTTTGCGCCTGCACGCGCTCGTCGAGCCGGGCAACGAAGCGCTCCGCGACGAAGCGATGCGCCTCGTCTATCTCGCGTCCTCCGATGACCCGGCACTCGTCCCCGCCGCGCTGCTGACCGCGCTCGATCTCTCCACCGATCAGCGTCCCGCGCTCGCGCGCTTTCTCTTTTACCTCCGCCAGCGTTTGTACGCGCTGCCCGATTTCAAAACGGTGCTGGATGCCGCGCACAACAGCGCGTCGAAACCGCGCTGCAGGGACTGGCGCGCGCGGTGGACGGCGACGCGCTGCGCGTGCGCGTGCTGGAATCCGCGTGGAACGCCGAGCCGTACCTGCGCTATCTGGCGAACGTCTGCAACATCCTGCCCCTCCTTGTGATCGATCCGCAGTACGCCTCGCCGACGGGCGAGACAGTGACGCTGCGCGATGTCTACACCAACCTTGAAGTGACGACGCGCCTTGACGTCGAAGAGACTAAACGACGCGGGCAAATTGTGTCACGCAACGAGGCAAACTTACCTGGCTTTCGCGAGTCCCGTCAGATGACCGTCCTCGAAGCGGTGTCGGATCCGAAAGCGCGGCGGCTCGTTTTGCTCGGCGATCCGGGCGGCGGCAAGTCCACGTTCGTCAATCATCTCGGCTATTGTCTGGCGAAACATTCGCTCGAACCCGAGGGCAAGTGGTTGGAACGCTTGCCGGATTGGACGCTCGGCGCGTTGCTGCCGGTGTGCGTCATCTTGCGCGATTGGGTCGCGTGGGTGAGCGAAAACAATTCGCATCAGCCGAACGCGCAATCGCTCTGGGATTTCATCGAACGCGATCTGATGAGTCACGGCTTGGATTCCAGTTTCGCGCCGTTGAAAAAACATCTGCTCGAACGCGGCGGGCTGGTGCTGCTCGACGGGCTGGACGAAGTGCCGGACGCGCACGCGCGCCGCGCGCTGCTCAAAAGCGTCGTCGAGGATTTCGAGCGCGCGTGCGAACGCTGCCGCATCGTCGTCACCTGCCGACCGTACGCGTACGAAAAGCGCGATTGGAAACTGCGCGGCTTTGCGGAGCAGACGATCGCGCCGTTCAGCGCGGAACAAATCGAGAACTTTGTGCGCGGCTGGTATAACGCGGTCGTCCAGGTCGCGGCGCTGAATCGCGCGCTCGCGGACGCGAAAGCGAACGCGCTGATCGCCGCGTGCCAGCAACCGCATCTGGCGGAACTCGCGCCGCGTCCGCTCCTGCTCACGTTGATGGCGACGCTGCACACGTCGCGCGGCAAACTGCCCGACGACCGCGCCGAATTGTACGAGGACTGCGTGCGCCTCCTGCTCGACTTTTGGCAGCAGAGCAAACGCGTGCAGGTCGCGGGAGAGACCGCCGCGGAACAAGGAATTCTCGACGCGCTCGGCGTCACGCGCGATCGTTTGGAGCAAGTGTTGAATCAGGTCGCGTTCACCGCGCACGAACACCAGGGCAAAAGCGCGAATCGGCAGAACGTCACCGCCGACATTAGCGGCGAGGAATTACGCAAGACGCTCGTCGCCGTGCTGGGCGGGGATTGGAACAAGGCGCAGACCGCGATTCATTACGTCCGCACGCGCGCGGGATTGTTGATCGAGCGCGAGCCGGATGTGTTTGCGTTTCCACACCGCACGTTCCAGGAATTTCTCGCTGCGCGCTACGTCGTCAACTCCGAAGATTTTCCGAACAATCTTGCCGAGTGGGTGTGCCAGGATCGCGCGTGGTGGCGCGAGGTCTTTTTGCTCGCGGCGGGACACGCGCGTCCGCGCGCGTTTGGGAACGCGGTCGCGCTCGTCAACACGCTGTGCGACCAAGAGTATCGCGCCGGGCAAAAAATCGGCGACGCCGAGGCGTACGCCGCCGCGCTTGCCGCGCAAGCCGCCGCCGACATTCACTTGCCCGAACGCGCGGCGAGCCCAGGACGCTATCAAGACACGCTCCGCAAATTGCAAAACTGGCTTGTCGGCATCATCGCGCAAGGCGCGTTGCCGCTGGTTGAACGCGCGGAGGTGGGGCGCGTGCTGGGCGCGCTCGGCGATCCGCGCGATGATGTTGCTTGCCCAATTCCCGCCCTCGTGGATGTTCCCGCAGGCGAATCCGTAATGGGTACAACTCAAGAGCAATTTGAAAGGTTAGTGGAACGTTACGGCAAGAACTGGGAAGACTATTTTAAACGCGAATTGCCCCAGCACCGCGTCAAACTTGACGCGTACCGCATTGGCAGGTATGCTGTGACGAACGCGCAGTACCGTCGCTTTGTGGAGGATGGTGGATACGCGGACGCGCACCGCGATTGCTGGACGGAGGCGGGATGGAACTGGCGCGCAGAATCGGATATCGAAAAGCCAGATTCAGATTACTGGGACAACCCAGAATGGAATCTCGACAATCATCCCGTCGTCGGCGTTTCGTGGTACGAAGCAGTCGCGTACTGCAACTGGCTCACCAAAACCGATCCGCAGAAACGCAAGTTTCGTTTGCCCGCCGAAGCGGAATGGGAGAAAGCGGCGCGCGGTCCTTCGACTAACGCTCAGGATGATGGACGCGAGTATCCCTGGGTCGGCGAATTCGATTCCGAGAAAGCGAACACGGCGGAAGGCGGAATACGACGCACGACAGCGGTTGGTCTTTTCCCGCGCGGCGAGAGTCCGTGCCACGCGTTCGACATGGTGGGCAATGTGTGGGAATGGTGTTCTTCGCTGTACAAAGAATATCCGTATAATGGGAATGACGGACGCGAAGATTTGAAGAACACCGGCTCGCGGGTATTGCGGGGCGGGTCGTGCTACTACTTTATTGGCAGCGCCCGCTGTGCGTCCCGCATCGTCAGCGACCCACTCAGCCGTGACGACATTATCGGTTTGCGAGTTGCCGAGTCTTCTTCCGCACTTGGTTCTGAATCCTGAATTCTGGTTTTTCTGCGGGGGGTCTGGGTCGGGTAGCACCACATTCGATCGTGGCGTAGGGGCGAAGCATTTTTTCGTATCCTGAATAGAACACAGCATAGTAGAAAGACGAAAAAATGCTTCGCCCTTACCGGCGTCCACGATTAAACGCAGTGCGGTTGTGTTCCTAGTCAGGCACGCAACAAAGTGGAGTGCCGTCGTTCGCAGCGAAAAACGCCACTCCGCTCTCGCTACGTGGCTTACTACGAACCGCGCCACGGCAAAGCCAGCGGTTGCAAACCGCCGTCTAAACAGGTGGAAACACGTTGGAAACGTGTTCGCCCTTCCACCCAATCCGATTCATCGGATTTCCACCTTGTTAGATGCCGAATTTCATTCGGCGGTCAGCGGTGTGCTTGCCAAAGTTTGACGCGTTTGACAGCCCTTTCCCGCGGTGGTAAACTTTCGCTATGACCGATCTGCAACTAGCCAAACAAAAACTAAACGGCGATTCGCTCGCGTTCGTCATCATCAAAGACGGCGCGCTGTTGCGTACCGGCACCCGCGACGGCATCGGCGAATTGCTGGAAGCGATAGACGCGCTGGGCGAACAGGCGCGCGGCGCGGCGCTCGCCGACAAAATCGTCGGCAAAGCCGTGGCGATGGTGGCGCGCACCGCGCGCATTCGCGCGGTCTTTTCGCCGCTGATGAGTCAAGCCGCGTGCGACGCGCTCGCGCGCGCTCAGATCGCGTTTGAGTACGACCGCCTCGTTCCGCTCATCCTCAACAAACGCAACGATGGACCGTGCCCCATGGAACGGCTCACGCTGCCGCTCGACGATCCAGACGCGGCGGTGAACGCGCTCCGCGAGTTTGCGCAAAGCGGCGCCCGCGCGCAACTTCCACCACGTTGACGGGTTTATACAACGGGGCAATCGGTCAACCAGGCAACCAGTTGACCGATTGACTGATCGACCAATTGACTATGGAAGGAGTTCGTTCAATGGAAATGATTCTCATCGCGCTCGCGTGCGCGCTGATCGGATATCTCTTTGGCGCGTTCCCCACCGGCTATTTTATCGGGCGGCTCTGGAATATCGACGTGCGAAGACACGGGAGCGGGCGCACCGGCGGATCGAATGTTTTGCGGACGGTCGGCTGGGGCGCGTTCGCGCTCACCGTCGTGGGCGATGTGCTGAAGGGAATGCTGCCGGTTTTCCTCGCGCGTTTTATCTTTCCCGACGCACGCGACGCGCACGCGTTCGCGGTGGTGGGCGCGCTGTTGGGGCATAACTGGTCGATCTTCATCATGCTGCTTGCCAAGCCGGATCCAAATCTCACTTTCGCGCCGCCGCCTCTCGGTTGGATTCAACGCATCGTAAAACAAGGGCGCGGCGGCGCGGGCGTCGCGACGAGCGCGGCGGCAATGCTCGCGCTCTTTCCGCCCATCGTCCTCGTCTTGATCGCGCCGATCATTCTCATCCTAATTGTCGTCCGGTACTCGTCGGTCGCGTCGTTGACCACCGCGATCGTTTCACCTATCGTCATGTTGTTTTTCGTACTGCGCGGCGATGCGCCGTGGAGTTATTTCATCGTCAACTTGATCATCGGAATCATCATCATCTGGGTTCACCGTCCGAACATCGAACGTTTGCGCGCCGGCACCGAGCGGCGCTTTGGCGAACACGTGGCGCAGCGCAAACGCGAAGCGTGATCGCGCCGAGACCTTCCAGGTTGCGAACCCTGGAAGGTCTTTGTTTTCAAAAAATGGGCATTGACTTGACCGGCAATCCGTGTTAAGATTTCTGTAGAGTTGAATGCGGCGTGATGACGCGCGGCGAAAACGGTCTGGCAATGGCTGGGGCGGGATACGCCCGCTCGTCTGGTCATCCTTTCGCCGACGTTCCATCCTTCACGGGCGTTGGCGATTTATTTTGGCTCGCCGAAATTTGCGAGGAGGCGAAATGAAAAACCGCACCATGCGATTTTCGATCGTGACCGTCGCGTTGTTCGCCGTACTCAGTTGTTCGATCTGGGGCGGCGATGTGTTGGGCTCCGGCAGTCCGGCGCCCACTTCCCCCGCCAGTCAACCGCCGAGCGCGCCGCCCGCCGCCGCGCCAACCGGCAGCATCGTCGTCGACAACGCCAACCCCGGTTTTTCGATCCAATCCGGTGATTGGGGCACGTGTCCGCGCGGTCAATGCAGCGGCGTTGCCTACAACACCGATTTTCGCTACGCGGATCCGAGTTGCGCGAATTGCCGCGCGCGTTTCGATCTGTCGATCGCAAACGCCGGCAGTTACGAACTCTTCATCTGGTGGCCCCACGGCGACGACCGCGCGACCGATACGCCGTTCACGATTCAGTACAGCGGCGGCACGATCGATCTCAAAGTCGATCAACGCAACAGCGGCGACGATTGGTTCTGGCTCCACACATTGAACGTGAAATCCGGCGAGACCGTCAGCATTTTCGTCGGCGGCGCCAAGACCGGCTTTGCGAACGCGGACGCCGTCGCGCTCTTCCCCACCGGCACCGCGCCCTCTGCCGCGCAACCGGCGCAACCGCCTGCCGCGCAGCCGACCGGCAAGCCCGCGCAACCAACCCAGGTCAGCGCGCCGCAAGCCACCAAGCCCGCGCCCGCGCAGCCGACCATCGCGCCTGCGGCTGGCAAACCCACGGCGATTCGCCGCGTCATTTTCTTGCATCACTCGACCGGACAAGGATTGATCGATCAAGGCGGCTTGCGCCAGCGACTCACCGCGCTCGGCTATGAATTTTTCGATCACGGCTACAACGACGCCGGGCTAACGCTTGCGAACGGACAAAGCGCGAACATGAATTTCGACATCCCGGACGACAACACCGATCCGGATGGTTTCAATATTTTGTTCGCGCAACCCGTGACATCGCCGTCATCAAACGCGTTCAGCCACCTGATGCAGTACGATGTGCTCGCGTTCAAATCGTGCTTCCCCTCCGCCAACATCGAAAGCAATCAGCAACTCGAAGAGTACAAGACGTACTATCGCAACATCCGCGCGGTGATGGACAAATATCCCAATAAAATTTTCATCGTCGTCACGCCGCCGCCGAACACGCCCGCCGAAACAAATTCGCAGAACGCCGCGCGCGCCCGCGCGTGGGCGAACTGGCTAAAATCGCCGGAATATCTCAGCGGTCACCCCAACGTTTTTACTTTCGACTTTTTCAATTTGCTCGCGGAGAGCAACCAGAGCGCGCGCGATTACAACATGCTGCGCGCGGCGTACCGCCTCGGCGACGCGCACGACTCGCACCCGAACGAGCGCGCCAACCGCGAGATCGCGCCGCAGTTCGCCGATTTCATCGCGCAGGCGATCAAGTCCTACGCCAAGTGAGTTTGGATCAGTCAACGTCCTTGTTCGATAAGGGCGTTGGCGATTTTGTTTGGTGCCGTCCCAGCAATGAAAGTGAGGTGATGGACAAAATTGCCGGAGTACGATCCTTGGTTTACGGCCGTGCTCCCTCTGTTGTGCCAAGTCGGGCTATGCAATCCAGCACCTAGGGAGGAGGTGAGAGCTATGGCGACCCTAAAGAAAGCCATCTCGATTAATGCCCCGGTCGAGCAAGTCTATGGTTACATGGCTGAGCCGACCCACTTGCCTGAGATCTGGCCCAGCATGGAGGAAGTCAAGAACGTAAAAAAGACTCCCGATGGCGCGGTTGAAAGTTACGACTGGAAGTACAAAATGGCGGGGATGCACTTTGAAGGCAGCACCGAAGTGAAAGAGTACGTCCCGAACCAGCGCACGGTGGTTAAGAACGAAAAAGGCATCCCGAGCACATTCGTGTGGACATACCAACCAGAGGGTGATGCAACCAAATTGACCGTCGAAGTCGAATACACGATTCCCGTACCCCTCCTGGGCAAATTGGCGGAGACTTTCATCGTCAAGCAGAACGAACATGAAGCGGAAACAATGCTGGCGAACCTGAAAGCCCGGCTGGAGTCCCAGTAGACTCGTGCTTGCGTTCCTGACTTGGCACACAGAGTTTCCTCTTCTGATTTTATTAGACGTTATCGGAAATAAGCCAAGACCATTATTGGACGCAGATTAACGCTGATTTACACCGATTTTCAATTCTCTATCTGTGTTCATC
>DYJA01000123.1 GCA_020723345.1 Candidatus Aquidulcis sp. | reverse complement strand
GGTGTGCTTTGCAATACAAATTCGATTCAAGTTCGGTCATGGCTGAGTAGTAACCGTTTTTTTCTGAATTCGAGCCGTGCGAATTCGCATAATTCGTACACCACATCTCCACAAATTCTCCACACGCGTTTTCTATACTGGAGTCAGAAATGCGGGAACAACCGCGAGAAAAATACAGGAGGTGTACGATGAAAAAGTTGTTGGTGATTGGAATGTTCGCCGCGTTCGTCGCGGTGATCGGATTGGCAGCGCTGGGCGCGACGGCTGCGTTCGCGCAAGGACCGACGCCTGTCGCGCCGATGTACGGATTCGGGATGGGCATGGGCGAGTTCGGTGGACCGCAAAACTCGCTCGTCGCCGTGGCGGCTAAAGTCCTCGGCATGGATCAGACCGCGCTCGTCGCCGAACTGAACGCCGGCAAGACGATTGCGGATGTCGCGAAGACGAAGAACGTCGCCGTCGAAAAAATCGTGACCGCGTTTGTCGACGCGCGCGCACAGTCGCTCAAAGCCGCCGTCGATGCAAAACGCATCACGCAGGCGCAAGCCGATTCGTGGCTCGCCACGATCAAAGCGCAGGCGGAAAAAGACGTGAACGCGAAACTGACGCCGTACGCGTACGGCGCAGGGCGCGGGTACATGATGAATCCCGGTATCGTGGACGCGAACAAAGATGGCATCTGCGATTACTGCGGCGCGAATCGCCCCACCGGTCAATGGCAACCGGGTCAAATGCCCGGACCGCGCGGTCGCTGGAGCCGCTAGAGTCCCGGCGGCGTGCCAACTTGCCAAGTTCATCCTTCGACTCCGCTCAGGATGGGCTTGGCAAGTTTTTTTATTTCCACCGCATTTCGATTACTTCTCCATCGTTTCTCCACATCTTTTGTCTATCTTGTTCGTAGAAAATCGCAAGGAGAAAATCATGTCGAACCGCTCACTCTCACTCCAAACTCGAATCAATTGGCTGATCGACGCGTCTGTTTTCATCGGCGGGCTGATCGCGTCGCTCACCGGGATTTACTTTTTGTTTTTGCCGTCGGGCGGGTATCGCGGCGGACGCAATCCGTACTACGGCATCACGATCTTGTTCGACCGTCACACCTGGAGCGATCTGCACACCTGGCTCGGCATCGCGATGATCGTCGCCGCGCTGGTTCACTTGACGATTCATTGGGCATGGCTCAAGATGATGACCAAGCGCGTGATCGCCGCCGTGACCGCGCGCGGCACCATGTTGTCGCCCGGCGCAAAGATCAATGTCGCGATTGACGCGCTTGTCGCGATCAGTTTCGTCATCACCGCGATTTCGGGATTGTACTTTTTCTTCTTCCCCGCAAGCAGTCGCGTGACCGTCGTGTTCACTAGTACGACGTGGGATTTGATCCACACGTGGTCGGGCGTCGTGATGATCGTCGCGGTGTTGACGCACCTCGCGATTCACTGGCGCTGGATTACGAACGTGACCGGTCGATTTTTTCCGAGTTTTTGGCAACCAACCCAGGTTGGCGTACGTCAATACTCAAAATTCGAAGCATAGAAAGGAAGGACGCCATGTTGAAAAAAGTTTTGCTCGTGACACTTTTGCTGATCGTCGTCGCGGTGCTTGCCATCGGCGCAATCAATCGCACGAACGACAAAGTTTTCGATACGCGCGGCGGCGGGCGCGGTCAGGGCTTGGGCAATCAAGCGTACGTCGCGCAGTCGGGAACAGTCGCGTGGTCGACGGTCGAAGGCGCCGTCGTCAGCGTCGACGAAATCGCGCTGACCGTGCAGACGACGACGGGCGATCAAGTCTGGGTCGAGAATCGTCCGTGGCTGTTCGCGCTGGAGCAAAAATTCTCCGCGAACGTCGGCGATCAAATCAGGATCAAGGGCTTTGCGGATAACGGCTATTTTACTGCCGCGCAAATTCAGAATTTGACGAACGGCAAGACGGCGCAACTGCGCGATGAAACCGGGCGACCGGGTTGGTCGGGACGCGGACGCGGCGGCGGCGGCGGATAGACGCGAATCTTCTCCTCCTTTTGGCAAGGCGGGAAAAGCGCGCGGGCTTTTCCCGTCTTGTCATTTCCACAACTCGTCTATCGCTTCTCCACAACTTCTTCATAGGCATTTTGTATTTTGAAATCAGAAAACTAAACACAACGAGGAGATAATAATGGCAGCACAAGGTCTTTTTCTCGACGTGAAACCCAAGACGCCCGCAACCGCGCGACGTTTCCGAATGCAGTGGACGGATCGCGTTCGCCGCGCCACGCAACTCGGGTTTGCCGCGTTCATCGTGTACACGAGCGTCGTCCACAACACCGCGCAAACCGACGGCGCCACCGCGTCGATTGACGCGCTGTGTCCGTTCGGCGGATTGGAAACATTGTGGCGCTGGATTGTGACCGGCGGTCAGTACGTTTCCAAGACGCATCTTTCGAATCTGGTGTTGGGACTTGGCTTGCTGATCGGCGTGCTGATCGCAGGCGGCGCGTTCTGCGGCTGGGTCTGTCCGTTCGGCGCGCTGCAAGACGCGCTGAACTGGGTCCGCGCCAAACTCCACATTCGCGAGATTCAGGTGCCTGCAAAGTTGGATCGCGTTTTGCGCTACGGTCGCTACGTCGTTTTGGCGATGGTCGTGATCCAAACGATCACGCTCGTCAAACTGTGGTTCGCCGATTGGGATCCGTACCGCACGATCTTTGGTCTCGGCTGGCTGTTTGAATTCAATCTCGCCGAAGCATGGCTCGCGTACGCGGTCGCCATCGTTGTCATCGTCGCGTCGCTCTTCGTCGAACGCGCGTGGTGTCGCTATGCGTGTCCGCTCGGCGGCGCGATCAGTTTGCTCGGCAAGTTGAGTTTGCTCCGCATTCGTCGCGCGGGTGATGAGTGCAAAAGTTGTAACATTTGTGAACGACCGTGCCCGGTGAAATTGCCGGTCGCCACCGCGAACACGATCAGTTCAGATTGCATCGGCTGTCTCGCGTGCGTCCAAACGTGTCCGCGCCCCGGCGCATTAGAAGTGCAACTCGCGCCGACATGGCTCGACGGAATCCGCAATTTGTGGAAACGCGCTCGCGCGTGAAAATCAATTGGACACCGATAAACACTGACGCACACTGATTTTGTTCTTATCTGTGTTAATCTGCGTTCATCAGTGTCCTTTTTTCAGGAGATCTAAAATGCGAATCAATCCATTCTTCATGCCGATTCTGCTGATCGTCGCGCTGTTGGGAACGACCTTCACCGCGCAAGCGCTGGGCATCTGGTCGACGAGCGGACGCGATGCGGTCGATGTCACTAAACTGACGCCCGCCGATCTCAAGGGCTGGATGACGCTGCAACAAATCATCGATGGCTTGCCGATTTCTCAAGCCGAGTTGTATCAAATTGGCGGAATTCCTGCCAACACATCGCCGACAACGGCGTTGAAAGATATGGAATCGATCATCTCGGTGACAACGCTGCGCGAAAAACTGACCGCGTACTCCGCGGGCACGTCGCCGACAACTAACGCCATCGCGCCCGTCGCCGCGACGCCGACGCCGCAAGCGACAGCGATCCCAGGCGCAACCGCGACGGCGAAAGCCGCATCGGGTGAAACGCACGCGACGCCAACGTCATTGCCCGCCGGATCGATTTTGCCTGCCGATCAGATCAAAGGCAAGAACACGCTGAAAGAAATCAGCGAGCAGTGCGTAGTGCCGCTCGACAAATTGCTTGCCGCGCTCAAACTCGATCCCAAGACGGATCCGAACATCGCGATCAAAGACCTGGTCACGCAAGGCAAGATCACCGAAGTGACGGACGTGCAGAAGGTAGTCGCAACTTTACAGGGCAAGTGATCTCGTTCGTGATACGTGATGCGTGATGCGTGAACGATTGTCACGTATCACGCATCACGTTTCACGATCCGCGCTTTGCATTTCACGCATTACGATTTATAATGGTTTCCAATGGCACACCGAATCCTGGTCGTCGATGACGACAAACAAATCGTCCGCCTCGTTCAATCGTATTTGGAAAAAGCGGGCTATACAGTTCTCACCGCGTACGACGGCGACGACGCGCAGCGCGTCATTCGCCGCGAGCGCCCCGATCTGATCGTGCTCGATCTGATGCTGCCCAAGCGCGACGGCTACGAAATCACAAAATGGCTGCGCGCTGATTCGACGCTCGCCGCGACGCCGGTTCTGATGTTGACCGCGCGCGTCGAAGACGGCGACAAGATTCTGGGACTCGAACTCGGCGCGGACGATTACCTGACCAAGCCGTTCAACCCGCGCGAAGTCGTCGCGCGCGTTCGCGCAATTCTGCGCCGCGCGACCACCGCGCCAAGCGCGCCGCACGTCCTTCAGATTCGCGATCTACAACTCGACGTGGATCAGCACACCGTCACGCTCGACGGACGCGCCGTCGAGACAACGCCGACTGAATTTACGCTCTTGCGAATTCTGATGGAAAATCCGAATCGCGCGTTTACGCGCGGCGAGTTGATCGAAAAAGCGCTCGGCTATGCGTACGAAGGCATGGAGCGCACGCTCGACACGCACATCAAAAATCTCCGCAAAAAAATCGAAGACGATCCAAGCGATCCGCAGTATATCGAAACGGTTTTCGGCGTCGGCTATCGCTTGCGCGAAGACGAGGCGAAGAAATGAATCGGCTGTGGGTGCGGCTTACACTCGCGTTCATTTTCATCACGCTTGTCGGCGTGGCAACGATCGCGCTGCTGACCAACTGGAGCGCGGGCAACGAATTTCGGCAGTATCTCGTTCGCCAAGACATGATGATGCAAAGCGGCTTGCTCGACGATCTCGCCGCGTTTTATCAACGCAACGGCAGTTGGAACGGCGTCGCGGATGTGTTCAACGGATTCGGCATGCCGATGATGGGGCGCGGGCGCGGTCAAGGTACGGGGCAAGGACGCGGCATGTCCACGCTACGCCTCGCCGATGCGAACAGCCAAATCGTGTACGACGAGCGCAGCGCGACCGCCAGCGGTTCGCTCAGCGCGGACGAACGCGCCGTCGCGCAAACGATCACGCTGAACGGCAAACCCGTCGGCTATCTGGTGATGGGGCAACCGACGCGCGTCGCGCTCAGTCCCGTCGAGCAAAGTTTTCTCGATCAACTCCGCAACACACTGATCGTCGCCGCGTTGCTCGCAGGCGGCTTCGGGATCGTGCTCGGACTCGTCATCAGTCGCGCGCTTGCCGCGCCGCTGTCGAATCTCGCGGACGCCGCGCGCGCGTTCGCCGCGCGCGATTGGAATCGCCGCGTGCGCGTGCAGGGCGCAGACGAAATCGCGGAGGTCGCACGCGAATTCAACGCGATGGCGGACGAAGTGCAGCGCGCCGAAACGCTGCGGCGAAACATGATCGCCGACATCGCGCACGAATTGCGGACGCCGCTCGCGGTTTTGCAGGGCAACCTCAGCGCGATGCTCGACGAAGTGTATCCCCTCGAACGCAGCGAGATCGCGACGCTGTACGACGAGACGCGCTTGCTCAGCCGATTAGTGGACGATTTGCGCGAACTCGCGCTCGCGGACGCGGGACGATTGACGATCAACACGCAAACGGTGAACGTCGCCGAAACGTTGCGCGCCGCGCTCGCGAACTTTTCCGTTGCCGCCGACGCGCAGAATGTCGAAATCGCGCTGACACAGGTCGAGGAATTATTGGCGCGCGCGGACCCTGATCGCCTCGCGCAAATTTTGCGAAATCTGATCGCGAACGCGTTGCGCTACACACCAAGCGGCGGCGCGATCAGTGTACAGTGTTCAGTGTTCAGTGTTCACTCAGAATTCATTACCATTAGCGTGAGTGATACGGGCGAAGGAATCGCAACGGACGATTTGCCGCACGTCTTTGAACGCTTTTATCGCGGCGACAAATCGCGGACGCGCGCGACTGGCAATTCGGGCTTGGGTCTCGCGATTGCCAAAGCGTGGGTTGAAGCGATGGGCGGAAAGATCGGCGTGGAGAGTGAACTGGGACGCGGCAGTCGTTTTTGGTTCACGCTGCCGCGCGCAGAGTAAAACGAAAGTTCGTAGTCAGGCACGCAGCGATGTTCGCGGAGTGCCGTCCTTGCGCGCGCGGAACGCGACTCCGCGAACTACGCTTCCTTCACTGCGTTCAGGACCGCTGACTACAAACGCGCGTGCACTTTGATTTGGAGGATCATGTCTGTCGCGCAAAAAATCGAAAAACGCATTCGCGCCGAACGCAGCGCGCATTTCAAGCAACTGAATCTGCCCGCCGAATTCATCGCGCCGAATTACGGCGGGCGCTCCATCGTCAACGTTCCCGCGACGATCATTCGAACGCTCGGCGGACATTTTCACGCGCCGCCGCTCGATCCTGAAATCACCAAAGGATTCACGACGAGCGTTCAGCGCGTCGTGTACGTCATCGCCGACGCGATGGGCTATGCGCGTTTGCTCGACGCGCTCGACGCGAATCCCCAAAACGGTTTCCACAAATTGATTCAGCGCGGCGCGAACCTCGTTCCGCTCACTTCGACTTTTCCTTCGACGACAACTGCCGCACTCACGTCGCTCTGGTCGGGTTACACGCCCGCCGAACACGGCTTTGTCGGCTATCAACTTTTTTTGCGCGAGCATGGCGTCCGTTCGAATATGATCGCGTTCAGTCCCGTCGCGACACAAGAATTCGGCGCGCAGCAACTTGTGGACGCGGGACTCAAGCCCGAAAACTTTTTGCCGATTCAGTCGCTGCCGCAAACACTCGATTATTTTGGCATCCCCGTTTACAATTTCATCGAAGCGCCGTACACCGAAACCGCACTATCGCAAGTTCAAATTCGCGGCGTCAAAGAAACGTTTGGCTTTGTAACGTCGTCGGATATGTGGGTCGTCCTGCGCCAAGCCATCGAAAATCATCGCGCCGAGCGCGCGTTGTTCGTCGCGTACTGGAGCGCGCTCGATGGCATTTCGCATCGCTACGGACCATCGCACGACGCAATCCTCGCCGAACTGAACAATTTCGGCTACTCGTTCGAGTACGAATTTCTGCGGCGACTCGCGCCCGCCGCGCGCGATGGTACGCTCTTTTTGCTCACCGCCGATCACGGTCAACTCGACACGCCGCCTGAGCGCGCGGTTTTCTGGCGCGCGCATCCCGATCTGCGCGAGCATCTCGTCATGGATTTTGTGGGCGAGGCGCGCGCGGCGTACCTCTACTGTCGCAACGGCGAAGTGGACGCGGCGCGCGAGTACATCGAGACGCGGCTCGGCGACAAGTTTGTCGTGCTCGATGCGCGCGACGCGCTGGAGGCGGGCTTGTTCGGCAGCGGCAAACGCGCGCCCGAACTCAAACATCGCGTCGGCGATCTAATCGCGCTGCCGCGCGAGAATTTTTATTGGGAAGAAAAAGAGGAAGTGAAAATGCGCGGACGCCACGGCGGACTGGCGGAAGAAGAAATGCTCGTGCCGCTCATCGTCGCGCGATTGGACGCGTGAGGGTGAGCATCACAAGCACTTCACACGAAAAAATGAAACCTCTGGCTAGACTGCCAGAGGCACATAAATATCAGGACCTATTCGCGTCAAATCCAAATTTGATCTAACCCGCGCAAACACAATCGGTTTGCCCGCGCTCCCATATTCATTCAGCAACGCTAGGTTGTACTGAAGCATCTCAGGATCGTCTTCAGGCAGAATGATCAGTTCGAAATTGTCAGGCAACGCCTCAAAGACCTGGGGCTTGGCAAGGAGATAGCGCATCAAGATTTCAAGCAACGCGATATTGCGTTCAACCGCGTCTTTCGGTTTTTTGATTCGGTTGGTTATTTTCTGAGCCACAGTTCGTATCTCCTTCTGTATGCTTCCCAATTCTGCGCCAAATCACGAATGGCGTACGTGAGCGCATCGTTGTAATCCAGCATCATCTCGGTTTTGTCAATTTTACCCGATGGGTGAAGTACGTCGCGATGCGCAGAACCATGAGGCGTATCATATCGCACAACAGGGTACCATGTCTCCTCAAAACAGCATTCCAATTGCACCGTAAACATCAACACTCGATCTCTTTCGAGTTCGAATCGAACACGCGCAATATTGTCTGCATCGAAAAAGCGGCGGAACTCGACGGTTCTCACGCTCTCCTGAAAATGGACTGTTGCGCGAGCCGCTGGCTCGCTCTGCGACGGGCGAGCCGCCCGTGCAACATTTTCATCGGAACGCTGGTGAACGCAAGTTCATGAAAAATTACCCAGTATAACCAACAGGTGCAAAACTCACATACAAACGCACATTACAAACAAATGCGATGA
>DYJA01000041.1 GCA_020723345.1 Candidatus Aquidulcis sp. | reverse complement strand
CAATCGCGTCTGGCACTCTGGTATTCGATTTTTAAGGTGCGGAAAACAGGCTTAGGTAACTTACGCGGCGCGTCGGAAACGATGACCGCCACATTGCCGCGCCGACACGCAATCCAAAAATCGACGCGATAGCGCGCGCGTTTGTCGCGTACGACGATTTGCCGCTCCGCGCGCATGCCCGACTCCTTCAGCGCGTCCCACAGCGCATCGTCTGCCGCGCTCTTGCCGAGCAGATCGTTGAGCTCGACCGCGCGCGAGAATTTATCGCCCGTCGTCCAAATGAACAGAATACGGCGACCACTGCGGCTGACGATGGGATGCCGCAATTCGATCAGCGAGCCGAGTTGCAATTTGTAGTACGCGTCGTTCGCGCGCGGATGATCCGTTTCGTCAGGAAACAAATCGCGGCGGCGCACCAGTTCGTGCCCGCGCACGGGCGCGTATTCGCGAATCGTCCACCGCGTCTCACCAAACGCTTTCGTCAAATAGAACGCGACGTAGCGCGTTTGCGTCAAATGCGCGGGCGCGTGCTTCGCCGGAATGCGGTACCAACGTTCCGCGCGGACGATTTCCAAATCGCGCGGCTGGTTCAGCAATGCCACCAAGACGACATCGTCCGCGTCCACTTCTCATCCTTTGCCACTTGCCATTTCGAGCGCAGCAAGAAATCCCCTTGCCACGCATACGAGATTTCTCGGCGCGAAAAACGCGCCTCGAAATGACAAAGGTCATTCTTCCTTGACATGCGCGCGAATTTTTTGCGCGATCTGTTCCAATTCAGCCGCCGTCGGATTGCCGCGCGCCCGCCACTGCATCTTGCGATCGTGCCCTTCGCGCGACATCAAGCCGTCGCCGATGAAACGCGGCGCGAGGTGCGCGTGATAATGGAACACCGCCTGCCCGCCCGCGCGCTCGTTCGATTGCAGAACCGTCAAGCCATCGGCGTTGAACGCGGCGCGCAGCGCGCGCGCGACGACGCGCGACGCACACATCACCGCTTTGCCGCTCTCGTCGTCCAGATCGAAAAGATTGCGACAATGCTTTTTCGGAATGACGAGCATGTGTCCCTCGACAACGGGATGAATGTCGAGGAACGCGAGCGCGTCCGCACTTTCGTACACAATCGCAGCGGGCGCGCGCTTTGCCGCAATCGCGCAAAAGATACAGTTGTAATCAATGTGCTCCATTGCAACTCCGGTCAGGATCAGTGTTCAGTATTCAGTATTCAGTATTCAGTTTTCAGTGTTCGGTTGACTGAATACTGAACACTGCCTACTGAATACTGATGGCAGCCAACACCCGCGCCAGCACGTCAATCGCGCGTGCGTACTCCGCGAGATCGAGATGTTCGTTCGGCGTGTGATCGAGCGCGGAATCGCCGGGACCGTACGCGACAATCGGGCAACCCCACGCGGGACCGACGATGTTCATATCGGCGGTTCCCGTTTTCACCGTAAAAGCGGGCGAGCCGCCCGCGTCACGAATCGCGTTGAGGAACGCGCGCACGAGCGCGTTGTTCTTGTCCGCGCGAAAGGGTTCTTCCTCCGACGAGAACGTAACGCTCGCGCCGTCGACGAATTGCGCGATTTCTTTTTCGACAGCGGCAATCGCCAACGCCGTCGGCACGCGCAACGCGACGCGCATTTTCGCGCGATCTGTAAAGCCATCGTCATCGGAATTAAGCGCGCGCAGCGACGCGTCGAGTTGATCGAAGACGCGTGGCTTGTCGCGATTGTAGTCGGCGGCAAACACGGCGACGCGATTCCAAAACGCGACCGCGTCTTCGACCGCCGCGCGCGCGCCGCTTGCGGTGTGCGTCACCGATTTCGCGATTTCGTATTCGACGAGCACGCGCCCTTTGTAACCAAGCGTGATGCGATCCCAGCCGCTCGGCTCGCCGATGATGCAAAACTGCGGCGCGTATTGCGTCAGCGCGTAGCGCGCGCCTTTCGATGTCGAGCACTCTTCTTCGACCGCGCCGATGACGATGAAACGCACGCCTTCCCGCGCGCCAACGCGCGCACACGCGGAGACAAATGTCGCGAGGCAACCTTTCGCGTCCACCGCGCCGCGCCCGTACAGTTGGTTGTCCTCGATGCGCGGCTCGATGTAGCCGTGAAACGTGTCAATGTGCCCAAGCAGGACGATATCGCGCGCGCCGTCGCCAAGAATGCCGACCGCGTTTCCCGCGTCGTCCACAAACGCGCGCAAGCCGAGCGCGTTCATCTGCGCGACGAGGTACTCCGACGCGGCGCGTTCTTGCATCGAAGGGCTATAGATTTGGACGAGACCTTGCAAAAGTTCAGTTGGATTCATTTCTGTTTTCGAAAATAACGCTTCCGAAAATTTCGCGCAGCATACCCAAGTCGAATTCCGACTGCCATCCACATTGGAAGATACAACGTGCGCTCGATGATCGACGGCGAATTGGTCAACGCATCCGCGATGAATTTCTTCACCCAGGGTAACATGCGCGCTGGCAGCGCATCAATTAAAAAGAAATCAACGCCACGCGTTTCGGGTCCGTTCTGAATCGCCGCGCCGCCGATGACATGCCCTTCAAACAAGTATCGGACGCTGCCACCGCCCGGAGTTTGCGGATGCCAGTATCGTCCGACGAGACGATCAACCGCGATTTCGTACCCCGTCTCTTCGCGCGTCTCGCGCATCGCGGCTTGTTCGCGCGTTTCGCCTGGTTCGATTCCGCCGCCTGGCAAGACCCAGACGCGGAAATCTTCGCGCTTGACCATCAAGACGCGCGTACGATCGACGTTGAAAACAATCGCGGTTGCGCCTTCGGTTGGCATCGCGTCTATTCGCCCCGCAACAGAGCGCTTAAAAGCACGCGAACATACGTGGCAAAAGCGCGACTCACATGCAAGGTACTTTGCATGAACAACGCCTGAACCGCTGATTCCAATTCAGCGCGTTTGAAATAGCCGCTGGAATACGCGCGCACCAGCACCCCAACCGACCCAACAACCACCGCTCCTTGGTTTTCCAATCGGCGTCGCAGGTCGAGATCATCTGTCAATACGGAAAGCGCAAATTGATGCGACTGCGCCAAAACGAACACTTGCGCGTCGGCAGGATGAATGTTTGGTCGCCCAGTCACATTGACAAATGGCGTCCACTGCGCTTCTTCGATGGTCACGACGGTAACGGTCTGGTCAATAACGCCCAAGCGCGCTGGATCAAGTCCATAAGCGCGAATTTCGTCCGCGACCAAGTCGGGAATCAAAAGAGAATCGAAAACGCGTAATACTTGCAGACGACCAATTTCGTGCAAATGCAGAATTGGACCTGTGTCGGCAATCGCGTCAGGCATTCTTCAATCCCCATTCGACATCGCGGCGCAACACGTCACGTTGATATTCAATTGCTTCCAACTCTTCCGCGCCCAATTCCTTCAACGCATTCTCGCGCGTGACTCGCCCCAGCAAATATGCTTCAACGATGGACTCACGATAGAGCGATTTTATTCCTTCCCGCATGGCTTGGGCAAGCACAGTCGCTTCATCTTGATGACGCTGGGCAACAACAAATGACAATTGCTGCGCCAAATTAGTCTCAGTCATTCTTTTTCCTCCTGCAGCACCTGCTCAATCGCGTCCGCCACCACATCCAAATCGCTTTTCTCGATCACGAGCGGCGGCAGCAAGCGCAGCACGTTCAGCCCCGCGGGTAACGCGAGCACGCCGCGATCCATTAGCGCGTGCAAGTACGGCGTCACCTTCTGCTTCAGCTCGACGCCGATCATCAAGCCAAGTCCGCGCACTTCGCGAATCAGTGGCGATTCGATGCGTTCGAGTCGCCCCTTCATGTACGCGCCGAGTTCAGCCGCGCGTCCCGCGAGATTTTCTTTTTCCATGTAGCCAATTGCCGCGATGCCAGCCGCGCACGCGAGCGGATTCCCGCCGAACGTCGTACCGTGAATCATCGGCTCTAGCTTTTTCACGCGCTCGCCGATCATCACTGCGCCCATCGGCAAGCCACCCGCGATCGATTTCGCGACACAGACGAAATCGCCTTCGATCCCGAAATGTTCCGACGCGAACATCTTGCCGGTGCGGCAGAAACCTGTTTGCACTTCGTCCACGATCAACAGCGCGCCGCGCTCGCGGCAAATTTCCTGCAAGCCAACAAGAAATTCGCGCGACCCAGGACGCACGCCGCCTTCGCCCTGCACGACTTCGACAATCACGCCTGCGGTTTTGTCAGTGATCGCCGCGCGCGCTTTTTCCAAATTATCGTACGGTGCGTGCGAAAAATCGGGGACGAGCGGCACAAATGGATCGCGATATTTCGGCTCCCAGGTTGCGGAGAGCGCGCCCATCGTGCGACCGTGAAAGCCGCGCATGAACGCGACGATGCCCGTGCGCCCCGTGCTGTACCGCGCGAGCTTGAGCGCGGCTTCAATCGCCTCCGAACCCGAATTGCAGAGAAAGACGCGGTTCGCGTGGTTCGGCGAAATTTGCGCGAGTTTCTCTTCGATTGCCGCGCGCTTGTCGTTGTAAAACACTTCGGTGAGCGCGATCAGCGTGCGCGCTTGCTCCGCAATCGCTTCCGCGACGACGGGGTTCGCGTGTCCGACGTTCGCGGTGCCTTGTCCGCCGACGCAATCAATGTACTCGCGTCCATTCTCATCCCAGACGCGCGCGCCTTGTCCGCGCACAATCGCGAGCGGACGCTTGCTGTTCACGCCCGACGTGTAATTCGATTCGGTTTCGACGACGTTCGTCATTGCTGCTTGACTCCATTTCTGTGATGTTCCTGCAAACTCCTGAACTGCAGCGACTTTTCGCGCATCGCGCGAATGCCACTCACCGCCGCTTGCGCCGCCGACAGCGTTGTCAACAGCGGCACGCCTTGCGCGATTGCTGCCGCGCGAATTGCCGCGCCGTCGGAAATCGCGTTCGCGCCGAGCGGCGTGTTGACGATCAGTTGCACGTGTTCCGCGCGAATCAAATCGGCAACGTGCGGCGAACCTTCGCTGACTTTGTTGACGCGCTCGACCGCCAGTCCAATTTTCGTCAGCCATTCCGCCGTACCGCGCGTCGCGAGCAATCGAAAACCCAGGTGATGCAGATCGCGCGCGATCTTGACAATCGCGCCTTTGTCGAAATCGTTGACGCTGAGTAACGCCGCGCCAGCGAGCGGCAGCGCGTCGCCTGCCGCCATTTCCGCTTTGGCGAACGCGTGACCGAAATGCGACGCGTGCCCCATCACTTCGCCGGTGCTTCGCATTTCGGGACCGAGCACCGCGTCGACGCCCAGGAACTTTTTGAACGGCAGGACTGCTTCTTTGACGAAAAACCCATCCACCGCTGGCGACGCGACAAAATTCAATTCGGCGAGCGATTTGCCGAGCATCACCTGCGCCGCGATTCGCGCGAGCGGCGCGCCCGTTGCTTTGCTGACGAACGGCACGGTGCGCGACGCGCGCGGATTCACTTCCAACACGTAGACGATGTCGTCTTTGATCGCGTACTGCACGTTCATCAACCCGCGCGCGCCAAGCGCGAGACCGATCTGCTGCGTGTAATCTTGAATGATGCTGAGATGATACTGGCTGATTTTGTACGGCGGCAGCACGCACGCCGAATCGCCCGAATGGACGCCCGCTTCTTCGATGTGCTGCATGATGCCGCCGATCACCACGCGCTCGCCATCGCCCAACGCGTCCACGTCAATTTCGAACGAGTCTTCGAGGTAGCGATCAATCAGCACGGGATGATCGGGCGCGGCGTCGAATGCTTGCGCGACAAAATGCTCCAACTGCGCGTCGGCATAGACAATTGCCATCGCGCGACCGCCCAGCACGTACGACGGACGCACGAGCAACGGATAACCGATCTTTTCCGCAACCGCGCGCGCTTCCGCCATCGTCCGCGCGAGTCCGTGCGCGGGCTGCGGAATGTCCAGCCGAGTTAACAGCGCGCTGAATCGTTCGCGATCTTCGGCGAGATCAATCGCGTCAGGCGACGTTCCCAAAATGCGAACGCCCGCGCGCGCGAGCGGCATCGTCAAATTGAGCGGCGTTTGTCCACCCAGTTGCACGATCACGCCAAGCGGTTTTTCGCGCTCGTAAATATCCATCACGTGCTCGAACGTCAGCGGCTCAAAGTACAGACGATCCGATGTGTCGTAATCGGTCGAGACGGTTTCTGGATTGCAATTCACCATGATCGTCTCGTAACCCGCAGCGCGCAAAACGTACGATGCTTGCACGCAACAATAATCAAACTCAATTCCCTGCCCGATACGATTCGGACCACTGCCGAGAATCATCACTTTCGGCTTGTCGGTTGGACGCGTCTCGTCATTCGTTTCGTACGCCGAATAAAGGTACGGCGTGTGCGCTTCGAATTCGGCGGCGCACGTGTCGACGCGCAAAAATGTCGGCGCGATGCCTGCGGCGATGCGCTTGGCGCGGACAGTCGCTTCATCGGATCGCGTCAATTCGGCAATGCGCGCGTCGGAGACACCAACTCGTTTGGCGGCTCGTAAACCTGACAGGTCTGGCAGACCTGTCAGGTTTCGTTCAAAATCCGTAATCGCCTTCATCTGCGCGATAAACCACGGATCGATTCGCGTCACGCGCGAAATATCGGCAACCGACGCGCCACCACGCAGCGTGGCAAAAATCTTGAACAACCGATCTTTTGTTGGAATCGCCAGCGATCCTAATTCTGAATTCTGAACGCTTCGCGTGAATTCTGAATTCTTGATTTCCAGCGACCGCATCGCCTTTTGCAGCGACTCTTTGAACGTCCGCCCCAGCGCCATCACTTCGCCGACGCTCTTCATTTGCGGACCCAGGATCGGATCGGCGTTTGGGAATTTCTCGAACGCCCAGCGCGGAATTTTCACGACGACGTAGTCAATCGACGGCTCGAACGCCGCGCGCGTCTGCCGCGTAATGTCGTTCGCGATTTCGTCAAGCGTGTAACCGACCGCAAGCAGCGCGGCGATCTTGGCAATCGGAAAACCCGTCGCCTTGCTCGCGAGCGCGGACGAGCGCGATACGCGCGGGTTCATTTCGATTACGACGACGCGCCCGTCGTCTGGGTTGACCGCGAACTGCACATTGCTGCCGCCCGTTTCCACGCCGACCGCCGTCATCACGCGTCGCGCCATATCGCGCAGACGCTGGTACTCTTTGTCGGTCAGAGTTTGCGCGGGCGCAACGGTGATCGAATCGCCCGTGTGAACGCCCATCGGGTCAACATTTTCAATCGAGCAGACGACGACGAAATTGTCGGCGCGGTCGCGCATCACTTCGAGTTCGAATTCTTTCCAACCCAGGACCGACTCTTCGACAAGCACCGTACCGATCGGGCTCGCTTTTACGCCGCGCTCGACGACATCCGCCAACTGATCCGCGTTGTACGCGATGCCGCCGCCGCTGCCACCGAGCGTGAACGACGGACGAATCAGCGCGGGAAAGCCAATCGTCTTGATAAGTTCGCGCGCCTCGTCAATCGTCTTAACGACACCGCTGCGCGGCGTGGGCAACCCAGCCGCTTGCATCGTCTCTTGAAACTTCTTGCGATCCTCCGCCGCTTGAATCGCGGGCAAGCGCGCGCCGATCAACTCCACGCCGTACTGCGCCAGCACGCCCGACTCGGCAAGATTCAGCGCGAGGTTCAACCCCGTCTGCCCGCCAACCGTCGGCAACAACGCGTCGGGATGTTCTTGCGCGATGATCGCGGTGAGCACTTCGGGCGTGAGCGGCTCGACGTACGTCACGTCCGCCATTTCGGGATCGGTCATGATCGTCGCGGGATTCGAGTTGACGAGGACGACGCGGTAACCTTCCGCGCGCAACGCTTTGCACGCTTGCGTCCCCGAATAATCAAACTCGCACGCCTGCCCAATGACGATGGGACCTGAGCCGATGATGAGAATTGTATGAATGTCGTTGCGCTTTGGCATTACAACCCAATGTCATTGCGAGCGATCTTTGCGAAGCAATCCCCAAGTTACTTGGAGATTGCTTCGTCGCGATCCTTCGACTCCGCAGCAAAAACTGCTGCTCCGCTCAGGACGCTCCTCGCAATGACAAGCTGAATAAACTGCCCGAACAGATCATCCGAATCGTGCGGACCTGGCGACGATTCGGGATGGTACTGCACGCTGAACACAGGCGCGTCTTTCAGCCGCAAGCCCTCGACGCAACCGTCGTTCAAACTGCGATGCGTGATCTCGACGCGCGCGGGATCAAGCGAATCCGCATCCACACCGTAGTTGTGATTCTGCGAGGTGATCGCGATGCAGCCCGTCGCGTGATGAATCACGGGATGATTGCCGCCGTGATGTCCGAATTTCAGTTTGTATGTCCGCCCGCCCAACGCGATTCCCAACAATTGATGCCCGAGACAAATTCCGAAAATCGGAATGCCGCGCGCGAGAAAGTCGCGAATCGTTTCCGCGGCGTACGGCAGCGCGGCAGGATCGCCAGGACCATTCGACAACAAAATGCCATCTGGCTCAAGCGCGAGCGCGTCGCGCGCGTTCGTCGTCGCAGGAACGACTGTCACGCGGCAACCGCGCGCCACCAATCGCCGCAGAATGTTTTGCTTGACGCCGAAATCGTAGACGACGACATGTGGACGGATGCCTTCCGTCGTCCGTCGCCCGTCATCCGGCTGGACTTGCAGCGTAAATTCCGCGCACGTCGCCTCATCCCACGCGTAAACCTCGTCGCACGTTACCTCACGCACCAGGTCGCGTCCGTCCAGTCCTTCCCACGCGCGCGCTTTTTCGATGAGACGCACGACATCGCCGTCAGTAGTCGAAACGATGCCCTTCATCACACCGCGCTCGCGCAAGTGGCGCGTCAGCGCGCGCGTGTCCACTCCGCCCAGCGCGATCACGTTTTGCTCGCGCAGCCAATCGGGCAACGATTTCGTCGCGCGCCAGTTCGACGGCGTTATCTCAATTTCGCGCGCAATGATCGCGGCGCATTGCGCGCGCGACGATTCGTTGTCCTGCGCGTTCACGCCGACATTGCCGATGTGCGAACAGGTGAACGTCACCATCTGTCCGCGATACGACGCGTCCGTGATGATTTCTTGATAGCCCGTCAGCGAGGTATTGAAAACGACTTCGGCGCAGACTTCGCCCTCCGCGCCAAACGATTCGCCGCGAAAAATCGTGCCATCTTCGAGCGCGAGCATAGCAGACGGGAATCGCATCAATCAATCACCGTGCCTTTGCCGTCCAGCGCGCGCTGAATCGGTTGCTCGACGCGACCATCGGCAAAGATCACTTGCTTGACGCCAAGTCCCAGTGCCTCGCTCGCGCCAAGCACCTTTTTCTTCATGCGTCCTTCCGCGAAATCGATGGACGCTTCGACGCGGCTCTTGTCAATGTGCGCGATCAGAGATGATTCGTCGGGATATTTTTGCAGCAAGCCAGGCACGTTCGTCAAAATGATCAACTGCTCCGCGCCGAGCGCGCCCGCGATCATCGCGGCAGCACGATCACCATCGACATTGATCGCGTCGCCTTGGTAACTGATCGCGAGGGGCGCGACGACGGGGACGTAGTGGCGTGCTAGCAGCACGCCCAACAGATCGGCGTTCACTTTTTCGACGCGCCCCGTGTAATCGTCACGCAAAATCCGCTGGCGACCATTTTCGACGATGCGGATCGCGTCTTTGCGCGCGCCTTCGAGCAAGCGACCATCGACGCCGCTCAACCCAATCGCGTTGACGCCGAGTTTTTGCAGACGCTCAACGAGAAACGTGTTGACCTTGCCGCACGCCGCCATCACGAAAACTTCCAGCGTATCGCGATCCGTGTAGCGCGACGTGAATCCTTGCGGCGATGTGACATGCCGCGCAGGACGCCCCAGTTTTTCGCCGAGCGCGTCCGCTTCCTTGCCCGTACCGTGCATCACGACGATTTGTTTGCCTGCTTTCATCAACGCGGCAACATCCGCGCAAACGTAGTCGAGGTTGATGCCTGAACTGCCGCCGATTTTAATTACGATCATAAATCCACACTGCCTCGTCCACTATTGTTTGGCGAAATCGTTTTTGTTGCAACGATTCCCATTCTTTCCAGGTGTACACCAACACATCGGTTGGCACGGGCAATTCTGTTGTATCCCAATCGCGCGCGCGTCTTTCAAACGGCTGATCTGAATCATCCACGACAACGATCAAATCGAGATCGCTGCCGACGCCCCAATCGCCGCGCGCGTACGAGCCAAAGTAGCCGATCCGACGAATTTGCTTGCGCTCGCGCAAAACGCGATCCGCCCATCGACGCGCGGCTTGGTCAACCGATGGCGCGTCGGGCCATTTGAGCACGGACGAATTCAACAATCTCACTGGCATAACGAATCGCCTCGAATCAAATCGGATGGAGTCCCGCAAACTCCAACCCCGCGCGCTCTGCAAACCCGCACATCAAATTCATCGCCTGCACCGCGCTGCCCGCCGCGCCCTTCATCAAATTGTCAATCGCGCAGAGCGAAACCGCGCGTCCCGTCGCTTCGTCAATCTCAAATCCAACATCCGCGTAATTCGAACCCGCCAAAATTTTCGGTTCGGGGTAACGATAGATTCCCGTTTTGTCTTTGACGATGCGGACAAACGGCTCATCTTTGTACGTGCTGCGATACGCGCGCCACAAATCTTTTTCCGTCGCGCCCGCTTTCAAAAAGCAATGCGCGGTGGCAAGGACACCGCGCACCATTTCGATTGACGTGATCGAAAGATGCACGTTTGTTAATCCAAGTTCTTGCTCTACTTCGCCCGTGTGCCGATGCCCGACCGCTGAGAACGTTCGCACCGAGCCGCTACGTTCGGGATGATGCGACGCGAGTGACGGTGAATTGCCGCCTTCGCTGGAACCAACTTTGATGTCGACGATAATCGGACGCGATGCGTCGAGCAGATCCGCGCGCACCAGCGGTAAGAGCGCGAGGTTTGTCGCCGTCGCGTTGCAGCCAACACCGCTTATGTAACTCGCCGATTTCATTTCCGCGCGATGCAATTCGGGCAAGCCGTAGACGAATTTGCCGATCCAGTTTGGCGCGCGATGTTCTTCGCCGTACCACTTTTTGTACGCCGCAAGATCGCGCAAGCGAAAATCCGCCGACAAGTCGACGAGGCGCGGCGCGAGCGCGGACAACGCGTCGATCCGCTTCTGCGCTTCGCCATGTGGTAGCGCGACGAAAAGCACATCGCACGGCGCGATCTGATCGGGCGTCGTGAATTGCAATTTCGTGTGCCCACGCAGATTCGGATGCACGTTGTACAGATATTCGCCGACATGCGACTCTGAAGTTACCTGCGCGAGTTCGACGTTGGGATGCGCGAGCAACAAACGCGCGACTTCGCCGCCTGCGTAACCAGAGCCGCCGATGATGGATGCTTTCATGTCAGAGTTTCAACCTCATTTCGTTTGTTGGTTCGAATCCAAGCGCTTTGTACAGCGCGCGCCCGTCATCGCTGGCGTGCAAGCCGACCACGCGAATGGATTGTGCGCGGCACCAGTCCAAAATCACCTGCATCAATTGCCGCGCCAAACCGCGCCGCCGGAACGCAGGTTGCGTGTAGATGTTGAAAATATAGCCGCGCTGCGCCGATTGATCTTTCGGCGTTGCGGGCCAAGCCAGCAGCCACAAGCCCGCGCCTGCGACGATCTGGTTCTGTGCGTCCGTCACCAGCCAGCCGCGATACTCGCCGCGGACCAGTCGTTCCGTCACCCAAGTTTCGAACGCCGCGCTCATCGCGTCAAGTTTGTCGGTGGCGCGTTCGCCCATGTCTTCGAACATCGCGCGGCGATGCGCGACGATGGTTGGCGCGTCGGCAACAGTTGCGGAGCGAATACTAAATGTCATTGCACGCTCGCAAACTCGCTGACGACATCGTACAACACGCGCGTGCCAAACAGCATATTCTCAACCGAGACGCGCTCGTTGTGTCCGTGCACCGTGTCGAGTTCTTCCATCGGCGCGATCATCGGGCGAAAGCCGTAGACTTGGGTGCCGAGTTTCGTCACGTGCCGCGCGTCGGTTGCGCCGACGACGAGCAACGGCAGGACAGGCGCGCGCGGTTCGTAGCGCGCGAGTGTGCGCGTAATCGTATCGAACAGAGGCGTCTTGTGATCTGCCTCGCGTCCCAGCCGAGTATCTTCAAACGCGATCTCGACGCGGTCGCCAATCACCGCGCGCAATTCGCGCAACAAGTCATCGGGAGTCTGACCTGGGATCAGCCGCGCGTCGCAGCGCGCTTCGGCGACCGACGGAATCACGTTGACCTTGGTGCCCGCGTTTAGCATCGTCGGCGTGACCGTGTTGTGCAGCATCGCGTAGAGCATCGAACGCATACTGTCGTCAATCGGCAAACGCTTCATCGCCACGCTGTATTTTTTCGCGTCGAGCAACGCCACCACGTCGCCGCGATATTGTTTGTCCACGTGCGTGGCAATCCCTTCGAAGAAATCGCGCACGCTTTTCGTCGCGTGGTGCGGAAACGCTTCGCGTGCCGCGCCGATTTTTTGGATCGCGTCGGCGAGTTTCAAAACCGCGTTATCGGGATGTGGCTGCGAGCCGTGCCCCGGTCTGCCGTGCGTCCGCATCGCAAAGCGCGCCGTCCCTTTCTCACTCGTCTGGCAAGTGAAAAATCGCTGCCCCAAGAAATCGAATGCAAATCCCGCGCCCTCGTTGATCGCGTACTCGGCGCGAATGAGATCGGGGTGCTTTTCGACAACCCAGCCCGCGCCCAATCGTCCGCCCGCTTCTTCGTCCGCGTTCGCCATAAAGATAATATCGCGCGCGAGTGGCTTGCCTTCGCGTTTGAGCAACAACATCACCATCAATTCCGCGGCGACCAGGTCTTTGGTGTCCAGCGTGCCGCGTCCCCAAATGTAGCCGTCCACAATCGCCGCGCCAAACGGCGGATGTTCCCACTTGCCCGCTTCGACCGGCACGACGTCGAGATGCGCCATCAAGAGCAACGGCGCGGCGCGACCGTCGCCCTTCAAGCGCGCGATCACATTCCCGCGCCCCGGCGCAGATTCCAAAACCGTCGACTCGATCTCTTCGCGTTTGAAAACATCCGCGAGGTACTCCGCCGCTTTTGTTTCATTGCCCGGCGGATTCGACGTGTTAATGCGAACAAGGTCTTGCAAATAACGCGTTACTTCATCACGAATGGCATTCCAATTATTTGGCATGTTCGACTCAAGCTGTCACGGGATTGGATGTTCGAGCAGGTGGTACAATTTCTTGTCGAAATCAGTCATCACGATTTCGTACGCGGCGCGACCCAGGACGCGCGCGAACTTTTCGTTTTCGAGCACAACGCACGCGGTTTCCTCGATGCCCCACGCATTCCGCGTGCGCGACGCCGCCATCGCCGCGAGCAGGTTCGGCAAAACATCGTCCGATTTGAAATGCACGCCGACCAGCAGATCGCTCACCAAGCCCAACCCTTCGGCAACGAGCGACTCACCATCGCTTTCGCCGGGATGAAACGCGCACGTCTTGGGCGCAATCGACGCGCCCGCGGAACAACCCGCGAGCGGAATCCCACGCGCGTAGCGCTTCCGCAAAATCGCACGAACGGGATCGCTCACGTACACGCGTCGATAGATCGCCGTGTTTCCGCCGCCGATGAAAATGCCCGTCGCGCTCTCCAATTTTGCGACGACATCGTCCAGGTTCAGTCGTCCTTGCGCGTCCGGCACGATCACGTCGTAGCGCGATACGCCGCGCGCCGACCAGGGACGCGTGTACTCCGGGACGTACTTTTCCCAATCGCGTCCGCCTTGCAGCAACAGCGCGATGCGCGCGTCGCGTCCGCCGGACGCGGGAACAAATTCATTAGCCGTGGCATCGAACGCGGCGCTGCCGCCGAGCAAAAAGAGTTGTCGAGACATTGTGAATCCTTTTGCGCTGAATATCGTTACCCAGTCTCATCATTTGTTTGAACGCCTGCAAACTCGGCAAGGCGTTTAGCCAAAATGTGTACCTCCTCTGGAAGTTCCTCAGGGTTAAGAGTCTCAGCAAGGGACTTGTCAGAAAATTGTTCGAGTCGCTGAGATTGCGCCCATCGTTTAATTCCCGGTAACACGATCTCTTTGGCATCGCACAGCGCCAATTTCTCCGAGTCCCAATGTTGCTGAAGATACTCACGCGCCTTGCGTGAAATGGTTGTGACATCCCATCTTTCCTCGCGACTTTTTCCGTATTCCTGAAAGGCTTTGACCAGATGGTCATTTGACGAATCGCGCGACGATTCCATCAAACGCTCCAATTCGGCGCGCAGGGATTCTTCAAACAGCGGCAAGAGGTCAAGTGTCCGTCGGATGCCAGCAATAGACAGTAGATAGTTTTCGATCTCGGCTCTTTCCCAGATGTGCCATTCGATATGCGCGGTAGGCAACGACTGGCGCAGAAACGGCAAATCGGGATGATAGTCGCGATCAGCGACCACAAACATCTCCAAATCGCGACCTTCGATTGCGATCATCTGTTGAAGCTGCTGGCGTAGACGCGAAATATCCTGCTTCCAGGGATTGCCTTTGGCATAACAAATGGCAAGGCGCCGCTCAACCTGCTGCCAGACCGCGGAACCTAACACCTTGAAACAAAAGAGTGAAAGTATGTCCCAGTCAGCACGGTTTTCAACTACCAAGACACGTCGGTAGGCTTGCACAACTGGAAGTTGGGTCAGTTCGACCGCGCCAAGTTGGTCAAGAGCGTCATAGACGTCAAACGCGATAGCCAAGCGCCGCCCGCCGACTTCTTCCAACGCTAGGATATTTTCGGGATTCATTCGCGCGATCAAATCTCTGGAATGCGTCGCCACTAACACCTGCTTCCCAATGCCGACGAGTCGGTGCAGTTCACTAAGCAGCGTCTGTTGCAGACTTCCATGCAAGTGAACATCCGGTTCATCCAACAGGATCACGGTTGGTTGGCGCAACAAGATAAATCCAAAAAGATAAATGAATTGCTGAAAACCGCTTCCAGCAGAGAAGACATCAAAGCCCTTTGAATGGCCGCGTTCTTTGTAGGTTACAGAAATATAGCGATCATTCACCTCATCGAATTCGATATTCATATCTGTCAATGCGGGAAAGACCCGGCGCAAGATTTCCACCAATTCTCCGTGACGATTTGCGTGCTTCAAATCAAGCAGTAGATTGCGGATAACACTATTCACGCGACCACGTGCCAGTTCATCTTGAATGACCGCTGGTGTGCGCCGCTCCTCTTGGGGCAAGAATGTAGAAAATACCGGCAAATAAGAAATGCGCATCTGGCTCAAGCGCTGCAACCATTCGGTGGATTGATCGGCACACGTAATGGACACGGAAAAACGGTTGTAGCTTAAATCAACCGTGGCAGTCACAGGCGAACCTTCGTCAAAAGTCAATGTGATTCTGATAAGCGTATGCTTTTTTGCGGCTTGGGTCTTGCGATCCGTCCAAAGGTCGAGCGGGCTTGAAACAGGCAGAACGTAGAATTCTTCAAAAGAGATACTTCGATCTTTCAGTTCAATCGTCCCATTCCGGCTGCTCAGGCAAAGGTGCGTGCAAAACTCAAATAATGCCAGTGCCTGGAGCAACGTGGTTTTGCCGCTGTTGTTCGGACCGACTAGACAGTCGAATGGGCGAAGATCTATGTCCAATCTCTCAAATCGTTTAAAGTTTTCGATCTTGACATTTTTGATCAGCATACTTGCCTCCATTCTTTCTCACATGGCGGCCTGCTCGCCATCTACTGTTCACTTGACCTGCCTTGCCGCCGCGACCGCTTTCTGCGCGCCTTCTTCCAGCGTCTCCGCGGTGATCATGTTCGCGTCCGCCAGAATCTTGCGCCCTTCTTCCGCGTTCGTGCCGACGATGCGCGCGACCATCGGCACACGCGTCCGCACTTCTTTCAAGCCGTCCACGATGCCGCGCGCGACTTCATCGCCGCGCGTGATGCCGCCGAAAATATTGAACAGCACGCATTTCACGTTCGAATCAGACAAAATGATCTCAAGCGCGGTCTTGACTTTGTCCGCTTTCGCGCCGCCGCCGATGTCGAGAAAATTCGCGGGTTCGCCGCCGTAGAATTTAATCACGTCCATCGTCGCCATCGCGAGCCCCGCGCCGTTCACCATGCAGCCGATGTTGCCGTCGAGTTTGACGTACGACAGTCCCGCTTTGCGCGCTTCGCGTTCGGCGGACGTTTCTTCGTCCACGTCGCGCAATTCTTCGAGGTACGAATGGCGGAACAAGGCATTGTCGTCCACGACGATTTTGCCATCCGCTGCGATAAGCGTATTTTCAGCCGTGACGACGAGCGGATTGATTTCCGCGAGTGACGCATCGGTTTCGAGAAACACGCGATACAAATTCGAAGCAATTGCGATAAAATCGCGCACGAGCGGCTTGGCAATACCGATGCCGAAGGCGAGTTCGCGCGCTTGGTAATCCAGCAAACCGTACGCGGGATCGATTTGCACGCGCACGATTTTTTCGGGCGTCGTGCGCGCGACCTCTTCGATCTCCACACCGCCCGCCGCCGAACTCATCATCGTCGCGCACTTGGCTGCGCGGTCGATCACGACGCCGAGATAAATCTCTTTCGCGATGTTGATCGCTTCATCGACCAGAACTTTGCGGACGGGCAAGTCCTTGATCCGCATCGCGAGAATCCGATCGGCGATTTGCTCGGCTTCATCCGGGGTGCGCGCGACCTTGATGCCGCCTGCCTTGCCGCGCCCGCCCACAAGCACTTGCGCTTTGATGACGACTTTTTTGCCCATCTGCGCGGCGATTTGGCGCGCCTCATCCGCGTTCGATGCAACCTTGCCACTGGGAATCGGAATCGCGTGCCTAGCAAAAATCGTTTTCGATTGATACTCGTGTAGCTTCACCATACCCCCACAATTTAGGATTTAGAATCTATGATTTATGATTTGCGCTCGCCTAGCCAAATCCTAAATCATAAATCGTAAATCATAAATTCTGTTCGCATTATATTCGGGTACTGCTAAAAATACAAGACACGGAGTTTAGTATTTTCTCCGTGTCTCCGCGTCCCTGCGTCCCTTGTCACCCGTCACTCATCACTCGTTTCGCGCGGTTGCGCTAGCGAAATTCCCATGCGCCAGGTGAAGAACACGCCCAGCCCGGTGATCATGAAATATTGAACTGCGTGCGCCGCGAGCGCGACGCTCGCCGCGAGCGTTTCATTCGCGCCAAACGCGGCGAGCGCGAAGACGCCTGCGGCTTCGTACGGACCTAAACCGCCGGGCGCAGCGGGAATCATCACGCCCAAATTGATGATGCCCGTCATCATCGGCGCGGCAGCCGCGCGCAACATCGTTGACGGCAGCGCGCCGAACGCGCTCAGGATCGCGAAATACGCGAGCGAATCGAGACACCACACGCCTAGCGTCAACAACGCGATTGCCGCGGCATTGCCCGCCGATTTGAACGCGTGCAGTCCGACGACGAACGCGTTCAGCATATTTTCGATCCGCGCGGCGAGCGCGCGCGGCAAAAAACGCGTAAACCACCGCAGAACCGCCAGCGCGAGGTCCTCGCGCGCCAACAAAAACAGCAAAGCGCCGAGCGCGCCGCCGAACAGAATCGCCGAGAGCGCGGCAATCGTCTGAACGCCCGGCGGCAGTTCAAGGCGCAGCGGAATGAACGCGCCGAGCGCGACAAGCAGAAACACGATCACCGCGACGCCATCTGCCACGCGTTCGGCGACGACGGTTGCCAAGCCCATCGTCTTGGACAAGCCCTCACGCGCGCCGAGCAAGTACGCACGCGCGAACTCGCCGGGGCGACCTGGGAACAAATTGTTGAACGCAAAGCCAATGATCAGAACGGGGAACAGCCGAACGAGCGGAACGTGTTTCGTCGGCGCGAGAAATTTTTGCCAGCGCGCGGTTCGCAAAACATAACCCGTCAACCAACACAGCGCGGCGAAAATCACCAAGCGATAGTCGGCAGAAATGAATGTGTGCGCGAGTTTCTCGAAATCGACGCGATACAACGCGAGCGCGAGAAAAATCGCGGTGATGAGGAAACTGAGCAGGAGCGTGAAAAGGCGACGTGGGTTCACAAGATTTCAGATTTCAGATTTCAGATTTCAGATCGGTCAAATCTGCAATCTGAAATCCGAAATCTGAAATGAAACAAACTACGGTTTTGCGAATACCAAAATCCGATGGTTGCCCGAATCGGCGACGTACAGATTTCCGCGCGCATCGAACGCAAGCCCCGTCGGCAGGTTGAACGACGATAAATCCGCGCCGCGCGCGCCAAACACCGCGAGCAATTGCCCATCGTTCGAGAATTTCAAAATGCGCGATCCTTCAGGATCGGTCGCAAAGACATTGCCATCCGCGTCGACCGCGAGGTACGGCTTGTTTACAACCGACTGGCTTTCCCACGCGGGGACCGACCACTGCGCGATGTAATTGAAATTGGAATCGAATTTTTGAATCCGCAAGTTCCAGGTGTCCGCGACAAAAATATTTCCTTGCTTGTCGATCGCGATGCCAACTTGCTCGAGGAACTTGCCATTGTCCGCGCCAACTCCGCCGTACTGCGCGAGCGGATCGCCGTTCGGCGAAAACTTGAGCACGCGCTTGTTGCCCGTATCGGTGACGAGTAAATTGCCTGGCGCGTCAAGCGCGATCGATCGCGGACCGTAAAGCAACAGCGGATTGTCGAGCGCGTTTCCGCGCGTATCGCCCAGTACGCCCCACGACGTCACGAATTTTCCATTCGCATCGAATTTCTGAATGCGATGATTCCAGGTATCCGCGACGTACACGTTCCCCGACTTGTCGACCGCGATGCCCCAGGGCTGATTAAATGTATTCGGCGGCGCGGCGGCATTGTCGGGTGAACGACTGCCCCACGCGAGCGCGAATTCTCCATTTGCCGAAAACTTTTGAACGCGATGATTGTCGGAATCCGCGACGTAAAGATTACCTTGCGCGTCGATTGCGACATTCTTTGGAAATTCAAATTGCCCGTTGCCTCTGCCCTCGCTGCCGATAGCGCGCGTCGCGGTGAGTTTGACAAGTTTTTTGTCGTACTCATCTTCGATGGTTGGCTGCGGAGGAACCTGTCCCGCGTAATTCCACAACAACGCGGCGACATCTTTGCGTAGATAGAACGAAAACGTGTGGACGTAGGGCCACTGGCTCGCGCTTTCCTTGTAGCGATGATAGAACCACGCGGTAAACAAATCCGCGCGCTGTTGGGAATCAGTGAAATAGCCGATGACGCGTTCCGCGCTCACATCTTTGTATCCCTCGATGGGCCACCAGATCAATTTGTATTGCCGTTTCATGTACTTGTTGCCCAAGAAGGGCTTGACGGCTTCCTCATTCTTGGGTCCGACGATGACAACGGGCGCGTCGAACATCGCGTTCGGATTTGCGCCGTAGTAGAACGCGTTGCGATAGTTCCGCAAGTACCACACAAAGGGCCACGACGAATCGTCGTCGTACGCGACTTTGATCATGCCGTTGTCGCACGGGATATTCTGCGCGACGGCGGTGCTCGTCTGCGCGCACAGACGCCGCGACAAATCTTCGATCTCGCGCATCGCCGTCACGTTGTCGTGCGAACCCTGCGCGTAAATGATCGTCTCCGACGCGACGTCCGGGTTGATGTACACCGCCAGCGCGGCAAAGCGAATCGTCAGCGCGACGAGAATGACGACAAATGTAACCGCGACGATCCGCGCGAAATCGATCAAGCGAAAGCGCAATCCCAGGACAATGAGCGCGCCAATCGCAAAGCCGAACATCAGCAGCGAAACGATGAACGCGTTCGTCGCGCTGAGCGGGTCGATGCCCATACCCTGGAACGGCCGCGCGCCGAACACGAGCGCGCCGAGCGCGGCAAGCATGAGCAGCACCAGCAAGCCGATCCACACCGCGCCGCGCGCGAGCAGATCACGCCAATCCACGGCGAGCAACTTGTCGAGCGCCCAGCCCGCGGTGAACGCGAGCGGAATCGTAAAGTGAATCGCGAGCCAGGGCATCTTTTCGCCCGCCCAACTGAAAATGATCATCACGCCCACGACCCAGGTGAACAGAAAAGTCGGAAACGCGCTGTCCGCGTCGTCCGGGTTGTACGTCGCAAAAAAAGTGAGCGGGAGCAACAACGCGACGAAAACAATCGTCATCTGATCGAACAGGTCAGTCGGCGCATCGGCGTTCACCACGATCGTGTTGAACACCACACGCGCGCCGATGTAATAGACGATGATCCACAACATCCACGCAAGCACGACGAACAGACGCGCGGGGCGATACGTCCACCAATACCACGCCATCGCCGCGACGCCGACAAAGTACGGCAGCAGTTCGTACATCGGCAGCAGCACGAGCAGATAATAGTGCGCGGGTTGACCACCGCGCGCGACTTGCTGCTGCGACAACCAGTAGCCGAGCGAGCCGAGCAAGCCGGTGAAAAATCCGCCGCCATTCGTGAACACGGTCGTGAAGAAAACGATAAAGATGGGCCAGAACAAGATCGCACCAATTCCCCAGACGCGCGCGTTCCACCACACGCCGATGAGCGCGGAGAGAATCACGACAGCAACGGTCAAGCCCAAGACGCGCAGAATGACGTCGGGCTGACTCTGGAGAATCGAGGTGAGGGTGCTGACTTCGGTGAACGCGTTGATCGGAAAAAAGTCGTTGTGAAAGGCACGATTCCAAATGATGTTGAGAGCATAGAACAGCGCAGGAGTCAACAACGGAAGCGAAAAGGTTCCCAGGACAACTGCCAAATCGAAACTGGGAATCGCGCGATGCCCGATGGGCGGCGCGACCGGTTCGGTCGTTTCCGTTTCAAGCGTCTCTGGCTCAGTCATCGCCGATTCGCCCGCCTTGTTTCTGCCGAGCAAAGAATTCGCGACAAAGTAGGCGACGCTGATGCCGAAGAATGGAATACCCAAAATCGCGGCGAAGAGACCGAGCGCGATTTTGTTCCAACGAACGCGCGGACGCAAGTATTCGTGCGTAAAATGCGCGCACAAAAAGACGGCGAAGATCGCGACGAAGATAAACGTCGTCTCCATCGCGGTGTACGCGAGCGCGAGCAGCGCCGCCGACGCGATTAGCCAGGTCTCTTTGCGCTCGTCGAAATATTTCCAGATCGCGAGCGCGAGCAAGACGACGAACAATTCGACGTACACATCGTGCCGATTGAAACGCGAATAGTACAGCAGTGCGGGTGAAATCAAGAGCATCGCGGCGGTCGCGACCCAGCCGCGCTTGCCGAGCCACTTGCGGAAAAAGTACGGCAGTGCAACAAGCACGATGCCGAACAGCGCGTTCGGCAAACGCGCCGTCGCGTCGTTATCGCCAAAGAGGAAAAAGGACAAGGCAGTGACGTGATAAAGTAACGGACCGTGATAAATCGGATTGTGCTGATAGCCGCGCCCCGTGTACAGGTTCCATGACCAATCGGTGTGAATCGCTTCGTCGTGATTCCACGCGCGGTACGACAAATCCCACAAGCGCGTCAAAATCGTCAGCGCGATCAGTATGACGAGCAGTACGCGCTCCCAATCAATTTTCATCACCGCGGCAAGCGGAGTGTCGAGAAAATTTTTTTGTTCAGATTCCATGATCATTCAACCTAAAGTGATGCGTGAGACGTGGTGCGTGTTGCGTATTCCGTGATTTGACTTTCACGCAACACGCAATACGCAGCACGCATTATTCCGGTTGCCGAATCCACAACGCAACGGCATCCGTTTCCAGCGCGCCCACATCGCGGAAGAGCCACCAGCGCAGAAAACTGGGCGTCCCGCCCGTCGCGCGTTGATTTTCAAGTGTGTACGTTTGTCGAATCCAACCGGAAGCCGGCGCAGGCGCGCGTGCGGGCAGCAAGAACGCCTGTGGGTCTTGTGTAACCGACGCGCGCGCGGCAAAACGCGCGTTGCGAAAATCGCGCAGCGTCCACGCGACGATGGGATTCAGTGTCTCGTCGGCGACAAGCGACAGCGTGGTCGAATCGCCTGCGCGCCAGCGCGAAATATCGCGCAGATCGCGTTCGAGATCGCGCGCGTTCGCGGCTGCCGCGCGCGCGATGAGGTACTCGCGCGCGTTCAACGCGTCAGTATAATTCACTATCGCGGTTTGCCGCCACGTCCACACCGCCATGCCCGCCAGCACGAGCGCGAGCGCAAACACCGGCGCGCGCCGCCACCCGACAGTCGCTACGACCAGAAAACCGACCGCCGCCATCGCGATCAGCATCAGCACGGAAATGATTTGCAGATCGAGCGCCGCGTCCGGCAAACGCTCCAAGCCGAATGCGCGCGTAATCGCCATCGTCGCCGCGAGCGAACCGCGCGTCGCAAATTCGACGATGACGAGATACAAAAACGCGCCGATCACACACGCAAAAATAAATACGGGTAATTCCTGCGATAGAAAAAATTCCACGTCCGTCTCGCGCCGTGCGCGCTCCAACCAAACGCCGATGTACCACCCGGCGAGCATCGTCAGCGGAACGACCAGGACGACGACGCGCGCAGGACTCTTGTCTGCGCCAAGCGAGTACGCGGCGAACGCGACGATTGTCCAAAACGTGAGCATGTTGAAGAAGGCGCGCTCGCGTTCGCCGATGGCGATCACGCCCAATTGAATGAGCGCGACGATGCCAAAGAACAGCGGAATCGGATCGTAGACGACGAGCAGACGCAGCGGATCGTAAAACGCCGCGCCCGGCTGCAAACCCGCGAGCCACGCGCCGAACAAATCGAATGTTGCGCCGATCCCATCGCGGCGAAGTGTGAAGGTGGTCGCGAGGGCGAGAAAGAACGTCGCAAAGAGGATGGCAGGATACCAACGGCGTGTTGCGTGATGCGTGTTGCGTGAAGACAATAACATACTTGGAAAAACAAATCGCGCAACGAGAACAAAGAGTGCGAGCGCGAATGCAATCGTCCACACTTCGCGCGCGGAGACCAGCGCGAGCGCGGCAAAGATCGCGGCGAGATTCAGATCGCGCGCGGTCCCATCCGTGAGATAACGCCAGCCGAACGCGAGCGCGGCAAGCGCGCTCGTCACCGCGATGATCGCGCCGTCGAGATTGCGCGAAAAGAAAACGAGCGACGGCGAGAAGACGAACAGCGCGCTCGTCACCAACGCGCCAACGCGTCCGAGTTCGCGGCGTAAGAGCGCGGGCAGCAAAACTAACGCGCTGCCAAAAAGCGCGGGGAGCAACCGCGCCAGCGCGTCGTTCGCGCCGAACAACGCAAAGAGGAGCGCGTTGCCGGTAAACAATAGTGGACTGCCCGTGAACGCGTCGGCTCTGCCGTTGAAAAAATTCCACGCTGCCAACGCCTGGCGCGCTTCAGCGGAACTCAGCGGCGCGTCGCCCAGTACGAGCAAGCGCGCGAACAAACCACCCAATGCGAGCGCGACGTACAACGCGACCTCGATAGTTACCCTGGGAAACGCGATTGCGCGCGCGTTGCTATCGTCCGTAAATTCTAACATCGCCATATTCAAACACCAGCGTCATCCCTCTGCCGAATTTTTCGATCTGGGTCTTGGTGAGACCGTACATATTCCTTTCGGTCTGACCGACGACGACGAATTTTATAGCATACTTGTCGAGATACGTCAAAACCTCTTTCGGGTCAATCGTTTGATAAATCCGTTTGACGTCTGCCGCGCGATCGATGCCGGCTGCATCGTCCTTGAAGAAATTCGAGTTGCCGCGCCACTGCGATTCGTGCCCCGCCCAACCGAGCACGGTCGGCAAGCCCGTCGCCATCGAAATGCGATTGCCGTACGAGTACTCGCCGCCCGGCGCTTCCAGCGTGACCGCGCCGCGCGGCGCGTTTTCGGCGAGCCATTGAATCGCCGCGTAATCGCCTGGGTTCAATTCGCGAATCCACGCGATTCCGTCGAGCGTCGGCTGCTTGACGAAATCGTCCGCGCGATTAGGAATCGCGAGCGCGGGATAAATCATGCTCGCGCCGAACAAGAGCGCGAACGCGCCGAACCACACGACGCGCGCAACGCCACTCAACGCGCGCGCGAGATAAAAGACCGCGTACGCCGCTGCAACCGAAAGAAGCGTCCACGTTTGAAAATAGAACTTGAATACCGTGTTCATCCGCGTGCCAAACTGATCGCGCAGATAAACAAATTCGACGCCGAACGTGAGCAAGAATCCTGTGAGCGCGAGGAGCAGAGCGAAAAGCGTGCTGTCGCTTGACATGTCATTTCGAGCGCAGCGAGAAATCTCGGTGGCGCCCGGAGATTTCTCATCGCGGCGTTCCTCCTGAGCGCAGTCGAAGGACTCCTCGAAATGACAGGGCGGAGTGACCACGATGCATTCGCGCGCCAGAACGAAAATTGCGGACAGCAAAATCGCGAGCAGAACGAACAACCAGGGATCAGCAACCAGCGGCGCGAAATACGCGAGCAGGACACTCATCAGAAAATTGCCGCTCGCGACGGGAAACGCAGCGCGCGCTTGATCGCGCAAATGCGGGCTTGCCGCGATCACGATGATCGCGAACGCCGCGACGAGCAACGGAAACGCGACAATCGCGCTGAGCGGCGTCAGCGCGCGGCGCAGCCATTCGCGCGCGGCGCAGAGCGTGTCGCGTCGTTCAAAAATCAATCGCGCCAGGAACGCGCCGAGAATGAACACGAACAAGCCGAACATGATCAAGTACTGATGCAAACGCGTTTTGACGAAAAGCGTCGGCAAAATGCCGCCCGCTTGCGATTGAAAACTGAGATAGAACGGCAAATACATCATCACGCTCAACACGCCGAGCGCGACGACGAACACCGCGAGATCGCGCGTGGCATCGCGATTCCACTCGTTGCTTGCGCGGTACCGCGCAATCGCGTACGCGGCGACGAGGATAAAGCCGTACGGGAGAATATCCCAGGTGTTGAAGAAGAAGAGACCACCCAACACCAAAGGCAAGAGTAGAAATTCGTAATTCGTAATTCGTAATTCAAAATTCAAACCGCCAAACGCGAATTTAGAATTTTGAATTTCGAATATTGATTTTAGAAGATTGAGCGCGACGGCGAGCGCGAGCAGCACGAACGGCAGCGCAAGCACGTGTGGGTGCATATCGCCGAGGAGGAAACTGAATTGCGGGAATTCGTCGATGACCTCCTGCGTCTGCCCCATCACCACATCGTGAACGACGCGCGACGCGCGCCACCACCACCAATTGTCCATCGGCGCGAACTCGCCCGTCGGCGGCGCGCTCGCTAATCCTTTCACATCAAGCCACTCCCAAAACTCGCGCGTGCCAAGTCCTTTCGCGTGCAGCGCTTCAAAAAATCCTTCGAGGTTGCCGATGAGGACGAGAAAGATGGGCGCAAAGAGCGCGAAGAAGAGAGATTGGAGATTAGAGATTGGAAGTTGGAAGTTGGAAATTGGAGCTTGTGAATCTCTAGTCTCCAATCTCCAATCTCTGATTAAGTTATAGGCAAGCCCAAACGCGCCCGTCGCGCCAAGCGCGAACAAGAGCGCGATCATCAAGTTGAACGCGTAACTCGACGGGACGCCGCTCAGCATCGTCAGCAGCGCGGTGACGAGGTAGCCGAAATAATAGTAACTGATCGCGTAACCCGACAACCAGGGATCGAGTGGCGGGAAATGTTCGCTTTGCAAAATGCCGTTGAGGAATGCATAGTCCATCGGCTTTTCGGTCGCGGTGATTTCGGGCATGTACGCGCGCACGAACGCCCAGGCGAAGAACGCGAGGGTGAAGACGAGTTCGGTGGTGATTACAACGGAGCGGTTTTCGCGCAGCCACACGGTCAGTGACGCGTGATGCGTGATGCGTGGTGCGTATTGCGTATTGCGTGTTACGTGGGAGTCCGTCGTCTGTGGTCTGTGCTCTGTGGTCTGTGGTCTCGCGAGAAACCAGGACAGCGCGGCGACGCCGACCGCGACAAGCGCAATCGCGCCGCGCGTGTTTGTGAGAAAGCCGAGCGACGTCAAAAGCCAGAGCGGATACGCGATCAGCAGCAAGCCAAGCGGTTTGATGAACGCGTAGCCGCGATCAGCCAAGTTGCGGAAAAATCGAAACGCAACGGGCAAGACCGCGATGCCGATCAATTCGACGATGAGCCACCAAGTAAGTACGTCTAGCATCAACAATGTACCATGTCACAGTAGTCTGTCATTTCTCGCTCTGCTCGAAATGACAATGGTGATGTACCATGTCAGAAATTTTCTCGATTCAATCGCGCGATGCCAGCGGAGTCGGCACGGGTTTGGGCTGCGGCAAACTCAAGTGAGTCACCTGCGTCGGAGCAAAGGGCGCGAGGTTCATCGGCGCGGCGGTCGTTCCAGTCGGCGTCGTCAGGTGTGTGGGCGAGATCGTCAAAGTCAGCGAACTCACCGCTGGCACATTGCCCGCAAAGAAACTTGTCTCGGCGATCAACAGCGCGCCGATCACAATCAACACCAGCGCCGCCGCGAGCCCAAACGCCCGCGCAGGACGCGCCAGCGCGCGCTCGAAAACGCGCGGCGGTTGAACCAAGCGCGCGGCTTCGTTCAAGAATCTGCGGCGACCGTCCGCCAAACGCGGTTGCGGTGTTGGCGCGAGAATTTGTAATTCGCGCGCGACGGCAACCAAGCTCGCCACTTCGGGCGCGTCGGCTAACGCGCCTGGAGCGAGCGCGTCGTCCAGTCGCGTTTCAAGATCGCGAGACATTATCCTCCTCACCAGAAAGAAGATCGCGCAAAGTTGCCAAACCACGATGCTGCAACAGTTTGACCGCGCCGACGGATTTGTCCAGCACGCGCGCGACCTCTTCGTTTGAAAAACCTTCGAGAAATTTGAGGACGATGACTTGCTGCTGCTCCGCCGTCAATCGCGCAATCGCGCGCCGCAGCCGCGCGCGTTTCATTTCGTCTTCGACCACTTGCGCGGGATCGGATTGCTCCGCCGCGAGATTCTCGTCGAGCAATTGCGTCGCGCGATGACCGCGCAGATAGTCCACAATCAAATTGTGCGCGATCCGAAAAAGAAACGCCGTTAGATTTTCGGGCGCAACACGCGCGCGGAGAAATCGAACGAAAACTTCGCTCGTCAAATCTTCTGCGACGGCTTGGTTGCCCAAACGATGGTAAATGTAGCGGAAGATTCGCGGGGCGTGGGTGTCGTACATCTCGACGAGTTCTCGACGCGCATCTGCCACGCTGTCCTCTTACTTAATGACGAAAAAGGGCGGGAAAAGTTACGGTGAATTTACTCCGTCAACTCCACCGCGTCGCCGCGCGGAAAACGCATCATCGTCGGACCGCGCTGGTTGCTCGTGCGTGCGCTCATCGGCGAACCGGTCGGCACCGTCGTCACATTCGGCGCGGGCGCAATCGGCACTTTGCCGAACGCGTCGAGATTCGTGATCATCGTGCCGACGACCGTCGAATCGCGCGACTGGTTGAACGCGTCATCCGCGTTAATCGCACATTCCCACCGATTGTTCTGGAAAAAGACGGTCGAGCCGCCGACCCAGAACGGGTACTTGCACGGCGTATTTGTCTTCGTTTCAATCGTCGCGACGTTGTTGACGAGCAAGTTGTTAAGCGAAAAAGTGATCTCGAAACAATTCGCGCTCGCGCCCGCGCAATAATTCGCGATGAAACGATTGTCGTTGCTCGCGAGTCCGCGCTCGCCGCTCATGTAATAACAATTTCCGCTCAACTCGCACTTGTTGCTGATGATTTGATTCCCCGCGCAGCCGATACACACCCAGCCCGCCGTTTCGCAGCCCGACGGATATTTTTGTCCATCGGGCGTCGTGCACGCATGATTCGCGCGGTGCATTTGATTATTGACAAAGTACGTGCCGACGCTGCTCACGTTGAACGAACCCCAGCCGTTCATATCGTTCAACTCGTTGTCGAGAATGTAGTTGTTGCGACCGCTCACCGTCGCGATGCCAATCGTTCCGCCTTTGACCGTCACGCCGCGCACCGTCGAGTTTGTCGCTTTCAACAAAATGCCGCCGCCGTACCGCGTGCTGCCGCGCAACACCACCGCGCCTTTTTGCGTTTGGAATTGACACTCATCGTACAAACACAACCACGCGCCCAGGTCTTGCGGATCGGTCTGCGCGTTGATCCACAAACCGTCAATCCAGATATTCGATCCTTCCGCGGTCACCGCGAATTGGCGACCCTTGCTCGTGACCATCGAAGTCCGCAAATCGTCGACGAAGAGCGCGATGTTATTGCCGACGATTTTGAGCGGTGGATAAATCTCGCCGGGGCACAACTTGATGCTTTGCGAAATCACCGCGGGCATCTGATTCGCTCTGGTACACATTTCGGGCTTGGGTGGAATCAGCAAACGCAACGGATCCAAGCCGACATTCTGCGGCAAGTTGACGACGAGATAACTCCGCCCGCCTTCGCTTGCGACATTCGTCGGCGACTGCAAAAACGTGAAGCCGATTTGCGCGACGCTGTTGATGCCCTCGCCCAGCACGTCGAGTTGAAATTTGATCGCATAGTTGTTGCGATTCTCGATGACGACGCGCCACGTGCCGCCTTCGCGCGAACTGCTTTGCCAATATAATTCATAGTCGCGGCTCGCCGAGCCGCGCCCGACCGGCTGCGGTTGTTCGCCGCGCTGCAACAGCGCGACCTGACCTGGGTTGTAGACCGACATTGACACGTTTGTCGCGCCGGGCGATTTGAACCCGACGCGCACCGTCGTGCCGTTACCCGCGTAATCGAAACGATATTCGACGCGCGCGCCCGCAGGCAGCGTCACCGTCGCGCCTTGCGCGTGCGCGGATGCTACGAAGAACAAAGCGATTAAAACTTGTGCTGAGCAAAGTCGAAGCATCGCGGCAACAACGGCGCCAAGCCCGCCTGCGCGGGCTGACCTAATCCCTGATTGACCAATCACCAATCCCCTCACCTTCCTTGCCACCAATCTGTGCGCGAACGCGGGTCCATGAACGAACCCGTGTCGCGAATTGCTACGCCGATTTCCGTCGTAATCGGGCGACCCACACTTTGCCCCGAGTACAACGCCGGCAAGCGTACGCGTCCCGCCGCATTCAACGATTGATACAACGCCAGCAAATTCGGATCGACTTGAACGTTTTCGATGTGAATCGTATAACCGCAAATCGTGTTGTCTTCGCGCGTGTACTTTAGCGTGATCCGATTCGCCGCCGCGTACAGCACCATCACTTCATAACCCGTCGGTCGCAAACCAATATCGTAGCCCGAAGCGGGTACGCGGATACTCTCGCTCGTCGTCACAACCATGCCCGCCAACGACACGGCTGGATCCGTGATCGGCGCGCCGCGACGATTGTTGACCCAGTCCCAATCGTACACCTGATAGATCGCGCTGAACGCGGGCGTACGATTATCGCCGAACAAGGAATACAATTGCGGCGCGCCCAGATCCGTCGGCAAAATCGGCAGCGTCACGAGTCCGAGCGTACCGGTCGTGCTGACGTAACCGCGCACCGCCAAGTTGATATCGGGATGATTTTCCGCCGGCGGATCAGTCGGCGCAGCGCGGCACAGAGGGTTGTCAATCACCGCGACCGAACCATATACCTCGCTCGCGTACCCGCGCAACACCACGGGAAAGTACAGGTAACTCGTGATGACATCCGTCCAACCCAACCCACCCGCGCGATGGACGCTCTGGATATGCACTTGTTTCGCTTGAATGGCGCGCGGCGAATCCGCAAACGCAACCGCGCCGCCAAAGAACAGAAAAATCAACGCGCCGAAAATCAACGCGCCGAAATTCGATCGGGTTCGTCTACTCATTGACTTTGTAAATCCTGACGCGCTCGTTCTGGTACACCAGCGTAAGTTGCCCCGCGCGCGTCATCGCGTCGAACTTTGCCAGACCGGCTTTGTCATAAAACGCGTGCTCGACTTCGCCGACAAAAATGTACGCGACGCGAAAGCGTTTGAGCAACGGCAATGCGCCCTCCGCGTTTCGGGAATTGTAAATTTGCCGCGCCGCGTCCAGCCGCCGATCGATGATCGCGCCGTCGACGATCGAGCGCTGCTGCTTTTGATGCCAATCCCAGCCGATCACCGTCGGCAAGCCCGTGTAGATCGAGACGCGCGACGCCCAATGGTACAACGGCGCGTTCCCTTCCAAAATCACCGGCGACCCTTCGACGTTCGCGCGCAGCCATTCAATTCCCTGGCGATCATGTTCGAGGACTTGATTATAGTTGTTGTCGGGATAAACCGCCGTCCGCAAAAAATCCATACCGTTCAACCCGGATGGCGATCCCAGCGTGAACCGATCATTCACCTTCGCGCGCGTTGCGGTGATCGGGTACAACAAGCCGATGAAGATAAGAAATCCAAAAAACATCCACCACACGGGATTTAAGATTTTCGATTTATGATTTATGATTTCTTCCGACTGTTCACTGTTCACTGTTAACTGTTCGCTGGCGACTGACGACTGTAGACTGGCGACTCCCGCCGCCGCCGCAATCGCAAAGAACACCCAGACTTGATTGTAGAACTTGAACACGGTGTTCATGCGTCCAATGTCGTCTTTGACGGTGATCACTTCGACCATCATCGTCATCGCGAGTCCCGCCGCGATCAACAGCGCGATGAAACGCGCGCGCGCGTCCAATTCGGGACGCAGGATCAAGATCGCCGCGAGCGCGAGCAGCGGAAACGCGACCGCAAATACCATCATGTTCGTGAAGACGAACGCGGCTTCCACTACGATGAACGCGACGACGACGAGCGGCAGCACATCCACAAAGAACTTGCGCCGTTCGCGCGTATCGAGCGTTTGCGCGACCAAGAACGTAACAATCGCAAACAGGAAAATGACGTGGACGATCAGGTACTCGCCCAAGCCCGTGCGCTCGCCTTTGTACAACTCGATGCTCGAGTACGCGGTGACGAAACTTTTGCTGAACGGTTGGTACAGCAGCAGACTCAACACGACGATCGCGCCCAAGCGCCACGCGACCGCAAAGATACCTGCCCAGTCGACCACGCGGCGGCGCGCGTACTCGCCAATCGCCAGCGCGCAGCCGATCAACAAGAGGTACGTCGGATAATCGGCGATATTCATCGCGCGCAACGCGCCGCACACGAGCGCGACCACGATCACTTCGCTCACATCGCCGGGCGAAATCGGCAAACGCGCCAAGAGTGGGAGCCGCGCGTCGTCATCGCGTTCGCGCGTGACAAAACTCACGCCAAAGCCGATGACGGTGAGCGTGAACGCGAGCGCCATCAAATGCGCGTGCAAATCGGCGTATAAGAATGTGAAGAATGGAAATTCGTTGATCGCGTTGCCGGTCGTGACAATGCGCGAGGCATTCCAGTACCACTGACCAATCGGCACGTCGAAGGGCTGCTGATCGACAAACACGCGCCACATTCCAGTCGCGATGCTCGTCACCCCATTTGCGATAGAACCTTTCGGATCGCCGCCGCCGATCCGCAAAAACATTTGTCCGATCAAAATCACTTGTCCCAGGTTGCCGATCACTGCGACGAAGATCGCTCCCAAGAAAGCAAAGAAGAACGCATGGAAATTAGAAGTTGGAGATTGGAAGTTGGAAGGTGGAAGGTGCGCCTGGCGACTGAGATTGAAAACCACACTGAACGCGCCCATCGCCGTCATCGCAAAATACATCGGCAGCGCGAGATTGTAGGCGACTTCGGGAACGATACCGGAGAATTTGATCAGCGTCGCGTTGATCACCTGACCGAAATAATAATAATCGAGATAGCCGCCCGCGAACCAGGCGTCGTACGGCGGAAACCAGGTCGACTTGATCACCGCGTTGAGCATCGTGAAATCCATCGGCTTTTCGCCGCCGAACCACTGGTGCCACAAATCGGGATTGCCGTAGCGAATCAACAAGAACGCGCCGAAGAAAACGAGGAACGATAATTCTTCGACCAAAACGATTTTCCAGCGCGCGCGCACGAACGCGACAATGTCACGCCCGCGCCGCCGCACTGCCAACGCGCTGACGACGGCAACCAGCGCGATTGCGAGTGCGATGCTCGCGCGGCTGAATGGAATAAGATGATAACTTGCCAGCGTCCACGCGATCCACGCCGGCAGCAAAATGCCAATCGCTTTGGCGAAAATATAACCGCGATCCGCGAGCGCACGTAACGCGACAAACGCAATCGGAAACGCGAGCCAACCCAGGAATTCAATCAGCGCGAGCCAGACGATCACCGGCGCGCGATTGATCCAATCGTCGGGATTGAAGATGTGCGACCAGGTACCGCCGCGTGCTTGCGCGTCGCGATCCGCCGGGGTAAGCAAGAGCGCGGTCGGCGCGAGCGTCGCTTCGCGGGGCCAAAAGCGATACACTTCGCTGAGATCGACGCTGTTGAACAGCGCGGCAGTATTTGCGTGCGAAAAGCGCGCCGCCTTTTTGAAAATCAAAACTTTCGGATGATCATATACCGTGAACGCCTCTTCCGCGTTATCGTCGTCGATCTCAATGCCGAACAATTGCGGACGCGACGTGATCTCCGCGACCTTGTCGAATCCAAGCGTGCCGTCAAAAAGCCATTCGTAATATTTCGTCGTCAGCGGATAACGCATCGGCAAGCGCGGAATCGAACCGTACAATCGGTTGGACGACAGAACGATGTACTCTGCGTTATCGATCCATTGGATCGCCTGCGCGCGTTTTTCGGGTGTGTCCTCGTCGTACCAGTGCATCAAGCCATCGCCCGACGACGGCAGACTGCGATACATTCCACCAAACGGATCCTTGCCGTCGATGCGGAGCGGCAACGGATCGTCCCAATGCTCGTTCGCGAGGATCGAACCCGGAGGCACATTCTGAAAAATCCAACGCGACGCGGTCACGCGCGAAACGGGTCGCGTGTAAATCGTCGCGAACGCGGTTGCCCAGAAAAGCGTATAGCCGATAACGATGAGCGCGATGATTGCGACGACGAGGCGCGCAACGCGACCGCCGACGACCGACCGCCGACCGCCGCTGTCGTCTGCGGTCTGCGGTCTGCGGTCTGCGGTTGCCCAATCCCACAACGTCACCAGAAAATATCCCGCGAGCAGCGCGAGGAACGGATAGATTTGCAAAAAGTACCGCAGCGTCTTGACCCACTGCTGTCCGGTGTAACCGAACGTCACGCCAACCCAGACGACGATCAAGAGATGCTGCCATTCGCGATAGCGAATCAGGCGGTACAGCGCGAACGCAAAGCCCGCCCACGCCGCGAGTCCGAGCGGCAAGCCCAGCCCCCACAGCGCCATGTTTTCAAACGGAAAAATGTACGCCGGACGATTCGTCCACTGATGTCCGGGCGGATAGTCTTGTCGTCCCGCGACCAGTTCGCCGATGTACGACATATTATCGGCGAACTTGGGATTGACGCCGCCCGCCCACGACAACGCGACATCGAGCAACACATTCACCGCGCCGCGACTGGTATCGAACTTGGGCAAACTTGGCGAAATGAAATTCGGACCGTTTGCCGCGTACGGCTGAAAAGTGCGAAACACGATCAGCGCGATGATTGCCGCGCCCGCGAGACCAAAGAACGCGCGCGTGAGTTTGCCGAGCAAAACATCTTCAAACACGACCGCTGACTGTCGACCGCCGACCGCTGAACCTTGCTCACTGTCCGCGGTCTGCGGTCTGCGGTCGAGCGATTCAGGCGCGCCGGGCGATTCGAGAGCACCACGCGCCACACGCCACGCGCGCAGCGCGCCTGCCGCGATCAACACCGCCGCGAACGGCGCGATGTTGATCCGCCCCGCAAGCGCAAGCCCGAACGCCGCGCCCGCCCACAAAAACGCGCGCCAATGTTTTCCATCCGCGATGTCCAGCGCGCACCAGAACGCGAGCAAAATCGGCACGTTCGTGAACGTGTCGACGGTGAAGAAATGCGATTGCTGAATATCGAGCGCCGACGCAGCGAGGAACAGCGCGCCCAGGAGCGCGGCGCGCACGTCGTACATTCGTCGCCCGATGAAAAAGATCAGCAGCACCGTCAATAGATCGAACAGCGCGGAGAAAATGCGTCCCAGCAAATGGATTTCGCCGTAACCGGTCTGTCCAAGAAATTCGCCGAGCAAGCGCGTGAGAAAAATCGGGAACGTACCGTAGACGAACAAACCGAAATTGTGATTGTACGGACTGAGCGGCGAACATTCCGTATTGAAATAGCCACCCCACTTGGTACAATTTGGCGGCAGCGGTCCGACTGGCTTGTCCAACCCAGGAATGCTGATCGCAGACTCGACCATCGTGAGAAAGCGCTCGTCGGGATGCAGGTGCTGATCCTCATCCCAGTTGATGCCGCTCAAACGTAGCACCGCGCCGAGCAGCAAGATCAGCGCGAGCAGATTTGGCGCGAGCCAAGACCAATTGAGCGATCGGTGATTCGATTCAGAGTGATTGAATAATTTTTCTGCCACGTGGTTTCTACTCGCGAGCAAATCCGAAGAGCGCACTCTGCGTTGGCGGAACCATGTACGCCGCTTGCGCCAGAGTGAAATAGGTGCCGCGAATGCCGTTCGTCGTCTTGCGATATTCTTGCGCGTGTTCTTCTGACCAGAAGAAAATTGAATTCTTTCAAAACGCGTTGATGATGCTCGGCTCTTTCAATCGCGCGAAATTCACCATCGGGACAAAGACGACCGGCGCAGCGCCCGCACTCTCCACCTCGAACTTCATCGCGCTATCGACGCGCAAACGCAACGAACGATGGCAATGCGCACACTCAGTTTCAATCGTCACGGCAAGATACTCGCCGCGTAAGCGCCCTTGCACGAAGGGCGTTGCGATCGCATCGATTCCTCAAGCCGCGTAGACGCGTTCGCCTGTGCTGAATGTGATTTGATGCGGCGTCGGCTCGACCGTGACGGGGTACGCCCACGCGACCGCGCCGTCTGGGTTTCGGAACAAAAACGTTTTGTGTTTTTCCAGATCGTCCAGAATCGCGATTACTTGCGCGACAGGCAAACCGACCGACTGCGCGATGAATTCGGGCGTCAGTGGTTTGCCGGCGCGCGGCAATTCGCGCACGACAAAATTCCGAACGCGATGGTGCGGCTCCGCCATAAAACCAAGATGCTGATCGGTCCGCGCGGCGGTTTCCGCGACCTCACGCCGCCAAACCGCGCGCGGGATGGGAACCAAGTGACGCCAAATGCCCAAAAGCAAATTGTCTTTCATTTCGACTCCAGAAATCCGCCGGGCGCGGCTGCACCGGAAACATAGAAAATTACAAAGTCGTGTCCGGGCGTGCGCGCGTGAAAAGTTCGTTCTTGTCCATCCGGGAAAATCTCGCGCAGGCGAACAAGGTTCACCGTATCACCTGGGTTCAAAATGTACAGTTTATTCGCGGGATCCTCGACGTGCGATTGCGCCGCCTCCGCGCTCGGCAGCGTTTGCTCCCAACCGATTTCGCGCAAGTTGATCGCGACATTGCGCGTGTCGATCCAGTGCGGATACAGCAAAATCCATGCGTGCTCCACATCGCCGACGCTGCCCGCGAAACTGCGGATCACCTGCGCGACTTCGGACGAATTCCACGACGCCTGCCGATAGTTCGCGTCGAATTCCCGGAAATAGCGCAGATAATTCGCGCGGACGATGAGCGCGAACAGCACAACGAGAATCGCGACTGATGCGGCTCTGCCCCACGCAAATTTCGCAGACGATTCGCGCAGCGCGCGCAGCAACCACGCGAGCGGCAGCGCGGCGATGATAAAGACGAACGGAATCGCGCCACCCGCGCGGACGACGCTCGGATTCTCGTTTGGAAACGCGAGACTGAGCGCGGACGGCAGCAGCATAACGCCGATGCCAAGCAGTACAAACGCGTACTCGTTTTCGCGGTACCGCGCCAGCCGATACAGCGCGTACACGACGCCCAACAGAAACAAGCCGCCCGAAATGTAATCGAGCGCGGGATCGCCGGGCAGCGAATTGGGCCACGCCGAATCGCCCGTCCAGTTGAACATGCGCGCCGCGTTCACCAGATTTTGCGCCAACACCTTCAGCGGATTTCCTGGGATCGCGTTCCCTTCGCCCATCAAACGCGTTGCCGCGCGATACCAAACGTTTTCGGGCTCTTCGGTCATATAGCGCACGAGCGGCATCGTGATGAAGAGCGCGAGCAAAAACATCAGCGCGCTGTTCCTGACCAAGCGAACGAGTTGCGCCGACGACATCGAGTGCGTCAGCCACCACAAGCCGAGAAACGCGACAACCAAAATCGGCGCGAGGCGAAACGCGTTGTAGCCAAGCAAGCCCAAGCCGAGAAACAATCCCGCCATCAGAAAATCGTTGCGGCGACCCGATTTGAGCGCGCGAAACAAAAAATACACCGTCGGCGCGACAAAGACCGGCGTGAACGGAAAACGCAAACCCATCCGCGCAATCGTCAGGGGCCACTTGCTAAACGCGATGAAAAGCGCGGCAAGCAGCGCGACATCGTCGTCGAACAATTCGCGCGCGAGCAGAAACGTGAACGGGATGACCAGCACGCCCATCAACGCGGCGATCAGTTTGAGCGCCATGTGGTCAATCGGATGCTGGGTTAAGTTGACGAACGCGGCAGTCAGATAAAATTGCATCGGCTCGCGCCCCGTGTTCCGCTCGAAAAAAATCGGCGTGCGCCCGTCGTTGACGACGTCGTTCACATCAAGCAATTTTTCCGCATGGTCGCTGTCCATCTCCACCGGAGTCAGATCGAGATCGTGATAGTAAAAGAACACGCCGAGCGCCGTCACGCCGAGCAGCGCGATGATTTGCGGCGAGACGCGCGCGCCGTGCGCCAGAATTTCGCGCGTCGATCCCGCGCGCGCGGCGAGCCACGCACGCCATTCTTCCCAGGTTTTTTCGGGAATCCAAAACGCGTAGAAAAAGACGGCGAGGCTGAGAAACCACGCCAGCACGTTGTCGGGCGTGAACTCATTGCCCGTTGAAAAGAGAAACGTGAGCGCGGCAAGCGCGAACGCACTGACGACGAACGTGCGCGAGAGCGCGCGCGGTTTTTCTTCGACCGGGGCGGTTTCGTTCAGCCGTGTACCGATGGCGACACGCGTCGTGAGCAATGCGAACAGCCACACACAAACTGCCGCGCCAAAAAGAAAAATTGCGGCTTGGTCCATCTGGCGGTAAACGTGCAGGTTTTGCGCGGCGGCGGCGAACAAAATCGCAGCAAGCGCAAGCGCGGGTTGAGAAAGCGAGCGGAGATGATTCACTTTTTCTCACACAGGAAAAAAAGATATGCGCCTTGGTCCGTCGGCGGCTCGTCGTAGAAACGTCGCCACAAGGATTCGATCAGAATGAAATTGGCGCGGTACGGCGCGATGATCCAGCGTCCGAACAATTTCTTGTACAACAGCGTCGGCGACGAATAGTAGTGCGCGAGATCGAACAGGTGCGACGCGGCGCGCGAAAAGTACGCGTGCCATTCGCGCACGCCAAAGCCGAATCGAGCGAGCCGCTCGATCCACACGTCGGGCGAATCGGTGCGATAGTGGCGCGAGATACGATTAAAATAATTTTCGTACGCGCGCGACAATCGCGTCAAACGCACGGCGCGCAAAGAATCGGCAAAGAAAAGAAATTCCGCAAAGTGATGCGACGGCGTCGTGAAAACGAACAGACCACCGGGTTTCAGAACGCGGTGCGTCTCGCGCAGCGTCGCGTCGATGTCGGGAATGTGCTCGACGACGGAATTGCTCAGTACCGTCGCGAACGCGCCGTCGGCGAATGGCATCTGGTTGCTATTCAAGACGCGCAGTTCGCGGTGCATCTCGCGGCGCGCGGCTTCGGCAATCGCTTGCGGCGACGGATCGATTCCCACGTCGAGCGGCGCAGTGAACGTCGCCTGCGCGAAATGTCCGTCACCGCAGCCGAGATCGAGAATCGGACGCGGCAGATCGAGCGCGGCGATCTTGCGCGCTTCGACCGCGCGCAGCAGCGCGCGGAAAGATGGAATCGCAATGAGATGTTCGACGAGGTAATCGCGTGGCATGATCAATCAATGTCGCGGAAAATTTCGGCGACCGCGACTTGAAAGCTGACGAGGATGCGCGACGTCGCGGTTTCGCCCATGCCCCACTTACCCAGCAAAGTGTACTCGCCTTTTTCCAACACAAACACTTCCACCGTCTTGGCGCGGTAATCGACAATCCAATATTCTGGCACGCCCGCCGTTTGATACACCTGAAATTTCTCCTTGCGATCATAGATCCAATTGCTCGGCGAGAGGACTTCCACCACCAAATCGGGCACACCTTCGATGTATTTTTCCGCAATGATAGATTTGCGCGCGGTCGAAACAAAAACGATGTCGGGTTCGAGCGGCACGGGTTGAGTCGGCAAACGAACGCCGACAGGCGACGATATTACTCTCCCCAGTCGCCGCGCCTTCACGAAATTGGTCATCGCAAACAACAAATCGTCAAGCGAATATTGGGCATGGTTCAAAAACTCTGAAAAGTTAGATTGACACTTTTGCACAACGGTTCGGAAATTTTTCGGCAACCAAGTGCCTCGAAGTGGCTATTTTGAGCATAAAACTGTGGATTCTTGACTCTTATGTCCAGTTCGCCAAGTCTTCTGTCCTGGAAAAGTGTCAAGCTAACTTGAACCATGCCGAATATTGATGCGCGAGCGCAGGTGGTGGCGTCATAAACAATTCTCCATCGATGACTTCATAGCGCGTGCCATCGTCGGGCAGGCGCGCCCAATCGTCGTACGTCCATTGCCCTTGTTCTGGATAATGATATTCCGCTGTCGGCGCGGCGACGCGCGCTCCCGCGACGCGCCGCGCGCGCGGTTTGTACGCCGACCGCGTCTTGCGTGGCTTGGTCATACCGCCCTCCCGCGCAACGATCCAAACAATGATTCGTACGCCACCACCGTATTTTCCAGCGAGAACATCGCTTCGATTTCCACGCGCGGGCGAAGGTACGCCGCGCGATTTTGCAGCACACGCACGATGCCATCGGCGAGCGCGCGCGCGTCTTTGATCGGCACGATCTCGCCCATCTTCGTCACGCGCGCGGGTTCGCGTACGCCAGGCAAATTGGAGGCGACGACGGGACAGCCGCTCAGCATCGCTTCGATCTGCACGAGACCGAACGACTCGGTCGAGTTGATGCTCGGCACCGTCAGCACATCGCACGCGCCAAAGAAATTGCCCATCTCTTTGTTCGGCACCGGTCCCAGAAATTCCAGATAATCGCGATACTGTTCGATCAGCGGCTGCAAGCGCGCCCACACATTTTCGCCGATCACGTTTTGGTACTCGCCTGCAAATAAATATTTCACGTTCGGAATTCTCTCGCGCACGAACGGAATCGACTCGATGAGGCAGTCCACGCCTTTTTCTTCCGCAAAACGCGCGGCAAAGCCGACGATGACGTGTCCATCCGCGCGATATTTCTTTTTCAACGCAGCAACCGCGGCGGGTACCGGAGCGGGCATGATCACGGGCGGATAGATAACGACGATTTTATCTTGGAACCGCGAGAGCAGCGGCGAGTTGCGCGCGTAATCGTCCGTGTACGCGACGATCCGATCCGCCAAGCGTCCGGCGATCCAGTTGGACGCAAAGACCGCGCGATCGATCGCGCGATTCAGAATGCCCGGCGGCAATTGCAAATCGCAGTGGTACGTCAGCACAACGGGTTTGCGCGCGAGCCATCGCCCGATCACGGCGAGCGGTCCCGCTTCGGCTTGCGGCAGATGCACGCTGACGACATCGTGCGCGCGCATCAACGCGTACGCGCGCGACAAAAAGCCCGGCATGATGCTGCCTTTGCTGAACCGAAACGCGACAGGGTGTCGAACGACCGTCACCCCTTCGATTTCTTCGCGGTACGGCAAATCCTTGAGGTAATGCGAAGTGAGAACGGTGACACGATGTCCGCGCGCCGCCAGCGTTTGTGCGAGCCGTTCGACGTAGATGGTCAGTCCACTGATGTGGGGACGATAATAGGTAAGCGCGATCAGAATTTTCATTTGAGATTAAAGATTGGAGATTGGAGATTGATTTTCCAACTCATCGCGTTCTTCAAGCCGATACTTCCATCCCATCGCGTCTGACTCCCACATTGGGTTCATTTTTCCACGCGTCGGAGGAACCCCGCATCCGTTTGGACGCGACGCGCGAGTGTTTGATAGGATACGCCGTATCTTTTCTCGTACCTACGAATCTTGGCACGCGCCAACTTCATTTACACCAGACCTCGCCTGACCATCGCACCACCCAACCATCCAACTACCAAAACAGGTTTTCGTTTTCCACCACCCACCGATACAATTTCTCCACGCCTTCTTGTACACCGATCTTTGGCTGCCAACCCAACTCGCGTTGCGCTTTCGACGTGTCGTAGACGCAGACGCGCTGATCGCCGGGACGCCAATCGCCGCGCTGAACTGGGATTGACTTGCCCAATAATTTTTCGAGCATTGGCGCGAATTCTGTCCAGACTGAAATTGTATTGCGCGGTCCGCCGCCGATGTTGTACACTTGTCCCGCGACGCGATCAATCCGCGTGGCTGCCGCGTCGTACGCGTCGAGCAGATCGTCGATGAAAAGCATATCGCGCACCTGCTTGCCATCGCCGAAAATCGTGATCGGCTTGCCCAGCACTGCCGCGATGATGAACCACGCGAGCCAGCCCTGATCTTCGACGCCGAACTGGCGATAGCCGTAAATCGCGGACTGGCGAAAGACAACCGTCGGCAAACTGTAGATGCGAAAATAGTCGCGCACGTATTGATCTGCCGCGCCCTTGCTGCATCCGTACGGCGAATGGAAATCGAGCGGCTGCGCTTCCGATACGCCGCCGCGCAAATCGCGAAATTCGTAGCGCGTCGCTTTTTCGACGGCGGCAACGTCGTCCATTCCGCCGTACACCTTGTTCGTCGAAGCGTAGAGAAAAAACGGATTGCGTCCCGACGCGCGCGCGGCTTCCAGCACGTTGAACGTGCCGAGCGCGTTGATCTCGAAATCTTCGCGCGGATCGGTGACCGATGTCGTGACGGTGACCTGCGCGGCGAAATGGTAAATCGCGTCCACGTCGCGCGCCGCGTCGGTAATCGCGCGCGCGTCGCGAATGTCGGCGCGAATCAATTCAAACTTGGAGCCGTACTTGCCGCGCAGCCATGCCGCGTTCTTTTCCGAACCGCGCCGCGACAAATTATCGAACGCGACGACGCGCTGTCCGCGCGCCAACAATCGATCCACCCAATTACAACCGATGAAACCGCAGCCGCCGGTGACGAGGATTTTATTCACACATCTCCACCGATTTGAAGTAGTCAATCAGTAACCAGTTGCCCGATTGCCTGATCACTGATTGCCCGATTGCCCAATCGCCTGATTGCCTTGCTGAATCGTCTGCAACTTTTGATAACTCAAACCTTCGTGCCACATCGAAAAAACGCCCAGCACAATCAACAAAAGGTAACTGAACGCGTGGACGACGATGGCGTAACTGAGCGCGGCAGATTTTTCCACGCCGAACACACTCATCAACGTCAACTGCGCGGCATAGTGAAACACGCCAATGTAACCCGGCGACGAGGGAACGACGACGACGAGCGACGTGACCAGCATCACGAGAAACGCGGCGGCAACCGCCAGATCCAAATTCATCGCGCGCATCGTGACCCAGTAAATCACGCCGCCGGTGAGCCACACAAAAACCGACCAGAGCGCGACGCCAAAAATTTCGCGCGGCGAACGCAAAATCGCGAAACCGTCGATCAGCGATTCGAGCGCGCCCCACAGTTTTGGATTTTGCAAGAACGGAATCGGCGCGGTCAATCGACGCAGCAAATTCATCCCGCGCTCTTTCTGAAATGACAAGACCAACAAAAACGCGACGCCGCCAATTCCCGTCGCCGCGACGCCGATCGCGCCTTGCCGCGCTTCCATCGGAATGTTCGGCACGAAGAGCGCGGTCACCGCGAGCAGCAACACGACGGTCAAGCCGTCGCTCAGCCGCTCGACGACGACGGTAGAAAGCGCGCGCGCTTTGCCCACGTTTTCGATGTCGCCGATCAGGTACGCGCGGATAATGTCGCCCAAGCGCGCGGGCAAAAGGTTGCTCAGAAAATAGCCGATGTTGAGCGCGTAAAAGGTTTTATCCCAGCGCGGTTTTTGCGGATAAAACAACAACTGCCAGCGGAAAACGCGTCCGGCATAACTAACAAAAAAGAAGAACGCGGCGACCAGCATCCACATCCAATCAATTCCGATCAACGCGTCGAGCAATTTGTCGAACTGAATTCCCTGAAACGCAAAATACAAACAGACCGCGCTGATGCCAAGTCCGATCCAAAAGCGAGCCGATTTCAACATTCGTTTCCTTGACGCGCAAACTTTACAACGTGCGCTATTTTAGCATCAAGTTAGTAGATTGGCAAACGTGACACGAAAGAAACGCGAAAGGAACACGAAAGGAGCGCGAAAAGACGCGAAAGAATGGGGATCGATCAACGCGGGGAATGCGCTGCGACTGTGTTGACAAAACGGCGTGGGCGAATTGGCTTCTGACCAAAGTTGACCAGCAGACAGAGTTTTTCGTTGCTCTTGGTCACAAATAACAAAGATTGCTTTACGTCCGATGGACGAATCGTTAATTCTGCCTTGGTTTCCAACAAGAGACGATTGTGGTCATCCCAGCAGACAAAATCAACGCGACGATCTGTGACCAGAACGCCATCATAGAAAATTGGCACGACAACTTCACGCTCGAATTGAACACCGTACTTGGGTAACGCAATTTCCAGCGCGCGCTGATAATCGGTTTCTTTGCAATGTGTTCCCAATTGTCGCTGTACATCAATGCACGCTGCGATCACTTTGTACGAAAGTGACTCGAATTGATGTCGCGCAACTCTTTGTGGTTGAGACATTGCGTCGTCTCCTTTCGCGCGCCTTTCGCGTTTCTTTCGCGTCTTTACCACATCTCGATGCTGTAATCCGCAATCACCGCGTCCAACCGACTGCGCTCGATGTTGTCGATCACTTTTTCGAGCAAGCCGTGCGCGTACTCCGCGTCTGCCGACACGCAAACGATACCGATGGTCGCGCGCTGCCACGCGTCGAGCGAATCCACTTCGGCAACCGAAACATTGAACGATTGGCGCACGCGCGCGATCACCGACTTGACGACGTGGCGCTTGTCTTTGAGCGATTGGCTCGCGGGAATATCCAGTTCGAGCGTGCAGACTCCAACTACCATTTTCGATTTCAGATTTCAGATTTATGATTTTCCGCGTTCATCCGCGTTTGTCCGCGTCCTACTTCATTGCGCGACGAACCTCGGATTCGATCAGCATTTCGAGCCGCGCCAAATCGGGCGACGCGCTGACGCGTTGACGCGACGGATGGCGTTCGCTCGCGGGACACGCGTTGCACTCGGCGCAGACATCGCGGTTGCGCTGCGCGAAAATGTCGCGGCGCAGCGCGGCAAGTTTGGAAATCGCATCGTCGGAAAGCGCGGAGACCGGCTTGCCCAACGCCTGCTGCGCGGCAAGCGTCACCTGCGCGGAATGTTCGACGCGTTCGAGCCGCATGTACGCTTCCCACAGATCCGCGCCAACCGTCACCGAACCGTGCCGATCCAGCATCAGCGCGTCGTACTTGGCGATCAGTTCGCGCACCGCGAGCGGTCCTTCCGCGCTCGTCGGCGTGGCGTACGGTGCGGTCGGAATCGTGCCGAGATCGTACACCACTTCGGGCAAAACGCATTTCGCGAGCGAAACGCCCGCGAGCGTACACGCAATCGCGTGCGGCGGATGCGCGTGAATCACCGCGCGCACGTCGGCGCGCTGGCGATAACATTCGAGGTGAAGTCGGATCTCGGACGACGGTTTGAGATCGCGCCACTTGCCAAACTGCGGCGCGGTTTTTTCGCCTTGCAGGTCGACGACGATCAATTGTTCGGGATCGAGAAATCCTTTGCTAAAACCGCTCGGCGTGACGAGCAAGCGATCGCGATCCAGGCGCGCGGAAATATTTCCGTCGCCCGCTGCGACGAAATTTTTCTGGCGCATCAATTTGCCGATTTCGACAATGCGTTGGCGAAGATCGTTTTCAGTTCGCGTGTCCATACTTTTCAATCAACTCGCTCGCAATTCCGTTCTCGCGCGCGATCCGCGCGTAGAGCGCCGCGCTTGGTTTGGGTGTGCGCGTCTGCGTCGCGCGATCGTTCGCAATCAAACCAAAAGGCAAAGTGTAACCCTCTGCCCATTCGAAATTATCGACGAGCGTCCAGTGAAAATAACCTTTGACCGGCGCGCCTTCGGCAATCGCGCGCTGGAGCGCGGCAAGATACGTGACGAGATAACGCGGGCGCAATTCGTCATAGCGATCGGGCACGCCGTTTTCCGTGATGTAAATCGGCGCGCCTTTGCCGTACTCGGCGAGCCATTTCACCGTGCGATAAAAACTTGCAGGATCGATGTCGCCTTTGCCGAACCATTCGAGCAACTCGTCGTCGTACGGCACGCCCCAGGGTTGCGCGGGCAACGTCCGACCAAAGAGTGAACCGGGCTGCGAGAAATCGACGACGACGCGTCGCGAAAAATAAAAGTTCAAGCCGAGGAAATCTTGCGTGCCCATCGCTTCCGGCACGCGCCCACCAATGCCCATCGGAAAACGAACGCGACCATCTTGCAGCGTCAACAGAAACGCGCGATTGTACGCGTAATCCTGCAAGCGCACGATCACGCGATTCAGCCATGACTCTGGATCCGCGGGCTTGAACGCGAGAATGTTGTGCGCCAGTCCGACGCGCGCTTGTGGCTGGACACGATGGATCGCGTGATATGCCACCGCGTGTCCGCGCAACACATTCATCAGCACGCGCATCGCCAAAGCGAAATCGCTTTTGCCGGGGACCCATTTGGCGTTGACGTATCCGGTGTACGCGTACACCATCGGTTCGTTGAACGTGATCCAGAAATCGCACAGGTCGCCCAGTTCCTGCACGACGCGCGCGGCGAAACGCTCGAACAACGGCACAATCGCTTGCGTCTCCCACGCGCCGCGCGCGCGCAGCCACAGTGGATTCGCGAAATGATGAAGCGTGACGAGCGGCGCCATCCCGCGTTCGCGTAGCGCGGTCAGCACGCGGCGATAAAACGCGATGGCGTCCGCGTTCCACTCGCCTTCACGCGGCTCGATGCGGCTCCATTCGACGGAGAGGCGATGCGCGTTTTGATGCAGCGCGCACGCGAGATCGAAATCTCCGCGGTACCGTTCGCCGCGCCACCAATCGCACGCCACACCCGATTGATCGCCGCGTTTGATGTGACCCGGCGTTTGCTCCCACGCCCACCAATCGTTGTTGTCGTTTCCGCCTTCGACTTGATGCGCGGCAGTCGCAGCGCCCCAGAGAAAACCATCGGGAAATTTTCGCGTGTCCATGCCCGCTTCCCGAGTGAACAGTCAACAGTGAACAGTGAACTGTTGACTGTTGACTGTTCACCGTTCACCGTTCACTGTTCACTGTTCACCGCCCTACCTTCGCACTCCCGTCAACTCAAACACTTCGACCGGCGTCGCGCGTCCTTTCACCATGAGCGTATCGACCAGGCGCGCCGCAACCCGGGTTTCGATCAAGCCAAACGTCGGGCGCGAAATCAGAATTTGATTGTCCTCGGCGTTTTCCTGCAGCCGCTTGGCGACGTTCACCGTATCGCCAATCGCCGTGTAATTCATCAACTCGCGCGTGCCGATATTTCCGACGACCGCTTCGCCGGTGTGCAAGCCGATGCGAAAACACAATCGCTGTGACAAAGGCAATTTGGGCGCAATCGCGGCGACCTCGCGCTGAAGCGTCAACGCCGCGCACGCCGCGCGCCACGCGTGATCCGCTTGCGGCAGCGGCGCGTTGAACATCGCCATCGCGCCGTCACCCATGAATTTATCGAGCGTGCCTTCGTACTTGAGAATCGTTCTTGCCGCGAGCGACAGATAAACGTTGAGAATTTTGATCAATTCCTCAGGCGGCACTTGCTCGGAGAGTGTGGTAAAGCCGTGCATGTCCGCGAACAAAACCGTGACCAGTTGGCGTTCGCCGCCGAGCGCGACGCGGCGCGGATCGGCGAGCAATCCTTCCACGACGGTCGGCGCGACGTAATGCTCGAACGTCGCGCGGACGCGCTGCGTCTCTTGCTCTTGCGCGCGGCGCTCCATTTCGAGCCGCGCTTGGTCGGTGAGATCTTCGACGACCATCGCGATGCCGACGGTCTCGTCGCCGCGCCGCATCGCCGAAAGTTGCAGCGTCAAATGCACCGCGCCGCGTCCGGCGACCTGGGTCACGACATCGCGCACAACGTGCTGCGTGTTGTGCATCCACACACGCGAAAGAAGCATCGGCAATTGCGCGCCTTCCAAAGGCGGCAAGACTTGATCGTAAACTTGCCCCAACGCTTTGGGCGCGGGCACATGAAAAATTTCTTCCGCCGCGCGATTGAAACTGATGATCTTGTTCGCGCGATCCAGCGTCAACACGCCGGTCGCGATGCTCGCCAGCGTCGAATCGAGATAATCGCGCATCGCGCGCATCTGCACCATCTGATCGCGCAGGTCGGCGAGGAGGCGCGCGTTCTCCAGCGCGACCGCGCTCTGATCGGCGAGCGTGCCCAGCAAAATCAGGTCGGCGTCCGTGTACTGATCGCCCGAAATGCGCGGTCCGATAATCCAAACGCCAATCAGCGCGCCGCTGCTGACGATGGGCACGTACACCTCGCCGTGCAAGCGCTGGAGCGCCGCGCGCGTTTCCGCAGACACATCAGCATACTGCGGCAGACGATCCACATCGTACTGCAAAACCGGCTGAGCGCGCGCCAGCGCGAGCGCGAGCGACGACTGCGCGTCCAAGCGAATCTCCGGCGGAACGTCCGTCGGCGCGAGCACAGGGCGGATCGTGTACACCTGCGCCGCCCGGCTGACCAACGCCAAAGTGACCGCGCGCGCGCCCATCACTTTTTCCAACAGCGATCTGCCTTCGCGCGTCAGTTCCGCGAGATCGATCCGCGCGCCGAGGCGTTGGCTGAAATCCTGCACCACCGCCTGTACATTGTATCGTTGATTGAATACCAATGTCTGGACTTGGCGCGCGAACCAGCCGCGCAGAGGTTGGTAAATCAATGTCAACGCCGCGGCAACCACAATCGCGCCGACGATCATCTGAGTTGAATCCGCGTCGTGGAACGCGAACAACGCGACGCCGACCGCGAGGAAATAAAGGAGCAAGGCGAATGTCGTCGTCACGCCCAGGTAAACCACACGCCGCAACAACGTTCGCAAATCCACCAACGCGTGCTGAAACGTCGCGTACGCGATCACCAATATCCCCGCCATTTGCAGCGCGACCGCGAGCGGCAACACCGGTTGACCGAACAGCATACTCAACGCGCCATCGGCAAAGATGAACGGCGACGCGAGCACGAGGTACGACAGTCGATTGCGGTGCATCGGACTACGCATCCGGTGATACTCGCGCTGACTAAATAACGCGACAAACCCGTTGTAGATCAACCACATGATCGCGCGCACGAGCAAAGCGAGCGTCTCCGTCGAAATGGAACCGGAATCGAGGTCGAACGAAAATTGACTCACGTCAATGGCAATCAATACCGCCAACAACAACGCGCCGCCGATGAATCCGTACGGCTTGCGTTCCAAACGAATAAACGCGCGCGCGAACGCGTAGAAAAATATCGGCAGCGCGGCTTGCGTGTACACGAACAGGCGAAAGAACAATTCGCCGATTTCGCCGAACGCGCCTCGGCCGTACGACGCGATCAACATGAGACTGCTGAACGCCGCCAGTCCGACGTAGAGCAACAAACGCCGATCCAACGTCTCGCGCCAGCGATGCTGCCACACGAAGAATGCAATCAAGTCGACATAGACCGCCAACGCGATCAAATGCGCGAGCCAGGGATAATCCAAATGTAAAGTCATACGTTACACAATCCTAAAAGCATCGACCAAAACGCACCGCCGTTCACGCGTAAACGTTTTCGGACGCGTCATGCCTTCGCCGGTGTAACCGGCAATCGAAAACGAAGTGAACCCTTCGCCGCCGTAGCCCAGTCCCGCGAGACAGGGTCCGTTCTTGACAAAGATCGAAACGTTGATCTCTTTCGCCATGCGACTCAAATGATCGAGATGCTTGGAATAAATGACCGCGGTGTGCCGCCGTCCGCCTTCGACCGCAATCGCGAAATCAATCGCGTCGTCGGCGTGCGGCACGCGCACGAACGGCAGAATCGGCATCATCTGCTCCGTCCAAACGAGCGTGTGTTCGCGCGGCACCTCCGCAATCGCGAGCCGCACTTCGTCGCCAACGGTGATCCCGATTTCTTTGAGAATCACCGCTGGATTCTGCCCAATCATTTTCTTGTTCAAGCCGGTTTGCTTGCCGGGTTTCATCGGTTCTGCGAAAATCACTTTTTCAAGTCGCGTCAATTCGTCCTGGGTCAAGATGTGGCAGCCCAACCCGCGCAGCGCGGCAAGCAGCCGGTCGGCAATTGCGTCCACGACGATCAGATTTTTTTCGTCGGTGCAAATAATGTTGTTGTCGAACGAGACGCCCTTGATGATGTCGCGCGCGGCTTCGTCAAGATCGGCGGTCTCGTCGACGACGATGGGCGGATTGCCGGGACCCGCGCAAATCGCACGCTTGCCCGACTGCATCGCGACGTGGACGACCGCTTCGCCGCCGGTGACGAGCGTGAGTTGCGTGCCGGGATGCTTCATCAATTCCTGCGCGCTCTCAATCGTCGGTTCGGCGATTCCACAAACAAGATTCGCGGGACCGCCTGCTTCGACGATGGCTTGATTGATGATCGCAACCGCGCGCCCGGAACATTCCTTCGCGCTCGGGTGCGGATTGAAGACGACGCCGTTGCCGCCCGCGATCATCGCAATCGAATTGTTGATCACCGTCGCGGTCGGATTCGTCACCGGCGTAATCGAACCGATGACGCCGAAGGGCGCGCGCTCGAGCAAGGTCAAGCCGCGGTCGCCGCTCCACGCAATCGGCTCCAGGTCTTCGATCCCCGGCGTTTTGTTGATGACGAGCAAGTTCTTTTCGATCTTGTCTTCGTACCGCCCCAAGCCGGTCTCGCGCCACGCCGCCCACGACAACACTTGCGCGTTCTCGCGCAGACGCTCGCGCACGTGCGCGATGATCTCTTTGCGCTTCTCCAGCGGCAGCGCGATCCACATTTTTTGCGCGCGCTGCGCCGCCGCGACTGCGCCGTTCACGTCGGGAAACAAACCGGTAGCCGCGGGCGCGTCCGGTCGTCGCTCTTTCAATTCCGCCAAAACATATTGGACGATGTTGGTTACGTCGCGTTCGCTGAGTTCAGCCATAGGAACCTCCAGAAGGGGAAGATGGCTTGAGAGGGCATAAGAGAGCAAAGAAGGCAGAGAGGGCACAGAAGGCAGTGCGGCTCGCGCGCCCTCTCGCCTTCTTCACCGTCTTCGCCCTCTTCGCCTCCTTATGCTTTCTACGCCGTCTTCTCCCCTCTCATGTTCACCGAATCAATCACGCCCACAATCGACGACCGCACCGGCTGATCTTTCACGCCGAGAATTTGGCGCGTCGATCCGCCTTCTTGGCAGACCAACACGATGTCGCCGACACCGGACTGCGAAAGGTCCACCGCGACGAATGCGTCGTCCGGTTTATCGCCGGGCAGATGCAGCGGCTGCACGAGCATGATTTTTTGGTTTTGGTATACCGGATGTTTCACTGTGGAAACAACGGTGCCGATAACTTTGGCGATTAACATGATTAGAGATTGGAGATTAGAGATTGGATGTCATGCCCCGGCAGGAATTCTTTCGCGGAGGATCAAATCGGCGATAGGCAAAGCCCGTAACTCCAACCGCGATAGGTCGATGAACTTGCTGGCATCTTCGATCTCGACGCCAAGAACGCGATTGCTGGCGTCAAAGTCCAGCACGACGCCTGGCGCGATTTCTTCAGACTCGGTACTTGCTCCGTCAGCAAGTTTAATGTAGAGCATGTCGCTATCTGGGTGATATTCAAAAAGCATGTCTGCCTCCTTCATGGTTTGAAACGACGGTCGAAAAACGCATTATGCACCGTCTCACCGTCAGATTCGGTTACAACCCGCAAATATTTTCCAACTTGCGCGATAAACGCCCACCGACGAATACGTCCATTGGCTTGAGTGACCATGCGAATTGGATTGCTCAACACTTGCTCAATCCATTCCGTTTTGATGTCAGGGCGGCGAGCCACAACGCTGGTATCAAAATAGTCCGTCGTTTTCATTCGTCATCCTCTGCACCCACCAATGCGTCAATCACACTTGACGTGTTCTTTGAGAAACGCGACTGTTCTACTCCACGCTAGTTTTGCCGCGCGCGCGTTGTAAGCATCCGCGCGATCACTCTCGAAGAACCAATGCGACGTACCTGGGTAGGTGAAAAATTCTGCGTCCTTGCCCGCCGCGCTGAGTTGCTTTTCCAGTTTCTTGACGCCCGACGCCGCCACGTAATCGTCGCGCTCGGCGAGATGGAACTGGAACGCGGATGGGCTGTCGCGATAATCGCCGTTGCGTGACGCGTAGAACGCGACGGTTGCGGCGACCGCGCTCGTTTTCTGCTCCGCGAACCAGAGCGCCCAATAGCCGCCCAGCGAAAATCCGACGACGCCAATCGCGCGCTTGTTTCCGCACAGCGCGCGCAGATGCGCGGCGGCTTGCGCGATTTCATCGGCGACGATCTCGCGCTTGAGCGTGCCGCGCAGTTTCTTTGCTTCCGCGATGGTTGACGCAACCGCGCCGTGATACAGATCCGGCGCGAGCGCGATGAATCCTTCTTTCGCCAGCCGGTCGCAGAATTTTTTGATGAACGGATTCAAGCCCCACCACGCGTGCAGAACCAGAACGCCTTTGGCTGTTCCAGTTCCTGGCTTGGCGAGGTAGCGGGGCGCGATGGTGGAGTGGGATTTGGTTTGGCTCATTTCGTCACACTCATTCGTATGCTTTGCTGCGATGCCGAACTGCAACAATATCAACTCGCCCTTCATCGTCGTAGATGGCGTACACCACGCGATAATTGCCGACGCGAATCCGCCAGAGGTTTTTCTCGACTTGCAATTTGCGACAACCGGCAGGACGCGGCTCTCTCGCCAACGCCTCAATCTTGGGAACGATACGGTTGACGATATGCGCGTCAAATGATTCCAATTCCTTGCGCGCCGAGCGGGCAAAGGTAACGGCGTAATCAGCCACCGAGTTTACCCTGTTTACGGAGATGCTTCTTGACCGATTCCAGCGTCTCTCGCGGTTCCTTTGCTCGTAAACGGGCAGTCAGACTGTCGTAGAAATCTTCCCAGAGTTCGCCGTATTTTTTCAGGTCAATCATTACGGCAACTCGTTTGCCTTTGTCATTGGTGACGTACTGAATACCTTCCATAGCTCCTCCTCGTGACAATGACGACCGCGTCAACGAATTAGGAACGAATAAACGAATCCGCGCGCGAGTGTCATTCGTTTATTCGTTGCGCGAAGCAATTCGTTGACGCCGAATTTCTTGATGAACGGATTCAAGCCCCACCACGCGTGCAGGACAAGGACGGCTTTACCTTTTCCAGATTTTGGTTTGGCGAGGTAGTGATTTGCAATACCAAGTGGTGATTTATTTTGGCTCATTTGGGGTATCTCACTTATCGAATTGCGTCGGAGGATTTTTTTTGTACTTCTCTGCCATTGGGTAACCCCGCGGAGTCAGGTAGATGTCTTGTAAATCAGGGGCAAGGTCTTTGGGTAATTTGATAGCATTAAGAGCATTGGCCGTCCTCTCGGTGGCAACGATGTCATTTTTCCATCCTTCTCCGGCGAGCAAAAAGCCGGTAAAGTGTACTTGATATGGATAATCAAGCGTAAATTGCAGTGACTGTGATATCCATACTGGTTCTCTTTTCCGTTGCTCATCATTTGGATACGGAAAAGCGCTTTCTCGAATCAGAATTGGCCTTTGGGCTGGAATTAATGGGGTCCACAAGTTTCGTACATTTTCCTCCTTGCCTGGGTTGTCGAAGGGCTGGTAGGGATCATCGTTTATCCCATATATCACGCAAGGATCATTGATAGGATGATCAACATAGTAGCGAAAATCCATCGAGGCTCGGCATGATGGCACTGCTATGATCGCATGTTTATTAACAGCTCGTATACTACTAATCATCCTCGTCAGGACGCCGTGTAATTGGGCATCTCTGCCCCATTCCCCTCCGATTTCTGTCCATGTATCCAAAATGACATTATCATAAGGATCAAGTTTTTCTGCCAATTGGGTGACCGTGCCGACGATTTCATCATCTGGCATGCCATTCCCATAAGGGGTTTTTTTTATATCATTGAAATCTGTGCCGATGTATTTTGAAGCAGGAGACAGGATAATATACATACCGTTTCTCTCAGCTTCTTCAACAATTCTCGCGGTTGTTTCGATTTTATCTAAAGCTAGTTGAGGAATAATGTTCAAGCGTATAACATTCGCTCCCAATCTCTTTGCAATCAGGATATTACCGAAAGTTTTGTCGATGGGCCATTGTTGATATGCATCAATCGGACTAATTGTCACGAAGCCGTTAAGGCTGACTTTTCTATTCAGATCATCGTTTCTTAAATCGCTCCTAATCATTTCTCCCTTATCGCTAAAGGCGAGACGAGGTAATAAATTGGTTCGCGAAATTCCTACCAGACGCCCGTCAGCCTCAACCGCAAATCGCTTTTTCTGCGTCTCCAATTCGGCTACCGCCTGTGCCAGTTTTCCTCCTTCCAAAATCAGGGTGACATTGGTTTCGGATGGATTCACTTGGGTTAGATTCCTGCGCGCGTTTACCAGTTGGCTCTGCAATGTTTCATTCCGAGCCAGTTGCACAACCAATTTTGTTCTTAAATCTTTCTGCGCCTCATCATTCAACTTGATCAAGTCTTGATCATTAATCACTGCCAAGCGCAAACCTCCCATCATCAAATCAATCGTTTGCCGATGTTTGTTGTTAACTGCACCGACGTACGGATACATTACTTGTGGATTGACTCTTCCTTTTGCATCACTTGCCCAAATTGCAACACTGATCGCAGAAGTTGGCGTTGCTGTTACTGTCGCGGTTGCCGTCGCCGTACTCCTTTGGGTAGGCGTGCGTGTTAGTGTCGCCGTCGCTGTTGGTATCGATGTACTCGCTGGCGCAGGCGTTGCTGTTGGTGCAGGAGTAACACCACAAGCCACAAGAGCCAAGCCGATAGACGATGTTCCGTATAATTTCAAGAATTCGCGCCGGGTCAATCGAGTCATTACATTTTCTCCTTGCGTGTCTGATAGAGGCGCGGTGAATGTGCAACACAATACACGCCACACACTTTTCACGCATCACACCTCACGTTGTAATCCCCGCCGCTTTCTTCGCCAACTCTTCGCGCGTTTCCAAATCATAACTCCGATAAATCGCGAGCCGTTCCGCTTCCGGCGAGCCGCCGCC
>DYJA01000040.1 GCA_020723345.1 Candidatus Aquidulcis sp. | reverse complement strand
ACCGAATTCTACCGCATTATGCGCCCTCACTCCACCCTATGATGGGGTGTTACCGTGAGCAGTTAAATTGTCAAAAAATCGAAAGGAGAGTATTCTTTCGACAACATGATCAACCAAGGAGCAATTCGATGAAGCCAGGTACTTGGAATGAAGACCGCGATGGAAACGCGTCCGACCCGCGCGCCATTCTAGAGCGGCACCGCGCATTTTGGCGACGCGCGAACTCGACCGCGCTCGTCGCGAAAATGCCGCAACCCTACTGGGGCGGCAAGCCGTACCCGCTGCGCGGACGCGCGATCACCGAACCGACCGCGATCACGCCGGACGATGTGGACATTGATCGCTTGCTAGGCGTGGATCGCCCGCTGCCCGATTGGGCGCAAGGCGACATGATCGAATCGGTCGGCAATATTTTCCCGACCGCGTGGATGGAAGCCGTGATCGGTTGTTCGATCCACGCGTCGGCATTTGGCTGCGTCGCCAAAAGTCCAAACGTCGATCTGCGTCAAGCCGCGCAGAATTTTTCGACGGACGCTATCTTCGCTTCGAAATGGTTTGCGTTGATGGTTCGCGTGCTAGAGCGCGCGGGCGAGTGCGCGCGCGATCAACTGGCGGTGCGGCAATGGCACATGCGCGGCGTCGTAGATATGCTCGCAGCATATTTTGGGGAAGCCGCGCTGTGTACCCTCGTCTACGATTTCCCTGACGCATTGCGCGTCCTCGCAGACAAGTTCGCCGACACTTGGATCGCCGTGGCGCGCCGCGGCTTGGAATTGCGCCAGCGCTGGAACGCGGGGTATGTTTCGGCGTGGCGCGTCTACGCGCCCGAACCGATCATCGATTATCAGCTCGACGCGTCGAGTCTTTTCTCACCCAAGATGTACGCCGAACGTTTTTTGGACGCGGATCGCAAAGTTTTGCAGGCATTTCCCTATTCCATCGTCCATACGCACGCCGCCAGCTTGCGCCACGTCGCATCGCTCATCGCGATTCCGGAACTCGGCGGCATCGAAATTCATTTGGATCGCGAGACCGGCGTCTGGGAGAAAGAAGCGTTTCTGGCAACTTGCCGCGCAATTCAAGCGCGCCACAAAACGATTGTGCTGTGGGGCGAATTGAACGCGGACGAGTTGCGCGAATTTCAGACCGCGCTCGATCCGCGCGGCTTGGCGATCAACTTCTGGGATCACTCCGATTGAACGTTTTGTAACGCGCGCCCATCGTCCTCGTCTCCGTGGTCTCCAGTGCGCCCGCCTTATTTTGGATCTTCTGTGTATACAAAAGTATACCTTGACATACTGATGAATTCGCTGTATAATTAACTCGTCAATTCCATTTAACGAGGGACTCGCCGCTGGAGTATAGAATGCCTATGCCACGCCGAATGCAAAAAGATAGCAAGCCGCGCCGCGTCAACAAGTCGAACCGCGAAGGACTCGCCGCACCGGGATCGGGTCTAGCGCAAGTGGCTGACCAATTGCTGGGATTGTATCGGAAGAACTCCTACCGCGGCACCAATGTCGACATCGTTTACTGGACCATCCGTGAAGCCATTCGCAACGGACTGGTGATTTCCGGTACGCATTTGACCGAACTCGATCTCGAAACCGTGCTCCACATCAGCCGGACACCCATTCGTGAAGCGCTGCAAAGATTAGAGATGGAGTTCTTGCTCCAAAAATCGCCGCGCCGTGGTTTTGTCATCCCTGTCCTCTCGCTGAATGAGATTGTGGAAATCTATGAGATTCGTGAGGTTCTGCTTGGGCTGGTTGCGCGATGTGCCGCGCAACACGCGAGCGCAACGGAAATTTCTCTGATGGAACAATCCATTGCACGGATGGAACGGGCGCGTGACGCGGGAGATGCCGAGGGACTGTCGCAAGCGAGCGCGCAATTCCACCGCGCGATTGAACTCGCCTCCAAAAATCGGCGCTTGCAGAATTTGATCCGTCTCAATTCAGGCGCAATGCCGCTGTACGAGTTCACCGACCCGGAGCGATTTGCGCCGGCGATTGCCGAACATCGCGCGATCTACGAAGCCATTGCCGCACATGATGCGCCTCGCGCAGAGCAGCTTGCGCAGGAACACAGTCGCAATGCGCTCAAGGCGCATACCCGTGCCGCCCAAGTGGTGGACATGTGAAGCTGGAGACTCGATGCCAAATACCGCAATCTTAAAGCGGCAAGCCATTGAAACGATTGATACGCATAGTCGCGCGCTCATTCAACTGAGTGAGACAATCCATGCCAATCCTGAACTCGCCTTCCAGGAACAAAAGTCGATGGCACTCCTCTGTGATGCGCTGGAAAAGCAGGGAATCCAAGTGCAGCGCGGAATCGGCGGACTCGCCACTGCTTTTCGCGCCGAGGTGTGTGGAAAACTAACTGGTCCGACGATTGCGCTTCTCGCAGAATATGATGCGTTGCCGGAGTTAGGTCACGCGTGTGGTCACAATATCATTTGCGCTGCCGCCATTGGCGCGGAAATCGCCTTACATGGTTTGATGAATGAATTACCCGGCAAAGTGCTCATCATTGGCACGCCCGCCGAAGAAGGCGGCAGCGGCAAAATTCATCTGCTCAAGCAAGGAGCATTCGATGGACTGGATGCGACGATGCTGGTGCATCCTTCTTCGCGCACGATGGTCACGCGCGGTTCACTCGCGACCGTGCGTCTGACGCTCGAATTCTTTGGCAAGGCAGCCCATGCCGCCGCCGCACCCGAAGATGGCATCAGTGCGCTCGAAGCATTGCTGGCGGCATTCCACAACGTCAATGCGCTGCGTTTGCATTTGAAAGCGGATGCGCGGATTCATGGCATCATTACGCACGGCGGCGCAGCCATCAACATCATTCCCGAATATGCCGCCGCCAAGTTTAGTCTGCGTGCCGCGAGCAATTCGTACCTTGAAGAAATTACGCAACACGTCATCCAGTGCGCCCAGGCGGGCGCGTTCGCAACCGGCGCGGAACTGAAGCACACTGTAGACGACGGTCTTGCCGATATGATTCCCAATCGCGCGATGGGACGCGCGTTTGCCGACAACTGGCGCGCGCTTGGCATTGAAGTCTACGAAGCGCGTCCAAACGAACGGATGGGGTCAACCGATCATGGAGATGTGAGCCACAGCGTACCCTCCTTGCATCCTTACATTGCTATCGCACCCGAAGGCACCGGCGGACATACCGCCGCGTTTCGCCAAGCCGCGATCTCGGCGGAGGGTCACCTCGGAATGTTGAACGCGGCAAAAGGGTTGGCGATGACGACCATCGATTTGCTGTGCGACGACAACTTGATGCAGGAAGTTAAATCAGAGTTTGCCGCAACGGTGCGGAAATAAAAAATCTCTAGGAGGAAAACGATGTTGTCCAAATCCATTCGCGTGTTGCTTGGCGTGGGGTTAATCGTCATGATTGGCGTCGCGTGCGCGCCCGCCGCGCCAACCCAAGCGCCGGCAGCGACAAGTGCGCCAACCCAAGTCACTGCCCCGAGTGCGCCGACGAAGGCGGTAGGAGCAACAACCGCGCCGGCGACTGCCGCGACCCAGTCGGCAACAACGCCCAGGCGCGGCGGGACAGTCACTATCGCGTACAGCCAGGAACCCCCGACACTCAATCACTATATCGGCACCACGTCGGCGATGTGGAGCATCAATGCGATGTCTCTTGAAGGACTGGTCACGTTAGACCCCGATGGGAATTTCATGCCCCAACTGTCCGAAGCACTGCCGACCAAAGAGAATGGCGGGGTCTCTGCCGATGGGCTGACGATTACGTTCAAGCACAAGAAAGGCATCAAGTGGTCTGATGGCACGGCGTTTACGTGCGACGACGTTGTCTTTACTTGGAAAGCAGTCATGACGAAAGAAAGCGGCGCGGCATCCACCGTCGGCTGGACGGATTTAGATTCGATCACCTGCGCCGACCCCGACACGACTGTCGCCAAATTCAAGAAACTCTATTCGCCCTATCTCGCACTTTTCCGCAACCCGATTATGCCCAAGAGCGCGGGCGATCCGGCGAACATGCAAAAATGGGCATACAACCGCAAACCCATTGGCACCGGTCCTTTTCAATTGCAAGAGTGGGCGAGCGCCGATCACATCACCCTCGTCCGCAACGCGAATTATCGCGACGCGACAGCGGGCAAACCGTATCTCGATAGCATCATCGTCAAATTCGTCCCAAGTGTTGACGTTGGACTGAATCTCCTCAAGAGCGGTCAAGTGGAGGTAATGTGGAACTTGAGCGAAGCGGTCCTCCCGACTGTCGAAAAGATGCCAGGCATCAAGTACGTCTCCAAGGCATCGACCAGTTCCGAGCGTCTTGTCCTCAATCTCGCGGATCCGAAAATTGATGCGACGCCGGATCCCGTGAACAATCCACATCCCATCCTTGGCGATCTGCGCGTGCGTCAAGCGATCGAGTATGCCATCAACAAACAACAGATCATTGACGCTCTTCTCTTCGGCAAAGCGTCGGTCGCAACCTCGGATGTACATGCCGGCTGGGCGATGTGTGAGCTGAAAGTGAGCGAATTTAGTTTGGACAAAGCGAAACAATTGCTGACCGATGCGGGCTGGGTTCCCGGCGCGGATGGTGTCCGCGTAGCGAAAGGCGCGAAATTCGCAAAGGACGGAACGCGACTGCGTTTGAAATATCAGACGACGAGCGGCGACAAATTACGTGAAGATACACAACAGATCATCCTCGATCAACTCAAGCAAATCGGCGTCGAGTTGTACATCGAGAATGTTCCGTCCGATGTCTTGTTCGGCACATGGGCGAGTGGTGCATTCCGCCGCCACGGTCAATTCGACATCATTCAGTTCTCGCCCAATCCCGACATCGCCGATCCTCACTCGCATATGTACCAATACTATGATTCGGCGATGATGCCGACGGCGGCGAACAAGGGCGCCGGCGCAAATTATTCGCGCTGGGTCAACAAGGATGCCGACAAAGCCATCGAACAAGCCGGCGGCATTCTCGATCTCAAACAGCGGCACGATTTGTACTGCCAGAGCGCGCAATTGATTTCGAACGAACTGCCGGTGATTTTCCTTTACAATCGCTCCGCGTCGAGCGGATACTCAGAACGACTGCAGAACTATATCGGCTACAACGCCTCAAACCCGGACTTTGGCGCGAACGCCGCGAACTGGTGGCTCAAGTAGTTGGCTCGTGCGATAGTGCAATAGTGCGATAGATGTCTGTTCTTCAACTATCGCACTATCGCACCACTTGGAACTATTGCACTATGACCGCCTATATCATCCGTCGCCTCCTGCAAGCGATCCCGGTTCTGTTCGTCGTCAGCGTACTCGTCTTCGCCTTGATCCAGGTCGCGCCTAATAACCCGCTCGCCATTTATCAGAACAATCCCGACATTTCGCCGGAAGATCTGGAGCGGCTTGCCGAGCAGTACGGTCTGAATGATCCATTGCCGGTCAAGTACCTCAAATGGCTGAGTCAGACGTTGCGCGGCGACTGGGGTGAGTCGCTTACGACGCATCGCCCGGTGTTCGACGAGATTGCCGAGCGTCTCCCGAATACGCTGAATCTTTCCATTATCGCGTTTGTGATCTCGCTGATTGTCTCCATCCCAATTGGTGTTGTCTCAGCCGTACGCCAATACTCGTGGTTCGATCACATCACCACAACGCTCGCGTTCATGGGACACTCCGTCCCGGTCTTTTGGTTCGGTCTTCTGTTGATTATCGTTTTCTCTGTGAATATGCAGAACCCATTGGCAGGGACTTTGCTTTTTCCACATGCCGCGCCCTTGCCCCTTTTCCCGGGCGGCGGAATGACAACCCTGGGCGCAGACGCACCGCCGCCGCTCGTCGACCGTCTGTGGCATCTCGTTTTGCCGGTGACGATGCTCTCCGTTGTCCAACTTCCCCAACACGTCCGCTACATGCGCGCGGGTATGCTCGATGTGCTCAAGATGGATTACATTCGCACCGCCCGCGGCAAAGGTCTCAGCGAGCGCGTCGTGACCTACAAACACGCGCTGAAGAATGCCGCGATTCCGCTGGTCACGATCATCGCTCTCGAAGTTCCACATCTCTTCAACGGGGCGGTGTTCACGGAAACGATTTTTTCTTGGCCCGGCATGGGACGCCTTTTCTTCGATCACGCTCAACGCGGCGACTATCCCGTGCTGATGGGCATCCTCATGTTGAGTGCGACTTTGATCGTTGTCTTTAACCTAGTTGCCGATATCGCTTACGCATTTCTCGATCCAAGGATTCGGTACGACTGATGGCACAACTCACTCCGACCCTCGCGCTGCATGTGGGGCAAAAAAATTCAGCGCGGTACGATACCCTCCTTTCGATTGCGTGGCGACATTTTCGCAAGCATCGTCCCGCGCTCGCCGGCGTCGCAGTCCTTGCCTTGCTCATCTTCAGCGCGATTGCCGTGCCGATCATTACGAACTATGATGCGACCAAGACGCGCGTCGTCGAGAAATATCAAGCGCCCTCACTTCAACATCCCATGGGTACCGACGGCTTGGGACGCGATGTCTTTATCCGTTCGATGGATGGCGGACGCATTTCATTGCTCATCGGGTTGACCGCCATGTTGCTCGCGGTAGTCATCGGCACGAGCGTGGGCGCGTTGGCAGGTTTTTACGGCGGCGGGGTTGACAATCTCTTGATGCGCGTGGCAGATATTATGCTGACCCTGCCGACGCTCTTCGTCGCGATTCTGCTCACGCAATTACTCCGCGCCGGGGTGATTCCATTTCTGAGCAGTGGCTTTGTACCGATTGTCCTCGTCATTGGCGCAACTTCATGGATGAGCGTCTCGCGGCTCGTGCGCGCCGCGTTCCTTTCGATCAAGGAGCAGGAATACATTCAAGCCGCCCGCGCGGCAGGCGCGCGCAACTGGCGCATCATCCTTCGCCATATCCTGCCCAACGCGCTCAGTCCGATCATTGTCGCAGCAACCCTCCGGGTCGGCGCGGCAATTATCACGGAATCCGGGTTGAGCTATCTCGGTTTCGGCGTGCAACCACCAACGCCCACGTGGGGCAATATGTTGCGGAACGCGCAATCCGAGATGGATTATGCGGCGTGGACAGCGATCTTTCCGGGTCTGTTCATCTTCCTCACGGTCATCGCCGTGAATTACATCGGTGATGGTTTGCGCGACGCATTGGATCCCCATCACGTCGAGTAGGCATGCGTCGATGACCAAAAAGCTATCCCAAAACGCGCGACAGGAGAATCGTCTGCCGCGCGTTTTCTCGTTTGCGATCAAGCGACGCGATGATCGCATCTCCTCCGACTTACGCATCATCCAAAAACGTGACGCACACCCGGCTGCCCGCGCGGTTTTCCAACTCGCGATATTTTTGGTATAATGCCACTACAGTATTCAGTATCCAGTATTCAGTGTTCAGACGGGCGGCACTGAAAACTGAATACTGACTACTGAACACTGGAGTTACAATGGCAGATCGCATCGTCTCACCCAAAACAAGCGACGACGAAGGCAAGTTCGAACTCTCGCTGCGCCCCAAGCGGCTCGCCGAGTACATCGGGCAGGACAAGATCAAACAGAACTTGGCGATCTTGCTCGAAGCGGCAAAGGCGCGCGGCGAGGCAATCGATCACGTTCTGTTGTACGGTCCGCCGGGGCTTGGCAAAACGACGCTTGCCAACATCATCGCGAACGAAATGAGCGTCGCGATCAAAACGACGTCGGGTCCCGCGATTGAACGTCCCGGCGATCTCGCCGCGATTCTGACGAACTTGCGCGCCGGCGACGTGCTGTTCATCGACGAAGTGCATCGCCTCGCGCGTCCGGTCGAAGAAGTTCTCTACCCCGCGATGGAAGATTTTCAACTCGACATCATCATCGGCAAGGGACCGAGCGCGCGCAGTATCCGACTCAAAATGCCGCGCTTTACGCTCATCGGCGCGACGACGCGCTACGCGATGATGTCCGCGCCGCTGCGCGACCGCTTCGGCGCGATCTACCGACTCGATTATTACGATCAAGCCGCGATGGAAACGATCGTGCATCGCTCCGCCGGAATCTTGAACGTCCCGATTGACGAGAGCGGCGTCAAGGAAATCGCGACGCGCGCGCGCGGCACGCCGCGCGTCGCCAATCGGCTGCTGCGCCGCGTGCGCGATTACGCGCAGGTGCGCGCGGACGGCGCGATCACCGCGCACGTCGCGCAAGACGCGCTCAAGTTGCTCGAGGTGGACGCGCTCGGACTCGACGAAATCGATCGCAAGGTGCTGCGAACGATCATCGAAAAATTTGAAGGCGGTCCCGTCGGCTTGGAGACGATTGCCGCATCGATCAGCGAAGAAGCGGACACGATCATGGACGTGTACGAGCCGTACCTTTTGCAACTCGGCTTTCTGGATCGCACGTCGCGCGGACGCGTCGCGACGCGTCGCGCGTACGAGCACTTGGGAATCAAGTATCCAGACACCGGACAGGAGCGGTTGTTGTGAAAATTCATATTTTGCGTGACCGCGCAACGGCTGAACAAGTGTCTGACATGCTCGCGGAATATGGTTCGCTGATCAAACTTGCGGTAGATGTGAAGCGTCACGTTGTTGCCGGTGGCGGTGAGTGGCATGCCGATTGCGAAACAGAGTTGTTCAAAGATGGAAGTCAGCAAGAAAATATCTGGGGCGCAAATTGGTTACCAAACACCAAGACCGTAGAATTCGAAGCGCTAATCAATATCCGTCCGCGTCAAAACAATCGCACGCAAGTAATTCAGAATCCTGGTTTGCGAAAACAAATCGAACAAATTGTCCGCTATGTGTTTGAGGAAACGTAAGAATGATTCCAGTAACTCGTCGTGAGAGATATCTAAAGCAGTCACTCCCAATCCGATTGGGTGGATTATCAACCGACATTGCGCGCGTTTCCTCATTTGCTGAGATCCCTGACATACGCGCAGTAGAAACTATGCTCGAAGAAAGTCGCGCGTTCGTGGAATGGAGCGCGCCCGATCTCCTACCCGATCGCGTCGACGACGCCGCGCGCCTCGTAGACATTCAGCGCGGCTTGACGCGTTGGTACCGGATTTGGAACGACGCGCAACACGACCCCGCCCAACGCGCCCAACTCGCCGCACAAGCGCGCGCCTGGTCAGACGAAATCTTGAAAATGTCCGGACTACTCGATCAAGAATGAAATCCTCACGACTGTTCACTGTTTACTGTTCACTGTTCACTATTTTTCTCGCGCACGCGCTCTTCTACTACACCGCGCTTGGCACCGACGCGGTGGACGACGCGTACATCTCGTTTCGGTACGCGCAAAACGCGCTGCGCGGCTACGGACTCGCGTTCAACCCTGGCGAGCGCGTCGAAGGGTTCACGAATTTCTTGTGGACGACGATGACGATTCCGCTCGAAGCCGCGCGCGTGGACGTTGGACGCGCGAGCATGTTGATCGGCGCGCTGTTCGGCATCGCGACGATGTGGCTCGTCGTGCAGCTCGCGAAAAACGTCGGCGCGCCGCGCGGCGCGGGCTGGCATGCCGCGTTCCTGCTCGCGGTGGATGGCTCGTTCGTCCTGTGGTCGGTCAGCGGGATGGAAACGCCGCTGTTCGCGTTTTTGGTTTTCGCCGGCGCGGCGCTTTACGTTAAAGAACAAGACGAGAGACGAAAAACGAAAAACGAACCTTCATCCTCCGTCCTTCGTCTTTCGTCGGACTTGCCCTATAGCGGTATCTTTTTCGCGCTCGCGGCGATGACGCGTCCGGAAGGACTGTTCGTTTTTGCGATCACCGTCGCGCACCAAGCCGCGTGGCGCGTCTGCGCGGAGCGACGGCTGCTCACCTGGCGCGATCTGGCGCGCATTTTTGCGTTTGGTGCGATCTTCGCGCCGTACTGGCTGGGACGCTGGTGGTACTACAAATCGTTTCTGCCGAACACGTTCCACGCCAAAGTCGCCGCATCGGGTCCTGCTGCACAGATTGAGCGCGGGTGGCATCATCTCGCGCAGTTCGTCGGCGTCCACTTGAGTTGGATTGTCGTACTGCCGTCAATCGTCGCAGTACTTTCGGCGTTGCGGTCGTTGGTCGTCGGTCGTCGGTCATTTTGGACAACCTACTTCGCCGCGCTCATTATTCCTTACGCCGCGTACATCGTCTACGTCGGCGGTGATTGGTCGGTTGGGCGATTCTTCGCGCCGTTGCTTCCGTTCTTCTACTTGCTTTTTTCCACAGGGCTTGTGGATTTGTGGACAGCGGTTGTGGAGCCACGCGTGCGCGCTTGGGGACAAGTTAGCAAATACGCGGGCGCGGTTGTGAGTGTCCTGTTAGCGATTTCCATATTCGTCGCGTCGTCGTGGAACGGCGAGTACGGCATTTACATCCGCAGTTTCGACGCGGGGCGCGCGACGCAAGCGCGCGTGACAATGGGGCGCTGGCTTCGCGCGAACGTGGCTTATGGGACTTGGATCGCCGTCGACGCCGCTGGACAAGTGCCGTACTTTTCCGAACTGCCCGCGATTGATATGTTCGGCATCAATGATCTGCACATCGGACGGCTGCAAATTGCGACGCTGGGACAAGGCACGCCGGGACACGAAAAGTTCGATTTGGTGTACGTCATCACACGGCAGCCCGAATATGTCGTTATTTTCGGCACGCTGCTGGACAGCGTGAAAGAATACGAGCGCGCGCCGGTCGAATGGACGAACGATCCGGCGCTGCAAAAATTTCTGACGCTGTATCGACGCAAAAAGTAAGAGGCGTCAATGGAAGAAATTGGAAAAACGTTGATCCTCGTCGGCGCACTGATCCTGCTTAGCGGCGTGACAATTTGGCTGCTCAGCAAAATTCCCGGTGTGGGACACTTGCCCGGTGACATCGTCATTCAAACCGGTAATGGATCGTGTTTGTTTCCAATTGTCACTTCGCTTTTGTTGAGCATCGTTTTGACGATCGTACTCAATCTCATCATTCGGTTATTTAATAAATAGTAGTCGTCGTAGTACCTGTGGATATGTGCAACCGCCGAACATTCGTGCGAAAGTACGCCAGATTTGGGTTTGCTAGCCAGTCGCTTCGCGAGATCTAGCGTCCGGTTGGAGGCAGTTTTTCCAGGCACGTGTGAGCGGTCTGTGGTTATGTTGAAGCGCTGTTTCAACAATCGAACCAGCATGATAGGTGTCCAACAAGTTGTGCTTTCTGTTTTCCAGAGACACAATTTGTAGGTGACAACTTCAAGTAAACGGCAGGTTATCCCCATAAACGCCTGTTTATCCCCAATATTAGGGTAGTTATCCACACATCCACAGGGTTTTCCACATGTGGATAACTCTAAGTTTGACCATAAAATAATCGTTTGTAAATTTGAAAACAGACAAAAAACGCCACCGCAAGCTCGATAAACTTGCAGTGGCGTTTGCCTGTGGATTACTTTTTGTAGAGGCGTTCGCGAATGGCAAGCAATTCGCGCCGCCGCTGGTCGTTTGTTTCGATTTCTTCGGTCATTTTCTCGTGGGCGTAAATCACCGTCGTGTGATCGCGCCCACCCAGCACGTCGCCGATTTGCGGAAGCGATGCCCCCGTCTCTTCGCGCAGCAGATACATCGCCATCTGCCGCGGCAGAACGATTTCTCTGCTGCGGCTGCGCCCTGTCAAATCGGTGGGGTCGACGTGGTAGTACTCGGCGACGACGCTCAGCACTTGTTCCGCCGTAATCGGTTGTTGGCGCACGATGTCTTGCAGAACGTTCGTCGCCAGGTCGACCGAAAGCGCGGTATTCATCAAGCGCGCGTAACCCAGGATGCGCGTGAGCGCGCCCTCCAATTCGCGAATGTTGCTTTGCACTTTGTGCGCGATGAAATCCAGCACCTCGCTCGGTACCGCGACGCCGAGCGCGTCGGCTTTGGTGCGGAGAATCGCGATCCGCATTTCCAAATCGGGCGGCTGGATGTCGGTGATCATGCCGCCTTCAAAGCGCGAGCGGACGCGGTCTTCAAGCGTCGGAATTCCGCGCGGATGGCGGTCGCTCGAAATGACGATTTGTTTGTTCGCCGCGTACAGATGATTGAACGTATGAAAGAATTCTTCCTGCGTGGATTCTTTGCCGCCGATGAATTGAATATCGTCGATCAACAGCACGTCCACGTCGCGATAGACGCGGCGAAATTCCGGCGTCGTCTGATTGCGGATCGCGTTGATCAGATCGTTCGTAAAAGTTTCCGACGAAACGTACAGCACGTGCTTGCCGCGCACGTTCGGATGCTGCCCGAGCGCGTGTAAGAGATGCGTCTTGCCGAGTCCGGTGCCGCCGTACAAAAATAGCGGGTTGTACGATTCGCCGGGATGCTCCGCAACCGCGAGCGTCGCCGCGTGCGCGAGCCGATTGGAATTGCCGACGATGAACGTCTCGAACGTGTACTTGGGATTGAGCGGCGCGGATGGACGCGTCGGCAAATCATCGCCGTACGATTTTGGCGGCGCGAGTTGGGCTTCGGATTCCGCGCCGTCGCCATCGGAAGCGGGGATGCGCGCGCGGGGCAAAGACGCTTCCGCGACGCGCGCGCTCACAAACGGCGGTGTGTCGCGCGCCACGCTTTTGTCTTTGACGATGTACCGCACTTGCACCGACTGTCCGACGATGCCCGTTACCGTGCGCGCAATCGTCGTGTGCAAACGATTCTCCAGCCACTCTTTCGCGTACGGGCTGTGAACGCCTACGGTCATTTCGCCGTCGTTGTACGCAATCGCGTGGGTCGGGCGCACCCACGTATCGAAGGTGGCTTTGGTCATTTGCAGTTGCAGTTCACCGAGGGTCGCGTGCCAGATGTCGTTTGCATTCATAATTCGAGTGCCCTCCGGGGGAATACGTGCCGCGCCATTGTAACAAAAGTTGCCGCGTCGCGCAAGCGATCTACCTTAAAAAAGAAAAACGCGCGCCAAGGTTTTAAGATTGACAAAAAATATTTTGCGCGCTCGGAAAATCCGCGCGACGAAAATTTTTCTGTGGAAAGCAGGTGCATCGTCGGTGAATTGCGATTTCTGTTTGCCGCGAACTACTGAATATGGTGTGCCGCGCGCGCGCGCGCCACAAGACATGTGGACGATTGCGGTGATAAATGTGGATTGGTTGTGGAAACTGTGTTATAATGGCGCACAATGTTTAGACGTATCCTGACAAGTTTGATTCTCATTGCAAGCGCGGTCACCGCGGTCCTCGTCTATCTCGCGGTCGAGACGCGGCAATTGACCGGCGTCGTCAGCGATGCCGCGGTGCGCGCGCCGATCGCCGACGCGCGTATCAGCATTGCGAACCGCACGGTCACGACGAACGCGCAAGGCGAATACGCGGTCGGCATTCCGCGCGGCAATCATGCGCTCATCGTCGAAGCGGATGGCTATGTGCCCTTTCGCGCCGACGTGAACGGCGACGATCTCTTTGCGCGCGCGTTCGCGGTCGATCTCGCGCTGGAACAAAATCGCGTGACGATCATCGCGCGCGACGCGGAGACGAATCAACCGCTGCCGAACGTCCAAATCGTCGTCGGCGACAAAGCGCTGACGACGAGCGCGGCGGGTTCGCTGCTCGTCCACAACGTGAAAAAGGAAACGCCGATTGCCGCGCAGTTGTTCGGTTATCACCCGACGGTCGTGCCATTTGAAGGACGCTCCCCGGTCGCGCTGGACTTGACGCCCAACACCGTGAACGTTTTGGTGTACGATCAGTACGCCAATCAACCGATCGGCAACGCGCAACTCCAATCCGATAATCTCAAAGCCAGCACCGACGCGAGCGGCGTCGGCGTGTTGCGCCGCGTCAAACCGGGCGCGCCAGTGCGCGCGTCCGCGCCGGGGTACGAAAGTGCGAGCGCGCAATTCGCGAACGGCGATCTGCGCATCGCGCTGCGACCCAACACGCTCGCCGGCATCGTCACCGACGCGGCGACCGGTCAACCGATCAGTGGCACGCTCGTTTATCTCGGCAAGGTAATCGCGACGACCGACGCGAAAGGCGCGTATCATCTCGACAACGTTCCGGCGAAGGCGACGCTTGTTTTCAAAGCGCCGGGCTATCGCAAGACTGAAGCGACGGTGAGCAACGTCACGCGCCGCGATCAGAAATTGACGCCGTTCATCGTCAAAGGTATTCGCATTCCGTTTGCCTTGCCGATGGAGCAGGTGCGTGATTTGTTTGCCATGATTTCCAAGACCGAGTTGAACGCGATCGTCGTGGATGTAAAATCGGAAAAGGGGCGGATCGCGTGGGACAGCGCGGTGCCGCTCGCGAAACAAATCGGCGCGTACTCGCAGTTCAGCATTGATGTCGCCGAAGTGCTCGAGCGGTGCCGCGCGCAAAATATTTATTGCATCGCGCGCTTGCCGGTTTTTCAAGACACGCTGCTCGCGAACGCGCGACCGCAGCAAGCCGTGCGTCATCCGAACGGCGCAGTCTTTTTCGAGAACGGCGGCGCGGCGTGGGTCAATCCGTACGTGCAGGAGAATTGGAGTTACGTCATCGCGCTCGCGAAGGAAGTTGCCGCGCTCGGTTTCGATGAGATTCAATTCGACTATGTGCGTTTTCCCGGCATCGCCGGAAATTTGTATTGGGGGACGGAGCACAACGAAGAGACGCGCATCGCGACGATTGCGGGATTTCTGGCGCGCGCGCAAAAAGAATTGCGCCCGACCGGCGCGTTTATCTCCGCCGACGTTTTCGGTTTGACGACGGCGACGGACGACGATCAGCACACCGGTCAGCGTTTGCGCGATCTGGCGCCGTACGTCGATTACGTTTGCCCGATGGTGTACCCCGACACCTGGGTCGAAGCGTCGAGTTTGTTGGCGCGCGGTTTGCAAATCAAAGATTGTACGGAAGCAAACAAATGCCCGTACGAGGTTGTCTACAACAGTTACAAGCGCGCCACCGAGAAAACAGCGACCAAGGTGCGCTTGTGGCTGCAAGCGTACTCGGGACGTGGCGGTTTCGGCGTCGCGCAATATCGGCTCCAGAAAAAAGCCGCCACCGATGTCGGCAGCAGCGGCTGGATGTTTTGGAGCGGCACCGGCGTGTACGATCCCAAGACGTTCGATCCGCCGAACAACAAGTGACAAGGTAGGACAAAATTGGAAATTTGTCCTACCTTGTCCAGGAGTGTGAATGACTGATCCAATTCGCTTTGGTCTGATCGGCTGTGGCAAAGTCGCGCCGCGCCACGCGCAATCGTTGACCGAACTGCCCGACGCGCGTCTGTGCGCGGTCGCGGATGTGATCGAATCGCGCGCGCAGCGTTTTGCAAAAGAATATCGCGCGGACGCGTACACCGACTATCGGCGCGTGTTGGAGCGGCGCGATGTGGAGGTCGTGAGCATTTGCGCGCCGAGCGGATTGCACGCGCCAATGGCAATCGAAGCGATGCAGGCAGGCAAGCACGTCATCGTCGAAAAACCGATGGCGATGAGTCTGCGCGATGCAGACCAGATGATCGCGACCGAGCGGACGACCGGCGTCAAGATGTGCGTCATTCTGCAAAATCGCTACAATCCGCCGATGCAGGATTTGCGCCGCGTCGTCGACGAAGGAAAACTGGGTCGTCTCTTGCTCGGCAACGCGACGGTGCGCTGGTATCGTCCGCAGGAATATTACGAGGATGGCTGGCATGGCACGCGGGCGATGGATGGCGGCGCGCTAATGAACCAATCGATTCATCACATCGACGCGCTGCAATGGCTGATGGGCGACGCGGCGAGTGTGTTTGCGTACACGGGAACGCTCGCGCACAAAATGGAAGCGGAAGATGTCGGCGTCGTCGCGGTGCGCTTTGCCTCCGGCGCGCTCGGCACGATCGAAGGATCGACGTTGACGTATCCGGAAAACCTGGAGGGTTCGGTCGCGCTTTTCGGCGAACGCGGTTCGGTCAAGGTTGGCGGCACCGCGCTCAATCGCAAAGTGTTGTGGAAAGTCGCCGGTGAGTTGGAACACGAGCATGTTCTGCTGACGCGCGATCAAGTCGATCCGCCGTCGGTGTACGGCACGAGCCACCATCACGTCATCGCCGATATGATCGCGGCGATCCGCGAAAACCGCGCGCCGCGCACGAACGGACTTGAAGCGCGCAAATCGGTCGCGCTCGTCCTCGCAATCTATGAATCCGCGCGCACGGGCAAGCCGGTCGACATGACGACAGGCAGTTGGAACGGGGCGCATTAGGTATTATCGCGAATGGATGTGGACACGGATAAACACAGATGAACGCAGATTAAGAATACAAAAATCTGTGCGAATCAGTGTTCATCCGTGTCCCGCTTGTGTTCGTAACTTATTTCCGAAGTCTCTTGGTGGTGGTCGGTCGGCGGCGGTCGGCGGTCGTATGCAAATCCTCCACATCTACAAGGATTATTTCCCCGTCGTCGGCGGCATCGAGAATCACATCAAGATGCTTGCCGAAGCGCAAGCCGCGCGCGGTCACGCGGTCAGCGTTCTCGTCACGAGCCGCGATCATCGCACGCACATTGAGACGATCAACGGCGTGCGCGTAATCTTCGCCGCGCGTCTTGCGACAGTCCTCTCCGCGCCGATTAGCCCCGCGCTGTTCGCGCTCCTGCGCCGCGAAACGCCCGACATCGCGCATCTTCATTTTCCGTACCCGTTCGGCGAAATTGCGAATTATTTTTGCGGACGCGCCCGGCGCACCATCGTCACGTATCACAGCGACATCATTCGCCAAAGAATCACGCGCGCGCTTTATCGCCCGCTGATGACGCGCGTGTTCGCGCGCGTGGATCGCATCATCGCGACGAGTCCGAATTACATCGCGTCGTCGCCGGTGCTGGCGCGCTGGAAAGACAAGTGCGTGGTCGTGCCGCTCGGTATCAACCCCGCGCCGTTTGAAAATGCGACCGCCGAATTGCAAGGGACATTCTCCAAGACTTTGTCACGCAACACGCAACACGCCTCCTTCGACTACGCTGCGCTCCGCTCGGGACGCAACACGCATCACGTTTCACTCTTGTTCGTCGGTCATCTTCGTTATTACAAAGGACTGAACTATTTGATACAAGCGTTGCGCGAATTGCCGCGCGCACAGTTGATCGTCGTCGGCGCGGGACCGATGGAACGCGCGTGGCGCGCGCGCGCGCGGCAACTTGGCGTGGATGCGCGCATCGTCTTCGTCGGCGCGGTGCGCGACGCGGAGTTGCCGGGCTACTACGCCGCCGCCGACATTTTCGTTCTACCCGCGTCGGAGCGGAGCGAGGCGTTCGGCGCGGTGCAACTCGAAGCGATGGCGGCAGGCAAGCCGGTCGTCTGCGCCGAATTAGGAACAGGGACGAGTTTCGTGAACGTGGATGGCGAAACCGGTTTCGTCGTGCCGGCGCGCGATCCACGCGCGCTCGCGGGCGCAATTGCGCGGCTGATCGACGACGCGGATTTGCGCGCGCGGATGGGCGCGGCGGGGCGCGCGCGCGTGCGGCGGGAATTTACGCTGGAGAAAATGGTGGAACGGGTGATGGGGGTGTATGTAGGGACGTTCGATTGAACGTCTCTACATTTTTCGGACGTTCGCGCCGCGCGGGCTGACGCTGACGATGCGCGTACTGCCGGTCAAGCCGATGCGCTGCGCCGCCTGCATCAGCGCGCGCGCGACCGGCTCGCCGTGATGAACGGCGAACGCGATGATCGTCGGTCCTGCGCCGCTGAGCGCCGCGCCGCACGCGCCCGCGCTTTTCGCGGCGTCGAACAACTCGTACATCCCCGGCACGAGTTTCGCGCGGTACGGCTGATGCAAGCGATCCTGGGTCGCGGCGGCGAGCCACTCCCAGCGGCGTTCGCGCAGCGCGGCGATCCAGAGCGCGACGCGGCTCGCGTTGTAGATCGCGTCCGCGCGCGGAATTCGTTGCGGCAAAATGCCGCGCGACTTTTTCGTCAAGAGCGCGATCTTGGGCACGAACAGTACGCAGCGCAATTCGCGCGGCACGGGAAAGCGCGCGACGGTGACTTGCTTCCCTTCCATCGCGGCAACCATCAACCCGCCGAGCAGCGCGGGCGCGACGTTATCCGGATGTCCTTCGATGCGCGTCGCGAGCGTGACCAGTTCATCGCGCGAGTACAAATTGCCGAGCAGCGTGTTCGCCGCGACCAGTCCGCCGACAATCGCCGCCGAACTTGAGCCGAGACCGCTGGCAATCGGAATGTGCGTGGTGATATGGATGCGGAGCGGCGGGCGTTTTTGCTTGGCGAGCCGGTACACGGTGTCCATGCCGTAGACGACCAGGTTGCTGCGATTGCGCGGAATATCAACGCCCGGCGGGCAATCTACTTCAACTTCCAGCCCACGTTCAATCGTTTCGACTTGTATAGTGTTCCACCAATCGAGCGCAAGCCCCAGACAATCAAAGCCCGGTCCCAGATTAGCAGTTGTGGCGGGAACGCGAATTTTTAATTTCATTTTCGATTTTTGATTTCTAATTTTCGATTGGGGAATTGCGATTCTCAGAATGGTCAATCGAAAATCGCAAATCGAAAATCCAAAATTACAATCCTAACGCGCGCACAAGTGCGTCCATCGTCGCCGGTATCGGCTTGGGCATTTCCGCCTGTGCGATCGCGTTGTCCGGATCCTTGAGTCCGCTGCCGGTCAAAATACAAACGATGCGCGCACCGCGCGGCACGCTTCGCGGATTTTCGCGCGCGAGTTTCAAAATCCCCGCGACGCCCGCCGCCGATGCCGGTTCGCAGAAGACGCCTTCGCGCTCGGCGAGCAAACGATACGCCGCGAGAATTTCGTCATCGGTGACTGCCTCGATCAAGCCACCCGATTCGTCGCGCGCGTTCGTCGCGCCGCGCCACGATGCCGGATTGCCGATCCGGATCGCGGTCGCAACCGTTTGCGGATTTTCAACCGGCGCGCCATTGACGATGGGCGCAGCGCCCGCCGCTTGAAAGCCGAACATCTTCGGCGTGCGCGTCGCTTTGCCGATTTTGTGGTACTCGGTGAAACCGCGCCAGTACGCGGTGATGTTGCCCGCGTTCCCAACCGGCAGCGCAAGAATCTCCGGCGCGTCGCCCAGCGCGTCCACGATTTCGAACGCGGCGGTCTTTTGCCCTTCGATGCGGTACGGATTCACCGAATTGACGAGCGTGATCGAGCCCTGCTCCGCGAGTTCGCGCACGAGTTTGAGCGCGGCGTCAAAGTTGCCTTCGATCGGCAGCACGCGCGCGTGATGAATGATCGCCTGCGACAATTTGCCGAGTGCGATTTTACCGGCTGGAATGACGACCGCGCACGCCAGCCCGGCGCGCGCCGCGTACGCCGCCGCGCTTGCCGCGGTGTTGCCGGTCGACGCACAGATGACCGCGCGCGCGTTTTCCTCGACCGCTTTCGCAACCGCGACGACCATGCCGCGATCTTTGAACGAGCCAGTCGGGTTGCATCCTTCCAGTTTCAAGAAAACTTCCGCGCCAGTCTCACGCGAAATCGCGGGCGCGGTGACAAGCGGCGTGTCGCCTTCGCCGAGCGAGAGCGCGGGGGTGGAATCGGCAATTGGCAAATGATTGCGGTAGGTGGTGAGTAGACCTTTCATTGGACTCCGATCGAATGAATTGTGGATAGGTATTTTGCGCGGTGTGTCTATTCCCACTGCGACAACACTGATTCCAAGTAATGGAGCGCTGCTCCCCGTTGGATGTGGGCGTGAGCAAATTGATTGCGATAGTTTCGCAGACAACCGTAGCAACTATCTTCCTCTCGACATCCACACTTGCCGCTGACGCGTTCTTTTGCCGCTTCAAGACATTCCTTCAACTTGTTCTTGTTTTCTAGCCGCGCTACCAAGCCCGCGCCGCCTGGCACATTGTCGAAAAGCACGATTGGAGGAATCTGTTTGTCCCGCGCGTAGGCAACCGTCGCGCTCAAATCGGTGGCTGGAACGTCGAGCGTCTCTGCCGCGCCTTCCACAAGCGCATAGGCGAGCGCGAACGCAAGCCAGGTTGAATTGCTTGGACTGGGAGGTGGCAATTGGAATTGGAGTTTCAGGACATCGGTGAGCAACTCATGGCCAAGCATAACTCGACTCAGAGTATCTGGGCGCGCCGAACATTCCTGCCCATAAGGAGTGTCGTGTCCCTTTGTAAATTGATTCTTGTTCTGGAATCCCGCGCCACACTTGTCGCAGACGTAGAAACCTTGCCCGCGTCGTCCTTCACATACCACAACCATAATGCCAGGTGAGACCTTTGTCGCGCTAACGACTGCGTTGATCGGCTCTCCTGCTTTTTCGTCGCCATCTTTGAAGCCCCAGAAATAGGGTCGTGTGGTAAACACGCGGACAGGGCGTCCCGTTGGCTCCTTCGGCTTGGTGTTTTCCGTCACGAAACCAAAGCGTGGCTCAATATAGTCTGTGACGCTCATTTTGTCACAACATTTGTCGAACGATGGGCGCGGCTCGCCTTGTGCGTAACGTTTTCGTTCAAAGCGCGCGTGGGTGGCGCAACGCGCATACCAGTAGCGTTCCCATTCCTTTCCTGCGACCTTTTTCAGTCCGTAGGATTTCCACATCTTTTTGTTAGCAATCAATTCGCTAGATGGCGCAAATTCCGAAATGGCAATCGAGAGATCGCGTTGAAGCGATACAGTGCTGGATTCGGCATTGGTGGTCCGATGCGTATCCAACTCCACAACGTCAACGGGAAAGCCGTACTTGGGAATCACTGCCTTGCGTGAAAGAAACGAAAGTGTATTCTCTTTGGCGATAGTATCAAGTCGTCGGTTTGCCCACCCCATCTGTTGGGGATCATACTTTTGTGCAGATTCGTTTCTCAAATCAGCAACTTGCTTGTAATCGCTCGATACTTCGGCTTCTGCTTCTGCGAAGCGGCTGTTTGCTCCGACGATTTTCTCAATCCACGTGTTATCATTCAAGCCAACCTCAAACGTAATCTCGGTTGGCACGATCTTCCGCAAGGATTCTTCCAGTTCGCGGCGATGTTGTTGCAAAAAACCATGCAGGTCTGTGTTGCTCGATGGATTAGCAATGTCTCTGCACAGTGTTTCCACATTGCCAAATCTATCTGCGTTTGCGCGGAAAAACGCGGAGAACACAACAGCGGCGATGTGGCGCGTGATGATCTTTTCATTGCAAAGCGCGATAGCGGGCGGTTGGGTCTGACCGCGCAACATTCGGTAAGGATCGTTAAAGTGGTACAAGTCGTGGGGATTGCGCCGACAGTACGTCACCACAAAGCCAGGACGACCCAGTCGTCGCCCAACGCGCCCAACGCGCTGCGCGTAATTGAAACTTTCGGGAGGAACATTCCGCAGAAACGCAGTATCGAGGTCGCCCAAATCAACGCCCAACTCGAAAGTGGTCGAGCAACTGAGAACGTTGATCTTGTTGTCCTTGAATCGCTGTTGAAATTCGCGCGCCCTGTCATGATCGAGTTGCGCGGTATGTTCTTCCACGACAAGCGAACTTGGCAAATTATCTTCGTACAGCGCGCGATAGTGATCGAGTTCCAAGTCTTGTCGCGTTTTTTCTTGCAGTTTGCCAGGACAGCCGCGCCGCGCGCAAAATCCCTGTACGGAAATGGTTTGAATCTGTCCGCACACGCGACATTCAAAAATCGTTTCTTGCTCCGCAATCAGGCGCAATCGCCACCAATTGGGATTTAGTCGACGCGCGTCATCTATGCGTTCAAGGAAAGGTGGATTCTCGTCAAGCGTAAACGCCTGCCAGATTTCACGGAGGGCTTGGTCAATCCGCGAGGTGTCAACCTGACCTCGCGCAAGTTTTCCCAGCAATTTGGCGCGACGAGTGCGAGTACTGTTCCAACTCTCGACATCTTTCTGTTTGGCGCGTGAACCAATTCGGAATCTCGTTTGCGTCCGACCCAAAGCGAGGTCTTGCCAATTGAGTGCGACATCACCTTTGCATTTGAGTTCAACAGCATAGTCGGTTCGCATTGTGTTGAGCAACAGCGCAATCAAGCCGCGCGCCTCGGCTTCGGTGAGTGACCATGGCGGTTGAAGCAAAATATCGGGAACAGTGAACCACTTGGGGAATTCGATTGACCAGCGAATTAGCCCGACGCCTTCAAGCGAAATCCGTTGCTCTTCGGTCAGAAATTCACGGTAGAGCGCGCGCCAAATATTTTTACGAATTGTCGGTTCGTCATCGCTCTCGCTTTCTTTGAATGAATCACGAAAATTTGATAAAGCGCGGTCAGCAATCGTCGCGAGAGCAACCCCGCTGGCTGGAAATTCTTGGAAACTCCTGGCGATACGCAAAAACAAATTGCGGCTCAGAATGTCATGATAGGATTTGTCGAGGTACCACGCAAAGAACGCGGCTTCTTGACGTCCATCGGCAAATGCCAGTACTTTTTTGCTGTCCAAGTTTTGGTACAGCGTCGTCGCGATAACCGAGTGTGGCCCATCTGTGCCATGCACGACTTCACGCACAGGGTCGCGCCCTGCTGCGTTGTAACCACACATGCCACAACGTTTGATTTGATCCGCCTTGTCATTGATTTGATCTGCCCTGACACTATCATTGGATTTTTCTTTGACAACACGTATCAAATGGCTATGCCCGCAACGCGGTTTGTCCTTTGCCATCTCGCCACATCGAACGCACAATTGATATGTGTCTTTGGCGGTGGGTTTGGTATCTTCATCTTCTTCGCTTGCATCATCTTTGTCCTCGATTGGTCGCAAGAATGTTGCGCCAAAATCCTCGTGACTGGGATCGCGAATCGCTTCAGTCAACTTACCGCCCTCGAATCCTTTTGGTGCGACGATATAGTGCTGACCGCATTCGCGGCACAAGGCAATTTCAAATATAGCAGCGGATGGATCGCCATCATTCTTTTCGAGCAGGATTCTCTCTTGCGGCAAAAACTGAATGTATGCGCCTTCCAGCGAACGCAGAAACACATGAAACCGTGCCGATAACACAGCCGGATTGGTGAGCGAGTCTTTAGTTTGCGTTAGCCGTTCGACAAGGTTCGTCAACTCGCGTGGACGATTCTCTGCTGGCACATCCCCGAAAACTTGATCGGCGACTTGTTCCACAGGCAATGGCTTGCCCGTGATGAGATCGCATAGTTGCGTGGCGCGCTGATCCGTCAACGTGATCTTTTCGGTTTCACCGAGAATGACATCTTCTTCTGCAAAAGGTTCACCGAATAGATTGGTGGCAAAATCCGCGACAGCCTGCTTGTCTTTTTCTTTGCTTACTAGCGTCGCGCTTGTGGCGATGCAGCGGAACTCGCTCGCGCAACCACCTTCATGCAGACGTTGCTTGAGTCGTCGGATCAACATTCCCATTTCGATGCCGCGTGCGCCGCGATAGAGGTGCGCTTCATCCAATACCAGGAATGTCCACCACGGCGCGCTCTTTTCGTCAAAAAGCGGATGGTCGTTGGGACGAATCAAGAGATATTCGAGCATCGAGTAATTGGTGAGGAGAATATGCGGAGGTGTATCGCGGATTTCGGCACGCGTTTTCAATTCGCCCGCGAGTTTGCCTGTGCTACGCGCCACGTTCTTCACGCCTTCAGGTGTTTCGCCGATGTACTGCCCAAACGTAAATCTGAAAGAGGAATTTTCTGCCTCAAGTTTCTTGCTGATTGTTGCCAAGCGATCACGCTGGTCGTTGGCAAGCGCGTTCATGGGATAGAGCACGAGCGCGCGCACGCCTGCGCCGAGTTTACCCGCTTTATGTTGGCGGTAAAGGTGCAGGAGAATGGGATAAAGAAACGCTTCTGTTTTGCCGCTACCTGTGCCTGTCGCCACGATAACGTTGTGACCTTGGTCAACGCGTTCTATCGCGCGATGCTGGTGCATGTGGAGTGGGCGCTCACCTTCTAGCGCTTTGATAAACCCTGTGTCTGGAGCAGAACCGAGAAGGCGTGTGAACAACGCGCGCGGAGTGTCCCCCTTCTTGAAAATTGGTGTCGCTTCGAGGAATGGTCCTTTGCTCAGATGTCCCGCCGCAAGAGCTTGCGCGAACGATTCACGCAGAGCGGGGTCACGAAAATAGAACATCGTCTTGAGATAACGTTGGTAGCGTTCTTCAACTTGGCGTGCAAGGGTGATAGGATCCATTTTGGGGTGTCTCCTTAACGAAGCTCGTAGAGCGCGTTTAAATGATTCTCTTTCAAGTGGCGAAGCAAATCGGCTTTGGATGGTTCTTCTTTTTCCCATTCACACGAGTGTAATGTGCACCTCTGGATGTCAGGAATCAAGCTCGGCAATCGTTCGCGTATCTTTTCGACATCTGTTAGTTCTTCGTAGAAGTTGTGTGCATGTCTCTTTTGGCGTTTGTGATCCTTCATCATGTCGTTCACGTTGTCTTTTGGACTATCTTCGCGAGCGACGAAATGATAACCCTGTTCCCAACAAATCAAACAAATCGCGATGCGACGTGGCAGGGCAGGGTTTCTCTTGCGATGTTCCTCATATGTCAGCGACTGAAAGATCTCGATCAAATGTCGCGATTCAATATGAGTCATCATATCCGTTTGCAAATCTGCCGAGAAATCGCAATGTCGGCACTTGGCTTGAACACGAACATACGCGAGTGTCGCGTTGGAATCGCCAACCCAAATGCCAAAACGTGACACGCTAATTTGCCGAAGGGACTCGTTGCTCTCGAATTCGCATAATGGAATGGAAACAGTTTGTTCTGTTACTTTGACGGGGAATGGTCGTGCGGTTTCCTGTGAAAATCCAACCAGTACCGTATCTGTCCAGCGCGGTTTAGGCAACCGAATCCACAAAACTTTTTCGGAGACGGCAGCGAAATCTGTGCGTGTCAAGGAAAGTGGCTTGTCATTCCATTCCGAATCGGACGGCGTTTTGTCCTTTGTTCCAACTGCCCACCAAATTCTTTCTACCAAAACGGTGATGTCAATTGGATTGTCTTCGTGTCCTTCCGCAATTATGCGCCAACAAGTTTTGTCCGACGTGGCACTCGCTGGGATTTCGGTACGAGTCCCACGCTCAGATGGTACCGCTGTAAAATCAGATGGTGGCTGAATAGTACATTCCGCCGTGTGATGAAATTCGACCGATGTCGCAGAATGGCCATCCTCCCCAGGAAACGGCGATGCTTGATTGACTTGAATATCGCTCAAGCCGCGCGCTAATCGAAAATCCATGCTTTCAATCAGTTGATCGTTTTCGTCATAGAAGCGGACAAAAAACCAAGATCCTTGCCAGCTCAGTATTTTGGTCGGCAGGTCTTGCTCGGCTTTATTTGCGACAGGAGTGATTGGGATGGATTCCCAATTCTTTCGCGCGCGTCCTTCCTCGCCTAAAACAATCGTCTTGACTTGTTGCCAGGCATTTGGATTTGCCGCGCGGATGTTTGGCAGTTCATCACCAAAAAGGGGGCATTGTAGTTCATCGGCGTCGTGGAGATCCTTCCCAATCAAGGTGAATTGCGCTACACGCGGAGTAACGGCTTTGTTTTTTCCGCTCGACGTTTGAAAGGAGATTTCACGGCGATCATCAATCAGACGCCAATATGCGTGATAACCTCTGACAGACACAAACTGCGGTTCATAGCTCGCGTGTTTCCAATGCTCTGGTACAACCAACAAAAACCACCCTTGAGTAACAGCACGCACACGACGACCGTGTTCGCTTTTACCAATTAACTTGAACAGCAAAGGATCATCGGTCCACTCACCAAGATCGGTCTGCCAAATATCCTTGCCATCTGCGCGGACGACCAAATTGCCTCGCGCATCGTTCAATTGCCAGGAATCCTCTGTACCATCAAGTTGTATTCCATTTTGAAAAACCTGTGGATCAGGATACCGCTCGAGTAACTCTTGCGGCAACTCAACTCTTAATACCCACTCGTTCTGTTTCTGGATACACGTGATTTCTGGCTGGGGTTGTCTGGGTGTAGATGGCTTGGAAGAGATCGGCTCGTCAGATCGTTGCGGTGGACGGTTGTCTAGTGAGATAGTTAGTTTTGGGGGCTTTTCACCAACGCTTGGCGGTTTTGGAGTCTGTGGCGGTTCTGATGGTACGTCAGGGGCTGGTTTGGACGTCTTCTTTAACTCAGCGACTTCTTTCTCTGCTTTCTCTGCCCGTTCTCTTTCTGCGTCGCGTTTTTTCTCTGCTTTATTTGCGCGCTCGTTTGCGTCGTCGCGTTCCTTCTCTGTTTTGGATTGCGCCTCCTTTGCTAAGCGCGCTTGTTCTTTCGCATCGTCGTGTTCTTTCTCGGCTTGTTTTGCGCGTTCCTCTGCCGCAAACTTGTCTTGAATTGCGCGCCGCGAGTCTTCTTCAGCAACTTTTCTGGCTGCGATTGCTTCATCACGTTCCTTCTTGGCTTGCCCTGCGCGTTCGTTTGCCGCGTCGCGTTCGCGTTCGGCTTGCGCCTGTAACTCTGCTGCGTGTTGGGCACGTTCACTCGCAAGACGTGCTTGTTCAAGTGCCGCATCGCGTTCCTTGATTGCCGCGTCGCGCGCATCTTCGGCTTGCTTCCGTAGTTCCTCTGCGCGTTGAATCGCGAGGTGCGCTTGTTCTTCAGCGTCAAACTTGGCTTGAATTGCGCGACGCGTGTTTTCTTCGGCAATCTTTCTTGCCTGAATTGCTTCGTTGTGTTCGCGTCTTGCAGCATCGCGTTCTTCTTCCGCCCGCGTTCTTGCCTGTTCTGCCAACCCCGCGCGTTCGTTCGCTAGACGCGCTTGTTCTATGGCATCGTCGCGCTCGCGCTTTGCAACGTCGCGTTCTTCTTCCGCCCGCGTTCTTGCCTGTTCTGCCAACCCCGCGCGTTTGTTTGCCGCGTCACGTTCGTGCTCGGCTCGCGTCTGCAATTCTTCGGCGAGTTGGGCGCGTTCGTTTGCTTCGTTACGTTCCTTGATTGCCACGTCACGCGCGTCATTTGCGACGCGAACTTCGGCTTGCGCTTGCTGACGAATCTTCTCTGCGGTTTGGAGTGCGTTTTGTGCTTGCTGAAGTTTGCGCTCGGATTCGCGATGCTCGTTTTCCGCGCGGCGAAGCGCGTCTTCCGCCGAAAGCCGTGCTTCTCTGGATTGGCGGTATTTTTGTTCGGCATCACGATTCCTTTGCACAGCATTTCGTTTTTCCTGGATAGCGGAACGCAGGAAAAAGACAGACCCTACGCTGACCAGAATCGCCGTGAATAGTAGCGCCGTTTCAAGGATTGCCATAGTGAATTGACTCCTCGAAGAAGTCTAACCACAATCTTGATGAGGTCGAACGAGATTATATCACGGTAAGTGACAACAAGGGCATGTGATTGTTACCCGCCATCTGCTCGCGCGCCCGCGTCTTGAGCAGCATCGCAAGATGATCCAGTGTTACGCGACGCTCCATTCCGGCATGAAAACACACAAGCCGCCGCGAGGCGGCTTGACACCGGGTTCGCCGAAACTACTACTGGAGGTTGCCGCTATTGTCTATCAAAAAACACGCGTGTCAAGTTTTCAACGCGCCGTCGGCTCCTGTTGGCTCATTGGCTCATTGGTAAATTGGCTCATTTCAAGAATTGCGGATCCACCGGCACCTTCATCGCCGTCGCGAGCGCGTTCGTTTCGCTTGCCATGCCGACGATGTCTCTTACCACGATGGCGGTTTGGAAAATGCTCCGCGTGCGTCAGTCAGTGTAATTGGAAACTGACTCTTTGCCAAAACACCGGCGCGGATTTGTTTGATGAACGCGACGTGCGGCAACAATGTCTTGCTCGGATTCTTTTGCGGGTTGATTAATCCGACCGGCTTTTTGAACCGATTGGTCACCACGCGAATCGGTTCTAACAGATCCGAATCATTTGAAACGATCACTGCGATTTCGAAGGTGTTGTCGAAAGCGTCCATCAAAAGATGCGTTGCCAGATTGACATCGGAACCCTTTTCCTCGGTCTTGATCACTTTGGCATAACCGGTGGCGGGCGGCGCGAGCGGCATCATTATATCGTGCGCGAGGAAACTGCCGAAAACAATGGAGAGATTCGGGATAGTCTTGAGCGCGCGGAGGTAGGTTTGTTGGCGCGTGCGTTGGTCTGGATCGTACGAACGCGGATGAACCAGCGCGGTGAAGTACTTGATTTGGAGAATGTCATCACGCGGCAACAACAAGCGACACAGCGCCGCAATGTCGAGCCAGCGGTACGGTGTGCCTTTGACCGCGCCGTAATACAGATTTAACCCATCTACGTAAATGTATGCCTTCATTGCTCTGAAAACACGCAAGCCGCCTTGCGGCGGCTTGGCACCCTTTCGCCGAAGCTACTAGGGGGGATCTGCCGCTATTATCTATCAAAAATTCGAGCTTGTCAAATCACATTTCACAGCCGCACTACTTTTTCCTCAGCGTCCAAATCATCATCGCGCTGCTGTCTTCGTAAAATTTGGAGTATGCATAATCGCCGTACAGCGCGGTCACCGCAAACCCAACTGCCTTTGCCGCTTGCTCAAATTCTTCTTTCGTCGTCAGCCGAAATCGCAATTCCGTCAATCGCTTGGATTGCAAGACGCCGCGCGCGTCGTACTCTTCAAAGAACTCGGACATTTCGACGATGTGATCGTCGGTCGGACTGAAATTTTCCAATAGCCAAAGCAGCAGCGTGCCTTGTCCAGCGCCGCGCGGATATTTGCGAAACAGTCGCAGTTTGCCGTCCACCGACGCGCGCCGTTTGGCGGGATTGCCCAGCGTCAAAATGAATCGTCCATTCGGCGTCACGTGCCGGCGGATGTGTTCCAGCGCGCTGCGTTGATCTTGTACGGAAACGAGATGCGCGAAAGAGTTGAACGGGATAATCACCAAGTCAAATTGTTTGCCAAGGTCGAGTTCGCATACATCGCTTTGATAAACACTTGCTGCGAGACCGCGCTGGGCAAGTTTGTCGCGTAGGATCGCGAGCAGTTCGGCGGATATGTCTACGCATGTCAGTTTGACGCCTGCCTCAACGAGCGGAAGAGAGACTCTGCCGGTGCCCGCCATCAATTCCAGTACTTTACCCGAACACTTTTTTGCTTCATTGACGAAAAAAGCAATGTCGTCGGTGACCGGAACATAGATGTCGTACAAATCGGCGACGATTCCGTAATCGTTGATGTCTGCCACGTACATCTTATCGTTCAACCTTTTTCTCGTAAAACGTCACTCCTACGCGGCGAATATGGTCAACCACATCGGGATCGCTAATGTCGTGGAAAATGGACAAGTCAATCGTGTAGGGTAGGAGCAGGTCGTCGAGTTCGCCCATGATTTTGTAGAGCACGGGCACCGTCAAGTCCGCGCCGCCGCGCAGCGTCAGGTCAATATCCGAGCCGTTCTTGTAATTGCCTTTGGCGCGCGAGCCGTACAGGATCGCTTGTTCCACCTGCGGATAGCGCGCCAGGACGCCGCAGATTTTTTCGATGGTGGTTTCCTTCAAACCAAAGCGCGTGGTCATAGCGCATCTTTCCTCAATGCTTCCATTCTGGTTCGCAGCGTCACGAATTCTGAGAAATATCGCTTGGCGATATCCGCGGCAATTGTCTCGGCAAGCGCTTCGTTATAGGTGTGGCTAGTCAAGGTGCGACTCTTGAGCATGTCCATCCAGGTTTCGCCATCTTCGATCAAGCCGCGTTTGAATGCCAAGCGAATGACATCGCGGCTGCCGAGCAGGTTGGTCTCGCCCTGGGCTTCGAGATAGTCTTTTATTGTGTTCCAGGCAAGTTCGTACGTGTACTCGAATGCTTGAATCAATCCTTGCTTTTCAAGTTCATTCAACGCGCCTTTCTGGATGAATTTCGTTAGTTGTCCGAGGGCTTGGTTGAAATGATTCAGTCGTTGAATCCAGCGAACATCCTGAGCGGTCATCGCGCACCTCCGAGATTATTTCAAGTACTGCGGATCGACCGGCACCTTCATCGCGGTCACGAGCGCGTTCGTCTCGCTTGCCATGCCGATGACCGCGAGCAATTCCGCGTACTGCTCCGGCGTCATCCCTTTCGCGAACGCGGCAGCGGTGTGCGAATGGATGCAGTAATCGCAGTTGTGCGCGACCGACACCGCGACGTAAATCATCTCTTTCGTCACCGCGTCGAGCGCGCCGGGCTGCATCACCTCGCGCACGCTTTCCCAGGTTCGTTTGAGCGTCGCGGGATGATGCGCGAGCGCCTTCCAAAAATTGTTCACGTCCTTGACGTTGCGTGTGCGCTTGATGTCGTCAAAGACCGCGCGCACTTCCGCCGACGCGTTTTCATATTCGATGAGCGAAACAGTTGCCATAGAAACCCCCCGGGGAATTTAGGATTTATGATTTCTCGTTTGCGAGGCGGTTAAATCCTAAATCTGAAATCAGAAATCATAAATCCTAAATCACCTTGTCGTCTTTCCCCGCCAGTTGCCGGAACAATTCCGTCTGCCCGACGTGATACGACTCGTGAAAGTACAGGAAAAAAACGCGCTGCCCGACGGTCGTCTTGCGATTGTTGCCCACCGTGATCTCGCGCGCCCACGCCACATCGTCCATCTGCGCGATTGCCGCCGCGATCCGCTCTTGCGCGCGATCGATCCACGTGATTAATTCTTCCATTGGCAACACACCGGCGCTTGTTTCCGTCAGCGGCTCCGAGCCGCGTTTGTAGCGCGCGCCGCGCGCGTCCATCAGCGGTTGCTCGTCCAATAGTCCGAGAATGTGATCGCGATTCTCCGCGATGTGGCCGAGCACCCAGTTCAAACAATTGCCGCGAAACGGCGGTCGACGCAAACTGTCCGCGTGCGTCAAATCTTTCGTCTGCATCTTGACGATATTTACGTTGCGCGCGAACGCTTCGGTCAACTCATTTGCGCTTATCATGTGTCTCTCGCTTGTTTTCGATTTTCGGTTGGGTAGTCGTTAAATTGAAAATCGAAAATCCAAAATCGAAAATTTTCTCTTTACGCCAACGCGTATTCGACGGCGGCGATGGCGTGAATCTTGGCGGTGGGAAACAGCGGCACGCGACTGTCCTCCGCGCGCACCAGCGATTCGATTTCGGTGCAACCCAGGATGATTCCCTCCGCGCCTTGCTGGATCAAGTTGTCCATTGCGCGGATGTACGCGTCGCGCGATTCCGGCTTGATGATCCCCAAGCACAACTCGTCGTAGATGACGCGATGGATCATTTCGCGTTCGTCGCGGTTTGGAATGACGACGGCGAGACCGAATCGATCCACCAGCCGCCCCTTGTAAAAATCGTGCTCCATCGTAAAGCGCGTGCCGAGCAAGCCGACTTTCCGCAGACCCGCCGTCTCGATCTTTTCCGCCGTCGCGTCGGCGATGTGCAAAAGCGGAATGTGGATGGCGGGTTGCATCGCGTCAACCGATTTGTGCATCGTGTTGGTGCAGATGACGACGAACTCCGCGCCGCCGCGCTCGAGCCGCTGCGCCGCGTCGATCATCATTTGCGCGGCATCGTCCCAGCGATCTTGACGTTGCAGTTCTTCGATCTCCGCAAAATCGACGGAATACATGAGACATTTCGCCGAATGAAACCCGCCAAGTTTTTGCTTGACCGTTTCGTTGATGATGCGATAGTACTCCAGCGACGATTCCCAACTCATCCCGCCAATCAACCCAATCGTTTTCACATTTTCCTCCCGTACTGCACTGAATACTGAACACTGAATACTGCCTTCACGCGTCCACCGGTTTCCTCGGTTCTGCTTTCCCCACCGTCTCGCCGAGCAAACGCGATTTTTGATACGCCGCCCACACCGCTTTTGATAACACCGTTCGCAGCGATCCTTTTTCCATTTGATAAATCGCTTCCGCCGACGTGCCGCCCGGCGATGTCACCATGTTGCGCAGTTCGGCGGGATGCTTGCCGGTTTTCTCCGCGTACAGAATCGAACCGCGCATCGTTTCGATGACGATGTCGTGCGCGACGTCGCGCCCAAAGCCAAGATGCACCGCCGCGTCGACCAGCGCTTCGAGGACGAGAAAGACGTACGTCGGTCCCGTGCCGCTGACGGCGGTTGCCATGTCGAGATACTTTTCTTCGTCCAGAAAAATTTCTTTGCCGAGCGATTGAAAGACCGCGCGCGCGTCGTCACGCTGCGCGTCCGTCACGTTCGGCGTCGTCGTCCACACCGTCAGTCCCTCGCCGATTTGCGCGGGCGTGTTCGGCATCGCGCGGACAATCGCGGTGTGCGCGAGGCCTTCGCTCAACGTCGCGATACGTCCGCCCGCGATGATCGAAATGACGAGTTGTTCGACGCGCAGCGCGCCTTTCAATTCCGGCAGGACGCGCGCGAGCACTTGCGGCTTGATCGCGAAAACGACGATTGCGCCCGCGCGCGCGGCTTGGTGGTTGTCGCTCGTCGTGTGAATCGAATAGCGCGTCGCGAGTTCGGCGCGGCGTTTCTCGCGCGGTTCGCTGACGGTGATGTGATCGGGCGCGACGATTTGGCGATTGAGCAGTCCGCCGATCATCGCTTCCGCCATCACGCCGCCGCCGATGAAGGCGATTGAAGATAGCATAATTTTCTCCAAAAGTTCAGAAGGGGTAAGAAGGCATAAGAGGTCTGGAGAGGGCGCAGAAGGCGAGAAGGCGAGAGGGCGCGCGCCTTTTCCGCCTTCTTATGCCTTCGTCTCCCCTCGCATCCCCTCTCTCAAAGCAATTCAAACTCAATTCGATCAAGATACAAATTCCGATCTTCGGTCTGCGTTTGCAGATCGTTCGTGTACCGCACGCGCAGCGTGAACGTGCCCGCCGGCAAATCGGCGACGATGTAGTGCAAACTGAATCCGTCGCTCTTGCACTCGACTTGCCCGATCGCTTTGCCATTCAGTTCGAGCGCGACGATTGGATAGACGCCGGCGGCGGGCGCGCCGCGCGCCATCACGCCGATACGATATTTGCCCGCCGTTGCGACGCGCACCTGGGTTTCGACGTAACCGTTCGTCACCATTGTAACGAAATCGCCCTGCGGCGCAAAATAGCGATAGTTCGGCATCGGCGTCATCGCTTCGGCTTCGACGATGCTCGTCTGCGCGCGCGTGCGCGACGTTGCGCCGAGCGTCGTCAACAAACTCGCGATAAAGCGCGGCGCGCGCGCCGCGTTGCGACCTGGGTCGTCCCATCGAATCGCGCTCAGCACGATGCGTCCCTTGCCGACGGGCACGCTGACGAGCGACGCGGGCACCGTCAACGCCTCGACTGACGCGGCGTCTTTGCTTTGTACGAGCGCGTACCGCTCGACGTACAGGTTGCGGTCTTCGGGCGGCGCGTACTCGTCGTTCGCAAATACAATCGCGATTTGGTGTGCGCCCGCCGTCGCGCGAATCGGCAAACTGTAATACGCCGATTCTTTTTTCGCGATATACAACGTGCCGACGCGTTGACCGTCGAGGTACACCGACACCATCGGATACACGTCTTTGAGCGGTGTGCCGCGCGCGACGATGCCAAACTGGTACGTGCCGGCTGCCGGAATTTGCGTCGTCCACGTCGCGCGACCATTCGTCGCGAACGCGATCGCGTTGCCTTGCGCGCGCACGCTGACGCCTTCGAGCCGCACGTTTTGCCGCGCGTCGAGAGTGTTCGTCGGAATTTTTTCGTCGGTAACAAAAACCGCGTCCGCGACAGCGGTCGCGAGCGGCGTCTCCGACCACGCCGCGCCTTCGTGCTGACCGAGCCAGTACAAATCTTCGCGCGTCAACGCTTGCCAGAAATCGCTTGTCCCTTCCGCGCGCAGCGAAGGACCGCGAAACGATTGCATCGTCACGGGCAGTTTAAGCGCGTCACGCGCTTGAACGAAATCGTTCGCGCTCGGACGATGCCACAACACATTGCCGCCCGCGTCGGCGAACGCGCGAATCTTGTCCGCGTTTTGCGCGATGGTCGCGCCGTCGGTTTGCAGGATGAGCAGACGCGCGTTCGACACGGTCAACGTAGTCCAATCCACGCGCGCTTGCGCGTCGATCCCAAGCCGCGTGAGTTGATCCGGCAACGCGTCGCCGAAATAGAGTACAGCCGACGCAGGTCGGCTTGGCGAACTTGTTGCTGCGGTTTCAACCGCCAGGTAATTCACCATCCGCTCGAACAACACGCGCGCCATCGGCTCGCTATCGAATTTGGTTGCGACGAACAATTGACAAATCAGCCACGCGCCGCGCCCTTGCTGCACTTCGATCAATGGCGCGTTCGCGATGCCGTTCGCGTTGCCGGTGACGATCAGCGGTTTCATTCCACCCAGCGGCAAACGGTACGGCTCGTTGCGGCTGACGATGTGGTCGCCGCGCCACCAGCGCAAATCGTTCGCGGTGATGCCGCGCAAAATCGGATGCGATGCGATTTGCGGGAACGCGAACGTGGACGCTTGATTGCTCAAGCGCACCGGCAGCCAATCGGACGCGCTCGCGTTTTGTTCCAGGACGAGGACGCGCGCGCCTTGTTCGACCTTTTGTGAAAGCCAATCTTCGCTCCGCGCTTCGCCGATGACGGGAATGTTCGCCGTCGTCGTTTTTGTCAGCGCGTCCGATCCGACGACGAGAACGCCTTGCGCGTCCCAGTCTTGCAATTGTTTGAGCGCGCGAAACGCGACGCCTTGGCGCGTCAAACTTGCCGCGAGATTTCCTTTCGGATCGAAAAGCGCGAGCGGCGCGCTGGGCGGCGACCATTTCTCGCGCGGAAAAACTTCCAGCGCGAGATCATCGCGGAATCGTTCGTCGCTGCCGACGTTCATCGTCAAGCGCAGAATGAATGACTGACGCGCCGCGACGTTCGGCAGCGCGATTTTGATTTCGCGCGATTGATGGTCGCCGCTGGTCAGCGCGAGCGTTTCGCCGCCGTCTACGATTTTAACTCCGCTGTCGAGCAGTGTCCAGCGAAACGCGACTTGCGGCAAATCGTTCATCGTGTCGTTGAACAATTCGACGGTGCGCGTAATCGTTTCGCCGGCGTAAAACCGCGTGTCCATCTGGCGCGTGAACGCGGCAAGCGGACGGTATAAATCTTGCTGCGCGACCCAGGTTGGATTGCGCCCGTCCATCGGACCTTCTTCGTGAACCGTCCACGGCGAATGACCGCTCACGTCGAACGTGCGGTACGCGAGCATTTGCATTCGCCACGCGAGCGCCTTTGCTTCCGCGCGGTACGTGCGGTAATCGCGGTACGCGTCGTCGCCGAAGAACAAGGTGTTCGCGGCGGGACTGTCGGACGGGATCCACAAATATTCGCCGATGTAAAGCGGCTTGTTATGCTTCCACAAAAACGTCGCGTCGTTCCAAAACATTCCGCCGCCGCCCCACACGCGCCGCGCGGTGTCGAGCCAATACGCGTCGGGGGGCCACAAACGTTTGTCGGGAAACTCGTTCGGATAATGAATGCCGATGACGTCGGTTGCGCCGCCGGGATCGCCATCCGATTCGTACGTGATCGGACGCGTCGGGTCTTCGCGCTTGACGAGCGCGCCCAGTTTCGCAAGTTCGGTTTCCGAACGCGATCCTTCTTTCGCGCGCGAACCGTACAGTTCGTTTTCGAGCGACCACATCACGACGGAGGGATGATTGCGAAGGTCGCGCACCATCGCGCGCAGATGCGCGGCGTAATTGTCCCAGAATTTCTGATCGTCGACGCGATACACCATGTCGTCGTTCCACACCGCGCCTTCGGGAATCATCATCACGCCGACTTCGTCTGCGATTTCGTACCACACGCGCCGCCACGGCTGCGTGTGCGTGCGAAACGCGACCGCGTTCATCGCGCGAATCGCGTTGAGTTCGGTCGCGACGTACTCGCGATCGATTTCCTGCGTGGGGGGCCAGTACGATGTCGCGAGGAGATGGACTTTATTTCCGTTGAGATAGAAATCGCCGTTGCGCGTCGTAAATTCGCGATAGCCGATGCGCTCGCGCACCGCGTCGCCCGCGCTGAAGCCGACTTCGAGGATGTACAAGCGCGGCGCCGCAGAGCGCGGCGACCAGGTTTCGAGCGGCGCGCGCAGCGTGTCGAGGCGCAGCGTCGTCGTCATCGTTTTGCCCGCCGCGATGTTCACGTCGCTTGGCGCGAAATTCGCGAGCGCGTTGCCTTGCAGCGACCACTGCCCTGAATCGTCGCGCGCCGCGCCGTCCCATTTGAAGATGCGCGCGTTGAGCGAACCCGCGAACGCTTGCGCGCTCGCGTTCGTGATCGTCACGTCCACTTCCAAACGATTTTGCGAAACAAGCGGTCGCGCGAATATATTTTCGATGTACACCGGCGGCACGACGCGCAGCGTTACGCTGTCCCAGATTCCGTACAGCGTGAATTGTCCGCCAATCGGCGCGAGGATGCGGTCGCGCGGAACCCCGCGCAGCGCGTTGCCGTCGATGCCAGCCGGGAAATCAATTTGCGCGCCCGCGCTGAAAATGCCCGTCCAATCGTGCGCGCCGACGACGAGTTCGTTCTCCGCGCCGAAACGCACCGCGTCGGAAATGTCCACGTCGAACGCGTCGTAGCCGTTGAACGCGCCGCCAACGCTTTTGCCGTTGACGAGAACGCGGCTGTTGAATTTCACGCCGCCGAAATGCAGAAACAATTTTTGCCCGCGCCAATTTTCGGGCGCGGTGAACTTGCGGCGAAACCACGCGCGCTCGTAATCGAAATCGCCGAGCAGTCCAGGGACGTTGAACGATTGCCAGCCGCTCGTCGGCAGCGCGTCGTCCAGCGATTTCACCTCAGTGTATTCCCACTTGCCATCGAGTGAAATTTCTTGGCGCGTGTCCCACGGTTTTACCGCAGGCGTCGCAGTTGCGGGCGCGCGCGGTGGCGCGGGCACGGTCGCGGTGGGCGCGACGCGCGTGGGCGTGGCGGTTGGCGCGGCGGTACACGCGGCGAGAATGAAAAGGAGGAGGAACGCGAGAGGAGAGGAAAAAAATTTCATCATTCGTCTGCCCAGTCGTAATACGCTTCTCGTTCAGCGTAAAGTTGCCACACGGCAATTCCCATCGGGGAGACACGGATAACTTTGCCCATGCGTTTGGCAACTGTATCAAATTCAGCGTGACGCAACACGCGGCGCGCGTACTCGGCGGCTTCTTGCTTTCGGACATCCATGGAGACGAGACAGTATTCCGCGTGGCACAAACCGTGTTTGAAGAAATCGGCATCAAGCGTAAAAAAGGTGACGCGGCGATGTTGTAGCAAAAAGGGGATGATGTGATAATCTTTCATCCCCTTCCGTCCTACATCGTGTCCCATTTGGCGGACCCGCACGCGCCAACTCAGCAAAAGTTGGCGTTGATTATCTGGAACTTGCTCGTCGAGAATATTCACGCGGCGACTCGCTGCAAAGTGTATTCGGGCGCGGTGTACTCTTGCGCGTGTTCGAGAAATGCCTGGGCGGACAAACGAACCGCCTCCGCAATGGCTTCTTTGCCGATACTGCCGCGCCATTCTCGGACGATCGCGTCCCACGACATTCCCTCGGCAACTTGTTCTAACACGTGGACGACCATGATCCGCGTACCGCGAAAAGTTGGCTTGCCGTGACAAATGTCAGGATCGGTGACGACATAGCGCCCCACAAAGCGTGCCTTGCCATCATTTCGAGACTTTAAGGTATTCTTTCTCTTGAATTTCAATGTTTTTCCATTTCCCATTTCGAACACCTCCTCGCCCTCAATCTTGCGAAGCGATTATACACCAAAGTACAGCGATAGTCTATCACGCATTGAAAAGGCGCGCGTCATTTTCTAAACTCCAACTCGTACAGCGCGACCAGTCCGGTCGCCGCGATCATCGCGAGCACCAAATAATTCGCGGTGATGCTTCCCTGCGCGCAAAACAGCGCGGCAACGCCGAGCGCGCCGGAAACGAGGTACAACGTCAGCACGGCTTCGCGTCGCGTCAGTCCGCGCGCGACGAGTCGATGCGAAGTGTGATCGGTGCCGGGATGCGTTAGCGGATTCAAGCCGCGCCGCAAGCGCGAAATGAAAACGAGCGTCGTGTCGAAAATCGGCAAGCCGAGCACGAGGATCGGAATGAACCAGGTCGCGGTCACCGGCAGATTGAGAAAACGCAGTTTGATCCCGACGGCGGCGAGCATAAAGCCGATGAACAAACTCCCCGCGTCGCCCATGAAAATTCGCGCGGGATTGAAATTGTAAATCAAAAAGCCGACCGACGCGCCGAGTAATGCCGCGCTGAGACTGCCAACCAGATATTGCCCGTTCAGCGCGGCGATCAGCAAGAAGAACGCCGCGGTGATTGCCGCGACGCCGCCGGACAAGCCGTCCATGTTGTCGAGCAAGTTCATCGCGTTCGTGATGCCGACAACCCACAGCACCGTAATCGCAATGTTGACGAGCGGAAACGGAACGAGTTCCACGCTTACGCCCGTCAGGACGAGAATCAGCGCGCCGCCGATTTGCCCGATCAGTTTCAAGCCCGCGTGCAGTCCGACGCGATCATCCCACAGCCCCAGGAACGAAACCCAGGTCGCGCCGACGACGATGCCGATCATCTGCGGCACGTAAAAGCGATCGGCGAATAAAATCAGCGCGAGCACGAACGCGCCGTACATCGCGACGCCGCCCAGGCGCGGAATCGGCGACGCGTGGATTTTGCGCGCACTTGGCTCGTCGATAAAGCCCGCGCGCAGCGCGAGCACACGTGCGAGCGGCGTCACGCCCACCGCGAACACGAGCGCGGCGGCGAAGATCAATATCAAAGTGGACATGTCTACGCAACACGCAACACGCAACACGCTTGACCGAACGTGTTGCGTGAAAATCTATTTGCTGCCCGGTACTTGCAGCGCGTTCACCCACACCTGCAGCGCGGGCTTGTCCGCGTCCGGCGCGAGCGCGAGTGCGGCTTGCGCGGCTTTTAACGCCTGATCGGGCTGGTTCGCTTTTTGCGCGTTCAGCGCGACCTGGATGTTCTGCCACAGCGGCTTTTCGTTCTCCGGCGCGAGCGCGGCGGCGCTGACGAGCGCGCGCTGCGCGTCCTCCAGCCGGTTCGTCTGCAAACTCAAGAGCGCGACGTTTTTCTGCGCGTCGTAATCGTTCGGCGCGAGACGCGCGAGCGCCTGATACTCCGGCAGCGCGATTTGCGGCTGCCCGCGCGCCTTCCACGTTTGCGCGAGCGCGCGCCGCGCGTTCGCATCGTTCGGCGATTTGCGGACGGCGTCAATTTGCTTTTGAAGATTTTGCAGTTGCCCGTAGAAATCTTGAAAGCGTTGATAGTCCGGCGTGCGCTGCGGCGAGAGCAAGTTCATCAAGCGTGCCATCGCCGGAACTGCCGCGTCGATTTGTCCCGACTCGGATAAAAAATTGACGAGCGCGAGGTTCACCATGAAATCCGTCGGCGCGATTTCGACGGCTTGTTCCAACTCGCGCCGCGCGAGATCGAGTTGATTGGCGCGCTTGAACAAATCCGCACGCACCGAGTGCGGAAAAATGGCTTTGGGATTTTGTTCGCTCGCCGCGCGCAAAAGGTCCAACGCGCGGGTGAGGTACTCGGACGACGCGAGCGCGCTCAGCGCGCCTGCCGCCGGAGAGCCGTCCGGCTCCGTCAGCGCGCCCGGATCGATCGCAAGGGCTTCCAGATAATATTCCGCCGCGCGCGTGTGATCTCCCCGACTCCGGTAAAACTCGCCGAGCAAAGAGTACGTCTGCGCGTACCGATTGTCGAGCGTCAGCGATTTTTCGAGCGCGGCGCGCGCGCTGTCCAAATCGCCGGCTTGGATGTACGTTTGGCTCCATTCGTTGTACAAATACGCGGTGTACGGACTGAGGCGCGTCGCGGCTTTGTAATAGTCGGACGACTTTTGCAGGCGCGCGGCTTTTTCGGCTGGGTCGGTGGTGAATCCGGCGACGATGCGATTCAAGCGCGCGAGGTTCGCGGTGTGATCGGTGTTGAGCGGATTGAGACGCTGCGCGGTTTGCAAAATCTTTTCGCTCGCCGCAACGTAGGCGGAACGTTTGGCGGCATCCGTCGTCGCGCGGCTGGCTTCTAGGTCGGCGCGTCCCAGGAAGAGCGCGTAAAAATCCTGCGTCGGTTGCAGCGTGAACGCGCGCTGATACGCGTCGATGCTTTTGTCCCACGCGCCGGTACCGTCGAAATTGAGACCGGCTTTGTACCAAATGTCGGCGGCGACGGCGGAATAGTTCGTCAGATAAATCAGCGCCGGCAGCGCGATCAACAGAATCGGCGTGACGAGAAGATTGGGCGACGCGTGCAGCCAAGCAATCGGGCGCGGCGTTTCGTCGAACCACAACCCGAACGCGACGACGGCGACGAAAACAAAGAGCGCGATGTAATAAAATCCCAGCAGATTGATCAGCGAGGGAGTGAGATCGCCGGCTTGCGTGATCCAACGCGTTTGCAGCAAGACGAACCACAGCCACGCGGTAAACGCGAGCACGACGAACAAGGCGATTTCGTACCCCAGCACGTCGCGCGACGCGCGCGGCGAGTACTCTTCGCCCAAGCCGACGATGCCGGCGACGAGCCACGTCAACGCAAAAAGCAGAAAGACGCCGTACGACGGTTCGCCCCCTTTGGTAAAGAGCGCGGCGTTGACGAGTTCCAGCGCGTTGGGCGTGCCGATTTGATTCGTGATGAATTCGAACGCGAGCGTCACGCCGATCAACGTCGTCACCGCCGTCCACGCGACGACCGGCACCGGCGAAACTTCGATCTGTTTCGCGCGCGCACGCGTGATCTCGGTCCCGCGCCGGCGATGTTTGCGCCGTAGCGCGGGTTCCGCGCGTGCCGCCGGTTGGCTGTTCACTGTTGACGGTTCACTTTTCACTGCCCCCAGCGCGACCGGTTCGATCAATTTGTTCATACCCAGGATCACGAGCAGCGCGATGAAGAACCAAAAGTACGTGCGCGTCGCGACAATCGCGATCCCAAAGTGGATTTCGATAAAGTGCGCGATCAGCGCGGCGATCAACGCGCTGAGCCACAGCCCGCGCGCCGGGTCGAGCGACAAGTCGGAGCCATAGTGCCGGATCGCGTCGGCGATCAAGAAAATGAAAAAGCCGACGATCATGCCGAACGGCAGCGCGACGCCGAAATAACTCCACCCGCGCCACACGCCGAAGATGATCGCCGACACAAAGCCGCCGGTCAGCCACAACGCGATGAACGCGTTCCGCTCGCCCGGCGAACGGATGAACCCCAGCCACTTTAATCCAAAATAGACTACCGAAATGAAGAGCAACAGGTACGCGCCAAACCCCAACAAGCCGGTCATCACGAGCGCGTCCCAGGTTTCGTTGTGCGCGCGGTCCGGCGACGCGTTGCGCGATTCATAGTGCGCGAGGTCGGGCGGATAAAATGGATTGAACGCGACGTACATCGCTTCGGGACCGTATCCGACGAGCGGACGAATGACGTTGAACGGATCGTCGCCGGTCGTCGGCGCCCAAATCGGTGGGTGCGGCAGGAACAGCGGCAGCGCGCCTTCCCAGATCAATTCGCGCACCTTGCCGGTGCCGGATTCCGTTTCGAAAATGCGTCCGAGGCGTCCGACGTACGGCACTTGCTTGAGCGGATCGAGCGGCGAGGTCGGCAGATTGAAGACCGCGAGGAACGCGCTCGCGACGATTGCCAAACCAATCGCGAGCAGTACGACTTGGCGCGCGCCGCGCGTCAGCGCGTACAACACGACGAACGCGAACAAGCCGCCCGCCAAACCGAGCCAGGGTCCGCGGCTCTGCGTAAAAAAGACGCCGACGAATAGAACCGCGAGCAGCACGGTGTACGTCGCGGTGAGGAGCGCGTCGCGAAAACTGGCTTTGGCGATCAACGCGAACACGCTCGCGCCCAGGAGCAGTGCGAATGCCAACGCCGCGCCCGCCGTGAAATCGATCAGCCACACGACCGTCAACGCGACGAGAAACAGCGCGATGAACGCGACGGGCAGAACGCGCGGCGCGGCGCTTTGCGTCGCGCGCGCGAGCGTTTCCAACCAGCGCGCGACGGCGAGCGGAATCGCCATGATCAAGTACGCCGCGACGAAGATCGAATTGCCCATGTTCGCGGCGACGCGATCCACGGTGTCGCCGCCCCACGGCAGCGGATCGAGGCGAAAGTGTTGGAGGAGCCCGTAAAACGCGATCGGGAAACTGACGACGAGGATCGTGTTGACCGCGCGGTCGAGTTGCGCGCGCGTGCGGAGCGCGCTCGCGGCGATCACCGAAATCGCGATGTACGAAAAAGTGGAGTACGTTCCTTGCAAACGTTGGTACGATCCCCACAGACTGACGCTCGGAATGACGGAGAAGATCGTCGCGATGATGTAGGTGATGATGATCGCGAGCACCGGCAGCGTGAACGGATTGCCGCGTACCAGCCCGCGGAGGATTTCGCCAAGCGGCGCGCGCCCCGGCGGGCGCAGGTCTTGACTTTGCGCGGCGGCGCGCCAACTCATTTCGAGTTGCTTGACGAGCCACGCGCCGACCATCACGAGCGCGAGCGAGCGAATCAGCATCGCCTTGTCCGGCTCAAAGACGCGGCTGGAGTAGACGTTAAAGTAGAGCGGCGCGACGACGAGCGCGGCGAGCCATCCGGCTTCCAATAATTTGTCGCAGTAGATCGAGAGTCGAGTTGTCATCGCGACGCATCATACCTTAACTGGGGGCAAAAATCAAATCGGCTTGGCGATCTCCCCACCTATCCAGCACCTCGCAGTACAGCGCCTCGATCTGATCGGCGATGCGCGTCCACGCGTACTCGCGGGCAACTTGTACGCCGCACTTGCCTAAACGCGCGCGTAAATCGGGATCGTGCAGTAGGCGATACAAGCAATCCGCCATCGCGCGCGCGTCCCCTTCCGGCACGAGATAGCCGGTTTCGCCGTCGCGGACGATGAACGACAAGCCGCCGACATCGGACGCGACGACCGGCGTCCCACATGCCATCGCTTCGAGCGCGACCATGCCGAACGATTCGTAGCGCGACGGCATCACGATGACATCGGCGGACGCGTAGTAGTACGGGAGCGATTCCTGGGATCGCTTGCCCAAAAACGTCACGACGTCGGCGATACCCAATTCGTCCTTCAACGCATTCAAGCGCGCGAATTCTTCATCCGGTTCCTCTTCGTCCAAATCGCCGCCGATCAAACAGACGCACAAGCGTCCGCGCAGCGAGGGGTCTTGTTCGACGACGAGTTTCATCGCGCGGAACCAGGTGTCGATCCCTTTGATCGGATCGATGCGCCCGACGAAGAGAACCGTGTGATCGTCTTTGAAATATTGTTTGGTATCTTGAATATCGAGCGGATGAAATAGTTTGAGATCAACTCCGGCGGGAATAATCGAGATTTTGTTGGCGGGCGCGTCGTACAGATCGAGCATGTGCTGCCGGTCGCGCGGTGTCGCGGCGACGATGCGGTCGGCAAAGCGCATGATCTCGCCTTCGACGGCGATGCGGCGCTCGGTTTCGCGGTCGGCGTGTCCCAGCGCGACCTGGTTTTTCATCGCGCCGAGCGTGTGAAACATTTGAATAATCGGCGCGGGCTGCGTGCGCTGCAATTCGCGCGCGACCCAGCCGGAGAGCCAATAGTGCGCGTGGTAGACGGCGTAGCGGATCTTTTCGTGTTCTGCTTCCGCGCGCGCGCCGCGCACGAATTCCGGCAAGTAATCGAAAAGGCGGTGTTTGTTGTACGGCGCTTCAGGTCCCGCGGGTACGTGAAAGACGCGCGCGCCGATTTCGAGCCCGGGGACTTCGTGCGGCACGGTCGGGTCTTGCGAGCGCGTATAGATGTCGACGCGATGCCCGCGCGCGGACAACTCGCGCGCAAGTTCGCGGACGTAGACGTTCATCCCGCCGGTCTCTTTGCCGCCGAGCGCGGCGAGCGGGCAGGTGTGAACGCTGAGCATGGCGATATTCATAGATCCATTTTACGCATTGCGCGGCGATGGCGCAAATTCGTATTTGCGTGGACGGTCATTTCGAGATGCGATTTTTGCGTCGAGAAATCTCGACAACGCGGGCGCGAGATTTCCCCTTGCCCTGGCGGGAACGTGGCTGTGGCTGAAGTGCGCCACAGTCATGCCAGGGTCGCTCCGCTCGAAATGACATTTTTCGTTTTTGCGCTCGCGTGGTATAATACGCGCGAACGACGGAGTTCAGTTGACGTGGAGGAATTATGTCTGGACATTCCAAGTGGGCGCAAATCAAACGCAAAAAGGGCGTGGCGGATGTAAAGAAGGGGCAAATGTTCACGCGGCTCGGGCGCGAAATTATGCTGGCGGCGCGCGAAGGCGGCGGCGATCCGAATGCCAATTTCACGCTGCGTTTGGCGATGGATAAAGCGCGCGCCCAGAATATGCCGAAAGAAAACGTCGAGCGCGCGATCAAACGCGGCACCGGCGAACTGAGCGAAGGCGGTCAACTCGAAGACGTGACGTACGAAGGGTACGGCGCGGGCGGGGCGGCGCTGCTCGTTCAGGTGTTGACCGATAATCGCAATCGCACGGCGTCCGAAGTCCGGCATTTGTTTACGCGCGGCGGCGGCAATCTCGCGGCGGCGAACGCGGTCGCGTGGATGTTCGAGAAGAAAGGCGTCCTCACAATTGAAAACGCGAAAAACCCGGACGACCTCGCGCTCGAACTGATCGACGCGGGCGCAGAAGATTACAAGGCGGACAAAACGCTGCTCGAATTGTACTGCGCGCCGGAGAATTTGAAAGCGTTGCGCGATGCGTTGGAGAAACGCAAGATCGCCTTCGCGTCGGCAGAAGTCGCCTGGATCGCCAAGAATCCCGCGCAGGTCAGCGACGAGCAAGCCGTGGCGACGTTGAAATTGATGGAGTCGTTGGAAGAACACGATGACGTGCAAAAAGTGTACACGAATTTGGAAATCACCGACGCGGTGATGGCAAAATTTGAGGCGGCGAAGTAGGGAACGCTGACGTAGCGCTCTGAAACGGTATGATTATTTTGGGAGTCGATCCAGGGACGGCGATTACGGGGTACGGCATCCTCGCGAGCGACGGCGACGCGTTGCAGATGATCGCGTATGGCGCGATCACGACGCCACCCGATTGGGGATTGCCGCGGCGCTTGCAGCATATTCACGCCGAACTGACCGCGCTCATCGCGCAGTACCAACCGACGGACGCCGTCGTCGAAAAATTATTTTTCAGCAAGAACGTTCGCACCGCGCTGTCTGTAGGTCAGGCACGCGGTGTCGCTTTACTCGCCGCGTCCCAAGCCGGGCTTGCGGTTCACGAGTACACGCCGCTGCAAATCAAGCAAGCGGTCGTCGGCTACGGACGCGCCGAGAAAATGCAAATCCAGCAAATGGTCAAGCTGCTGCTGCAACTCGATTTCGTTCCGCAGCCGGACGACGCGGCGGACGCGCTCGCCATCGCGATTTGTCACGCGCACTCCGCGAAATTCAGCGATATGGCAAGGGACGGGTGATCAGGGACAATGGCGTTCATCTTTCAATGGAACAAGCGGAAAGCCAAACTCAATCTCAGAAATCACGATATCACGTTTGAGGAAGCCGCGACTGTTTTCGCCGATCCACTTTCTCGAACGATTGAGGATCCACTTCATTCGGAGGATGAAGATCGGTGGGTGCTCATCGGTGAATCGAAGCGCGGGCAATTGCTGGTCGTGGTTCACGTTGCGCGTGGGGACATCATCCGAATTATCAGCGCGCGTGTTGCTACCCCAACAGAAAGGAAGAAATATGAAGAAAGCAATTACAACTCGATCTAGACGCGATCCAGACATGCTGGATGAATATGATTTCAGCAAAGGCGTGCGGGGCAAGTATGCCAAACGGTACGCGGAGGGCAGCAATATTGTCGTCCTCTCACCCGACTTGGCGCAGGTCTTTCCAGATTCCGAGTCTGTGAACGAAGCGCTCCATGTCTTGGTCAGAATCGCGCGGCAAAAGATCAAGCACCCTACCAAGACCAGAGTACGGACAGCATAACATGATCGCCACTCTTCACGGAAAAATCCAGGCGCGCACCGACGACTCGCTCATCGTCAACGTCGGCGGCGTCGGTTTTCGCGTGCGCGTGCCGACCGGGACGCTCGCGAATCTGGGCGCGGTTGGCAGCGAGGTGCAGTTGTTCACGCATCTGCACGTGCGCGAAGACGAACTGTCGCTGTACGGTTTTGCGACCGAAGATGAATTGCGCTTGTTCGAAACGCTGCTGACGGTGAGTGGCATCGGTCCAAAAGTCGGCATGGGCATTCTCTCGTCCGCGCCAACCGATACGCTGCGCGCGGCAATCGCGCAAGGCAATCTCGACGTGCTGACTGCGCTGCCGGGCATCGGCAAGAAAACCGCGCAGCGACTCGTGCTGGAACTCAAAGGCAAGGTTGACGTGAGTGGTTTGGGTGAAGTGAGCGAATTGACGCCGGTGGACAAGGACGTGATGGACGCGCTCATCAACCTGGGTTACAGCGCGGCGGAGGCGGCGCGCGCCGCGCGCGCGGTGCCGATAACCGCGCAGACGATTGAAGACCGCGTGCGAATCGCGTTGCAGTATTTGGGAGGGAGATAACAGTTGGGCGCGGGGATTGCCAGCACAACCTGAATGTGATAAGATTCGACCACTCCAGAAAGTGAGGTTGAGATGATCCAAATATTGAATGACAGTGACATCAAAGTGGTCTACGATAATCAAGGAAATAAACGCGAAGTGTTGATCGATTACGCCAAATTCCAAACACTCATGGAATTCGTCGAGCGGTACGCGTACTTTTACAGCCAAGAAGTTCAGGAACGTCTGCGCGCATCCGAAGAAGATTTGAAAAGCGGGCGGTTCAAAAAAATTGACGCGTCAGAAGTTGAGAAAGGAATCGCGTGGTTGAATGAGTGAAATTCAGATCATCTTGACTGAAACACTCAGGGCGGACTATCGCCGCTTACCCGAGCCCATTCAGCGCAAGTTCGACAAGCAACTGCGCTTCCTCGCGCAAAACCCCAAGCATCCATCACTGCAAATTCATCGTCTCGCCGATCACTGGGAATTTTATGTGGACATGCACTATCGTTGTATCTTTCGGCAAGAGGGAAACGTTTACATTCTCAAACACGTAGGCGGACACGAGATCGTGGATCGGTTCAAATAGAGGTATGGAGTATGGGCGAAATCTATCTTGAACTGACGATTGCCAACATCGCAGATCGCCGACGCCAAAAGGAACTCGCGTTTCTGGTGGACACGGGCGCGACACGCGCGTGGATTTCAAAGCAGGTCGCCAAAGAATTTGGCATCAAAAAAATCGGCGAGGTTTCGCTAGAACTGGCGAAGGGCAACGCCAGAAAGTTCGCGTACGGCATGTGCATTTTTGCGTTCAACGGCGAAACCGTTGCGGGAAACGTGATTATTGGTCCGCCGGACAGCGAGCCGATTGTTGGCACACCTGTCTTGCAGGATTTTCGGCTGGTGATTGACCTGGAGCATCACACGATTACGCGGCGGCGCACAATGAAGGCGAAGTGAGAGAATGGGGAGACAGACCCTGGGTTTCTTTGCGAAACCTGGGGTCTGATTTTAGCATAGCAAGCACTTTTGGGGACGACGCTCTCGAAAGGAATCTATGTCGGCAATTTTCAACACAAGCACTCGCGAGAACCCAGAGTTTGTGGTTTCGGCGACAGAGTTGCTCCAGTCCATGTTCCGCGCGATTATCATTATCTCCGGCGTGATCTACGCGGTTTGGCACATCCTCGCGACGATGTTTGGTTCTGGCAGTGTCGGCGCGCAGGTCTGGCTCGGCACGGGATTATTCCTGCTGACCTGGGTTCCCGCGTTCAAACTGTACGAACGGCACTATCTGGCGGCGCAGATCATCTGGCAAGCCGGGCTCACCCTGACAATCACTTTTTACTTGGTCGCGTTTCAGGCAGCGAACATTGCTTTCTATTACGCCTTGCTGCCCTTGATGGTCGTCGTCACGGTGGACGGTTTCGCGGGAGTTCTGTCCGAGGGAATGGTTGTCATCTTGGTAGGGTGGCTATCGCGCAGCGGATGGGTTCCAACTTTGACGAGCGATCTGGCGCTGGTTACTGCGACGGGCGGAGCGATCATCGGTCTCGTGGGTTGGGCTGCCTCCCGCACACTTTTCACGGCGACCCAGTGGTCGTTGAACAGTTTAGACCAAGCTCGCAAAAACATGGAAGAGGCGCGTCAGCATCGCGCGCAACTCGCGCGCGTGTTCAAAGACCTCGACCAGGCGTACTATCGGCTCGAACGCGCGAACGCGGAACTGTTGGTCTCGCGCAAAACGGCGGAAGATGCGGAGCGCTTCAAGGCGGAGATCGTCGCCATCGTCAGCCACGAGTTGCGGACTCCGCTCAACCTGATCGTCGGCTTTAGCGAGATGATGGTCGCCTCACCCGAAAGTTACGGCGACGTGAATTTGCCGGGACACTATCGCAGCGATCTGAACGCGATTTACCGCAGCGCGCAGCACATGCTCGCGTTGGTGGACGACATTCTCGATATGACCCGGATCGAAGTCGGCAAGATCGCTTTGACGCGCGAGATGGAAGACCTGGGAACATTGATCGCCGAAGCGACCGCCATTGTCAAGGATTATATCGCCGTCAAAGGGTTGGAACTCGTCATCCGTGTGCCACCTGATTTGCCGTCGTTGTGGATTGACCGTTTGCGGATTCGCCAGGTGCTGCTCAATCTTTTGGTGAATGCCGCGCGGTTTACGGAACAGGGCAGCATCGCGGTGACGGTTTCGCGCAGAGACGAAGAAATCCTGGTCCAGGTAACGGATACCGGACACGGCATCGCCGAAAAGGATCGCGCCAGAATCTTTGAAGAATTTTACACGACCGGCAAATCCCATTCTCCGCAGACCGGCGGCTCGGGGTTAGGTTTACCGATCAGCAAGAAATTCGTCGAACTGCACGGCGGTCGCATGGGCGTTGAAAGCACCGCGGGACAAGGCAGTACGTTCTATTTTGCCTTGCCGATTTCCGCAGAATCCGTTCAGCCCTTTCTTCCGACGCGGCGCACTCCGGCGCAGTGGCGCGGCGCGGAGCGAATGGTGATCGTCGTCAATGACGATCCGCACACCGCGACTTTGTTGCAGCGATACTTGGAGGGCTATCAAGTGATCGCGGTGCCGACCCACGCCGAAGCGATTGCGCTCGCCGATCAGGTCAAGGCGCTTGCCGTGGTATCTGACTTGGGTGAGCCGATAGCGGATCGGTCACAAGCCCTGTGGGTCAATTGTTCCTTGCCCAGTGCGCGCGCTACGGCGGCAGCGCTCGGCGCGAGCGATCTGCTCGTCAAACCAATCGTGCGCCAAGACTTGATAGCAGCGATTGAGCGACTAGGGCGACCGGTGCGGCGCGTGCTATTAACTGACGATGACCCCGAAGTCGTGCGACTGTATCAGCGGATGTTGAGTCCAATCGTCTCGATTGAGGATTGTCTGGAGGCGTTCAATGGCGAAGAAGCGTGGCAGCTCCTCCGCGAAGAAAAGCCGGACTTGATCATTCTCGACTTGATGATGCCGGAAATGGATGGCTACGCCTTGTTGAAAAAAAAGAACGCCGATCCAGAACTGGTGGGCATTCCGGTGATTATCGCGTCTGCGAAAAGCCAGGACTTGATTTCATTCCGGTTGCCTGGTCCGATTCAATTTTCGCGCGCCGATGGTTTTCAAATGGGAGAGACCGTCCGCGTTTTGGAAAGCGCGTTCAAGGTTCTGGCAGCAAGTTGGCACCCGCAGAACGATGCAGCGTCTCCAATACCTGGAGCAGCGCCGGTTGCGTGACGGGTTTGGGAAGATATTGCGCCGCGCCCAATGCCAGCGCGAGTCGCGGTTCGTCCAAGATCGAGCAAACGATTACGGGGATGGCGTTGGTTTTCGCATCGCGTTTGAGCGTGGTGAGTAGTTCCCACCCGTCCGCGCCAGGCATCAGCACATCGAGCGAGATTACGGCGGGCTGCGTCTCCGCGATCAATCGGCGGGCTTGCTCTACGCTGTGCGCGCCGATCACGCGCCAATTGTAGCCCGCCAGATAGCGACGGAAGAGATTGGGGTATTCGCGATTGTCGTCCACGACGAGCAACACGCGCGTTGCGACCGGCAGAGCCAGGCGCGCCTCCCACGTTTGAGCGTCCTTCTGCGCGCGAGTGAGCGCACCGCCGATGCTCTCCATGAGTTGGCGGCACAGCGCTAATCCGGTTTCGAGCGTTTGCGGCGCGCGATCTTGACTCGCGTTTGACTCGCTTCCGCGCACGATAACCGCAACGCCGGCTTCGCGCGCATCGGCAAACGTCGAAATGTCCACGCGGCTGCCTACCTCAAATTCCAGGGCGCAGGTGAGTAGTTTGAGGATGGCTTGCCGTGCGACGATACGATTGACCTGAATGATCGGGCGCGCTGCCAGATTGGCTTGCGCCGTGACCGCGTTGTTTTCGGCAAGCGGCTTGATCAACGTCATCAAGTCTTCGAGCAAAGCCGCGACGTCCACCGGTTCCCATGCGGTCGCGCCTGCCAGGTCTTCAACTTCCTGGCGCAGCGTTGTTTGCTCCGTTGGCGCGCTGGTCGCTGTGGGCGCGCGGTCGGCGCGGTTTTGCTGCGCGCGCGCCCAGATTGCTTCCGTAAGCATTTCTAGGACGCGCGCTTGCTCGCGAAAATACTGGCTCTTGCCCAGTCCCAAACGCGCCATCGCTTCTGCTGGTCCCAGTCCTTCGATGTAGCGCAATTCCAGAATGCGAAACGCCCGCCAATCCGGCGAACGCGCCGGTACGCCCGCGCCGGGGCGCATGGATTGGATGACCTGGAGCAAAGCGCGCCGCAAGCATTGGCTACCGCCGAGCAACCGGTCGGCTTGACCGTTGCACAGTCGCGCGACGAGCGGGTGCGTTTGGAGATAGGGCGAGTCGTACAAACGGTTGAGCGCGTCGTGTACCCAATCGGAAAATTCTTGCGGTGGAGTATCGGATCGCGACATAGAGAGAAACCAAAATGGGAGCAGTATCGGACTAGAATACTTGTCGTGCCCGGGGATTTGTGATAGGGTAAAATTGGGTCTTGACCATTATAACACGAATCAGGTCGCCTACTAAATTCTCCCAATTCAAGAACTCTAGTCCAGTCGCTAGAATTCTGAACAATCCCATCGGGGATAGACTGGTATCACCCGGGCATTTGAAGGAGGTTGAATATGAACACACTGACGCGTCGAGAATTCCTACGCCTATCCGCGATTGCTGGCGCGGGCGCAGTTCTGGCGGCGTGCGCGCCGTCTGCTGCGCCGACTTCGGCTCCCCCCGCGGCGACTTCGGCTCCCGCTGCGCCGACGGCGGTACCCCCGACTGCCGCGCCGGTAAAGATTGTTCTATGCACCGGCAAGGATTCCTCCGGTTCCACTCCGAAACTGGTGAGTCAGTTTAACGCTTCGCGCAAGGACATCCAAATTGATTATCAGGAAATGCCCTCGTCGTCGACGGAGCAGCATGACAAGTACGCCACGGTCTTCGCGGCAAAGGATTCGAGCATTGACATCGTCGCCGCCGATATTCCTTGGGCGCCCGAATTCGCCTCAGCGGGCTGGCTTTTGGAATTGGAAAAGATGCCCGGCTATGAAGACATTCGGAAAGAATATTTCGAGGGGCCTCTCCTCGGAACCACCTACAAAGACCACGTCTACGCGATTCCCTGGTTCAACAATGCCGGAGTGCTCTTTTGGCGCAAGGACATTCTGGACAAAGCCGGCGTCAAACCTCCCGAAACTTTTGAAGAACTGGTGGAGGTTTGCTTGAAACTCCAAAAGCCGCCGGATTTGCACGGATTCGTCTGGCAGGGGTTCCAGTACGAAGGTCTGGTCTGCGACTGGCTCGAGTTTCTCTGGGGCATGGGCGGCGATTTCTGGGATCCCAAGACGGGCAAAGTCTTGGTGGATAGTCCAGAAGGAGTGGCATCGGTGCAGTTGATGGTGGACATGATCCACAAACACAAGATCAGCCCCGAGTCCGTTCTCACCTTCAAAGAGACGGAATCCTACAACGTGTACCTGGCTCAGAACGCCATCTTCGTTCGCGGTTGGCCCTCGTTCTACGTGACCGCGAACAAGGATGAATCGAAGGTCAAAGGAGTCACGGGCATCAAAGCGATGGTTCGTGCGCCGGGGAAGAAACCAGGCGCCTGCCTCGGGACTTGGAACCTTGCCGTCTCCAAATTCACAAAGTATCCGCAGCAAGCCTGGGAAGTCGTCAAGTTCTTTTCCACGACCGACGCGCAAAAGACCAGAGCGATGATGGGCGGCAACCCACCGGCGCGCAAGGCAGTGTACAACGACAAAGAAGTCCTCGCTCAGTTCCCTCACTTTGGGGCACTGGGTGAAGTCATGAACACGGCATTGCCGCGCCCGGTCACTCCGGCTTATCCGCAGATCTCGGTCGAAGCCATCCAAGTCAACCTGACGGCGGCGTTGACAAGAAAGAACACCGCGCAGGAAGCGGTGAAGAACATGAAAGCAAAAACCGAGGAGATCCTGGCTAAAGTCAAATAACGGAAAGGTAGATAACCGTTCAGTAGGGGCGAGGCATTCGCCAAAATATTCTTCAATGGCAAATCGTCTTCCAATTGGCAAGTCGTCTGACACGACGAACACACTTGCGCGAATGCCTCGCCCCTACTCATTCATTTGCCGATGAGCGTTTTGGTTATACAAGAACAGATGAAGAGACGTATCGCTCTCAGACCACGCGGCGGGCTTCGCTCGGCAGAGGAGCGACTGGGCTTGCTCTTTGTCGCGCCAGCCATTTTGGTGATGATTGCCGTGGCTTTCGTCCCATTACTCTCTGCCTTTTGGCTCAGTCTGCACGATATTGACCTGCGCTATCCCGCGCGGGGAGAACCCTTCATCGGTCTGGGCAACTATCTCACTCTCGCCGGTTCCGAACGACTGCACAACGCGTTGGGCGTCACTGTCGCCTTCGCCGGCGCGACGGTAACGCTGGAACTCGTGCTGGGGTTGGCGATTGCCCTGATCATGAACGAAGAGTTTCGCGGACGTGGGCTGGTTCGCACGGCTTTGCTCGTGCCCTGGGCTTTGACGACGGTCATCTCCGCGCGAATGTGGGAGTGGATCTATAACGCGCAGTACGGCATTTTCAATGCGACTCTGCGCGGCATCGGACTCATTGACGCCTATCGAGCTTGGACCACCGATCCGCAGTTTGCGTTCTGGGCGGCGGTCCTCGCCGATGTCTGGAAGACGACACCCTTTATGTCGTTACTGCTCCTCGCGGGTTTGCAAGTCATACCGCACGAACTCTACGAATCCGCGATGATTGACGGCGCCAATGTCTGGCATCGCTTTTGGCGAATTACGCTGCCCCTCCTCCAGCCCACCATGCTGGTCGCGTTGCTCTTTCGCACGCTCGACGCGACGCGCGTGTTTGACTTGTTGTTTATCCTCACCGGCGGGGGACCCGGCTACGCCACCGAATCGCTGTCTATTCTCACCTACCGCACGCTCTTTGTGAATCTGGATTTTGGTCTCGGCTCGGCGCTGGCAGTATTTGTGTTTCTGTTTGTCATGGCGATCAGTTTCTTTTACATTAAGGTGCTTGGCGCACGGACGGAAAGGACGATCTAACCGATGCCACCAACCATGCAACTCGCTCGGACCGTTTCGCCGCAGCGCCAGCGTCTGTTTCGCCGCGCTGGGCGGTTAGTCAATCAAATGCTCTTTTACCTTTTCGCGGCGCTCTTTGTCGTCTTTTGCTTGGCGCCTTTCGTGTGGGTCGCCATCACCTCACTGAAAATACCGAGCGAACTCTACCGGAACCCGCCAGCGCTGTTGCCTATTCCGCTCAATGTGAATTACTATTTCATGACTTTTCAGGGCCGCCCTTTTTTGCAAAACATTCTGAACAGCGCCTCCATCGCCGGCGCGTCCACGCTCTTCGCGCTGACCATCGGCTCTTTGGCGGCGTATGCCCTGGCGCGGCTGCGGTTCCGGGGCAAACGGATCATTCTGACGATGATCTTGATGGTCTCGATGTTCCCTGGGATCGCCATCGTCGCGCCGCTCTATTTGTGGTTCAGCAAGTTGAAACTCATCAATACCAATCCGGCGTTGGTGTTGCCGTACGTGACCTTTAGTCTGCCGCTGTGCATTTGGACTCTGACCGCCTTTTTCCAAGAACTCCCTGTCGAGTTGGAAGAGGCAGCCAAGGTTGACGGGGCTACGCCACTGCAAGCATTTTGGCACGTGATCGCACCGCTCGCGGCGCCGGGTATCTTCACCTGCGCCATTCTAGTTTTCATCCACGCCTGGAACGAATTCCTGTTTGCGCGCACTTTTATGAACCGCGAAGGATCGTACACGATCACGGTCGCGCTGCAAATGTTCCAGGGGATGGGGGAGGAACTCATGCCCTGGGGACAGATCTCAGCCGCGTCCATGATTGTAACCATACCACTCGTACTGCTTGTGCTGTTGTTCCAGCAAAGAATCGTCTCCGGCCTAACCGCCGGGGCAGTGAAAGGATAAACCCCCTCCCTAACCCTCCCCCCTTGCTGAAAATGAACTTCGTTTCAGCAACCGGGGGGGGGAA
>DYJA01000122.1 GCA_020723345.1 Candidatus Aquidulcis sp. | reverse complement strand
CCGAGACGGCAATTGGAATAATCGCAATCGCCATAATCGCAATCGCGATTTCCAATCGGCGATGCTGCTCGCGCGTCCCTTTCCAACCGAGCGCGGCGAAGTTGTAGAGCCACTTGCGCCAGCGCGCGACATCGGCAAGTTTGTCGCGCAGCCGCGCGAAATCGGGAATCATCGGCAGGTAGAGGTACGTGATGCTGCTGAGAAAATAAATGCCGATGCAGGTCAAGTCCCACAGGAACACGCTTTGGTATCGTCCGAAGAAAACCATGTTGAGGATGCGGTCGGGACGTCCCATATCAATCAGGATTTGCAGACCGCCGACGCAGAGCGCGAACACGGTGACCGCCTCGGCGATGCGCGTAATCGAGCGGCGCCAGTTCGCTTGCGTGACGCGCAGAATCGCGGAGATGAGCGTGCCCGCGTGACTGATGCCGATGAAGAAGACAAAGTTGGTGAGGTAGATTCCCCAGTAGACGGGGCGGCTCAAGCCCGTGACGCCCAAGCCCTCAACCAACTGATAGATGTACGCGAACACGCCCCACGCGACGAGCGCGGACAGCACGCCGAACAGGATGTAAAAACGGATGCCTGTTTTGCGAAGTGTGGCGAAGACGGTGGATTCCAAATGGGACATTATGGTTCAACTCCAAGACGATTTCAGATTTCAGATTTTCGATTGTGACGCTCAGCCCGATTGTCATTTCGAGCAAAGCGAGAAATCCCGTTACCGCTGCACCGAGACGCTTCGCGTCGGCGCAAAAAGCGCGCCTCGAAATGACAGGACTAGCGTTTGTCCGCGTTCATCGTTTTATGGTATAATCTGTGTTGGAGGTAATGATATGCAACTCGAAGATTATTTCGATTTTCTTGCGCCAGACGATATTCGGATAAAAGGTACTCGCGTTGGGATTGAGACCATTTTGTACGATTTCATTCATCGGAGCCGAACACCCGAAGATATTGTCTCTAGTTATCCCACGCTGACGCTAGACCAGGTTTACGCCACAATTCTGTATTACTTGCGTAACCGCGAGCAAGTCAATGCGTATCTGGAAGACTGGTTGGAGTGGGGACGCCGAATGCGCGAAGAACAAGAACGCAACCCACCTCCAGTTGTGATTCGCCTGCGCGCCTTGAAAGCAGAACGTGAAAAGGCAAAAGTCGCGGCATGAACGACATCCATTACCTGCTCGATGAAAACGTGGATGTGCTATACCATGCCCAGTTGCTGGCGCGTGAACCAACAATGGTAACTTGGATGGTCGGCACACCTGGCGCACCACCCAAAGGCACGCGTGACCCTGCAATCCTCCTGTGGTGTGAACAAAACTCGTTCATCTTGGTAACGAACAATCGCCATTCCATGCCCGCTCACTTGCAAGACCATTTGGCTCAAGGACACCACGTTCCAGGTATTTTTATTATGAATGCCAAGATGAGCGTTGGTGAAACGATTGAAGAGTTGTTGCTCATCTGGGGCGCATCCGACGAAAAAGAATACCATGACCGCATTTCGTTTTTGCCCGTGAGTTCTTAACGCTCCGAGACCGCCGCCATTGCGCGGCAGTTTTATTTTTACGCGTGTGTTTGTCCGCGTTCATCGTTTTGTGGTATAATTTGCGTCGGAGGTGATTGATATGCAACTCGAAGAATATTTCAACTTTCTCGCGCCGAATGATATTCGCGTTAAGGGAACGCGCGTCGGAATCGAAACCATTCTATATGACTTTATCCATCGCAGTCGTTCTCCCGAAGAGATTGTGACAGAATACCCTTCCTTGAATCTCGAACAAGTTTACGCGACGATAACGTACTATCTGCACAACAAAGAGAAGGTCTCGGCTTATCTTGTCAATTGGCTGGAGACCGCGCAACGGCGGTGGGAAGAACAGAATCGTAATCCATCGCCAGCGATTCAACGGTTGCGCCACATTGCCGCCGAGCGTCAAGCCGCGGCGGATTACAAGCCATGACAAAATATCTTTTGGACGAGAACGTCGGCGAGAGTCTACGCAAGGGCTTGCACACGCGTTATCCCGACATTGTTGTTTGGCGCATCAACGACCCAGCCGCGCCATCCATCGAAACGCTTGACCCTGATATTTTGTTGTGGTGCGAGGCAAATGGTTTTATGCTGGTCACGAATAATCGCGGCTCAATGCCAGACCATTTGCGCGACCATCTGGCATCAGGACATCATTTTCCAGGGATGATAACTCTAAACCGAAAAATGTCATCGCGCGAAACGATTGATGAGTTGGCGCTCATCTGGGGCGCAACGAATCCCAATGAATACGCCGACCAGATAACCTACCTTCCACTCCGTTGACAGAACCGTTGGCTTTGTTCCCATGACCGTCGCCATTGCGCGGCGGTTTTTGTTTTGGCGGCTCAAGGCCGTTGCGATTTTGGGGGTTCGATTGCGACTTTTCCTGCGGCTACACATCAACGCAGTTTCGTGATTTGTCTTCATGCCCACATGGATCTCCGTGAACACCAACCTTGTAATTTTGATTGAGCCATTGTGCAAATCCTTCAATGAACTCGTCGCTAAAGTCACTTCTGAAACCTGGTCCCTTTTTCTCAAATACGTGTTCAAGACGCTCCTGTGGTATGTTCTGAATGTTTATGGCATTTCTTCCAAAGTAGAAAAAGTGCCGCGAGACAAGAGCGAACTTGCCTGCCTTATTGAGAGCATCGCTTTTATCGCGACCTCGAAAGCGTTTGTCTTGGCGGTACTCTGTAATGGGCAGTTTTTCACCCACTCGCATGGCGTAGATTATTCTCCCATGCCCCGCGCTTTTTTTTAGGTTCGCTCCGCCTGTGCCAACTACCCAGTCTCCTTCTTCCGCCAATTCGAGAATGTTCTTGTATTTCTTGTTGCGCTTCTTGCTGTACTTGCACGTAACAAGGGTACATAATCCACCGAAGGGATTTGGCGCAGAACCATAGTCGTGGTCAACGACATAGGAAAAAAGTCTTGGCATGGTTTTCGCTTCCTCACAACGCGCAACAAATCTCTACGTGAGAGACCTGACAAACTCAGCGGCTCGAGTAGCAAACGTTGAACTGACCCAACGCGGCGGACTGCGTTGTATACTAACTTTCCCGTCGAAATCTCCGAATATCTTTTGCATCGCAGGCGACAATACTTTGATTGGTCTTCCCGTCCTGTCGAATCCCATATCGCTAATCAGCACTGCTTTTTTGAGAAGACGGCTTTTCTCTGAACCCTTAACTAAAACAAGGTCGCGTTTTTGCTGACGGTAGATGCGTTCGTGACGGACGTGAAAGTTCGCTCCAAACAATCGCCACAATTCAGTTTCACTGTAATCCGTCACTCTACCTGCCGTTTGAACTTCAAAGTACCCTATCAAGTAAAGTGCTGGGTCTCTCTTGAAATCCCATCCCTCCAAACCAGCATAGAAAACCAGCAAGTCATCTGGCTCCAGATGACGCAAGCCTGCTTTAGGTGTTGTCGGGTCGCCGTATGTGAAAGTCTTAAACTCAGGGTCAACGTGTACGGGTTGATTCAACATTGCGCTTTGTCGCGGTAGGGGGAAATACTTGACCAATGGGATGCCACGTTCGCCTATCAGAGAGCCATAAGTTCGTTCGTCAACATTGCATCCGTCTGGAATGCACACGAACTCAAACGAACCGTCTTGGAATAAGGGCGAGTGTATACCACCTGAACCCGTATCAATTCCAACTCTGAGCAACACTATCTTCATCTCAACTCCAGACAGTGCAGTGCGCGAGTGTCCGCGCCAAACAAGACAAATCTGAAATCCACAATCGCAAATTCCGCGCGCTACCCCTCGCGCAAGTAAAACACCTTTGGTTTTGTGCCCAACTCTTCCAGCAGACGAAACGCGCGCGGGCTTTTGAGCAGTTGCGAGACAAGACTCGTCGGGTCGTCAAGGTCGCCAAAGTAGCGCGCGCGTCCCGTGCAGGTCTGCACGCACGCAGGAATGTAATCGCTCGCGAGAAAGACGCGCCCCTCTTGCTCCGCTTTCGCGCGCGCGCGCTGCAAACGCTGAACGCAGAACGTACATTTTTCGACGACACCTTTCGGACGAATCGGCACGTCGGGATTCAGATGCGCTTTGAGCGATTCGGGATAGTACGGCTCGTGCCAGTTGAAATAGCGGACGGTGTATGGACATGCGACGGTGCAGAAACGACAACCGATGCAACGGTCGTAATCTACCAGCACCGTGCCTTCCTCATTTTTGTACGTCGCTTTGACAGGACAGACCTTGATGCACAACGGGTCGTCGCAGTGCATACACGGGCGCGGAATGTAGCGCGCGGTGACGTTCGGGTACTCGCCTTCGACAAACGGAATCACTTCGTTCCACAAAATCGCGCGCCCTTTTTCCGCTTGCTCGGGTCCCGCAATCGGCGTATTATTTTCCATGCGGCACGCCATCGTGCACGCTTGACAGCCCAGACATTTATCTAAATCAATCGCCATAGTCCAACGGGGCATATCATCCTCATCGGTAGAAAGTAGACAGGTAAACAGGTAGGCAAGTGAACAAGCGACCTGTATACCTGGCTACTTGTCTACCTGATACTTGTGGATTGAGTTGCTAAAATTTTCCGAACGCGTTATACTATTGTCGAGGTGAGCAATGAGCAAACTGTATGTTCATTTACCCGACCGTATTACCAAGAATATTCGCGAGCGCGCGACTGAGACGGGCTACACTGTCGAACGCGTTGTCGCTGATACGCTCAAGAGCACTTTCGCGAACGCGCCGAAAAAATCGAAATCACTTTCGGAACGCGAACGCGCGCTGCGCGCGCTCATCGCCGCAGGACTCGTGCGTCCATCGAAAAATTCTTCGCGCGCGATTCGGCGCGTTTCCGCAAAGCGTCGCGCTGAACTTGCCAAAGCGTTTTCCAAAGGCAAGCCGCTCTCTGAAATCGTCATCGAAGACCGCGGAGAACGCGTGTGATTTATTATTTCGACACGAGCGCGCTGATAAAACGTTATCTGAACGAAACGGGCAGTTCGTGGATTCGTGACCTGACGCAGACAACCGAGCATTTGTTCATCGCGTCGCGTCTAGCTGCCGTCGAAATCAACAGCGCGTTCGCGCGGCGTCTGCGTGAAGCGACTGTTACCCAGGTCGAGTACGCCGACCATTTGTCCGCGTTCGATGAAGACTGCCGCGTGCTCTATCACTTGATTGAACCCACTCTCGAAACACTCGACCTTGCGCGCGACCTCGTCGCGAAACATCCCTTGCGAACACTCGACGCGCTACAACTCGCCTCCGCGATTCTCGCGAATCGCGTTTTCATCAGACTGAACTTATCCGCGCTTGCGTTCCTCTCCGCCGACGACCGCTTGCTGCAAATCGCGCGGCAAGAAGGTCTGACGACAGAAAATCCTAACGCAAGGTAAACAGGTATACAGGTAACCTGTCTACCTGTCTACTTGTATACTTTCACCCTCGCGGGCATCATCATCGCCAAGCCAGAAACTTTTTCCGCGCCTGTCGAAACGAGTTGCAGCGGATTCGCGCCGACGACGCGTCTCGCGGTGCTGGTTTCACGTCCCCACTGCGCCGCGCTAAATTGTCCCTGTCCGTACGGAACGTTCACCGCGTTCTGCCAAATCCCTTCGACGAGTTTGGCGCGCGCGCGAATTTTTCCCGCTGCCGATTCAACCCACACCCAATCGTCTTTCTTGATGCCGAGCGCGCGCGCGGCTTTCGGATGAATCTCGACCCAGGAATCCCAGCGCGAACCGACTTGCAATCCATAAATTTCTTGCAGCGATGGCACGACGCCGACGCAACTGCGCGGCTGTGTCATCGTCTCTTGGCACGTCAGCAAGAACGGATAATCCGCGCTCGCGGGTTCGGTGGGGAATTCGAAATGCGGCAAGCACGCGATATCGTCCGATGGATTGAGCGCGGCGAACAATTCGCGCGAGAAGAAATCGTAGCGACCATCTTTCGGCGCGTTGACGCGGTCGCGTCCGACGACCTTGCTCCACGCTTTGCTACCTGGCTGCGCGAAATTGTAGACGAGCGCAGACCACGCGCCTTTTTCGACGAGGTCATTCCAATCAATCCCGATTCCGCCGATGCGGAATTTGACGACCTCCAGAAAATCCTGCCACGGCATCGCCTGACTGACCGCGCCGCCGATTTGTTTCGCGATTTGCAAAATCACATCGCCAGGATTGCGCCCATCGCGCACGGGCGCGACGACGGGCTGACGCAGTGCGACGCCCGCGTACCCCGTGCCTTCGATGACGTCGTCTTGCCACATTTCGAAAAACGTGAGCGACGGCAAAAGCAAATCCGCGTACGCCGCGCTTTCGTCGAGCGTCGGATTGAAACTGACGACGAACGTTTTCTTCAGCGCGTCCACAAAGCGCTGACCTTGCGGCGCGTCGAGCACGGGATTCGTGTTCAGCAAGAAGAGCGCGTTGACCGCGTACGGTTTCGCTTTCGCCAAATTTTCCGCGAGCGTTTGGTACGCGGAGAACGACACGGGATAATCCGCGCCCGCGCCGTCGAGTCGCGGCAGCGCGCGCGATTTCTCCGCGACTGCGTCGCTCGGCAGAGCCGACCAGGGCGCGTAATCGGCGTAGTGCTGAACCTGCACGCCGCCAGGAATTTCAATCGAACCGACGAGCGCGTTTAGCGCGCTGACTGCGAGCGCGGTGGACAATCCGTTGCCACTCAACAAATCGCCGCGACCAGTTGGCAGAATCGCTAGCGCGGGTTTCGCCGCGCCAAATTCGCCCGCGAGTTTCGCAATCGTGCTGCCAGGAATGCCCGTGATGTCTTGCGCGCGTTCGAGCGTGTACTGCTCCAGCACCAATCGTTTGAAACCGAGATGCGTTTTGCCCTGGTCGTCTTTGAAATCATCGTAACCGAACGTCCAATTTTTGACGAACGATTCGTTGACCGCGCCGCTCTTGATAAGCACGTGCGCCATTCCAAGCGCGAGCGCGCCGAGCGTCCCAGGTCGAATCGGAATCCACTCATCGCATTTCGCGGCGGTCACGGAAAGCCGACTATCCGCGACGACCAACTTGCCGCGATTCGATTGCCCGCGGTGCATCACGCCATAGCCCGACAAATATTTTTGCAGATGCTGGGACGATTCGAGGATGCTACCGCCGAAACACATCACATAGCGCGCGTTGTCAATGTCGTAAATCGGAAAGCCGTTGACGCCCTGTGAGAGAAACATCGCGAGGCGCGCCGCGTCGCTCTCCATCGAAATCAAATTGGGCGAGCCGTACGCGTTGAGAAATCGCTGCACGAGCGGGCGCATTTGTCCGCGCAAGCCGCCATGCAAAATCGCGAGAGTGTGCGCTTGACCCTGGTCACGCAGCGCGCGCAATTTATCGGCGACGATTTTCTGCGCGTCGTCCCACGAAATCTTTTCCCACTGCGACGCGTCGCTCGCCGCGACATCTTTTGCGACTTTGCGGCGTAATGGCGCGGGCAAGCGTTCGGGACTGTACAGCACTTCGAGCGACGCTTGACCTTTGGGACAGCAGACGCCCTGATTGAGCGGGTGCAACGCGTTCCCTTCGACTTTGACCGCGCGTCCATCCACGACGCGCACTTGCAATCCGCAGCCCGATGGACAAAGCGAGCAAACGGTATGCAAATATTTTTCGTCGTATGCCGCGCGCGCGGTCCTTCGACTCCACTCCGTTCCGCTCAGGACGCGCGATGCGTCACCCGCGGCGACAGTTTGGACAGTTTGAATGAGCGGCAGCGCCGCGCTCGTGGCGGCAACGGCTGCGCTGATTCTAAGAAAATCGCGACGAGAAAGTTTCATCGGCAAAACCCTGTCAGATAGTCGGGTAGTCCAATAGTCTTGTAGTCATTGCGTCGCCGCGTGTTTGACTATTCGACCACATGACTACGCGACTAGACGACTAATTTCCTCCATACTCCAACAACTTCATCAACAACATCATCTTGCGTTCATAGCGCGTCGCAAGCGGTGCGTCCTTCGGCTGTCGCTCAGGAGGCGCGGGCACGCCCTGAGCGATAGTCGAAGGGGTCGGCGCGATGTAATCGGCGGGATCGGTCGTCACTTTGACGCCGAGAATTTTCAGCGACTCGTCCGTCGTTGGCACGGTGTTGAGTTTGCCTTGCGCGACCCACGCTTGCCCGCGCGGGCTTCGCAAGCCGCCGCCTGCCGCACTCGTGTGACACGACCCGCACGGCTCGCCGACGCGCGTCGCATATTCGGGCATCGCGCTCGTTTCGGTCACCGAAAGAAACGGCGCGATGACGGCAAGAAGAATCGCTGTCGCAAAAAATCTTCTCATCGAAAATACCTCGATACTGTCGACTGTCTACTGACGACGGGCGACTTCCTACGCCTCTCCCACCACAACCGCATCGCCCACAATCTTCGCCTGCAATTGCTCCAGCGGCATTGGCGGCGGACCAGAAATCACATCGCCGTTGCGGTCGAAGACGCCATCGTGACAGGGACAGTAAAATTCCTGCTTGCCCTCGCGCCACTGCACCGTGCAACCCAGATGCGTGCAAATCAGCGAGAACGCGGTCACGCCTTCTTTGTCGCGCAGCACCAGCGCGGGTTTGCCTTCGTACGTAATCGCTTTGACCGCGCCGACGGGCAATTCCGCAAGCGCGAGTTTTATCTGCCCTACTTGCGCGCGCGGCGTGGGAAACAAAACGCCTTGTGTAACCCATCCCGTCCAACCCGCCGCGACGAGACCCAGCATTGTTTGAATAAACGCGCGGCGAGTTTGGAGTTTGGATGGAGTTGTGAGTTGAGTTGTTGCGTCTGTCATA
>DYJA01000121.1 GCA_020723345.1 Candidatus Aquidulcis sp. | reverse complement strand
TTCCGAATTTGCTCGACGGCGTGTTTCAACGGTATGGCGGCGGTCCCTTCGATCCGAACCAGTGGGTCACCGACACGTTTCAAATGATCTACCTGGTTTTGAGTTGGGACGTAATCTCAGGCGGGTTGGCATTCACGCTCGGCTTGGGCATCGCGCTGTACGCCGTGCAGCGGATCCGCCAGGCGTTCGAGGAGTGACTCGCGATGTTTCCGCAGCTCGCTCTGAATTTGGATTTGTGGGTGACGCAGTTCAAGCAGTGGCTGGATTTCATGATCGGGAATCCGAACGGCGTGCTGCGGGGTCCGCTAATCGCGTTCGTCGGCATCACGCTGGCGGGCGCGGCGATCTACTACGCGCGCACCTCCGCCGGCATTCTCTTCGGCGTGTGGTCGCCCAAGGCGCGCCGCAAGAATCGGATTGAGTTCGCCGGCGCGGGGACGGTGTGGGGCACGGATCGCGAGTTGAGTGAACTGCTGGCGTTCAGCGATTATCAACGCGTGTCCGGCAAACCGACGACCGACACGTACGTTTCCCTGGACGCCGAGGGAAGCGAACAATCTGAAATCAAGGTGACGCGATGGTCAAGCGATTGACGTTCCTCATTACGCTGTTTGTCCTGGTGGTCGTGCCGTTTCTGTTCGCCGGCATCACCACCGCGCAAGGGACGGCGCCGGCGAATGGCTGCTTGCAAGGTTCCGCGTCCGACTGGTTGTTGTATGCCGGAACCTGGGATGTCGGCGGGTACGGCGCGTGCGGGGCAATCAAATATTACGTTTGGCAGAGCGATCCGCGCGGCGTGGTCTCGCGTCCTTTCGTAGTCAACTCCGGCTCGACGCTCACCTTCTGGGCGAAGATGGTCTCCTGGGGCGGCTTTGACATCAAACTGATCAATTGGGAGGATGGCGCCGAGATTTCCCTGGGCAACCTCGCGCCGGGCGCGAATTACGCGCAGAGCAGTTTCAACGTTTCCGGGGCGGGTCAGAAAAAGAGTATTCACATTGTCGCGACCGGCGGCGACACGACGACCACCGGCTACTTTTCTGATTTCCAAGTCTCGAATGCTTCTGTGCCAAGCGCCAACTTGCCCGGCTATATCAACGGCGCGTTCAACGTGGCGCGCGCGGATTGGTTCGTGCTCAAGGGCGGCGCAAGTTCGGATGACATCGGTCACAGCGCGCCGCCGTCGCGTCGTCTGGGTATCGCGAACGATTACACCGCTTTTCTTTCCATTCCTTTCATCGTGTCCTCCAGCAGTGACTTGAATTGGTCGGCGTGGTTCTCCGGCACGGGGACGATCCAATTCTGGGTGAACAATCTGCAGAACAATACGTGGAGCGGGGTGTTCGACCAGTCAGTGAATTGCCCGGCGTGGTGCGAGAAAACCTGGTCGCTGTCCAGCGGCTTGCTGTCCAATCCGTTGATCTACAACGTTTACGCCAGCCCGGGCGCGAATGTTTGGATCGACGATGTTTGTCCGGCGTCGGGTTGCCTGGGCGACGTCAACCCGCCGACGCCAACTCCAACCGCGACGGGCGGTGGTGGTGGTAGCAGTTACCCCACGCTGGATTGGAGCGGCTTTCCGACCTATCCGCCTTTCCCGACCTTTCCCGCTTTCCCAACCCAGGTTCCTTTTCCGACGAGCATCTACGGACCGGGCACCGCGATTCCGATCACAGGCAGTGTGTCCATTACCGGCATGGTGAAGATTGATGATCGGACACCGGTGCGCGTCAAGATTGATGATTCGACGCCGGTCGCGGTTCGCATCGGACCCGATCCGAATTACACGCCGCAGAATCCGCAGACCTGGGCTGCGGGCGTGAGTCAAAGCGCGCCGCCGGGCGGTTCGGGCATTCCCACGCTGATCACGTCGCCCAGTCAGTCGCAGATCCAATATGGGCAAGCGGGCGCGGCGGTCAATCCGATCAATTTCGCCGTCGAGCAAATTGATTTGAGTACGCCCGATATTCCAATGAGCGTGTTGGGCGTCAGTATCCGGTTGGTGATCCATTACATCTATCCAACCGCGTTCTCAATCGCGGGGATCGATATTCTGCCGGGACTGTACGCCCTGGGCGCGGTGTTCATCCTGGTCTTTCTGTTTCGCCAACTGCAGGAGAAGTGAAAGCGATGTCGCCACTTGTTTTGGAGTTTTCGATTCTCTTTCCCGGTCCACCGGCGTTCTTCATTTTGATGCTGGCGATTCTGGCGGTGCTCGTCGTCTATTGGATCGCCAAGTGGGTGATCTCACTCTACACGGGGGCGTGATGATCACGCCTTTCGATTTGTTCACAGCGGCGGTCGTCGCGCTGATTGGCTGCGGAGTGATCGCGGTAGTGTGCACCTGGGTCACCGATTGTCTGTGTGGCGCGCCTAACGACAATCTGTGGTCTGACCTGCAGATTGTGGTTACCTTCTCATTGGGCCCCATCTGCGCGATTCCGCTCTGGTTTGTTTTCTTCGTCCTCATGTCGCGCGGTCGTATGTGGAATTGACGTTCGCCCTAAGTAGGTCTGTGCCATGTTTCTCAACGCCGAAGCATTTTTCGAATCGTTCACGCAAATTCGGGACGTGTTCATCACGGGACGCAAGGGTTCGGGCAAGACCTTGCTCTCCTTCGCGATGGCGCGTTACGCGCTCGATAACAAGTTCGTCGCCGGCGTCTTCGCGAACATTCCGCATGCGATGCCTAAAGCCGCGTCGGTCGCGAATGCGTTTGTGATCGTGGACGAGTCCTGGCAGTTCATCGACAATCGCTTTTCGCGCGGCACGTACTCTTTCATGGGCGCGTGGAGTCGCAAGACGAATTCGCTCTGGGCGTTCCCGTCGGTGTACGGCGTCGATCTGCGCGTGCGCAATCTGCAATGCGAACGGATCGCGGACATCAACCTGCTGCCGATTCGCGCGTGGCTGTATCGTTGGACCAACTGCTGGGGCGACAAGGGGCACTTTGTCCTGGTGCGTCCGGAAGAATACTACGGCTCGTACGATACGAAAGCCATTCCGGTCGACGACGGCGGCGCGGTGGATTCTCTGATGTCGCTCGTCCCCGACGGCGCGAAACTCGTGCAGCGGGGCGGCGGCAGTCGTGCATCAAGAGGTACGAATGGGTTTGAAAGTCTTCCTGCAGTTGCTACGCTTGGCGATCTTAGAGCGCTTCAAGATCGGGTCGCGGAGCTCGAGCGAATTGTCGAACAACTCCGCGAGTTCGTCGGCGGACCCGAACATATCGGCGAGCGGATCGCCGAAGGGTGCACCGGAGTCACTCCAGGCGTATGACACGGGCGCGGACAAGTACGCGGCGCGACGGTTTCGTCAGTTTGTGATGTACGTCGTCGTGCCGTGCATGGTGTTCTGCTGCGGCGGATTGTATCTCATCGCCGGTCGTCCAGCCGATCAGCAAACGACGGTGTTGGGCGGTAAAGCGAAAGCGGTCGCGACGATCACGCCGGCGAGCACGCGAGTCGTAACTGGCGAAACGGTGCTCGGCGGTCAAGTCGCGGTCGCCGCGTCGCCGACCAAGTTTGGTGTGGTTGTTGTCTCGCCAACATCGGCACCGGTGAACAAATGCAAATGCTACGCGCGAGTTGATACTCATTCGGTTTACGGCGATGTGACGGTGTATGCCGAAGGGTTGTTCTACGCCGAAGCATTCACGCGCGCGCGCGGCGGAATGATCTGGAACGCGCGCTTTGGCTGGTTTTGGGCGAAGAACTTTGGTTGCGAACCTGGGTTGGATGCGCTCGAAGTTGAATTCATCGAACCGCCGAAAACGGCGACGCCGAAACCGACCATCATCTATCCGACGCGCACGCGCACGCCTCCACCGACCGTCGCCCTGCCAACCGCGACGCTCACGCCTGTGCCTGGGATTTTGCTCTTCGACGTGTTTGATTGCCACAACGTGCGCTGGCTCGCGTGGGGTGTCTCGCGCGTGTATCTGACTGTCGGCAAAGAACGGTGGGGTGTCGAAGGGGATGTCGCCGGTCAACCGGCGCAGCGTGATTTGTGCGATCACGTCGGCGAAAGAATTCGGCTCGACGTCTTTTTGCCGAGCGGTCAACAACTTTATCGCGAAGGGGTACTGCAGTAGATCGGGGAGGAAAAACGTGGATGCGCTAAGCGAATGGTTTCTTCATCTGTACGACGATCCGACGACCGGCATCGCGGTGGGACTCGGCATCGTTCTCCTGGTCGTCGGCTTGATGTGGTCGCGCCAAGCGCTGCTCGATCTGTTGCGCGGCAAGTGGTTCGACTAAGGCGGCGCGCGGCACGGGCGGGGTAGCCCGTAGGGTGCGCCCGTGCCCGCCCGCCGCAAGGAGTTCGCTTGCATCGCGTTTCTATCGCTTCGAGGTTCAATGTCGGCGTCTGGCTGGTCTCCGCAATTCCATCCCGATCGGCGCGAGCGTGCTCTGAATGTGGCCGGCATCATCGTTGGGGCATTTTGTTCATCGCTCGATTCTACGTGGCTCCGGATGGCAGTCACCGCGCGTTGATCTGTTTGCCCTGTCTCATCCGTTTCGGATGGGACTTAACCCCCGTGCAGTAATACGGGGGTACTGTTTACAAGGTTTGTCTCATGCTCATCGATTGGCTTGCCTTCACCCTGCCGGGCGATCCAACACACACACTCGACCTGGTTCGGGGGTACTGCGGACAATGGGAACCACAACCGCACGGCGGCAACGGGTATCACCACAGCGCGCGCGTGTGGGAGACCGGGCGGGTCTTTTGGTCGCTCGAACGCGCGGATATGGGCGTGCACGTGCGACTGCCCTCGTCGGCGTTGGAGTGTTGTCCCTACGACGCGCTCGACGTGCTGCTGTGGTCGCAAACGCATCACGCGTCGGTCACGCGCCTGGACATTGCCGCCGACGATACGGACTATCACTTGCTCGATCTCCTGGAGATTCAGCGCAAGGTGTTGTGCGAGGAATTCGTGTCGAGTGCGCGGAATGTGCGTGAGGTGCGTCCTTTGCGCGGTGAAGGCGGGCACACGATTTACTTTGGCTCGCGCGAGAGTGAAACGTATCTCCGCATTTACGACAAAGCGGCGGAGCAAGCGCGCAGGTTGGCGGGTGAGGTGAATGGCCAGATACTGCCGCCGATCCCGGACTATTGGGTGCGGGTCGAAATGGAGTTGAAAGGCAAGCGCGCCGATGTCGCGGCGAAATATGTCGGCGCGAATTTAGGAACGTGGCGAACCGAGGCGGCGGGTTGGATTTTGAAATACCTGGATTTCAAGGACCCGGAAATCGACACCAATAAGTCGCGGTGGTGCACGTCGGAGTGGTGGGCGGATTTTCTCGACCGCGCGAGCAAGGCGCAAATTCACGTCGAGAAGAAGAGAAAAACGGCCGAGGATGTCAAAGCGTGGGTGGAGAAGCAAGTTTCGCCTTCGCTGTTCGTTCTGACCGCGACGATTGGACACGATGAACTGTTCGGCATCGTCGGCGAAGCGTCGGCGCGTTTGAGCGAGCGCCAGGTGGATATGATCGAAGAGTATCGTCAATCGCTCGAGGAAATGGAGCGATGATCACGCCAGGGATGTTCACGTCTCAAAGCGGCGAATGGGAGACGCCGCAAGACCTGTTTGATTCGCTCGATGCGGAATTCGGCTTTACGCTCGATGCGTGCGCGGTCGCAGGTAACGCCAAGTGTCGCGTGTTCTATTCGCCTCAACAAGACGGTCTCCAACAAGCGTGGCGCGGGGTGGTGTGGTGCAATCCGCCGTACGGACGGCAGATCGGTCGGTGGGTTCGCAAGGGGTACGAGTCGTCCCGCGACAGCGCGACGGTCGTCCTGTTGTTGCCGGCGCGCACGGACACCGCATGGTTTCACGATTACATTTACGGACGCGGGGAAATCCGCTTTCTGCGCGGTCGGGTGAAATTCGGAAATGGCGGCAGAGAGCGCAACTCCGCGCCGTTTCCCAGCATGATTGTGATTTTCCGCGGCTGACATGCAATTGTATCGCCAAGTCAACGGCGTCACATTGTATCAAGGGGACGCGCGCAACCTCGACGCGCTGGAGGATGAATCCATCTGCATGGTCATCACGTCGCCGCCGTACAACGTGGGAATTGAATACGATGTTTGGAATGACTCGATGCCGCCGGCGGAGTATTGGCAGTTCTTCGAGGATTGGCTGCGCGAGGCGTACCGCGTCCTGCGCGTGGGCGGTCGCATTGCGATCAATGTGCCGAACATCGCGAACAGCAAAGAGAAGGACAAGTCGAGCGGGCTCCTGCCGATGAGTGTGCCGGTGTGGAGTCTTTTGGCGAAAGTGGGTTTCACGCCGCGCGAACATATCGCCTGGGTCAAGACGCACGACACTCAACTCGCCGAAGAAAACCTGTCCTTCTGCGGAAACGGAACCGCGTGGGGATCGTGGCAAAGTCCGAGTAATCCGTTCTGCCGGAGTTTCCTGGAGTTCGTCCTGGTCGCGCACAAGCAATCACCGGCGCTGACCTGGCAAGGCAAGTCGGACATCACGAAAGAGGAATTTCTGCGCGACACGAAAAATTTTTGGCTACTCCCGGCGGAAACGAATCGCGATCATCCTGCGCCCTTTGCATTGGAACTGCCGACGCGCTTGATGAAACTCTACACGTACGTCGGCGATACGGTGCTTGATCCGTTCGTCGGGAGTGGCACGACCGTACGCGCGGCGGAAAATATCGGGCGCATCGGGTCCGGCGTGGATGTTTCGACCAAGTATCTGCAACGCGCGGCTCTGCGGTGCAGTCAATTAGTTGCAGAGGGTTTTTTCTGGGGGGAAAATGTCGAAAGCGGAGAGCGACGTGTTGGCAAGTTTCGTCTATCAAGTGTGCACCCGCGTTCGACTAGTGGAGAGAATCTCCTGCGGTAAAGAACTCGCTTGCGATACATTGAATACCTTGGCGCGTACATTGGTCGGGACGTCATCCAACGTACGTTCCAGCCGATACCGATACAGGTCAAGCGTAAGTTTGAGCAAAGAGGTTTCTCGCCACGCCCCCGAATCCTCTTTCAGGATTTTCAGCCCTTCGATGCCCTGAACCATTGCGCGCCCATTGCGAATTGGTTCGCGCTTCAGTGCGTCTACATGAATCATCATGATACTGAGTCTGTTTCAAGCTGCTGCTCACATTTATAGATCTACAGTCCGATGATGCGTTTGATTAGGTCTTGAAGTGGAGGCGAATTTCGTATCAGTAGACCAGTCAACGCGCCAAGAGCGCTCAATAGGGTACCTATGAACGCAACGAATTTCCGTTTTGTGATTTTGAACTTACGTGGGAATTCAAAAAGAATCTGGTCATCGAAAACAGCAATACGCAAAACTGGCAGTTGAGTGTCTGGGTGTTTCATCGCAACCCTCAAAGCAAAGAGCCATGCCCGGGGCATGGCTCAATAGCAGAGACGCGGCGTACAGAATCACCCTGCTGAAAACAGGATGATACACTAGTCGCGTATGCTCACAGAATCCCTCCCCATGCCCGGCAAGGTTTGGTTGGAGGATTCTTTCGTGAAAAATCATAGCATAGTTGAAATGATTGTCAATATGCCCAAAGGTACTTGACTGGGTACTACTGTATCTATTGTATCACTCATGAGAGGGTTTGTCAGTAGTACCTCTTGGGTAGTCCTGTGGTACCACATTTGCGTGGTGATCCGGTACCGCACTCCTATTGCGATTGCTCTTTGGCTGCTCTATAATCATGCTAGGGTGATACGCTAGTCGCGTATGCTCACTGAATCCCTCCCCATGCCCGGCAAGGTTTGGCTGGAGGGGTTCCTTTTGTTTGAAAATATAGCATGATTTGGGATGAGCGAAAATAGGATAATTCGGCTAACGCCCAAGACACAGTTCATTTGAATCGTGGCACTCGCTACTCTTTGCAGTACTTTTTGGTGAACGGGTGTAGGACTCGAATCCTATTGAGAGAGTTCCCTCTGAAACTTATAATGCAGTCAGAGTGATACGCTAGTCGCGTATGCTCACTGAATCCCTCCCCATGCCCGGCAAGGTTTGGTTGGAGGGTTTTCTTTTTGATGTGATGACCAGCCAACTCTATGTTGACTTTCTTCCAGACCAGAGGTACCGTAATCATCGAATTGTGGTGACACAAAACTAAGGTTGGTCTGGAGTTCTCCAAGAGAGAGCGAATCAAAATAAAGTGGAAACCACCGTGAATTTCCATCTTCACCATTCATCGGTGCGCCATGTTAGTTTTCGACACCCTTAATATTCCATCACGTATGTCGAGCGGTACCTCCTCCCACCCGTAGTTCAACCGATGCCGATACAAGTCGAGCGTGAGATTGAGCAGCAAGGTCTCTTGCCACGATCCAGAATCCTCTTTCAGAATTTCCAGCCCTTCGATGACATGAACCATCGCGTGCCCGTTGAGAATCAGTTTGTGCTTTATCGCGTTTGCGTCAAGCATCCTCGCGCATCTCTCCGTCCTCGCTCAGAATGTCACGTGCTATTTCCGCCATTCATTGGAAGGCGGCGTGCAATTCGTACAAAAGAAATCTCTAAGACGCTCGCGCGTCCTGGGAATAGTTGCAGAGTGGTTATACGGATCGGATTTAGCGGATTTCGCCTTCGCCTTTTTGCCCACGCTGCTCCTTGACGTACTGCAGGAACGTCTGCTCGTCAATCCGAAATGTCAGCGTTTGCGGTGTGAGATCGAGCGGCATATCGCTCGATGGTCGGACAAGGAGCATCAGGCGCAAACACGCCCCGTGTTATTTCGCACGGGGCGTGTCCTTATGTGTAAACCAACAGGTGCAAAACTCACATACAAGCCAGCATTACGGCCGGCTTTCTGAAA
>DYJA01000120.1 GCA_020723345.1 Candidatus Aquidulcis sp. | reverse complement strand
CGGTGCGCGGCGTGAGGCGACCGCCCCACACGCGCGCGGGCGCTTTGTGCGCGGCGAGCACCATTTCGATTTTGTCGGCTTGCAGATTCAAGACCTGTTTTTCCATCTTCCATTTTGATTTTCGATTGCCGATTTTCGATTGGTGGTCGAGTCAATCGAAAATCAAAAATCGAAAATCAGAAATTCAATCGGTCCATCCCACGCGCTTTTCTTCTCTGACGACGCGTGCGCGCGGTTGTTGTGAGTACGCCATCGGTGCAGCGTCTTCCTCTTCGGCGGGATGCGACGCGCGATTTTGTTTGGCGAGCCATTCTTGGAGTTGGATGATTTTCTGTGCGACGAGATTCGAGCGCGCGTCCGCCATCGGCGCGCTGAGCGCAGCCGCCGGCGCAGTCGAAGCGTGCGCGACCGCCGCGACGGGCTGTGCGATGGGTGCGGGCACCGGCGCGCGCCGCACGACGCGCGGCATCGCAGTCATCGGTCTGTCGACTGGGGACTGGGGACTGTCGACGGGTTTTCGCAGCGCGCACCCGGCACAATCGCGCGGCGAGTGAATCGGGATGACCTTTTCCGCGCACGCCGCGCTCGCAAGCGAAATGGAGTCTTGCGCGAAATCGTCCCAGACCTGGGATTTGCCGTTGCCCCAGCGGACAGTCAGCGGCGGACGCGCCTGATGATCGAGCCGCGCGCGCAAGTGCACGCAGTTGATCTGCGCGACCGGGCAGGCGCGGCAGATATTCGGCGTGACCGCGCGGTCGCCGGACTTGATTTTATCGCAGAGGATATGCCCCTCGTCGTCGGCGTGACGGTAGGGGCAGAGTTTGAGATTCACGCGCAACTCCTCAGTAAATGCCGAAAAAACAAATGACAGAACACAAGTTCTATTCGAGATTATACAATAGAACTAGTGTTCTGTCAAGTGTCGCGCGAGATTTTTAAGACGGGTTTAACGATACGTGCGGGATTATTTGATCAAGCGCAGCGCGCTGGCGATGTCCTGCGCGATCATCTTGCGTTTGCTCTTCTCAATGAAAAAACTGGGACCCGCTTGCAAGTACGAGGGAAAGACGCGCTTGTCGCGCCAGAAAAATTTTTCGCTGCGGATCTTGTACGTCGATCCGGCGGGAATCACTCGCGCTTCGCCCGCGCGCGCGGCGATATAGTTGAGCGACTTGATCGCCACGTCGCCCATCAACAAGTACGCGCGCGCGTTCGGAAACAGTGCGAGTTCTTGTTCGAGCAGACACGCACATTCTTTGATCGTGCTCGTCTCGATGCCGTAATCTGTTTTCGCGCACTTCACGGCGGTCGTAAAGTACACGCCGCGCTGGAGCAGGTCTTTGATGGACGCGACTTGTACACCCGCGTCTTCGAATGCTTGGAGTGTCGTGCGCGCAAAGAGCGGATTGCCGCGCGCGTAATAATAATCGTTTGGATCAGCGGGCGCGGCTTCCGAGATCATGATGATCGCGACGCGTTCCGGTTTGATGTCGACTGTGGGTACCGCGTAAACATCGTGCCGCACGTCTGCGCAAGGAAAGTGTTCGCACCGAACGCGTTGGTATGTTCGCATCGTGGTTTCCTTATTTTTTCGCCAAGTTTTGTTTTACTCTGAACTTGACGATTTTCCTCACCAAGCCAAACGGAATCGACTGATCGAGTGGAAATTGCACTGTACCTTTGGCTTGCTTGTACGGCGCCAATTCTTTTTTGAACGCGACGATTGCCGAAGGCGTAGGGAAAAAACTGATATGGTTTTTGAACGCGGCGAAATGCACCAAGTTTCCATGCAGTTTGAACGTGGGAATGCCATAACTGATCGCCTCATCGGCTTGCGACGCGGCTTCGCGGATGACCCGTCGCATTTTTTCCAAAAGCGGACGAACGTCTTCCGGATACGCGGCGATGTATTCGTCGATGGTTTTGAATTGTTTTCTTGACGAAGCCATTTACCCTCCTTTAGCAACCCGACAACGTCGCGATTTCGTCAGGCAGATGATCAATTCCGCCCGCCTCGGGCACGACAATCGACTTGATTTGGGCTTGGATGTTCGGCTGAATGTGCGGATACGTCATCTCGATTTCTCCACCGATACTTTCGCAGTCGTCTTCGATGAGAACATCAGGCGGCACGCGTTCCGCCACATCTTTGTATGCTTCGTTTCCGCGACGGAAAAACAACTCTCCCTCTGGAAAACCGAATGTGCCAAGCAAGGAGCGAATGATCACGATTTCATCGGCGCGCCGCCGCGAGGTGAGGTACATGATCTCCGCGCCTTGTCGTTTCCAACTTTGCAATTTTTCGACCGCGTTGCCCGCTGGTACCATCGCGCTAAAGTCGATCTTCTCGCCAGCCGCCATCCGCGCGATCTTTTCGCGCGTTGCGCGGATGCGTTCCTCGCGCGAAAGGTGGACAACATTCCCACCGATAAAAAGCGTGCCTTCGGTAAAGACCAAAATTTTCATCGTCCACCTCCGCGTCGGAAAACGTAGGGCAAATTTCCAATTTGCCCCGCAAGTTGGAAACTTGCGCTACGGTGTTTCGACAACGCGCGCAAGATCGAAAAGACCCAAGCAAGCGCGAACTCTTTCCGCGCGCGTCTCCAGACTGGAGCGCGCACACATTCGCGTATCCTTCGGTCTTTTCGTTTGACTGCAAAATTGCGGCGGCGTTAGGCAGGGAGTTTTTGCAATTGCCGCACGACGAGCATCACTTTACCCTGAATGCGAACGTCGCGCGCGTCGGCGTAAAACGGCTTCATCGTCGGATTCATCGGCTGGAGTTTCACGCGATTCTTTTCGCGATAAATGCGCTTGAGCGTCGTCTCGTTTTTGTCTTTGAGCCAGACCGCGCACATCTCGCCGTTATCGGCGGCTTCCTGCTTTTTCATCACGACGACGTCGCCGTCGTTGATCAGCGCGTCGATCATCGAATCGCCCTTGACTTGCAGCGCGAACAATCCTTCTTCGTTCGGAATCAATTCGCGCGTCAGCGCGACCATTTCGCCGTCCCACTTTGTCATTCCTTCGGTCGGCAGCGGAATCGGCGAACCCGCCGCGATTTTGCCGAGCAGCGGAATTTGCACCGTCGCGATTTCGCCGAGCAGTTGCTTGGCTTGCTGTCCGACGACGCGCAGACCGCGCGACACTTCCTTTTCGCGCTGAATCAATCCTTCGCGCGCGAGAATGTTGAGATTGTAATTAACGACGGACGTCGACGAGATGCCGACGTGTCCGCCGATTTCGCGAATCGTCGGCGGACGACCTTTGTCGCGCGTAAACTTGCTGATGAACTCGTAAATTTTCTGCTGGCGTTCTGAAAGACCCATTGCAGACCTCCTAGGGCGAGCGTCGAAAATGCGTTCGCCACTCCGAACATTTGTCCGTATTATACCATGAACACCTGTTCTGTGTCAAGCGGTTGACTTTTGGCGCGATTGGCGGAAAATGTTGCCATGACCGAATCCATCCGAACCTTTATCGCGATTGAATTAACCGACGCGCTCCATCGCGCGCTCGCCGACGCGCAAGCGCAGTTCCAACGCGACCGCGCCGTGCGCGCCGTGCGCTGGGTCGCGCCCGACAACATTCACATCACGCTGAAATTTTTGAGCGACGTGCGCGCCGATCAAATGCCGGACGTGCAGCGCGCGGTTGCCGATGCGGGCGCGGGCGTCGCGCCGTTCACGCTGACAATTGGCGGCGCGGGCGCGTTTCCGAACACGCGCCGCCCGAACGTCGTCTGGATTGGCGCACGCGGTCAAATTGAAATCGCGGCGCGGCTCGCGCAAAAAATCGACGACGCGTGCGCCGCGCTCGGTTTCGCGCGCGAAGAGCGACCGTTCGCGCCACACCTGACGCTCGGACGCGTCAAGCGCGACGCGTCGCCCGGCGAACGACAGCAGATCGGCGCGCTGATCGAGAACGCGCGCGTCGGCGATCTCGGCGAACTGCGCGTCGAGCGCGTGAGCGTGATGCAGAGTGAGTTAAAGCCGGGCGGGAGCATCTACACCCGGCTCTCAGTTGTAGATTTGAAAATTCATAATTCATAATTCGAAATTCGAAATTGATCTTTGAGCCACAGATCTTTGAATTTCGAAATTTGAATTTAGAATTCGTAAAACATGCGGCGTGAAATCTTCATCGGAGTAATTGGCGCGCGCAATTGCGACCAGAAAACGTACGCGCTCGCGGAGCAAGTGGGTCGCGAACTCGCGCGGCGCGGCGCGACCGTCGTCTGCGGCGGTCTCGGCGGTGTGATGGAAGCGGTATGCAAAGGCGCGAAGCGCGCGGGCGGGCGCACGATAGGCATTTTGCCCGGCAAAGATCGTCGCGCCGCTAATCCGTACGTCGACATCCCGATTGTCACCGGCATCGGCGAAGCGCGCAACAGCATCGTCGTCCGGACCGCGCGCGCGATCATCGCGGTCGGCGGCGAGTACGGTACGCTGAACGAAATCGCGTTCGCGCTCAAGTTCGGAATTCCGGTAATCGGTCTGGGGACGTGGCAAATCGCGCGAGGAAACAAACGCGCGCGGATTATCGAGGCGCGCGATGCGAAAGAAGCCGTCGAAATGGCAATCAGGCAATCGGGCAATCGGGCAACCAGTTGACTGATTGCCGATGGAGGATGATGCTGTTCAACGATCGCGTTGACGCGGGCAAACAACTTGCCGCGCGTCTCGCGTTTCTCAAAGATCACCCGAACGTGATCGTGCTGGGCATTCCGCGCGGCGGCGTGGTCGTCGCGGCAGAAATCGCGCGCGCGCTGCACGCGCCGCTCGACGTGTTCCTCGCGCACAAGATCGGCGCGCCGTTCAATCCGGAACTTGCCGTGGGCGCGCTGACGAGCACCGGCGAAGTCTGGCTCGACGAAACGCTGATCGCCGAGTTGCGCTTGTCGCCCAAAGAGATCGCGCGCGAGACCGAGCGCCAGCGCAAGGAGATCGCGCGGCGGCTGGCAGTCTTTCGCCAAGATCGTCCGCCGCCGGACTTGAAAAACAAAACCGTCGTCATCGTGGACGACGGCATCGCGACCGGCGCGACGATGCTCGCCGCGCTGCGCGCGCTGCGGAAGCAAGAACCAGGGCGTTTGATTCTCGCAATTCCGGTGGGACCACCGGAAACGATCCAACGGCTCGCGTGTGAATGTGATCAAGTCATCGTGTTAGATACGCCGGAGCCGTTTTGGGCAGTGGGACGATTTTACATGCACTTTGGGCAGACGAGCGACGAACAAGTGATTGCGTTGCTAGAGGACGCGGGCTTGCGACAAAATTTAACCTAATCATACCTTTTTCGCACTTGTTTTTTTTGCCGAGCGTGGTATACATAGCGCAGCATAGCCGCAACCAAATCTTTTGGACACTGATAAACACTGATGAACACTGATTTTTCTATCTGTGTTTATCTGTGTTCATCTGTGTCCCAAGAATCTTCGCGGTCGTGATAGTTTCTGCGAAGGAATACTATATATACGTGAACGCACGCGCGACTTGATGCAGCTGTGGCGCAAGGTTTATGCAATCGCGTGAGTGAAGAATGCCTGTCTCGTGTTTTGCGAGATTAGCGCTTTCATTTTAGTCGAGGCGAAGCATATGAAGGGTTGGAGAAAGTTCGTCATCGCGGTTTTAATTCTAGTCGCTTGTCTAGTCTTGATTTCGGGTCCGGAGGCGAAAGAGTCTGCGGCTGCGCCTGCAAGTTTGCAAGCAATCCAACCCCCTTCCCCTGTGGTGATGACCGCGCTGCCCTGGGATGATCCGACGATCCGAATTCCCGCGCCACCGCCATCCCGCCGCGCGCGTGCGCCATCGGCTACATTCTCGATCAATTATCTCGCCGCGGGATCAACCCAAGGTTCCTATACGTGTCTCGCCTGGGATCCCGCAGCCCAAGCGGCATTTGCTTACGCCGCTAACATTTGGGCAAGTCTGATCAATTCATCAGTTCCCATCAAGATCAATGCCTGCTGGGCGAACATGGGTAGTCCTACCATCCTCGGCTCGAGCGGGTCATACGCAGTTCGCGACTTTCCCAGTGCTCCACGAAGCAATACGTATTATTCATTTTCACTGGCAGACGCCTTAGCGGGTTACGATCTTTACCCAACTTATCCAGACAGCATGATCACGCACAACAACGGATTTTCTTGGTACTTTGGAACGGATGGAATTACCCCTGCGGGGCAGTACGATTTCGTCAGCGTTGTGCTGCACGAAATCGGTCATTCGCTGAACTTTAGTGGGAGAATGACCTACGGTTCGTACTGTGGCGCTTCCAACTATGGTTGTTGGGTATCCGCCGGTTATCCCGGTATCTATGATTGGTTCGTCGAAAATGGAGCCGGGCAAGCGATCCTCAACACGGGACTATTCCCCACGCCATCCGCCGCGTTGGGCAGTCAACTCACCGGCAACAATCTCTACTTTAATGGAACGAACGCGAACGCGGCGAATGGCGGCAGTCGCGTCAAGATCTACGCGCCTTCGACCTGGATATCGGGTTCCAGTTACTCCCATCTCGATTACAGCACTTTTGCCGGGACTCCCAACCGGCTGATGGTGCATGCTATTTCTTCGGCGTCTTCGACTCACGATCCGGGACCAGTAACGATGGGCATCTTGGGAGACCTGGGCTGGACACAAACGCCGACGATCACCGGTCTCATTCCCGGCGTCACCGCTCCCGGCGGGTCTGCGTTCACGCTCACGGTCAACGGGACGAATTTTGCGAACAACTCGGTTGTGCGCTGGAACGGGAGTGATCGAACAACGACGTACGTTAGCAGCACGCGGCTCACGGCGAGCATCCTGGCAGCCGACATCGCGACCGGTGGTTCAGCGAGCGTCACCGTCTACAACCCAACGACTGCGCTCACGTCGAACGCGGCGACTTTTTGGATCATGACGCCTCTATACAATTTCTTGCCGGCGATCTTCAACCAGAATTAGAAACCAGGTTCCCGTGAGAAACCTGGTTTCTAGGTACGCTTGCGATAAAAACAGAGCAGCGTACTGCCATACTTGCGCTGGTCGAACAATTCCAGGTTCGTCAGCGCAAGTTCTGTGTACTCCTTCGGATGGATCTGTGCGACGACAATGCCGCGCGGCGCGAGCAGCGCACTGTCATCGATCTCGCGGAGCGTTTCCGCCCACAACCCCTTGTACTGCGGCGGCGCGACGTAGATCAAGTCGTACGCTCCATCCCCTGTCGGGGATGGGGGAGGGCTAGGGTGGGGGCGCCGGATGAACTTGAACACGTCGAGCCGGACGATGCGCGCGCGGTCGGCGAGGCGCGTGACTTGCAGGTTCGCGCGGATCGCGTTCAGCGCGTCGCGATCCAATTCGACAAAGGTCGCCGCGCGCGCGCCGCGCGACAACGCCTCGATGCCGACGCTCCCCGCGCCCGCAAATAGATCGAGCACGTTCGCGTCCACGACACGCGCCGCGAGAATGTCAAAGAGACTCTCTTTGACGCGATCCGTAATCGGCCGCGTGGCTGCGCCAGCGGGCTTGAGCGTACGACCTTTCGCGCTGCCCGAAATCACGCGCATCGTTTTACCACCGATAGTGTCCGAGAATCGAATAGTTTCGCAACATGTCCTCTTTCTGCGTTCCTGCTCCGATGTTGTGAATCATATAGTATCGCTTGGTGCCGGGTACGTGGTCGAGTGAAACGATGCCGATGTGCTGCATCCACCCGCTGAGCCGCCAAGCGACAATGTCGCCGGGCTTGAAACTTTCGTCGGCGTCAGTTTCCCGGATCTGTTTGCCCATCCGCTCGAAATACTTGGTCAGGTTCTGCACGCGTCGATGATCGATATTTGAATCGGGCGCGGTCAAGCCCCAATCCTTGGGATAGACGCCGAAATTTTTCTGCATGTCCTCGTGGACGCGAACTTGGAGGTCGACGCCAATCGCGCGAAACGCGCGCACGATCACGTCCGCGCAAACGCCGCGCTCGCTTGGCACATCGCCGTTGGGATACGCCAGTTTGATGTACCGCGGATCGTAGATCGTCGTCACGCCGACTTGGTCTTCCGCCGCCAGCGCAATGCGCGCGCCGATAGCGGGAGCGGAAATTACGCGACGCGTCGGCGTGGGAAATGCCGGCGCGGTCGGAGTGGGCGCGCTAGCTTGAACTGGCGTGATTGTGATCCGCGTGACTGGGCTCGGTGTTGGCGAATCGGTGGCGCAACCCAGCAAACCTACAGCAATGAGAATGACGGTCAAGATTATTGTCGTGCTGCGCGCAAAAGATAAAATGCTATTGTCCCTTTAACTCGCGCAGCCACTCTTCGACTTGCGCGCGGTCTGCCGCGTTCGGTTCCAGTTGCAAATATTTTTCAAAATCGGCAATGGCTTCCGTTTTCTTCCCTTGCTCGCGGTAGAGCGCGCCGCGATTGAGGTACGTGAGCGCAAATTGGGGTTTGAGTTCAATCGCTTTGGCGTAATCGGCGAACGCGCGCTCGACCTCGCCGCGCTCCTCATACGCCAGGGCGCGATTGTTGTACGGACGCGGCGAGGTTGGATCGAGTTCCATTGCCGATGAATAATCCGCCATCGCCTGATCGAGATTGCCCTGCTTGTGAAAGAGGATGCCGCGATTATAGAACGCGCGGACGTACTTGGCGTCGAGCGCGAGCACGCGCGTGTACTCGGCAATCGCTTCGTCGAAGTTCCCTTTGTCTTCGTAGATGATCGCGCGGTTGTAGTACGCGTCGACATTCTTCGGATCGAGTTCGATGATCTTGGTGTAATTTGCGAACGCCTCATCCAGATTGCCGCTGCGGTACGCCAATTCCGCGCGCCGCGCAAGTTCGAATACGGGAGACGCCGGCGCGCGCGCAGCAGGCGGAACCTGGGGCGCGGGATACGGTGGCGCGGGCGGTGGATTT
>DYJA01000039.1 GCA_020723345.1 Candidatus Aquidulcis sp. | reverse complement strand
GCCTGACGCAAACCGCGAACGGCGCGCTGACGAACTACGCGTACGACGCGGCGAACCCCTGAGCGCAGTCGAAGGGTTGACAAGCGTGAACGGTGTAGCGTACACTTGGGATGCGAACGGCAACCTGCTGAACGACGGCGCGCGCGCGTACACGTACAGCCAAGCGAACAGATTGCAGACCGCGGCGCAAGGCGCGAACACGTACACGTACGCGTACAACGGTGTCGGTGACAGACTACGGCAGACAGTGAACGGCGCGCAGACGCGCTACGCGCTGGAGCGCACGCCTGGGCATTATCCAAGCGAACCGACCGAAAGTAATACGCAGTGAGCGTTCGATAGCGGCGTTCAACCCTTATTGGCAAACAACCGCGCAAACCCAGGATACGGCTTGAGCGGGATCATATCGAACGCGATCAAGCCGTGCTGAACGAATGGCAAGGTTGCCAACGCGGCGCGCGCCTGTTCCGCATCGGCACATTCAAGCACGAGGACTGCCTCGTTGCGGTCGGCGCGAAAGTACATCTCGCGAATCACGCCGCTCTGGTACAATTCCCAGACGCACGCGGCTTCCGCTTGCGCGTGCTGATGAAACGCGTCGGCGGTCGCGCCGGGGAGTTCGCGTTCGAGTGCGAGGATCTTCATTTCCAAACAACTTTCGCAAGGTTCGATCACGCGGTTTGTTTTGCGGCCTTGCCTTGCATAATCAGAAACGCGCCCAGTGCCATACAGATCGCGTGGAAGGCGAGCGCGCCCGCCAGTAGTCCCGGAGCGGTCGCGCCGGGTGTGCGGGAGATGACCCCTCCCGTGACCCACGCGATTCAGATCAAACCGACCAGCAAAAACACGCCGCCGCCAATGCGTAACGCGATTTTCATTTCATTCCTCCCCATCAAACTCCCAGGGCTTGCGCGACGAGCCACAACGTCAGAATTGCCGTGACACCGTGAAACGCATACCCGAAGAACGCCTTGCCACTCAACGCGCGGTACTTGTTGCGGAACACGTCCGTCATCACCGCGACGATTCAGGCAAACGAAATCAACCACGCGACAATCGCGCCAATCCACCACCACATTTGATTCGACCTCCTTTGAGAAATGTTCGTAGTACGCGCTTTAGCGCGCAGCGCCTGGCGATGAATCGCTCACTACGAACAAATAAAAATGGCTCAGCGGGGTGATATGCCCAGCGCGAGCCACAATCGTCCAGCGCGGACAACCGCGATACTTTATAGCACCAAATTACCGATGACGCAAAAAATCGAACGCGCGTCCACGGCTTGCCAAAAGTCAGATGCTGGTTGTCATTTCGAGCGAAGCGAGAAATCTCCGTTTGCGAACCGAAATTTCTCGTCGGCACAAATCGCCTCCCCGAAATGACACTCTGGTTTTGTCATGACGCTTTGAGCGGGAACACGATCTCAGTCTTGATTTCCTGCGGCGGCGTTTCGGGTGGGCTAAAGTAAATCTCGTACGCGACGCCGGTCGCTTCGTAGCCGTGATCCTTGATCCACTGCATCAGCGCGTCGTACGCAGGCGCGCATTGATCGTACGGACCGATGTGCAGCACGCTCGCCAACTTGCCGCCCGGAAATTCGCCCGCGCGAATCTCGCCCTTGCCGGGAATTTTCCGCGCGACCGGAAAGCCAATCTCGACATCCAGGTTTTGCATGTCCATGTTGTAGTACGCGGCGAAGGGCATTCCTGCCGGTTGTTCGCCCAACTCACCCAGGTACTGCATGAGCGCGCCGTACGTATTGCCGAATAGTTGCGGCAAATCCTGTACGGCGGCGCGCGTCCGCACCGTCAGCGCGGGCTGCGCCGGTTGTTCTTTCAGTTCACAGTTGTACGACATTTCGTTTTCTCCTTTGTTGGGCAAGTTCTCAAAACTTGCCTTACTTTTTCCCCAGGAATTCGCTCACGACGCGCGCGAACGCGTCGGGTTGTTCGCTGAAAGCAAAGTGGCTGGCGTTCGGGATGATTTGGAACTTGCTGTTCGGAAAAAGGTCGCTGTACATGCGGCTCGCTTTTTCCGGCTGCAAGTCCTTGTCGCCGTGAATGACGAGCACGGGCGCGCTCACCGGTTTGAGCGCGGCGCGATAATCGTGCTTCATGCCCATGCTCATGTACATCGCCTGTACCATCCAGCCGCCGTTATCGCTCGGCATGTTCGACGCCGGAACCGCAACCCCTTTTGCTTTCATCGCGGCTTCGTAGTACGGGACGAACTCGCGATTCAGCGCGGCGAGTTCGGCTTCGTTTCGCGAAAAGAGATTGCCGAAATCGAGAACGCGTTTGACATAGTCGTCGTATTTCGATTTCATGTTCTCCGGCAAGAGCGGCTTGACCTGCTCGAATAGCCCGCCGCTTTCCGGTGGCATGATGAGCATTTCCGCCGGAGCGATCAGAATCAATGCCTTGACGTGTTCGGGAAATTCTGCCGCGTACAGCGACGCGATGAATCCGCCGAACGAATGACCGACGATGATGATCTTGTCGTCGCCGAGAATTTGGCGAACGCGCTCGATGTCGGCGATCTGCGCGCCGAGGCCCAGCGTCCGGTCGAGCGTTTGCATGTTCTCGTAGAAATTCGACGACGCGAAGCGGTCGAACGGGTGCGACGATTTGCCGCTGCCGCGCTGATCGTAATAGTGAAAGCGATAGTTGTTCGTCAACGATTTCAAGCCTGCCAGCGGTTCTGCGAAAGGAGAGCCCGGTCCGCCGTGAACGACGAGAACGTTCGTCCCCGCGCCATCGGCAAAGTGGTACAACTTGATGTCGTTCTCGACCGTCCAAAAATTCTTGTCCGCCGATTGCGCGGGCGGAACAAGCGGCGCGCGCAAATTCTTTCCTGCGCGCACCATGCCCGGCTCGTACAACGGCTGCTGCATCGCGTTCCAGAACCACACGCCGCCGACGACGAGCGCGACGAGTACGACGACAATCACAATCAGAATTGTTTTTTTCATTCGACCTCCAATTATGCCTTTCCACAGTCCGAACAAATGCGATCATGCAGACAGACGATGCCTCCACATTCCACGCATCTCCACTTGGTTCTTTCTTCACGCAAGAACTGGTTCGCGCCAACGGTTTTTTGTCGCAAGCCATTGTCGATCAAACTGACTTGATATCTTTGCCGATAGCTCTGGTCAAGACGCTTGATCATTGGACAAGCGAAGGAGGGACATTCCCAGCAAGAATCAACGCCTTGCCTCGTCGCGCAATCTTTGATTTTACACTTTCGGCAATGCTCAGGTTTGGAATTGTCCTGTCCCATGCATCCCGGGCAAGGATTTCTCTTCTTTAGATGTTTATAGCAGACCCAGCAATTGACGCCGCAGGGCGCCAACATCCTGGCTGGTATTTCTTCAGTCATCTTCATTTTTGGCAACTGGGACAGAAATAACACGCGCCACCCAAGTACGCCATCTTTTCGATGCGTCTGCCACATTCGGGACAAGGACGTTCGACCGCGTGCTTGTCCATCAGGCGCACGTACTTGCCGGGCTTGTCGTACAGATCGTATTCGTCGTAGCGACCGCCTTTCGCGATCACTTGCTTGACCGTTTTCACGATGGCGTTGTACAGTTGTCGTCGTTGATTCTTGGTGAGATCGTCAATCGAGTGTTTGGGATGCAAGCGCGCGCGAAAGAGAATGTCTTGCGCGATCGCGTTGCCCAAGCCGGGAATGAGTTGATTCTGGGTCAGCAATCCTTTCGCGCTCGTTTTTTCGATTTGCGCGACCGCGTCAATCAATTTGTTGAAGTACGCAAATGTGAACCCAGGTTCGAGCGGCGTCGTTCGCATGTCTTTGATGTATTGGCGATTGCGCTCTTTGCCTTTCTCGTACAGTTCCATCGCGCCCCACATTTGCGTCATCGCAGAAAGCGACGAGCCGTCGTCAAAGTGGAGCAGCAAGTGATACTTGCTCGGCGGCTCGATGCCAGCGGGATGATACAAAATCTTGCCGCCACATTCGCCGAACACCAAAAGATAACCCGGCTCCACGCCAACAAACAACCATTTGCCCTTGGCGCGCGCCGCGCCGATGGTTTTGCCTTTCGTGAGTTTCGCAAACTCGTCGGGCTTGCGGTTGTACCACACGAATTTGTGCGGACTGTTGCCCAACTTGCCGCTTTCGATGCGCTTGCCTTTGAGCGTTTCATTCATTTGTTTGGCAAGCGTTGTAAACTCGGGTAACTCAAACATTCTTCGCCTCCAAGATTTCCGTGTAGCCGACTTGACAAGGATAGCCATCGGCGACTTCCATGCGACCTGTCGCCGGATATGCGACAAAACTAAGTTGCGTCGTATCGCGGCACACCGACGCCGGGGCATCGTGACTGCGCAAGAGCCGGTGCATCAAATCACGCGAGAGCGCAGGTCGTTCCGTTCTCAACATGGTCTCAACGTAACGGTATCGCTGGCGCGCCTCTTCTGTGCCGGACGCCAACGTGGGATCCGCGAAGCAATTGGCGCACCAGATCGTATTCTCCGCCGGTTGAATCACTCGCTGTCCGTCGGGAGACAATTCGATCACGACGGCTTGACCACTGCGATCCAAGAACATCACATTATCGCCCGCGCGCCAGACCTTGTGCGCGCGCAACCAGGCGATGGCTTCGGGTACGCTGGCGCAGTATTGCAAAGCCAAGCGTCGCAAAAAAGCGACCGGCATTCCACTATCTTGTGGGGGCGCACGAAGTGGAACGACCGCGTGTCCCATCGCGAGACCCGCCGCGTTGATCCCGCCATACAAAGCGACTGACCCGGCGCAACCGACAAACGTCATCGCGTAACCTTGCGTGGGCTGAACAGTGAAAAGCACTTGGTAGGCGTAGGAAGTGAAATCCAAATTCTTTCCCAGGATTGGACCAACATCCGAGTCGGTGAACGCGATGACGGTGCAATAGTGCAGCACCCGCAAGTTGACTCGCAGCAGCGATTCGAATGGAAACCCAGAACCATCGGCAATGCCTTGTAATTCTTCCAAAAGCGCTGGCGCGACTTGGCGCACGCGCGCCACCACGGCGTTGTGATTCAACTCAGAAAGCGCGCGATGGGCATGGCGACGCGATTCGTACTTGATCATTGCATCAACCAGAGCGCGCAACTGCTGACCATGCTGATAACCAATCTCGTAGGGCGAACCGGATAGTGTGACGTGAATCATTTGACAACATTCTCCGATTGATCTGACGCGTACTGTTCCACCACCGCGCTCGCCCACGCGTGCACTGTTTGCGAAAGTTCCGCCGGTTCCAGCACTGTGACGATAGGTCCAAAACCGAGCGCCATCGACGCCGCCCATTGCAAGTCCGGCATCGTCAGCGCGACGATCACCGCGCCGTCGGCTTGCTCTTCGAGCGTGTCCCAGGTCCCGGCGAGATCGCGCGCGATGTGCGCGCCTTGCGGCGCAAAGCGCAATCGCACTTTAATTTTCATCTCCGATTCAAATGCTTGTGCGAGAAACGCGTGAATGTCGAAATCCGCCGGGATTTGAAACGTCTTGTCGAGCAAAGTCAATTCGACGATGCGGTCGACGCGGAATGAGCGTAGCGCGTTTCGCAAGCGACAATGCCCGACGACGTACCACCAGCCGCTGCGATGCACAACCGCGTACGGTTCGACCTCGCGCGTTTGCGGCGTCTGATCGTTTTGCTTGCGATGTACCATCACGACGCGCCGCTGTTCGCGGATCGCGCGGCGGATTTTTTCGAGGTGCGGCGTCGCCGCGTCGAGCGACGCGCGATGCATCCCCGTCGTCACGAGCGTGCGCCGCGCCCACGCGATTTCGTGCCGCTGTTCTTCGGGCAAGACGTTATCGAGTTTCGCGAGCGCGCCTTGCGCGGCGTCCTGATACAATTTGCCCCACATTTCGCGCACGAGTCCGGTGCCGAGATAAACCGCGACCGCTTCTTCCGGCGTGAAAACGAGCGGCGGCATTTTGTAACCACGCACGAGCGAAAAGCCGCCGTACGGTCCGCGCTCGGAATAAATCGGAATGCCCATCTCGTCGAGCATCGTGATGTAGCGATGCAGCGAGCGGACTGAGATTCCCAGTTGCTCCGCGAGATCGGATGCTTTTTGATTCGGCTGACGCTGCAACAGCATCAGCAAGGTGATGAGTCGTGTGGCGGTGTTCGCCATATCGCCGTCCCTTCGACTGACAACATTCTACGTTCGGTTCATGTCAAATCCTGGCATAATTGTCGCGCCGTTTTGCGGACAAGGCAAATAATCGCAAGCACTTTTTGCATAGGCATTCACTTTGGATATAATGAAACTCGATGAATCTTGATCTTTGTGTTCTTCGTGGGCAAAAGAATTTTAAGGGAGACCGGCATGGCAAAGAAACGGTACGTGCAATTGGGAGTGGGACATCGTTCGATGATGTATTCGGAGGCGATGGTCGAGCAATTTCGCGATAACTGCGATCTCGTCGCGCTGTGCGATACAAACGAAGGTCGCTTGCGTCTGCGCGCGGATTGGGCGCGCGCACGCGGCGTCGAGGTCAAGACCTATCCCGCGGATCAATTCGAGCGAATGATCGCCGAGGTCAAGCCCGATGTCGTGATCGTGACGACGATGGACGCGACACACGATCAATACATTTGCCGCGCGATGGAACTGGGCTGCGATGTCATCACCGAAAAACCGATGACGACGGACGCGCAAAAATGTCAGCGCATTTTGGATACGCAGAAAAAGACCGGACGCAAGGTGACGGTCACGTTCAACTATCGTTACGCCATGCCGCGCACGCAAGTCAAAGACCTTTTGATGTCGGGCGTGATCGGTAATGTCGTTTCGGTTGATTTTCACTGGCTGCTCGATACGCGGCACGGCGCGGACTATTTTCGCCGGTGGCATCGCAACAAGCGCAATTCGGGCGGCTTGATGGTACACAAGGCGACGCATCATTTCGATTTGATGAACTGGTGGCTCTCCAGCGTACCGGAAACCGTCTATGCTTTTGGCGCGCGCAATTTTTATCGTCCCGAAACTGCCGAGCGGTACGGTTTCACCAATCGCGGCAAGCGCTGCCACGGTTGTCCCGAGTCGGACAAGTGTCCATTCTATTTGGATTTGGCGGAATATCCCGCGCTCAAAAATATGTACCTCGAAAACGAAAAATACGACGGCTATTTTCGCGATCAATGCGTGTTCAGTCCCGACATTGACATCGAAGACACGATGGATGTGACCGTGCGTTATCGCAGCGGCGCGACGTTGAGTTATTCGCTGCACGCGTTTATGCCCTGGGAAGGATACACGATCGCGTTCAACGGTACCAAGGGACGGTTGGAACATTTTTGTCAAGAGACGATTTACATCAGCGGCGACGGATCGGTGCCCGGCGAATTGGTTTTTGAAGGCACCAAGATCAAAGTCTTTCCACATTTCCAATCCGGCTACGAAGTTCCGCTGCAATTGAGCAGCGGCGGTCATGGCGGCGCTGATCCGATTCTCCTGAATGATTTGTTCAGCGCGAATCCGCCGCAGGACAAATTCAAACGCGCGGCAGATCAGCGCGCCGGTGCCTGGTCGATCTTGACCGGCATTGCCGCCAATCAATCGATGGCGCAAGGGCAGCCGATCCGGATCGATTCGCTCGTGCGCGGTTTGGAAGCGCCGGACTATCCGCCGATGCCGAGCGCGCGAGAGCCAATCGATCCGCTCCCGCTCAAACGCTCGACCGCCGCGCGCGTGGGGAAATAAGCGTCGTTCGTAGAATGGCACATCCCGCGATCACCGCGCCAATCATCGGCGCGCGCAACGTGGAGCAGCTGCAGCAATCGCTTGCCGCGCTCGATGTCAAGATGACGCCGGAGTGGCGCGCCGAGATTTCGGCGTTGTCCATCGAGCCGCCGCCTGCGACGGATCGGCTTGAAGAGAGATTGGGCGGTTGAGGTAAAGTCGCGCGTGAAAATCTTGCTCACCGGAAGTCGAGGCAAAATCGGAAACGTTCTCGCGACTGATCTACGATCTTGCGGACACGAGGTCGTGGGGTACGACCGCCAAGATGGGAACGATATTCTCGATGTGTCTTCGCTTGAGAAAACGATGCAGGGTTGCGAGGCGGTCATCCATCTAGCCGCGTTACTCGGTCTGCGCAACGAGAGTCCGCATGAGATTATGCACGTCAATCTTCATGGCACCTGGAACGTACTCACTGCGGCAGCCGATGCCGGTGTGAAACGCGTAATCTACATGAGCAGTGTTGATGCGTTAGGCGTTTTCAAAGGAGAGCGGAAACCGGCATATCTCCCGCTTGACGATGTGCACCCTTGCCATCCTGGGACTCCGTACGGTATTTCGAAATGGCTTGCCGAGGAAATGTGCCGGCTGTGGTCAAAGCGGACGGCGATTCCCGTTATCTGCTTGCGTCCCCCCGGTGTGTGGACGACTGACACGTATTATCGCATTCAAGCGGCTCGACAAAAACGTCCTTCCTATGAGTGGGATCCGTATTGGGAATATGGCGCGTTTATCGATGTCCGTGATTTGGCGGAGGCATCGATTCGCGCTTTGACCGCGCGTGTTCAAGATTTTGTATGTGTCCTGGTCGCCACGGCGGATATTACAACTTCCGGCAAAAGCAGCAAAGAACTTGTCGCTTGGCTCCATCCCGATGTAGAATGGCGAGGAGGCGCGGAATATGAGCAAGAGCCATATCGTTCACTAATTTCGACGGACAATGCGCGAAGAATATTGGAATGGGAGCCGCGATATACGTGGCGCGCGTTCGTCGAAAACAAAAGCCGATAGATGATGCAAACGAGGCGACACGCGGCGATTTTGGCAGAGAGATTGGATCCGATGAACAAACAAGTACTCTATGCTCTAGTCAATGAAACTGTGCGGCACTATGGGGCAGCGGAGCCGGACCATACGCCGAAAATCGTAAAAAGAATCCGGCGCAAGTTCAAAACCAAGTTGGCGATTGATGCAGTATCAAAGTTGGTCAGCCATTATCAAAGTGTCTATGCCTTCGCTGCTTCGATCTTGAAAGATTGCCTATTACCTCCGACTGGGGAATAGGCCAGCCCCAATGACGTCGATGCTGATAAATATATGGGTAGACTTGTTTCGGAATTTCCAGAAGAGGAAAAGGCGATTTTAGAAATGGTTGGCAATTGGGCAATCTATTACGAGTATTTGAGGTGATACGGACAAAACAAGAAACCAGGTTTCCTCAAAGGGAGAAACCTGGTTTCTCTTTACGCTTCTTCCGATAGCCCCAATCGCTTGTACGCTTCGTCAAAGCCAAGCAAGTCCATCGTCGAGCCGCCGGCTTTGATTATTGCGATGACTTCGGCTTCCGCTTTTTCCTTCGCGCGCGCGGCTTGGAGCAACTGCGCGGCTTCCCCCGGCGGAATCGCGACCACGCCATCATTATCGCCGACGATGATGTCGCCTGGGTTTACGATCACGCCTTCAAACGTGATCGGATTGTTGATTTTGCCCGGGACCGCTTTCGTCGTTCCTTTGATCGAGATTCCCGCGCAGAAAACAGGAAAGCCCAGTTCGCGAATTTGCAGCGTGTCGCGCACCGCGCCATTCGTCACGAGTCCGACGATTCCCTTTTGCATTGCCGCGACAGTGATGATTTCGCCCCACAGTCCGGCTTCGAGAAAGCCGTCGTTGTCGACGACAAGCACATCGCCGGGCTGCGCGAGCGACACTGCTTTGTGCAGCAGCAAGTTGTCGCCGGGTCTGGATTGAACCGTGAGCGCAACGCCGTAGAATTTCGATTCGTGCCACACCGGACGAATGTAATGCGGCAGCGCGCCGCGCTTGCCCATCGCTTCGTGCAGCGTCGCGGTCTGAATTCTGCCGAGGGCTTGGACGAGCGATTTGTCGGGACGCGGGAAGTTTTTGATTACGTCGTACATGATCGTCTCCACGTTGGACAAATTTGCAAATTTGTCCTACTCGAGCGCGGCGATGATCGCGCGACAGAACGCCGGTAGATCGCTCGGCACGCGTGATGTGATCAGGTTGCCGTCGCGCACCACTTCTTCGTCCACGTACATTGCGCCCGCGTTGATCAAGTCGTCCTTGATCGCCGGAACGCACGTCGCGCGCTTGCCTTTCATAATGCCCGCCGAGATCGGCACCCACGCCGCGTGGCAAATCGCCGCAACGATGCCGCCGCGCTCGTTCACGCCGCGCACCAGATCGAGCATCGGTTTGTGGCGACGCATCGCGTCCGGCGCAAAACCGCCCGGCACGATCACCGCGTCGAAATCGTTTGCCGCGACGGCATCGGCGGCGACATCCGGTTTCACCGGGTAGCCGTGCTTGCTCTGGTACTCTTGCGCGCCCGGCATCCCCACGACCGTAACTTTGGCTCCGGCTTCGCGCAAACGCAAGAGCGGATACCACAGTTCCAATTCTTGATAATTGTTTTCCGCGAGAATCGCGACGCGCTTGCCCTGCAGTTCCATCGCACCCTCCCCTACAATTGTGACGTGCAGTTGGGACAACGCGTCGCCTTGATCGGAATTTTGGAAAAGCAGTACGCACATTCCTTTTCGGTCGGCGCTTTGGGCGCTTCGGGTTTCGTCGTCATCCGATTGACCGCGCGAATCAGCAAGAACAAAACGAACGCGACGATGATAAAGTTGATGAGGGTATTGATGAACGCGCCATAGTTGATCGTCGCCGCGTTCGCCGCCTTCGCCGCTTCGAGCGTCTTGTACCCCTGCCCCGACAAATCGACGAACAACCCCTTGAAATCAACCTTGCCAAGCACCAAACCAATCGGCGGCATAATCACGTCGTTGACGAGCGACGTGACGATCCCGCCGAACGCGCCGCCCATAATGAAACCGACGGCAAGGTCGATGACGTTCCCGCGCATTGCGAACTTTTTGAATTCCTCTAGCATGACTCCTCCTTGAGAAAATGTTTTTGACCGGCGCGAACGAGGATCGCGTCCGCGTTCCACCGAGTCGCGAGGTTCTGTCTCACCTGGGAATATACCACATTGGATAAGCAGCGTCAATAACCCTGGGTCGCATCGGATCGGGCGACTAAAAGTCGCAGCAACAAAAGCGCAAAGCCGACCTTCGTCGGCTGATTTAGCCCGCGAAGGCGGGCTTCGTGCCGTCGTTGCCGCGATTTCAATCGCAATAGACTTTGCAACAGCCCGACCGCCGAATCAATTCGGCGTCTAACACAGGTGGAAATCCGATCAATCGGATTGGCTACTCACGTCCAACACGTTTCAACGTGTTTTCACCTCGTTGAGACATCGAATTTATTCGATGGCGGGCTGGTTCGCGCGCGATTGATTTTTGGCGGAATCCATCGTATACTTGAAACGCGGCGCGAGATGGCAGCGCACTGGATTGCCGCATCTGACAATTTGCGAAAGGGAGAACTCGATCATGAGCGCAGTTTTGGAACTTGAACAAGCAGTCTCACAGTTACCACGAAGAGACCTGGCGCGTTTTCGGAAATGGTTCGAGGAATAGGAGCAATCAAGATGTCGAAATTTTCCCACACTTCGCCGGTCTACATCTTTGGGCGGAAAGTTTCACCTTGGATAATTCTCTTCCCTTTTTTTCTTTGCGTATGCCTGTACTTGGCGATCAGTGGTATTCATTGGTTGGCGGAGATCATTCGGATAGTAGAAGGGATTCCATAATTTCAGAGCTCCACCAATCCACCTACACCGCCATCACGCGCCGCGCTGAAAAAGACAAACGCGTCCTGAGTGAACTGATCGCGCTGACGTTGAGTGAAAACGATTTGCTCGGCTGGCGCGCGGTCAAGGCGTTGGGGCAAGCCAGCGCGGTCGTCGCGGCGCGCGACGCGGAATTTGTGCGCGGCATTTTGCGCCGCTTGCAGTGGTCGCTCAACGACGAATCGGGCAGCATCGGCTGGCGCGCGCCGCAAGCGATGGGCGCGATTCTTGCCGCGTCGCCGGGCAAGTTCGCGGAATTCGCGCCCATCATCGCGTCAATGCTCGATTTGGACGAGACGCATTTTTGTCCCGGCGTCTTGTGGGCAATCGGCGTGATCGCGGAACAGCACGCCGCGCGCGTGCAATTCGCGCTGTCGCAAATTCGCGCGTTACTGCACAACGCGTCGCCGCAAACGCGCGGGATGGCGGCATTTTGTCTGGGACGCTTGCGCGACGCGGCATCGCGCGACGCGCTCGCGCAACTGGCAAATGACGATGCGCGCGTGCGCATTTTCGAGGACGATGAATTGCGAACGCGCACGGTCGGCGCGCTCGCGCGCGAGGCAATCGAACACTTACGAAAACAGGACACTGATAAACACTGATGTACGCTGATTTTTTCTGTGTTCATCCGTGTCCAAGCAAATTTTCAATCGGACTGCCGGAATCGCAAAGGTTCCGGCAGTCATTTTTTGTTTAAGAAATCTTAACCGAACCCTAACAATCTCTTCCATTCCCAATGAATCAGATTTAACACAAACGAACTACAATCCAACCAGAGAATCAACGTGAGGATATGGGTTAATGGAATGGTTGCTACTCGTCGCTCTGCTTTTGTCGATACTCGGATTGGGAATTTTGTTTCCGAGTTTGCTCGCGCCGCGCTGTCCGATTTGTGGCGCGCGCTTGCAGCCGCACGAGAACGCCCACACGCTGTTCCAGTGGCGCGATTGGCAAGTTTGTTGGCGCAATCACATTTGCCCGCAATGCCTATTCCGCCAAGACTATCTCCGCATCGCGCGCAAGGACACAAAACATGAAACACGTCTTGTTCATTGACGTTCGGAATGCGCTCCGGGGTCAAATCGCCGAGGCATTATTCAACTACTTCGCCGACGGCTCTGCTCAAGCCCGCTCCTGCGGCACGATGCCCGCGCTCCGGGTCAGTCACCGCGCGATTCAAGTGATGGCAGAACTCGACATTGATATTTCGCGCAAATTTCCCACAGCCGTGACGCAGTTAATGTTGGTCCAAGCCGACATCATCGTTTTGATCGGCAAAGGAATTTACCCGCGCGCGTTTGCGCCGACCGTGATCTGGGATTTTGAAGACGCCACAGGAAAATCGCTCGACGAAGTCCGCGAACTGCGCAACCAAATCTGTCAGCACGTTCTCGCGCTCCTCGACGAAATCCATCGAACAAGTATCGAAACAATTGTGCCACAAGTCCAACAACAAATGTTGACCGAATATATGGTATCGGTCTAATACCAAAAGGAGAAGAAGAAAATGTTAAAGTCCAAAATTGGGTTGACAGTGATCATGCTGTCACTCGTCGCCGTCAGCGTGACGGCTTGCGCGAGCGCGACGCCCGCGCCGCAAACGACCAGCGCGCCGGTCAAGGTCGTCGAAAAAGTTGTGACCGCGACGCCCGCCGCCGCGCCCAAAGCCGGTGCCGTGCTGATCAACGGCGCGGGCGCGACGTTCCCATTCCCGCTCTACTCGCGCTGGTTCTACGAGTACGCGTTCGTGGACACCGCCGTTCGCTTCAACTATCAATCCATCGGTTCGGGCGGCGGCATCGCGCAGATCACGGCAAAGACCGTTGACTTTGGCGCGAGCGACGCGATCCTCACCGCCGATCAGTACTCGAAAGCGCCGGGCATTCAAATGCTGCCCACAGTTGCCGGAGCCATCGTTCCGATATATAATCTGAAAGGCGACGATGGCAAGGTCATCACCGACACGATCAAATTCTCGTTCACCGCGCTCGCCGATATTTATCTCGGCAAGATCAAAAAGTGGAACGATCCGGTGCTCGCGCAAGCGAATCCAAATTTCAAACTGCCCGCGAAAGACATCATCGTCGTCGCGCGCTCGGACGGTTCTGGCACGACCTTTGCGTACACCGATTATCTCTCGCAAGTGAGCGCGGAGTGGAAAGACAAAGTCGGACAAGGCACTTCGGTCAAGTGGCTCACCGGACTCGGCGGCAAAGGCAATGAAGGCGTTGCCGGAACTGTAGCGCAAAACGATGGCGCGATTGGATACGTCGAATTTGCGTACGCCAAGCAAAACAAACTCGCGTATGGCTCGGTGCAGAACAAGTCCGGCGAGTACGCGCTGCCGACCGTCGAAGCCGTGCAAACCGCGATGGCAGATTTCGGCACGAACATGAGCGACAAACTTGCCCTCTCGATTGCGAACGCGCCCGGCAAAAACTCGTGGCCCATCGCGTCGTACACCTACTTGCTGGTCTATATGGATCAGACCGATTGCGTCAAAGGCAAAAAAGTCGTCGAGTTTATCAAGTGGGGTTTGAGCGACGACGGCGCGAAATTCGCCAAGGAACTCGATTACATTCCCCTCCCGGCGGCGGTTCGTCAAGCCGTGTTGGACAAACTCAACAAAGTGACATGCGGCGGCAAACCGCTCTGAACGTGTAGTTTGTAGTGCGCGCTTGAGCGCGCTCAAGCGCGCACTACGAACGCCAACACTCGTCTATGCTTTCTCTGACCAAACAACGCGCGTCGCAATCTCGATTCAAGGAATTGAATCGCCGTCTGCAACACGGCGACGTTGCTTTTCGCGCGCTGACGATTCTCGGCGCGTTGACGATTCTCGCGGTCTGCGTCGCGATCGGTTACGCGCTGTGGGATAATTCGCCGTTGCCGCGCGCACAATTCGGCTTGAGTTTCCTGACCAGCAGCGAATGGAATCCCGTGACGCGCGAATTTGGCGCGCTCCCGTTCGTCTTCGGCACGTTGCAAACTTCGTTGATGGCGCTCTGCTTCGCCGTGCCGATCAGTTTGGGCATCGCGATTTTTCTCGCGGAACTCGCGCCGGCGTGGCTGCGGCAGCCGCTCGGCTTTGTCGTCGAATTGCTCGCCGCAGTGCCGAGCGTGGTGTACGGCTTGTGGGGACTGTACGTCTACGTTCCCAACTTCGTCAAGCCGACCGCGCAGTTTTTGAATTCGACGCTGGGTTTTCTTCCCTTGTTCGAAGGTCCCGTCTTTGGACCCAGCCGTCTCGCGGCGTCGCTCGTCCTAACGATTATGATTTTGCCGACGATCAGCGCGGTCAGCCGCGACGTGTTCCTCGCGATTCCAAGTTCGCAACGCGAAGCCGCGCTCGCGCTTGGCGCGACGCGGTGGGAAATGATCGGGCAGGTGCTGATTCCCTACGGCATGTCCGGCATTCTCGGCGCGGTGATTCTGGGACTGGGGCGCGCGCTCGGCGAGACGATTGCCGTGACGATGGTGATCGGCAACAACCTCGATCTCTCCGCTTCGATTTTGCATCCCGGTTACACGATGGCGAGCATCATCGCGAACGAGTTCAGCGAAGCGACGTACGAATTGTACATTCAATCGCTCATTCAAATCGGTTTGGTGTTATTCGCGCTGACGCTCGCGTTGAATCTCATCGCGCGATTCTTGGTGTGGCGCGTCGCGCGCCGCACACCGGCGGAGGCGCGCGCATGATCACGCTGAATCAAGCGCATTTTCGGCGACGCAAAATCGTCAACGCGGTAATGCTCGCGCTCTGCGGCGTCGCCACGCTCCTCGCCATCATCCCGCTCGTGTGGATTCTCGTTTACGTGACGCAAGAAGGCGGTCGCTTTTTGAGCGTCCAATTTTTTACCGACCTGCCGACGCCCGTCGGCGTCGCGGGCGGCGGCGTGCTGAACGCGATCGTCGGCTCCGGCATCGTCATTGGGATCGCGTGCCTCATCGCGATTCCGATTGGCATCATCGCGGCGATGTACGCGGCGGAACATCCGAACACGCCGCTCGGCATTGCCGTGCGTTTTGGCACTGACGTACTCTCCGGCGTCCCTTCGATTGTGATGGGGATTTTTGCGTACACGGTGATCGTTCTGCCGCAAAAACATTTCTCCGCGTGGTCGGGCGGATTCGCGCTGGCGATCATTATGACGCCGATCATTTTGCGGACGACCGAAGAAATGTTGAAACTCGTGCCGCGCAATCTGCGTGAAGGATCGCTCGCGCTCGGCGCGTCGGAATGGAAAACCACTCTGCAAGTGACCTTGCCCGCCGCGATCAACGGCGTCGTCACCGGCATTATGCTTGGCGTCGCGCGCGTCGCGGGTGAAGCCGCGCCGATGATCTTTACCGCGTTCGGCAATCCGTTTCTCAGCGCGGAGTTGGATCAACCCATCGCGACGCTGCCGCACACGATTTACGTCTATGCGATCTCGCCGTACAAAGATTGGCACGACAAAGCATGGACGACTGCGTTCGTGTTGATCGCGCTCGTCTTGGGATTGAACATCGCCGCGCGCGTGTTTACGGCGTGGCGGTTGAAAAAGATGGGCTGGCGTTGACACCCTTGCCCTTTGGAGTAGAATCAATGCTAAACATACAAGCGACGGCTGCTCGCGATGCGCCCCAACGCGTCAAAGCGTTTGTGCGCGCGCTCGACGACAACGCCCATCTCGACGAGACGACGGCGTCCGCGCTCAAAATGCGAGTGCGCGCGTTGGATTTCTATTACGGCGCGTTTCGCGCGCTCGCCGGCATCAATCTCGATATTTTCGAGCATCGCATCACTGCGCTGATTGGACCGTCTGGATGCGGCAAGTCCACGCTGTTGCGCTCGCTCAATCGGATGAACGATCTGGTCCCGCGTACGCGCGTCTCCGGCGAGATCCTTCTGGATGGCGAAAACATTCTCGCCGCGAACGTGGACGTGGTGAATATTCGACGGCGCGTCGGCATGGTCTTTCAACGTCCCAACCCGTTTCCCAAATCCATTTTCGACAACGTCGCGTACGGACCGCGCTTGCTCGGCGTGACCAACCGCCAAGACCTCGACGAAATCGTCGAACGTTCGCTGCGCGCGGCGGCGTTGTGGGACGAAGTGAAAGACAAGTTGAACGAATCGGGCTTGGCGTTGTCCGGCGGACAACAACAGCGCCTGTGCATCGCCCGCGCCGCCGCCATCGAACCCGAGGTGATCTTGATGGACGAACCGGCGTCCGCGCTCGATCCAATCTCGACGTACAAAATCGAAGAGTTGATGCAGCAATTGCGCGGGCAGTACACCATCGTCATCGTCACGCACAACATGCAGCAAGCCGCGCGCGCGTCCGATTTCACCGCGTTTATGAATATGACGCCGGAGCGCGCCGGTCGCATCGTGGAATTTGGCGTCACGCGCGAACTGTTCACCAACCCGCGCCAGAAAGAAACCGAGGATTACATCACCGGACGCTTCGGCTAAAAAGAGGAACTATGCCCCGCGATACTTTTGAGAAACAGGTCAACGATTTGAAAAAGAGTTTGCTCGACTTGGGCGCGCTCGCCACGCAGACGATTGCCGACGGCGTAGATGCGCTCAAGACGCGCGACCGCGTCATGGCGCAATCGCTCATCGAGCGCGACGCTGAAATCAATCGCCTGCGCTACGACATCGAAGAACGCTCGTACGAACTGATCGCGACGCAGCAACCGCTCGCGAGCGACTTGCGCGAAATCATCGCGGTCTTGCTCGTCGCGATCGAACTCGAACGCATTGCCGATCATTCCAAGAATCTCGGCGAAATCGTGCTGCACATGGGCGACGAACCGTTGCTCAAGCCGCTGATCGATATTCCGCGCATGGCGCAAATCTGCGAGAGCATGTTGAGTCAGTCGCTCGACGCGTTCGTGCGAAACGATCCCGCGCTCGGACGCGCCGTCGCGCAGCGCGACGACGAACTGGACGAATTGTACAAGCAGATTTTCCGCGAACTGATGACGTTCGTGATGGAAGACCCGCGCACCGTCACGCGCGCGCTCAATCTGCTTTTCGCGGCGCACAATCTCGAACGCATCGGCGACCGCATCACGAACATCGGCGAGCGCGTGATTTACGCGGCGACCGGACGCCTGGAAGAAATTAATGTTCAGACGGCGCCGTAGGGAAATTGCCCGAAACCCGAAAGTAAACCTTCGGGCAAAACAACGGAAGGACGCTCAAGCGTTCTCAAAAAACTGTTTTTTCAAGTACTCGACTGATCAACCCAGGATGCTTCAGCGTCCTTGAGCCGTTCCGCCCAGGCGTTTACGACGGGCATTTTGCGCCGTTGGAGAGGACGAACTATGTTTCGAGAATTACCCTTGCCAACTCATTTTGATTCCGCGCGCGTTGGAGCGGTTTGGCGCGTGCCATATCAAGAACGCGCCGCGCAAGCTCTAGCGTGGGCAAAACAACAGAATATCCGACCTGCGGCAAACGATCAATTTCGAATTTGCCTGATCGCCGTGGATATGCAAAACACTTTTTGCGTTCCTGGGTTCGAATTGTACGTCGGCGGTCGTTCCGGGACCGGCGCGGTGGACGATACGCGGCGGCTGTGCGAATTCGTCTATCGCAATTTGGAAAACATCACGCAAATCGTACCGACGATGGACACGCACCAAGCCGCGCAAATCTTCCACAGTCTCTTTTTGCTCGACGCGCGCGGCGAACATCCCGCGCCGTTTACGCTTGTCTCGGCGGAGCAGATCGCGCGCGGCGAGTGGCGTTTCAATCCCGCGCTCGCCGCGTCGCTCGGCATCAGCGTCGAGTACGGACAACGCCACCTCGAATATTACGCGCGCCAACTCAAAACAAGCGGCAAGTACGATCTGACGATTTGGCCCTACCACGCGTTGCTCGGCGGGATCGGTCACGCGCTCGTCTCCGCGTTCGAAGAGACGATTTTCTTTCACAGCATCGCGCGTTCCAGTCAACCCGATTTTCACGTCAAGGGCGATCAGCCACTCACCGAACATTACTCGGTGCTGGGGCCCGAAGTGCAAACAGGATTCGACGGCGCGCCGCTCGCGCCCAAGAACGACAAAATTTTCAAGAAACTCGAAACGTTCGACGCGGTGATCATCGCAGGCGAAGCCAAGAGTCACTGCGTCGCGTGGACGATTGCGGATCTGCTGGACGATATTCGCGTCCACGATCGCACGCTGGCGGAAAAAGTTTACTTGCTCGAAGACTGCACTTCGTCCGTCGTCATTCCGGGCGTCATCGATTACACCGAGCCAGCCGACGCCGCGTTCCAACGTTTCGCCGATGCCGGAATGCATCTCGTTCGTTCGACAGATCCCTTCTCAAGCTGGGATGGGATTCGGTTGAATAGGCGCAGTTCGTAAGGTTCAACACGCAAGACCAAAGGAGGTCAACATGAGCGCGAAGAAAATTCTGATGCTCGTCGGTGATTTCGTCGAAGATTACGAAGTGATGGTGCCTTTCCAGGCGCTGCAAATGGTAGGGCACACTGTTCACGCCGTTTGCCCGGGCAAAAAGGCGGGCGAAAAAGTTCGCACTGCCGTCCACGACTTTGAAGGCGATCAGACGTACAGCGAAAAACCGGGACACAATTTCGCCCTGAACGCCACCTTTGCAGAAATCAAGGCGCAGGATTACGACGCGCTGGTCATTCCCGGCGGACGCGCGCCCGAGTACATCCGTCTGGACGGAACCGTGATCGAAATGGTGCAACACTTTGCCAAAGCCAACAAACCCATCGCCGCGATCTGTCATGGTCCCCAAGTGTTGGCAGCCGCCGGTGTTCTGGAAGGCAAGGCATGCACAGCGTACCCGGCAGTCGGACCGGATGTGGTGAGCGCGCGCGGCAAGTGGACGAGCGTTCCCGTGGACAAGGCGCACGTGGACGGAACCCTGGTCACCGCGCCCGCGTGGCCCGCGCATCCGGAATGGTTGTCCCAATTCCTCGCCATCCTGGGAACCAAGATTCAATTGTAGTCGAACCGCCCAAAAGTTTTTCTCGGTTCCCTGCAAATTGATAACTGTGAATTGCGCCTAACATTGACCTGCCGACCGCTCGCGCTTTTCGAGAACGGGTACGGGCGGCGGCAGGTTTTGCCGTGAGATGATCGGATGACAATTTCAGATGCGATTCTGTCCGGCGACACTGCCGACATTTATTTCCAACGCACGCGCGAGATTTTGCGACACGAAGGAATCGACCCAGTTGTCACGATGGAAATCTTTCCTAGTCGCAGCGGAATTTTGTGCGGCTTGACCGAAACGTTGGCATTGTTGAAACAAGTTCTGCCAGAAAACGCGATGGTCTGGGCATTGGACGAAGGCGCGCCGATGAGCGCGAAAGAAATCATCCTGCGTATTCGCGCGCCGTACTCCGCGTTCGGTCTGTACGAAACCGCGCTGCTCGGCATCCTCGCGTCACAGAGCGGCTGGGCGACCGCCGCGCGCCGCATCGTCGAAATCGCCGCGCCCGTGCCGGTCATTTCATTTGGCGCGCGCCACGTCCACCCGAACGTCTCCGCGCAAATGGAGTACGCGGCGATCATCGGCGGCTGCGCGACCTGCGCGACTCCGGCAGGCGCGCGCCTCGCCGGCAAACAACCCAGCGGCACGATGCCCCACGCCTTGATTTTGATTCTGGGCGATACCGTGCGCGCCGTTCAGGCATTCGACCAGTGGATGCCGCCGCAAGTCAATCGCATCGCGCTGGTGGATACGTTTCGCGACGAAGCCGAAGAAGCGCTGCGCGTCGCGCGCGCGCTCGGCGATCGTTTGTGGGGCGTGCGGCTCGATACGCCGTCCGAGCGCGGACGCGTGACGCCGGATCTCGTCAAAGAAATCCGCGCGCGGCTCGATCAAGCCGGGTTTGCGCGCGTCAAGATTTTCGTCAGCGGCGGCGTCGACGCGGAACGAATCGAATTGTTCAAGCGCGAAGGCGCGCCGGTCGATGGCTATGGCGTCGGCAGCGCGATCAGCGCCGCGCCGCCGATTGATTTCACCGGCGATCTCAAGGAAATCGACGGCAAGCCGATTGCCAAGCGTGGGCGGATTCCGGGCATCATCGAAAACCCACGCTTGAAATTGTGGAGCCGTGCGTGATGTGGTGCGGGCGGTTCGCCCGCCGCACGGCGAGCCAGCGGCTCGCGCAACAGATCTATTTTCGGGAGAACAGAAATGACGGCGAATGAAAACACAACACCGTGGAAAAAGAAGATCGCGCTTGTCGCGCACGACAACAAAAAGCGCGACTTGGTCGCCTGGGCAAAATTCAATCAAGACCTCTTGGCGCAGCACGAACTCTACGCCACCGGCACGACCGGCAATTTGCTGGAAGACGATTTGGGACTCACTGTGATAAAGTTGCAGAGCGGTCCGCTCGGCGGCGATCAACAAATCGGCGCGAAAATCGCCGAAGGGGAAATCGATTTCCTGATTTTCTTCTGGGATCCGCTGGAGCCGCTGCCGCACGATCCCGATGTCAAAGCATTGCTCCGGATCGCGGTCGTGTGGAACATTCCGGTCGCGTGCAATCGCACCTCCGCCGACTATATCATTTCGTCGCCGCTGATGAACGAACCGTACGAACGCATTCTGCCGGATTACTCCCGGCATCTCGAACGCGCAGTCCAGCGAGACGATCAAGCAGCGTGACACCATAACGCGGACAAGCCGCGATACTTTGGACAAGGTTTGGTGTTTTCTCTTTTGCAGTTCATCCTGTCATTTCGAGGAGGCGTCCTGAGCGGAGCGTTAGCGGAGTCGAAGGATCGCCGACGAGAAATCTTTTGATCACAGGTGGAGATTTCCACTTGCCCTGGCGGGAACGCAAGTGCCAGGGTCGCTCCGCTCGAAATGACAAGCTGCAGAATTCCAACATTCATTCTGGGAGGTTTGTGTGGCAAAACAAAAAAGTCGCAAGGTTCGCGTCGCGATCATCGGCGTGGGCAATTGCGCGAGCAGTTTCGTGCAGGGAGTTCATTACTATCAAGACGCGCCCGTGGATACCCAGGTGCCGGGATTGATGCACGTCAACCTGGGTGGGTATCACGTCGGCGACATTGAGATCGTCGCCGCGTTCGACATCGACAAAAACAAAGTGGGCAAAGATTTGGCGGAGGCGATTTATACCAAGCCCAACAACACGTACAAATTCACAAACGTACCGAAATCCGGTGTCAAGGTGCATCGCGGCATGACGCACGACGGACTGGGCAAATATTTGTCGCAGGTGATCGAAAAAGCGCCGGGACCGACGGACGATGTCGTCGGCATTTTGAAAGCGACCAAAGCCGACGTCGTCATCAACTATTTGCCGGTCGGCTCGGAAGAGGCGACCAAGTGGTACGTCGAGCAGGTGCTGGATGCGGGCTGCGCGATGGTCAACTGCATTCCCGTTTTCATCGCGCGCGAAAAATATTGGCAGCGACGATTTGAAGAACGCGGCTTGCCGATTGTCGGCGACGACATCAAATCGCAAGTCGGCGCGACGATCACGCATCGCGTCCTCACGCGCTTGTTCGAAGATCGCGGCGTGCGATTGGATCGCACCTATCAATTGAATTTCGGCGGCAACACCGATTTTATGAATATGCTCGAACGCGAACGACTCGAATCGAAAAAGATTTCCAAGACGAACGCCGTCACTTCGATGCTCGGTCACAATCTCGATCCGGATGATGTCCACGTCGGTCCCAGCGATTACGTGCCGTGGCTGACGGATCGCAAGTGGTGTTACATTCGGATGGAAGGAACGACCTTTGGCGATGTGCCGTTAAATCTCGAATTGAAATTGGAGGTGTGGGACTCGCCGAACAGCGCGGGCGTCGTGATCGACGCGGTGCGCTGCGCCAAGATCGCGCTGGAGCGCGGGATGAAGGGCGCGCTCGTCGCGCCGAGTTCGTACTTTATGAAATCGCCGCCCAAGCAATTCCCGGACGACAAGGCACGCGAAATGGTGGAAGAATTTATTCAGGGGAAATAGAAGTTCAAAGACCTGTCAGGTTTTGAAAACCTGACAGGTCTTGGTTGAACAAAATGTCCGATCAACTCCGCGTCCTTTTTCTCTGCGTTCACAATTCGGCGCGCTCGCAACTTGCCGAAGGGTTATTGCGCGCGCTCGCCGGTGATCGCGTGCAAGTGTTCAGCGCGGGCAGCGCGCCGTCGCGCGTGCATCCGCTCGCGCGGCGCGTTCTGCAGGAACGCGGCATCGACGCGTCGCAGCAGCGCTCCAAAAGTGTTGACGAATTCGCGAACGCGCGATTCGATTACGTGATTACGCTGTGCGCGGAAGAGGTGTGCCCGATCTTTCTCGGCGCGACCCAGAAATTGCACTGGGCATTGCCCGATCCGTCGGCGGTCGTGGGCAGCGAAGCCGAACAGTTGGACGCCTTTCGTCAAACTGCCGATGAATTGGAAAAACGACTGCGTGATTTTTTCAAATGACCAAACTCTTGCTCGTCGAAGACGATCAAACTTTGCGCGAGACGCTCGCGTATAATTTGGCGCGCGAAGAGTACGAGGTGATCGAAACAGACAACGGCGTCACCGCGCTCGATCTCGCGCGCGAAAAAAAGCCCGATCTGATCGTCCTCGACGTGATGCTGCCGGGACTCGACGGACTGACCGTCTGCCGCACACTGCGCCACGAAATGGACGTGCCAATCGTTCTGCTGACCGCGCGCAGCGGCGAAGTGGATCGCATCATCGGGCTGGACACCGGCGCGGACGATTATATCGTCAAGCCGTTTTCGCTCGGCGAACTGCTCGCGCGTTTGCGCGCGGTGTTGCGGCGCGGTCGCCGCGAACCCGAAACGAAATTGCAAGCGGGCGATCTCACGCTCGATCTGGTTGGGCATCGCGCGCTGCGCGCGGGGCAACTGCTCAACCTTTCGCCGAAAGAATTCGATCTGCTCGCGGAATTGATTCGGCACAAAGGCGCGGTGCTGACGCGCGATTTGCTCTTGCAGCGCGTCTGGGGTTTTGACTTTGGCGGCGATACGCGCACCGTCGACGTGCATATCCGTTGGCTACGAGAAAAAATTGAAGATGACCCGGCGAATCCGCAACGCATCGAAACGGTGCGCGGGCTGGGTTATCGGTTCGAGGGCTGATGGAAACGCTGCTGGGTATCGCCGCGGGCGTCATCCTGGGTCTGAGCGTTAGCGCGTGGATCTTCAAACGGCGCGGCGACATCGCGCTCGAACATTTGCGCCAAGCGCGGCGCGAGCGCGATCAAGCGCGCACAGAACAAAGCCGCGCGAGCGAACAGTGGAACGCGATCAGCCAGAGCATCACCGAAGGCATTCTCATCCTCGACGCGCAAAGACAAATCGTCGTCCTGAACGCCGCCGCCGAATCGCTCTTCAATCTGCGCGACGCCAGCGGACGTATTTTCGATCAGCGCGCATGGAGCGCGCAACTGCAACCGCTGATCAACGAAATCCTGACGCGCCGCGCGGAATCGCTATCGCAAACGATCGTCAAAGACGCGCGCGCGTTTCAAGTTCTGGCGCGCGCGTGTCCGCTCGGTGAAACCACGGGCGCGCTCATCGTCCTGACCGAAATCACCGAACTGCAACGCCTCGGACGCGTCCGCCGCGATTTTGTCGCGAACATTTCGCACGAGTTACGCACGCCGGTGACCTCGCTCCAAATCCTCACCGACACACTGGCGAACGAATTAGGCGACGCGTCGCCCGCGCAAGTGTGGCTTGGCAAACTGCGGAGCCAGGTCGACGTGCTGCATCAACTCACCGACGAACTGATGGACCTCGCGCTGATCGAATCGGGACAGATGCCGATCAAACTCGTCGAAATGCCGGTCGCCGAGTTGGTGACCCAAGTCGTAGAACTTTTCCGACCGCAGATCGAACGCCAAGCCCTCGCGCTAGAAATCGCAACGCCCGCCGATCAGCACGTTCTCGCTGATCCGGCGGGCGCGCGACGCGTCCTCGGTAATCTTTTGCACAACGCGATCAAATTCACCCCGGCGCACGGTCGCATCGCGATTCGCGCGCGCCAAACCGGCGATGTGATCGAAATTCAAGTGCAAGACACCGGCATTGGAATTCCGTCCAGCGCGCTGCCGCGCATCTTTGAGCGATTTTACAAAGTGGATCACGCGCGCGTCCAACGCGAAACGCGGGGCACCGGGCTGGGGCTGGCGATTGCAAAACACATCGTCGAGGCGCACGGCGGCAAAATCTGGGCGGAAAGCATCGAAGGCAAAGGTTCGATTTTTTACTTTACTTTGCCGGTGGCAAATTGATCTAGTCGCAATCGCTGGATCACAAATCGCCTGGCTTGATGAAATGTGCTATAATGTACACAGAGGAGTTTGCTCATGGCTACTCAGTCAGTCTATGATTCGGTTTACAGCATCAACGAAGTCGCACGTATTTTCAAATTGACGCCGCGCGCCGTGCGCGCCTTAATCCGCGAGGGCAACTTGCCGGCGATCCGCCTGGGGCAACATTACCGTGTGCCCAAGTCCGTGGTTGACGCATTTTTCACCCAGCCACTCAAGACCCATTTCGCTCCGGAAGACTTGGGGTTCGGTTTATGGAAATCACATCGCAATGCGCTCGACAGCGTAACCCGCGTCAATCGAATCCGAAAGCGTAACAGGAAAACGCTCAAAGAAACCGTTGCGGAGTTGGGCGCGTGGACCGATTGAATTTTCTGTTAGATACAGACATTCTGATTGATTGGCTCGAAGGACAAGCATGGGCAAAAACGCTGATCTGGGAATCGAATCGGCGATTGTATTGCTCAAACGTATCGCGTAAAGAATTGCTATCCAAGCGCGGTTAACGGGCGGGGAGCGCCGCAAGATACTGCGCCTATTGCGGCTCGTGCGGATCATTCATGTAGATTCGACGATTGCCGCCGCCGCTTCCGAGTTACTGCAAAAGTACACAAGGCATCCCTTGCGCGTGGACGATGCGTTGATTGCCGCGACCGCGTGGGTCAAACATATACCTCTGGTCACACGCAACCGCAAGCACTATACGTTCATTACGGAAATTGAACTAGTGGATGTCCTGTCCAAATAGTACGCCCAAGTGAACCTCCAGCACATTACATTACAACACCTCTTCCAAAATCTCCGCCGCGTCTCTGACGACTTTTTCGCAAACGGTGGTCAGGAGATTCTGCTCCTTCACTTTGACGCGTCCTTCCGGCGTTCCCAGATCGCACCCCAACAACTCGGTGCAATTCAGCGATTTGTTGCGTTCGAGGAATTGTTCCGAAAATTCTTGGACGAACGCGTACGTTTTTTCTTTCGCGTCGTTGTCGTCCGCTTTCATTTTCCCGTACTTTAGCCCGATGACCAAGAACGCCCCGGTCACCGCGCCGCAGGTCAGACCCAAACGACCGCATCCGCCGCCCAATCCGCACGCGACGCGAAACGCCGTCTGCTCGTCCATTCCGAACTGCTTGCCGCACGCGGCAAGAATGGATTGCGATCAGGCAAAGCCCTGCCTGAAAAGATCGACCGCGTAATCTACGTTACTCATTTTTCCTCCTCATTGGGTAGGACAAATTTGCAAATTTGTCCAACGGCTTCGCCCCTACTAACCGCGCGCGTCGTCAAGATGATGCTGCCGCCGAATCCGACTTTGCGTTTGAACTCGATCACGCGCGCGCCAATCGTCATTTTCGGATTGCCGATTTCGCCGACGCGGTACGCGATCCGCGTGAACGGTCGCCGCATTCCCTTGGCGGAGAACGCGCCGCCGGTGTGGTACAGATCGTCTACGTCGCTTGGCGCGACAATCGGTGGCGGCAGACCGCGCGGATCGGCAAAAGTAACTTCGGTTTGGATCAGCGCGCCGTTTTCCGCGACGAACGCTTCGGTCACGTCGAGATTGAAGAGCGAATTGCGCCACGTCAACGTGATCGGCGCGCCGTCGCGCAAAATCGCGGAAACGATGTTGCGCCCGGTCGCGGCATCGGTCAACTCCAAACGCGTGAATCCCGACGCGGGGAGTTGCGACGCGAGACACAGCGCGAGCGCGAGACAAAGCGCGCCAAACAAAACCTTGCGCGGGTCTGCAAACCCGCGCAAGGTCGAACGTACTGACAGATTCCCGTCTTCGGTCATCGGTCGCCCGTCATTTCTACTTCAACGCGCCTTTTTCCTTGAAGAACTTGACTGCGCCGGGATGCAACAACTTTTGCGCGTCGGGACCCAACTGCGCCATTGATTTCGCTGGGGTCAAGTCCTTGACTTCTTTCGCGACGACTGCGAGATCGTTCATATTCGCAAAGAGCGCACTCACGATTTGATAGACCCGTTCTTCGGAGAACGTGTCCAACACGTGGATCACCGCGGTAATGCCGATTGTCGGCACGTCCGCATCCACGCCTTTGTACGAATCTTTCTTGAATGCGGTTGCGTGGAAGACGCCGGGATTCGCCTTCATGATCTTGTCGCCGAGTTCGCCGCTGATCGGGAGCAAGACCATCTTCAAGCCGGGCGTGTTCGCCAAATCGATGATCGAGGCGGTGGGCACCGCGCCGCTCCAGAAGAACGCGTCGAGTTTGCCATCCTTGAGCCCGGCGACACATTCCGCCGCGCCTAGTTTCTCGCGCTTGATGTCCTTGTCAATGTCAATGCCGAGACCTTTGAGCACGTAACCGGCTTGCTCTTCCGTGCCGCTGTTCGGCGCGCCGGTGGAAACGCGTTTGCCCTTGAGATCTTCCAGCGTCTTGATCCCGGTGCCATCCTTCGTGACGACGTGCAACGGCTGTTCGTAGAACGCCATCACGATGCGCGCGTTGAACTTGCCGGTGAGACCAGGCATCTTGCCATCGTTCACCCAGCCCGCGTGATAATCGTACGCGAACGCCATCCCGGCTTTGTTGGCGGTGAGCAATTTCAAATTGTCCGTCGCCGCCGTTGTTGCTTCGACGGTGATCGACACGCCGGGCACGTTCTTGCCGACGACGCCGGAAATCGCGCCGCCGAGCGGATACCACACACCGCCGGTGCCGCCGGTCACCAGACTGAACGCCATCGGTTTGGGCGGATCAGTCGGCTTGGGCGCGGCGGTTGGCGGCACCGCCGTCGGTTGCGCGGGCGCGGTCGTCGCGACCGGCGCTTTCGTCGGCTCGACGACTGGCGCTTTGGTCGGCGGCGCGGCAGTGGGCGCGGGCGTCGGCGCGGGCGCGCACGCCGCCACCATCGCGATCAGCGCGATCGCGAAAATAATCGTTCTGACTTTCATTTTTTCTCCTCCTGAAAAAATTTTGTTGGACAAATTTACAAATTTGTCCTACGCTGTGGTTGATTCACAAAATAATTGCGCGCGACTACAATCAGCGCGATGGCAACCGGCAGTAAACCCATCAACGACAAGTCAATCGGATCCAAAACCATCATACACGCGATCACGATCAGGATCGCGCGTTCGACCCAGTTCAGCGCGCTGCGGAAAAATCCGATGATGCCGAGCGCGAGGAAAAAGAGCGCGAGCGTCGCCGTGACGGTTGCTTCGATAAACCCGCCCCAGTTCGCGCCGACGATCAGCAAATTCGCGCCAACAGTCGTCGCGGCGAAAAAGAAGGGAACAAGAAACGCGGGCAACGAATATTTCCACGCCTGCATCATCGCGCCGAACGGATTGCCGCCGGTGACCGCCGCGGCTGCCGACGGCGACAAGCCGACCGGCGGCGAGACCTCCGACAGAACCGCGAAATAGAACGCGAGCAGATGCGCGACATGTTCCGGCACGCCGACTTTGACGAGCGCGGGCGCGACCATCACGACTGTCATAATGTACGTCGCGGTGATCGGCAGCGACAGCCCGATGATGAACGACGCGAGGAGCGCGAGGAGCAGCGCGAGAATCGTCGAGCCGCCGCTGAGCGACATGATGATGTTTGAAATTTTCAGTCCGAGTCCGGTCAGCGAAAAGACGCCGACGATCAATCCGGCAGCCGCGAGCAAAATCGCGACCGGCAACATATTCTTCGCGCCTTCGATTGTCGCGTCCCAGATGCGCTTGGGTGTGAGCCACTCGCCGCGATCCTTGCTCAAGAAACTCGTCGCGATCACCGCGGCAATCGCCCAGAGCGCGGCATCTTCCGGCGAACGTCCCAGCACCAACAGCGCGACGAGCACCGCAATCGAAATGAGGTGATAGCCGCGCGTCCGCATCACATCGGCAAACGTTTTGCCGGTCGAATCGGGCGGCGTAAACTTGTGCTTGCGCGCTTCCATCTCGACCATGAAGAACGTGCCGACGTAGTACAACAGAGTCGGCATCGTGACCATCACGACGACATCCCAAAACGAGACGCGCAGAAATTGCATAATCAAGAATGCCGCCGCGCCCATCATCGGCGGAGAAATCACCGCGCCGATGCCGCCCGCCGCGACCAAGCCCGCCGCCATATCGGCGGTGTATCCGGCTTTTTTCAAGATGGGCCACATAATCGGCGTGACGGACATCGTCGTCGCGACGCCGCTCGCTTGCGGACCGCCAAGCAGCGCGGTTGTCATCACCGCGCCGCGTCCCGCGCTCGCCGGACCGCGTCCCATCAACGCGAGCGACAGTTCGAGCCAGAACGCGCCCGCGCCTGCCGCGTCCATCAGCACGCCGTAGACGACGAACAACATTACGAACGAAACACTCACGGACAACGGCACGCCGAAGATGCCTTCGAGCGTCATGAACATGTGACCGACGAGGCGATCAATGTCGTATCCTTTGTGCGCGATTTCAGTGGGAAAAAGTGGACCGAAGAAAATATAGAGGAGAAATCCGATCAGAACAATCGTAAACGTGTTGCCGACCACGCGGCGCGAAAGTTCGATCAGCAGCAAAATCGCGGCAAGCCCGAAGAACAGATCGGGCGGATCGGGGAGCGTGGAGCGGCGAATGAACGCGTCGAGATCGATCAGCGCGTACGCAATCGCGAGGACACCCAGGATCGCAAACGCGAGGTCGAGCCAGCGCGTCCAACGGTCTTGTTTTTTCGAAAGAGGATAAACTAAAAATGCGAGCGCGTAGATGAAACCCAGATGCACCATCCGAAACATGTACGTTTCGACGGGCATCACCGCACCGTAAAGCGACCACAGAACGAACGCGACGTAAACAACACCGATGAAGATGGCAACCTTGCCGCGGAATTCCCTCATTCCCTCCTCCTAGAGTCGTCTGATGGCTGGCAAATTTGTTTCCATTATACACACGCGCCCTAAATAAATCAAATCGAATTTCGCAACGCGCACAATTCGGCTTGACAATACGCGCCTAGTTGTGGTAAACTAGTATTGCGAACGGAGCAGAGCAGATGAAACAGGAGCGCAAGTAACTCAAGCTGGTGCGACTTCACCCATCGCGGCGTGAAGCATTATTTCACGCCGATTTTTTTGCCTACTCCACATTAAAAATTCGAGAGTCCTTGCGTGTCACTCTGGTCAGTGCAATGAGGAATCCATGGCACAATCGTTGAAGGCATGTCCACGGTGCGGCGCGGCGCAACCGCTGCAAGCGGAGGTGTGTCCTCAGTGCGGGCACCAATTTCGGACCCAGTTTCAAGCGTTGCCAGGTACTCAGTTGGTAGGGAATCCGCAAACGCCCGGATATCAACCATTACCATACGCCGCGCAGCCGTATCCGCAGCCACTCAAGGAACGCAGCACCGCGATGTTGCTCGAGATTCTGCTCGGTTTCTTTGGATTGCCGGGTTTTGGATGGATCTACGCAGGACGCACGACGACCGGGCTCATCTTGTTACTTGGTTTGGTCGCGTGGGATACCTTGATCATGTGTCCCGTGACCGTCTTGACCGCAGGTTTCGGAATCTGCTGTGTCTTGCCGATCAATTGGACAGTGATGATCTTGTCTGCGATCAGTCTTAACTCGCATACTAAACAACATCCCGAACTCTTTCGTCCGTGAAAGAGCGTCGGCTTTAGCAAGTCATTCTGGGGCGGTAGCTCAATTGGCAGAGCAACAGCCTTTTAAGCTGTGGGTTCAGGGTTCGATTCCCTGCCGCCTCACTGAAATCAACAGGCAAGCAAACGATCCGTCGCTCGCGCTTGTTGCCAAGCGCGAGAGGAACTTCCCGACTCCCTGTCCTGAGCATAGTCGAAGGACGCGGTTGCCTCACGAAACAGCAAGTGAGGGCACCCCCACCCAACCTCCCCCGTTATCAACAGGGGAGGCGTAAGCGGGGGTTGACGACAACTGCAACAGAAAACAAGTCCACCCACGCAAGTGGGACCGGAGCGAACCGGCGGGGTAAAAGCCCGCCAGCGTCGCAGGCGACTGCGGCGGCTGGGTGAATGTCCAACTGGGAGCAAGGCGGGTGGGATCCACGCGCGCGAGCGCGCGGATTCCCGTCGCAGTGGCGATGCGCGTACGGCGAGTCTTCTCGCCAATCGAGCAATCGCAACCGCGATCCGCAAGGATCGCGAGACAGATGACGGATAGAACAGAATCGGGGGTACGGTTTGCTTGCCGTTCTGCTCACCCTTGCGAAGGAGACCTTCGCAAGGGTGGTCTGAATGTTCTTTATCACTGTGCGGACACGCAGCGCAGCGTGAGCCGCGCAAATACGAAAGGGAGTGAAAGAAGGAATGCGCGCAGAGATTTTGTTTCCGCACAAAAGTGTGCCTGCGCTGGTGAGTGTTCGAAACGGCAAATGGCGCGAACTCGTAAAACGCGTCGCCGGTTTGCCGGAAGACCACCCCGACAGTCTCGCGTTTTCAATGTTGATGATCAAACAATGCGGCTGTTTGGATTGCAATCCTGATCGGTACAAAGCGTTGATGGGCTGTTCCGCCTGCGCCAAGCGAACGGTGGGCGGCTACAAAGGACCCGACGAAGGATTGGTACGTGCCTTCCAAAAAGCGCGATCTGAAGTGGATGACTATCTCAAAGATCGAACACAGCGAGCCGCGTAAGCACTCTTCATCAAAGGGCTGGATGCCACGAGGTATCCAGCCCTTTGATTTATTGCTCTTTCACAACGCACGCGACGCCGGCCGCGCCGGGTCCCAAGTGCGCGCCGATGATCGGCGTCAGTTGAATCGACAGCGCGCGCTCCGCCCACGGGCAAAATGGTCGAAGCAGTTGACGCAACTCCTCTCCGCGTTCCGGTCGATCCGTATAGACGATTGCCGCGTGCTCCAGTGCGCCTAACTCGCGGATCCAATTTCCCAGATGTTCTAGCGCGCCTTTGCGCGTGCGCGTTCTTTCGATGCCCACTTCGCCGTCATGGACCCTGACCAGCGGCTTGATCTGAAGCGCGGTGCCCAAAGTCTCGACCAGGCGCGACACCCTGCCCCCGCGCCGTAAATTTTCCAGCGTGTCCAACGCCGCACAGGTGTACGTCCGCCCGATTTGCTCGCGCAGCGCCGCCACGATCTCAGAAACTGATTTGCCCGCCGCGACCATTTGCGCGGCAGTCGTCGCCTGCCATCCCAAACCCAACGACAATTGCCGCGAGTCGAATAGCGTGACCGTCGCGCCGCGCACTTCTTGCGCGCCCAGCGTTGCGACGTTGAACAGCGCGCTCAGGGTCGACGAGAGATGAATCGAAAGGATTTCGGTCGCGCCTTCGTCAGCCAAGCGCTCGTACGTCGCGTGAAACATCTCGCTGCCCGGCGCGGCTGTTTTCGGAAATTGTTCATACGTCGACAGACGCGCGTAAAATGCTTGGCGCGTCAAGTCCACGCCATCGAGAAAACTGCGCGCGCCGATATTGATGTAACAAGGAATGACGGTGATGCCGTGCGCGTCCGCCAGCTCTTTCGGCAAATCGCACGTGCTGTCCGTAACAATGCGAATTGTCACGCCAAACCTCCGAATTCCTCTGAGTTCCTCCGAGACCCAGGAATTTTGGGGAACTCGGAGGAACTTTTATTTGACTTTCATAATCAACTCGAATGCGAGATCCAAATTGCTTTCGTCCAACAACTCCACGCGGTCGGCGTAGGTGTGCCACGTCGTTTCGAGGTAGTACATATTATCGCTGCTAATAAGAACTGTGTCAATTCCATCCGCTTGAAAAACGTTCGAATCGCCACGCGCCGTAAACCGCTCGGACACGACGATGCCTGGTTGCGCGCGAACGAGTTCCTGGGTCAAGCGCGGGTTTGCCAGCGGATAAGCAGGACTGGCGCGCAGCGCGCGACCATCGTACGCGAAATCGCCGATCAACGGCAGTGTGAAGACGAAGCCCGGAATCTCCGCTAGTGGACGAATCGCTAGACTGCCGCGTCCGATGTTGTCAAAGTTTATGATCGCGCGAATCTGAATATTGTTGGCGCGCGCGTACTCGACGAATGCCTGCGCGCCGCGCAAGCCGGTCTCTTCTTCGCCGGTGAACAGAAAGGCGCGGTTGCCGCCGTCGCCGCGCCGCGCCAATTCGTCCATCGCCGCGAGCAGCACGCTGACCGCCGCCGTGTTATCCGACGCGCCTTGATAGTTCGCGTCGTCGTACAGTTTGTCGTAGTGCGCGGAGAAAATCGTGTACGGTCCCGGCGCGTCGGCGAAACGAATAAAGAGATTGGAGGTTAGAGAATTGGAGATTGGAATTTCAACCATCGGCAAACGACTTGCGCGCTGGAGGATGTACGCGCGACGTTCCGCGTTGCGCGCCGCGACGAGATCGTACACCGACGCGTAACGCCCCGCGCGGCTGATCGGTTGGACGGCGCGCGGATCGTACGTGACGACATCGCGCAAATAAAAAAAGACGCCTTCGTACAGCGCCCGCGCGTTGGCGACAAGCACAATCGCCACGAGGAATCCAACAATCGTGAGAAGAACGCGCTTTGTCATTTTGCCATGCTGGATGACATTTCCGGAGCGCGCACATTCCAACGCTCCAGAAATTCGCGCCGCGTAATTTCCATTTCGACGCCGTCATGTTCGCCGCGCGCGATGGAAAATCGTCGCGTCGCGCCGCGCCAACGAAAACCGCACGCGGCAAAGCACCGCTGCGCGCGAATATTTTCGGGATAGGTGAAAAGGAAAATCCGTTCGAGCAACGTCGTTTCGAACAGGTGCTGCAACAACAAAGTGACCGCCGCGCGCCCATAGCCCTTGCCCCACAACGCCTTTTCGCCGATCACGATCCCCAGTTCACCTTCGCGCCGGGTCCAATCAATCGCGAAACAACCGATGCGCCCAATGAATTCGCCCTGAGTCCTTCGACTGTGCTCAGGATAAACTCTGTCGAAGGGGCGCGACAGAATGAAAAAGACGCGGCGATGATCGAAGAGGTCTTGATGATCGCCGCGCAATTGCTCGCGGAATTCCGGCAGCGTCAATTCAGTCGGCTCACCGCCGCTCCAACGCAACAACTCTTCGTCGCGGCACCAGCGATACAATCGCGCGCTTTCCGCGTCGCTAATCGGTTCTTCAAAGGGACGGAGACCGATTGGGTCTCCCCAGATGATTGGCATAACGGGAATCGGGCAATCGGGCGATCAGGCAATCAGCCGACCCGTTGACTGATTGCCGAATTGCCTGATTACTTCATAAGCAGTTTCCAAACGCGCAGCAATCCAACAATCGTCTTCGCGTCCGCAATCTCGCCGCGTTCGATCATTTTGAGCGCGCGGCTCAAGGGCACAAACTCGGCGCGGATCAATTCGTCTTCTTCCGGCGATGCCGTGCCACGCGTGAGACGGCGCGCGAGAAAAAGGTACATTTTTTCGGTGCAAATGCCGGGGCTGGAATAGAAATGTCCCAGGGCTTGCCATTGCGCGGCGTGATAACCCGTTTCCTCTTGCAATTCGCGCGGCGCGCAGAGCGACGGGTCTTCGTTCTCTTCCAACGTGCCCGCCGGGATTTCGAGCAGTTCGCGCTGCGCCCCGGAGCGATACTGGCGCACGAGCAGCACGCGTTTGCGCGCGTCGAGCGCGACAATCGCCACCGCGCCGCGATGTTCGACGATTTCGCGCGCGACGACGCGTTGCGTCGGCAAGCGCACCTGATCGAGCCGCAGCGCGAGTACGTGTCCGCGATAGAGATATTCGCTCTGGAGAATTTCTTCTGTCATTTTTCTCATCGTTACGCGGGACAAATTCTGAAAATTTGTCCTACGAAAAAACAAAGAAGCGCGCGCCGGTGTTTTGCCCAAGACGCCGCGCCTCTCTGTATAAAATTCGACTGCCGGTTTATGGTTGCGGAATGATCAGTATCATGCCCGGATAAATCGCGTTCGCGTTCGGCAAATGGTTTGCGATTTGCAGCGCGTAGATTGTCGTGTGAAAGCGCACGGCAATCGCGTAGAGCGTATCACCCGGTTGCACGGTGTACGTTTGCGCGCCGCCCGCGCCCGGTGTCGGCGTGATCGCGCTGGCGGGTGTCGGCGTCGCGCCGGATGGCGTTGGAACAGTCGCGCCGCCGGGAATATTTAGCACCTGACCGGGATAGAGAAAATTCGGATTGACGCCGGGATTGGCGGCTTGGAGTTGCGCGACGCTGACGCCGAATTTGCGCGCGACTTGATAAAACCACTCGCCTTGTTGAACGGTGTACGTCGTGGGTCCGCCGGAGGGCGCACTCGGCGTCGCGCCGCCGGTCGAAGGAGTCGGAACCGATCCGCCCGGCCCTGGGATTTTTAGCACCTGCCCCGGATAGATCATGTTCGGATTGATCCCAGGATTCGCCGCGATCAACGCTTCGACACTCACGCCATTCTTCTCGGCAATTTTCCGCATCCAATCGCCCCATTGCACGACGTACGTGCCGGGCGCGGCGCCCGCCGACGGGGCGCTGGGGGTCGGCGTTGCCGGAGTGACTATCGGCACGACGAGCGTCGGTGGCGGAACCACCAGTGTCACAGAGGGACCTGGGATGTCCGTCGGACCCGGTGTGAGCGCGCCAGGTGTAACGATGGCGCCGCTGGGAGCGGGAGTGGTCGCGCCGGGGATGGGAGTGACCCCCTGGGCGACTACAGGCGTGGAGAACTCGAATGGTTTTTCGCGCGTGCAAGCAGACGCGCCCATCACCACCAACGCGATGACGCCCAGAATGATCGAACGCTTTACCAAGGTAACCTCAGACATCGGCACCCTCCTTGTGAAAATGAGAGTCGCCGGGTTGCGCAAGTATATTAACACAAGTTACGCGCGGCGTCAAATGACTTTTTGCCGTTCTTGCGCGCCTGCGGCAATTGTGTTATACTTTTCCCCGATGCCCCTGTAGCTCAAATGGATAGAGCGAAGCACTCCTAACGCTGCGGTTGTGGGTTCGAGTCCCGCCGGGGGCGCACATCGTAGGGGCGTTCAAATGAACGCCCCTACGCATTTCAACCATGATCACAGATCCCATTCTTCTTGACGGCGAACATCTCACAATTGACGATGTCGTTGCGATTGCGCGGCGCGACGCGCGCGTCGCGCTTGCCGACAACGCGCGCCCGCGCATCGCCGCGAGCCGCGCGTGGGTCGACGAGTTGATCGCGCGCGGTACGCCGACGGTCTACGGTATCAACACCGGCTTTGGCGTTTTCGCGAACGTGCCGATTCACGCCGATCAATCCGCGCGTTTGATGCGAAACTTGATTCTCAGCCACAGCGCCGCCGTCGGCGATCCGTTGCCCGAAGAAGTTGTGCGCGCGACGATGGCGATTCGCGCGAACACACTCGCCAAGGGATTTTCGGGCGTACGCGCTGTAGTGATCGAAACGCTGATCGAAATGCTCAATCGCGGCGTCCATCCGATCATTCCCGCGAAAGGTTCGGTTGGCGCGAGCGGCGATCTCGCGCCGTTGTCGCATCTCGCGCTCGGGCTGACACGCGACGCGGCAGACCGCGACGACGAAAGCGGCGAGGCGATCTATCGCGGCGAACGAATGTCCGGCAAACGCGCGATGGAACTTGCCAGCATTCCGCGCCTCGAATTGCAGGCGAAAGAAGGGCTCGCGCTCAACAATGGCGCGACGGTTTCCGCCGCGCTCGCCGCGCTCGCGCTCGCCGACGCGGAAAACCTCGCGCGCCACGCCGACCTCGCGGTCGCGCTCTCGCTCGAAGCAATTGTCGGTCGCGCGTCGCCGTTCGACGAACACATTCATCGCGCGGCGGGACACGCGGGGCAAATCGAAACCGCGCGCAACATCCGCGCGCTGATCGAAGGCAGCCAGTTGGTTGATTCGACGAACAAGGTGCAGGACGCGTACTCGCTCCGCTGCGCGCCGCAAGTCATCGGCGCGGCGCGCGACGCGATCGGCTACGCGCGCAAAATCGTCACGGAAGAGATCAACGCGGCGACGGACAACCCGCTCATCTTCCTCGATCTCGAAGGCGAGAACAAATCGCGCTCGGGCGGCAATTTTCACGGCGAGTCAGTCGCGCTGGCGATGGATTTGCTCAAGCACGCCGTCGCGGAAATCGGCAGCATTTCGGAACGCCGCGTCTTTCGCTTGACGAGCGCGCACTTGAGCGACGGCTTGCCGATGATGCTCGTCGAAGGCGGCGGGACGAACAGCGGCTTGATGATGGCGCAAGTCACCGCCGCGTCGCTCGTCTCGGACAACAAAACGCTCGCGCATCCCGACAGCGTAGATTCGATTCCGACGAGCGCGGATCAAGAAGATCACGTTTCGATGTCGACGAACGCGGCGCGACACGCGCGCGAAATCGTCTGGAACACGACGCGCATCCTCGCCATCGAACTGATCGCCGCCGCGCAAGGAATCGATCTGCGTCTGAAAAACTTGGGGCGCGGCGTCGATGTACTGGGGTGCGGCACGCGCGTCGCGCACGCGCGCATCCGTCGCGCGATTCCATTTTTGGATCGCGATCGCGTGTTATCGAACGACATCGAGCGCGCAGTGAGGTTGATCGAGGACGGAGAGTTGTTGGGAATTGGAGATTAGGAATTGGAGATTGATTCCCACTTGGCATCATATCGCGATTGTGGTAGAATCGTGGCTGTGAAAAGCATAGGAGCAGCGCATGGACATTGCCTACTCGGTCAACGATGTCCCGATTCGTCTAACGGCTGAAAGATGGTACCACATTGTTGAGAACCACGACGATGTCGCGGGACACTACGATGATGTGCTTGACACAATCGAAAATCCCGATTTGGTTTTGCGCGGCTACAAAGGCGCGTTGATTGCTGTCCGCGGCGCAGGACGCGGGGAATATTTCTGCGTGGTCTATCGCGAGACAGGAAAAGATGATGGATTCGTGATTTCGGCATTCTTCACTGACGGGATCAACAAGAGGAATATCGTATGGCAACCATAGCCCCAAATCTGCTTGAGGGCGCTCTAAAAACAGTCCCCTATCTGACCAAATTGCCAACCCATCGGCTCTGGTTGGACTATGATCACGAAGCCGATGTGTTGTACATCAGTCTGGAGCGTCCTCAAAAAGCAACGACGAGCAGAATGCGAGAGGATGGCATTTTGCTGCGCTATCGCAACAAAAAATTGGTGGGCGTTACAGTGTTCGAGGCGTCCAAACGATAAACGTCTATTATCTCCGAAAACTTGATGGAATCACTCGATCAAGTTCGCTTTCTCCTTGCTTACCTCTCCGCCACCGAGACTCCTGAGGCGACGTGGCGTGGTTGGCGCATCACACGCGTCACCGGCGGCTGGAACAATCTCCTCTATCGCGCGACGAACGACACGCGCGATCTCGCGATCAAGTTCACCGTGCGCGACCCACGCGACCGCGCGGGGCGCGAGTACACCGCGCTGCTCGCGCTGCAACAGGCGGGACTAGACATCGCGCCCGCGCCGATTCTGCTCGAACGCGAACGCTATCGCTTGCCCGTCGTCGTACAAACCTGGATCGCCGGTGAGGTGCGCGACGCGCCGCCCGCCGACGACGGCGAGTGGATGCGCCTGCTGGAACACTACGCCACACTCGCGCAATTGACGCCCGCGCGTACGTCGCTCGCGCTGCCTGATGCCGTCCTCACCATGAAAAGCGCGGAAGACGCAAAAGCGCGAGTTTGGCATCAACTCGCGCTTTTGGCAAACGAAGCGCACAACGAATCCATCGCGCGCTTGCTCCACCAAATGGAAACGACGCGTTTCCCGAAATGGGATGCGCCGCCCACAACTCTCTGTCGCGTCGATCCAAATATTCTCAACTTTGTTCGCCGCGATCACAACTGGCTGTCGGTCGATTGGGAGAACGCGGGCTGGGGCGACGCCGCGTTCGAGATCGCGGACTTGATCGCGCACCCGTCGTACATCAGCGTCGCGCCGGCGCGCTGGGACTGGGTGATCGAACAGTACTGTCGTTTGATGAACGATCCGCAAATGGAAACGCGCATCCGCACGTACCACCGAATTATGCTCGTCTGGTGGGTCGCGCGGTGCGCGCGTTATTTGTACGACATTCCGCGCGGCAGAGATCGACGTTTAGTCGATCACCTTGCCGAAAAGCAAACAGATTTTGAAGCGAAGTACGCGCACTATCTCCGCGCGGCAAATGAAATGCTATGAGAGACCTGTTTTCTTGTCGCGATCTTATTTCTTGCCACGCAACGTCATCGCGTCGTCGATCAAACTGAGCAGGGACGGTATGTCGAAGGGTTTGCCGATGACGCGATCAACCCCGCGTGCGCGCAACTCTTCGGACGTCAAATCGATGGGCCAACCGGTGATCAAGCCGACGAGCGACTGCGCGTCGATCTTTTTGATCGCGCGCGCCACTTCCCAGCCCGACATCTCCGGCATCCCCAGATCGGTAAACACGAGATCGAACTTGCCTGCTTTGAACGCGGCAATCCCTTCCACGCCGCTTTCCGCCGTGGCGACCGTGTGATTGTGCAATTTGAGCAAGCGCGCGAGCAAATCGCGCACGGAAGGTTCATTGTCGATGATCAAGATATTCGCGCCGCGCGTCGCCGCCATAGGCCGCATTCTCCCCTCTGTCGAGCGTCGGGCAATCGGCAAAGACAAAGTGACCGCCGTGCCTTGACCGGCTCGGCTCTCGACAGACCACGTTCCTTTGTTGCGCGCAACGATTTGCGCCACCCCGTTCACGCCCAGTCCGAGATGCGGCGCGGGCTTGGTCGTGAAAAATAATTCGCCCAGGCGCGTCCGCACATCGTCCGCCATTCCGACGCCGTTATCCAGGATCGAAATCAAGATGGCATCGCTCTTGCGTTCCGTCCGCAAGGTAATTCGCCCGCCGCTTGGCATCGCCTCTGCCGCGTTCAAGATCAGCGCGACACATGCCCGCCGGAGCGCCGTCGCGCTGATTTGCGCGGGCGGCACATCCGCGAAATCTTTGACGACATCGATCACGACGCCATTCACTTCGGCGTAGTCGCGCCAGACAAAACGCGTCAGTTCCGCCGCGTCGCGCAGCGCCAAGTTGACGTCGGCGCTCTGCGCGTCTGCCGCGCCATTCACCTGGAGATAATCTTGCACGCGCCGCACGACGCGCGCGCCCACGGACGCGGTCGACTGAATCGTTTCCAATTCTTCGCGCAGCGCGTTGTCGCTCACGCGCTCGATCAGCAATTGCGTGCGTCCCATAATCGCGGCGAGGATGTCGTTCAAGGCGTGCGCCGCGCCGCCCGTCAACTGACCGACCGTGTGCAGCGGAATGCCCTCTGCCAATCGCGCCGGCATCACTTCGCCGTACGCCGCGCCGAGCACCGCGACCAACGCGTCGAACGCATCGCCGACGGCATCCAGCGCGAGCGGCAGTTGCGGTTCATTCGCGTACGCGCGCAAAACGAACGGCAGCAGCGCGCGCTGACTCGACCGTACCACTTGCAGCGCCGCGTCGAAGGGGACTGAAGCGCGCGCGGCATTCGTGCCCCACGCGCCGAACGCGGCGTACGCGTCGCGCAAATTCGCCTGCTTCAACGCGCTGAAGAACGCACGAAACGTTTCGTCGAGCGCCACCGGCGATGCCAGCGCTTCGCGTCCCGCCTGATTCCACGCGTCGAACAATTCACTCGCAAAGGGTTCGCAGCGCGCCGCCAGGTCGGCAAGGGCTTGCTGCTGGTCGCGCGTTTGTTCCGTCACTTGGGTGAGTACGCGATCAATCAATCTCGCACCTCCTAATCCGCGAATGTTTGCGTCGCGACGATTCGGCGTCCATCGCCGCTGACGGCTAACGCTACGCCCGTCCGTCGATAATTCGCGCCATAGATGTTGGCGCGGTGTTCGGGACTGTTCAACCACCCCTTGACAAATTCACTCGCGAGATCGCTCGTGGTATAGCGCGCCGCAATCGTCAACCACGCGGGTACCCAGCCCGCGTCGTTCTTGATCTCCGCGATGTTTTCGCCCGCGTAACGATACGCGAATTTGGCGGCTTGGAGATAACGCAACAAAGGTTCTTGACCGGTACCGGGATCATAATGGCTGAAATAATTGCGCGCGATCATATCGGTACTGCGATCATTCGCGATGCGCGTCAACGCGAGATCGCTCTTGAGCAACGGCAAACCGCGCTGCGCGCGCGCGTTGTTGATCTCTTCGATCACCAATTTCGACGCGGCGTTCAGATCGGCTTGCGGTTCGGCGGACGTAGGCGCGCGCGCCGCCTCACTCGACCACAAACTCGGCACGCGCAAACGCCACCCCGGTTTCAACGACGACGGATCGCGCGCGAGCGTCGGATAGTGTTCCGCGTTGAGCGCGATCAATTGCTCAATCGTAATATGGTAACGAAGCGCGATTTGACTCGCCGTGTCGCCGGACTGAACGACGTACGTGACGTACGGCTCCGGCTGCGCGCTCGTTCGAGACGGCAAAACCGATTGCACGACGCTGCACGAAGCCAGCCCCAGTACCGTTAAAAGAATGATCGACGATAAACCAAGTCTACGAAGCACAAACAACCTCAATGATTTGCCAACGCCCACACGCGAAGCAACACAATCGACATCACCACGACGACTGCCAACCCCAGCCCATCGAAATTCGATTCGGCGTCCGCTTGTGCCAAATTGGACGACGACACAACGCGCGTCGGCGTTTGCGTTTCGATTGCGTTCACCATAGCAAGCGCGACTCCGGGCGTTTCAGTCGGCGTCATCTCCGCCGCCGCGACCGTTGCCGTCACCGGCAAAATTTCTGTCGGCGTTTCGGTCGGCGCAAGCGTAACGATCACGGATGGGCGCGGCGTGACGCGCGTCGCGGTGCGCGTTGGGGTTGCGCGCGTCGCGGTACTCGTCGCGATGGCTGCCGCGCCGAAAATAATTGCGTCGCTCGCGGCGGCAGCGCGTCCCTTCGCGTCGCGATATTTCACGTACACGGTTTTCGTTCCGCCGTTCGGCGCGAGCGTCCAATGGATCGTCGACGCGAAAGGTTGCCAGGACGCGCCCGCAAAATCCGCCGCGTTCGAAATCATCACTTGAACGGGCTGACCGATGTTGTCGCCGTCGCCGTTTGGCGCGACTTGTTCGCTCGTCAATGTGATTTTCACATCGAGCGATTTCGTTTCGCTCGCGCCATCGTTGATGAAAATCGGCAGCACGTTCGGCTGCGATCCAAAATCGATGATGTAGACAAAGCCGCCCGCCGAATTCGGCGCGATGCCGATCCCCATTTCGCGATAGAGTTGGTGCAAAATGTTGGCGCGATGCGGCGCGCTTTCCATCCACATCGCCAGCGCTTCTGCCGCGCTGCGATACCACGCCCAATTTTCGCCGAGCCGCCTGCCCCAACTGTACGCGCCGTATCCCGCGCGCGCCACGCGGTCGAACACCGTCGATCCGTCGGAGCCGCCGTGACCTTCTTGCGCGCTGCCGGTGCGGCTATTGCGCGCGACATCTTCCGCGTGCGCCTGCGCGGCAGCCGTCAATTTCGCGTTGAGCGCGAGCGGCGCAAGCCCGCGCGTGACGCGTTCGCGATTGACGCGCGCGGCGAGATCAATCGCCGCGTCCGAGTACTGCGCGTGCGCGGTCAGTGCGTTCATCGCGAAAAACATTACAACGAAGACAACCGCCGCGCGTCCCAGGTGGATTGATGAATTCGTCATGCGCCGTTATTTTACGCTAAACTGGGAAAAAGGCAATGCGACCTAACTCTTATCGTGGCACGCCCCACATCGGAATGCCGCTCGTCGTGAACGAATTCGCGCTCTCGTTGTAAATGCGCGCGTACTCGCCAACTTTGGTGATGCGCCCGTCTTTGCGCACCGAGAAATAATAGTACCGATTGTTGATGCAACCCGACGGACAATCGCCCCAGCCCTCGACAAACGCGATTTCCCATCCTTCGCCGCGATCGAAAACTTTGATGTCGGTCGTCGCGCCGATGCTCATCGGCGCGGCTTTTTTGATTTTCGCCATTTCGGGGAAACGCGCTTGGACCGCCGCGATTGCCGCGTCCGCGCTCGTGATGCCCGCCGATGTCGGCGTCGCAGCCGGACTGGCTTGCGCGGGCAGAGTCGGTGTTTCAGGTGTTAGATTTTCCACGCGTCGCGCCTCCAAATAACTCGTGCCCAAACGAACGTAGACGACGCGCGCGGTGAGCCGCACAATCGTCCACGCGTCCGCGCGCGATCCTGGATCGAGTCCGCGCACGCTCGCGCCGGTGACGTACATCGCGCCGCCGTCGTCCGCAATCGTCCAATCATTGCGCGTGACCGGAGTGCCGCGCGCTTCGCCGTACAAATTCCAGCCGCGATAATAGCCGACGATCTCAAAGACGCGCCCGTCGAATTCGCGCGGCGCGTTCAAGATCATACCGAGCGAATCGCTGAGATGAACGGCGCGCGGCAACTTGGGTTCAAAGCGCACGCGGTACGCGCGATCGCCTTCGCGGAATAAAGTCGCAGTCGGCTTGTCGGCGCGCAGCGCGATCATTTGCGCGTACGCGCTTCCTGAAAGGGTGATGCCCTCTGTCGCGTCGGCGAGTTTGACTCCGGCGATCTGCCAATCGGTCATGTTGTCTTTCGCGGCAAAGTTCGTAATCGCGCCGGCGTCCGTCGCTTGCAGATAACCCTCGCTGGGTGTGAAGGTCTGCGAATCGGCAGGAATCGTCTGAAGGATTCGCTTGATCGCGTCGGAAAATGCTTGCGGAGTGCTGTCGTGACTCGGCGCGTAGACGCGCACAGTTTTCGCTTTGGTGAGATAAACGCTGATGTAACCGGTCGGCGCGTCGGCGGGTTTCGGGCGCGGCTCGTAATAATCTCGCAGGTTCAGAAACGCGATTTGATTCAGGTACGCGAGTAGTCCATTGATCTCGCCTTCCGACAATCTGCCCGTACGAACGACCGCGTCGAGTCCCGTCGTCAGCGGCGCATTCGCTCCGGCGAAGACGACCAAGCCGTCGCCGTACAGTCGAAACAAGGGAACGTGCGCGTCGCGCAAACTCGCCGACGTATCGCCCCAGACATCCGCCTCGATCAAAATCGCGCGCGGGTTGCGTTCGTACGGAAACGGCGTGCCCGCGAATGTTGGCGACGCAAGCGGCGTGGGCAAAATTGGCGCGGCGGTCGGCGTCAGTGTTGGGCGCGGCGTAATCGTCGGCGACGGCGTCGCGGTCCGCGCGAGCGTCGGAGTTTCCAACGTCGTGGTCGGAATCGGACGCGGGGCGCAGGCAGAGAGCGCGAGCGCGAATAGCAGATAGCCAACGGCGTATTGCGTGTTGCGTATTGCGTAATGATTTCTCATCACAATTCCACTTCGTAAATGAACATGCCGCCGCCGCGCGTAAACCCCGCGCGTTCGAGCGCGCGATTTGCGGCGGGAGCGTCGGCGATCTGCGCTTCAAGGTGCGAATAGCCGCGATACGCGGCTTCGCCGCGCGCGGCGCGCGCGAGATTGCGCATCGTTTCTTCGTCGCCCGCAAGCGCGATCAGCGAGAGACCGCTCCAATCGTGTTCGTCGTACGCAAGCAGCAAGGCAAAACCGTGCGACGCGACGCGCAGTTCGCCGGCGCGGATGTGTTCGCGCAAACGCGTTTCATCCAGCGGCGTCCAATTCCAGCGCCGATCCGGAATGATCGAATGACTGGCGACGCGCGTTGACGCATCGCGCCAGACCGCGAGCGCGCGCGGCAGATCGTTTTCGGTCGCGACGCGCGCGAAAGTAAAATCGCCGGGCGCAGGTTCGATTTCCCAATCGTTAAACTGCGCGGCGCGTCGATAGCCCAGCGCGTCCGACATTCCTTGCGCGGCGACGTTTTTGATGCTCGTCGCCAAGCGCGCGCCGCGGCACCCGCGCGCGCGCGCGAACGCGCGACCAGCCGCCTCGACTTGGCTCGCGATCCCCCGCCGCCGAAAATCGGGATGCACGCGCATTCCTTCCATCCACGCCATTTCGCCGTGGAGCGCGACGTGCATCAAGCCAACGGGATGCTCGTCGGCTAGACCGATGAGCAATTGCCCGTCCGCATCGGCGAGCCAGCGCGCCCACACATCGGCGATGTAATCGCCCCAACTAAAAGTATTTCGGCAGAACGCAAGAACCGCGGCTTTGTCTGCGGCGCGCGCGGCGCGCGCTTGGATTCGCTCGGACACGAATGTATCTTACCACAACCAAGAGAGGGTGACAAGTGTTGCGTGATGCGTGTTGCGTGAAAAACAAAACCGTCCTCAAATCGAGAACGGTTTTGGCAAATCGAAAATCGAAAATTGATCTACGCGGTCGCGGGCTTTTTGTCCGAGCCGCGTTGGAAAAACTTCCCGATTTCGTTATTCTCCCACACGACGAGCAGCGGCGCGGCATTGAAGATCGAAGAATACATTCCGCTGAAAATTCCGATGAACAAGGTCAGGGCAAACTGACGAATCGTGATCCCGCCGAAGAGAATCAGCGCGGACAACACGAACAAGGTCGTCAAGACGGTGTTGATCGAGCGGTCAAGCGTTTGCAGGATACTGTGATTGACAACTTCTTCGAACGAGACGCCGCGAAAGCGGGAGATGTTTTCGCGAATGCGGTCGAACACGACGATCGTATCGTGGACGGAGAAGCCGATGACGGTCAACAAGGCAGTGAGGAAGAGCGCATCTACTTCCCAGCCAAAGACTAGTCCGAAGAGCGCGGCGACGCCCATCACCACGAACGCATCGTGAAGCAACGCGATGATCGCGCACACGCCATAGCGGAATGATTGCGGCACGCGCCGGAACGCCCAGGTGATGTATAGCAGGATCGCGATCGTCGCCAATGCCACTGCTATCGCGGCGCGCTGCGCCACTTCGGCGCCAACCGCGGGACCCACCGTCTCCGCGCGTTGTTCCGTAAAATTGCCAAAGCGCGCGCGAATCGAGTCTTGCGCTTTAACCTTGGTTTCGTTATCGAGCGTCTTGGTGCGAATGACGAGCGTATCGTTGCCCGACGGCTGAACGTGCACATCGTTCGCGCTCAGACCGAACTGCTCAAAGATTTTAGTAACTTCGTCCGTTTGAAATTGCTGCGGTTTGGCGAACTTTAGCTCCAGGAGCGTTCCGCCGGTGAAATCAATCGCCAAGCGAAAGGGCTGACCGGTTTGCGCCCACGTCATACCGATCGCGATCAAACCCGGAATGATGATGAGCAATGAAAATGCAAAGTACCAATAACGTTTTCCGACAATGTTGATCACACGTCCTCCAGAATCATAATATCGAGTTGCACGAACGGTCGGCATTCTAGCACAACTCGATAAAAATGGCAAAGCACACCTCAATTGTTTTTTGGAAATCCAACACAAAGTTTGAACTTTCCTTTGACCAAATCAAGACTTTAACCGCTTAAATTGTTTTTGGAGTCAAGTGGGCGGTGCGGCCCTAATTGTGCTCCTCCCTCCTTCCTTAAACGTCTCTGTCAAAAAAAACGATGGGGACGTTTTTTTATGCCCAAAGCAAGAAACCCGTTTTCTCGCCTTCAGCGGAAAACGGGTTTCTTTATTCAGACGCCAAACCACCACAAGTTTTCGGTGACGTTCATGTCGAGGACCAGGCGCAAGAACGTCCGCGTCACGACGATGGCGGTGAACAAACTGACCAACACGCCAATCGCCAGCGTCAAAGCAAAGCCCGCGACCACGCTCGCGCCAAAACTCAAACCGAACCAGAGCAAGATCGCGCACGTGATCAGCGTCGAAATGTTCGAATCGCGGATCGAGGGCCACGCGCGCTGGAAACCGAATTCGACTGCCATGTAGAGGGGGCGCTGGCTCCGCAGCTCTTCTTTCATGCGCTCAAAGATCAGAATGTTCGCATCGACCGCCATACCGACCGACAGAATAAACCCGGCAATACCTGGAAGCGTCAGCGTCACGTAATCGAAAACGCCGGGGACGCCGAATTTGTAAATCGCCAGAATGAGCAACGCGTAAATCGTCAGCGCGAGGTCTGCGAGCAAGCCGGGCAGGCGATAGTACAACAGCATAAACAAAATGACGATGACCAAGCCAATCGCACCCGCGGTGATGCTGCGATTCACCGAATCGCGTCCCAACGTGGGACCGATCGCGCGCGAGTCAATCACCTTGAGCGGAACCGGCAGCGCGCCGTACTTGAGTTGCAGCACCAAACTCTTCGCTTCTTCCAGCGTGAATCGCCCCTCGATAATCCCCTTGCCTTCGGTAATCGCGCTTTTGATGACCGGCGATGAAATCACGCGCTTGTCGAGCGTGATCGCCAAGAACTTGTTGACGTTCTTGGAAGTATAGTCGCCAAAAATCTTGGCGCCGTCTGGAGTCAATTCAAACGCGATGTACGGCTGATTCGTCGTTTGTTGGAACGCAACTGACGCGGTTTTCAATTCGCGCCCCGTCATCACCGTACGATACGTCGGCGTTACAGGCGCGGTCGGCGTGATTGGCGCGGTCGTTGTGACGCCGCCCGTCGTCGTGATCGCCGCGGTGGGCGCGACCGTCGGCTGCCGCGTCGGAGTCGCGGGCGCGGGCGTTGGCGTGACGGCGCCCGGCACGATGACCGTGGACAAGCCGGTCGTCTGCACGACGACGCCCGCGTCAAGCCCGGTGTCGCCCGCGTCGATGAATTCCAACTGCCCGGTGCTGCCGAAGGTACGAATCGCGTCGTCGGGATTAGTCAAGCCCGGCAGTTGAACGAGGATGCGGCGATTGCCGAGAATCTGAATCTGCGGCTCGACGACGCCGAGCGCGTTGATCCGGTTCTCGATGATCTGCTTCGCCGAATCAATCGAATCGGAACTGACAGTCTGATCGGCAGGGACATCCGCTTCCAACACGACTTGCAAACCGCCCTGCAAATCCAATCCTTCGTGAACTCTAATGTCTTTCTTAAAGGGACCGATCTGCAAGCCGGGATTATCGGGCATCGCAATCCAACCCGCGACGAGCGCGAGGAAAATGATGCCGACGAGAAACATGTAATTACGTTCGCGCATGGCTACCTTTCCAAACAGAAAAATATAGTGCTATGCAAACGGGGCAGATTATAAACCAAGTGGGCAAAAGAGGCAAATTCGATTTTGGGGAGCGGATCGAACAGGTAATCTGCCTCGCCCCACTCTAGACGCGGATCGCGCCGAGAATGACCAGCGCCAATCCAATGACGAACGAACCCGCCAACACGCCCACGGCGACATTGCCTTCGTCGAAAATTTTCTTTTGCAGATCGGTCGGCGTCAGCCAGTCAAACGTGCGATAGCCGCCGTACAGCAAGATCATTCCGAGCAAGGCGTACACGACGGTGAAGATAAACGCGCGGACTTCGTTTGGCAAAACAGGAAACATGGCTCCTCCTTTTGGAAAATGAAATGGGGCAACACCGATCAGACTCAGCGACTGGAACTGTCATTCCCGCGCTCGATAAAGCGCGCGTTGACCGAACGCGCCATCAATTTCTGCGCCAGAAAACCGCGAATGATTTCCAGCGCGGCGCGCGCCGTTTCGGGCTTGCCTTCCGAGTACACATCGACCGCGACAAAACCCGCCTCGGACAACGCGTGCAGCGCCGCGTGCGATTGGCGCATGATGCAGACGAGCGTAATGCCCTGTTTGGGAAGTTGGTGAACGCTCTGGTCCACCATCTCAAAGCCAGCGAACTGAAGCGCGTTCACGAAGAGTTGTTCCAGCACCGCCTCGCTGTTGATCGCGGGCGATTTACAATCGTACAAATCGAGCAAGAGCGTGGTGCCTGTCGTTTGCATGGTGCCTACTCCTTTGGATTGGGATAGATTTCGCTAGACGCCAAGAAGGCGACGACGCGCGCAGACACTTGCGCGGGCGTCAGCGCGTTCGTGTCCAGATAAAAATGCGCGTGGGCGCGCGCATGCGCCAACCGCCGATTCATCTCGTCGAGATAACTTTGTTCCCAATGGACGCCGCGCCGCGCGTTGATCGTCGCCAGCGCCGCGTCAAGATAGATCGCCACGTCGGGGCGCGTGACGCGCTGCCACATCGCTTGCGCGCCCGAATGTTCTTGCGCGATCGCGCGCGCCTCGTACCCCAAGCGCACGAGATTGTTTTGCAGCGTAGTCTTGCCTGCGCCGCAGGGACCGACGATGGCGATACGCATACGCTCCTCGTAGGACAATTTTGCAAAATTGTCCTACAGCCGCCAGAACGCGATGATGTTGACGATAAGCAGCACAAAGCCGATCACCAGCGCGATGTGCGCGCGGCGCAACTGCGCGTGTTTGTACGCGACGACTTGCTCGTACGTCTCGCGCGCGAGATCAGGCGAATCGAGATTCGTGGCGTAGACTTGCGGCGTGAAAACGCGAATCGCAAAGAAGAGCGCGACGAGCCAGCACACCAGCGGCAAAACCAGCGCGCCTGTGATCGTCCACTGCCACGCGGGCGCGAATTGCGGCAACGCTTTTTTCACGTCGCCGAACGAGATCGCGGCAAAGTAAATGCCTTGCGACAAACTGGTGATCGCGATCAATTGCTTTGCCGCCTCCTCCAGCGCGCCGACCGATTCTTTCGCGGCGTTACGCGCGGTGTCGAGCCAAAAGCGGTCGAGCGCGGTGAGTGGCTCGGGTTGTATTTCAATTGGCTGATTCGGTGAATCATTTCCCATCGCGCCACCTCACCATCCCCTGCCAATGTGCCGAACCAACGGAATCGGCTTGGGCTTTTTGACCCACACGGGATTTTCCGCGCCGCAAGATTTACAGTACGCAATCACGCGTTTTGCGCCTTCCGCGTGCGGCTCCGCCAGCCCGCCGTGCGGCGTCTCGTCCCACTCGAACTTGCGATTGGGCGCAGTGCAATTGGGGTTGATACATTTGATGATGACCATTGGCGTCTCCTCGAAATATGACAACGGACTGGATCGGATTGAACGGACAACTGCGATCACTCATTCGTTTATTCGTTCGCTATTCGTTGACACCACTCCCCAAACCGCTCCTCCCCCACCTCCTGCCGAACCTCCGCAATCAACTTCCCCGTCAACTCCCGATACGGCGAGTGCAACTCTTCAAAGATGGCAAACGCGCGGATGAAATAGCCGAGCGCGTCTTTCAACTGTCCTTGCGCGTGATAAACTTCTCCTAATTGTCCCATTGTAGTAGCCATTCCATGCTTTTCGCCAAGTTCCCTTTCGAGTTTCAAGCTCTCATGCAATAACGGCATCGCCTTATCGGGTTTGCCCCGCAAATATTCCACTTCTCCTAACTCATGCAGTACCTGTGCAATTCCCGACTTGTTCCTGAATTCTTTGGCAAGCACAAGGCTCTGTTGATAGAGATTCTCAGACTCGTAATAATTGCCTCGCTTTTTCTCTATCATCCCAAGCTGAAGTAAGACAGTAACCTGTTCGGACTTTGATTTCTGCCCTTGAAATATCTTCAGACTTTCCTGACAAAGTTGTTCCGCCTTATCATAATTGCCTCGATGGTACTCAGAAGTACCCATTGCCAACAACGAGGTTGCGATCCCGATCTGGTCTCCCAGTTCCTGTCTTAGTTTCAAACTCTCGTGTGATAAACGCCAAAACTCATCAAATGCACCTTGGGCCAATCTTATGCCCGCCAGATTGTGATAAACAGAAGCCATTCCATCTCTGTCACCTAGTTCTTTGAATAAATCTGCCGCATCTTGGTATAGCTCTGACGCTCGTTCATACTCTCCAGTGCGTTGGAAAATACTCGCGACTTCTAAGGACGCTTGTGCCCCAACCTTCCTGTCATTCAGCGCATGAGCCACAGCAATCAACTGTAATCCCTTTTGACGCGCTTCCACCCAGTACCCACGCATCACCAAATCCTGATAGAAACGGTAAACGTATTTGACAAATTCTTCTGCTGCTGGGCGGGATCCCATTTGTGCGAGTCTAAATAAATGATCACTCGCTATTACCGCGCCTTCAGGTGTGTTTTTCTGCCCATAGTAGTATATAACGCGCGTGTGCAATTCGCGCACATCTTGTCCCGCCCCCGCCAGTTTGCTCAACGCATACTCGCGCACAATCGGCAGCAGCGCGTACGCGCCTTCACGCATCCGCACCAGCGACCGCCGCACAAGCGTATCAAGCGTCTCGCGCGTCAGCGTAATTCCTCCCTCGCCCTCCCCCGCGGCGGTCGTCCGTCGTCCGTCGGCGGTCGTCACCGCCGCCACATCCTCCACCACCGCAGGCGCGAGGAACACGCTCATCTGACGGAAGAGCGATTGCGCGGGCGCGGGCAGAACATCGTACGAAAATCCAAGCGAGGTCCACACGCCGCGCGGCTCGCCTGTCAATTCGTCCTTCCCCTCCAGCACATTCTTCGGAATCTGGACGAGGTCGCTCCAAATATCGCCGAGCGCGCGGCTTTCGGTCTGCCCCGCCACCACCTCGATTGCGAGCGGATAGCCGCCCAGCCGTTCGACGATCGCGCTCAGAATCGCCGCGTCCTCCTTGCTCAACTTGGGGTTGCGGTCGAAATAGCCCGCGTTGCACGCGATGTTGAGGAACAACTGCGCGCCATCGGCAATCGTCAGCGTATCGAGTTCGTAATTGCGCGCGTCCTTCGGCGGCAGCGTATCGCGCGACGTGACGATGACGCGCGTGGAACCTGGCAGACCCAAAACGAAATCCCACAACTCTTTGCGTGCGCGTCCCTCCAGCGTCTCCCAATTGTCGAGCAGAACGATGACGCGATGCTGTTCGAAAAATTCGCGCACGACGCGCTTTTGCTCGTCGAAGGACGATTGCTCGGTGATCGGCAAGCCAAACGCGCGCGCGGCGATGCTCAACAGCGACGCGAGATCGCGCAAGACGAATTCGCCCTCGTCGCGACTCGCGCTTGCCCACAACACCGCGTCCGCCTTGCCGCGCTCGACGTACCACCACGCGACCGCTTTCGACAATTCCGTCTTGCCGAGCCCGCCCGCGCCGATGATCGCGACGCGCGGCGTTCGTGAGGGCGTTTTATCAAACGCCCCTACGATCTCGACGATCTCTTTCGCGCGCCCGACGAAATTCGCGTTCCGCGCGCGCAGATTGCCGACGACGCGCGGTTCGGGTCGCGCGGGCGGCTCGCCCGCCATCCCCACCGCAAACGCAATGTCGCCATCGCCGATCAGCATAAATCGTTGCGACCACGGCGCTTCGGGCTTGCCGTCGTCGTCGAGCGGCGGATGCGCGTCGCCAACCACATCATCCAGCGCAACCGATTGCTGCGCGTCGCGAAACGCGTCGCGGATTTTCCAGCCCTGCGCGAGCGCGCCGTAAAAGTGTTCCGCGAAAATCGTCGCGGCGCGATCTTCAATCGGCACGCGCGCGTCAATCGCAATCAGCGCGGGCGCGCCCGCCGCGTGCAACGCGCGCGCGATGATCTCGGAATGACACGCGGACAGCACGATGAGGCGCGCGGTAGATTCGCCAAACAATTGCGCCGTCTCGCTTGGCGCGAGCGCGTGCGCTTCGCCAAAATCGTTTTCCAGCAGCAAGCGTCCGTCCGCCGTGCCGTGCCCCGTGAAATGCGCCACGTCCCACGCGTCGCGCAGCGCGGTTTTGACCGCGCCCGTCGTCGCGTGCGGAACGTACTCCACGCGCGCCGCGACGCGCGCGGACTGCAATGCCGCGCGCATCCGCCGCCGCTCTTCTTCGATGTCGAGCAAGACGATGGAATTGCCCGCGCCGTCAGTCAGTGGTCGGCTCGTGATGACGAGAAGACGCAGAGGATTTTCGGTTGGCATTTTCATTTCCTGGTTTGTCATTTCGAGAATTCCATATCGCGCCGCGGTACGCGTGACGGCAGAAACGCGCGCGTGGGTTCGTAGTGGGCGATTCATCGCCGCCCTTTGCGCTAAAGCGCATACTACGAACGTCAAGTTTCTGGGTAGGCGCGATTTCTGCGACGAGAAATCTCGTCATTGCAACGAGATTTCTCGCTCCGCTGCCCAGAAACTTGAACCGCCGCCGATTGAAAATCCGCGGCTCAGTGAGGTGAAAACTCGATAAATCGAGTTGCGCGAGGCAAATCGGTTTCAACCGATTTTCACCTCGCGTAGCCCCCGAATAAATTCGGGGCGTTCCCGCGAGCCGCGCCGAGTTTCTGGTTGCGAACATACCGCGCGGTGGTATGTACTCTCGAAATGACCGAGGCGCTGTTATTTCCGTTTCGATTTTGGTTCCAGGATTTCCGTCACTTGCGCGGGACCGTCGAGCAGCACGCGTAGTTTGTTGAGAACATTCCGACCAAGAATTACCTCATTGCCTTTGGTATCGCCAATGACCTCGACGCCAGGGAACGTCCATTCGCCGATTTTCACATCCACCGAAAACAACGACACCGCATAACGCGCCCCCCAATGCGGAACAACCATGGATTCACGCGCTATCGGCGACTCGATCCTTTCAAGATACGCGATTGGCGCAGCCGTGACATCGGTGCCAGTGTCCACCAGCGCGATAAAAGGTCCAACCGACAATTGTTTCTCTGCCGAAACAAATGTGACTTGAAGTGACGGCGCATTCGGAGAATAATCGCGGCTGTACGGAAATTTCATTGTGCGCTCCTCTCCAAACGCAAGCCGCGCGTCTGAATATCGCGCTCTGGCTCATCCGTAACTTGAATGTGCAAAATCGGCGTGAACCCAAAGCGCACAAAGACCTTGTGATGCAACGAGCGCAAATCGGGCGCGCTCTCCACGACCTGACCATTATGCACCGCGACGTACTGCCCGCGATATTTTTCAAGCAACGCGGGACGCATCTTTTCAAAAATCGCCTGCTCCGCTCTAACCTTCTCAATTCCAAAACGACCCAGGTATTCGGTGACCGCTTTGCCCGCCGCCTCTTCAAACGGAATCCCTTTCCATTCTGCCGCATAGCGCAATCGCTCGACCAATTCCCTGTTCAAAGTGATTGTCGCGGTGCTCGTCTTGTAATGAGTTTTCGTCTCACGCGTTTTTTTCATCTCGCACCTCACTCGATTGGAAACCGCACGCTCAACCGCCGCGCCGCGTCGCCGTCTACGCGCGGCACCACGCGCACGACGAGCACGCTCATGTCGTCGCGCGGTCTGCCGCGATCCAATTCGACCGCGCGCGCGAGGATCGCGTCCGCGAGCGACTGCGCGCCGATATTCGCGTCGCGTAATTGCGCGGCGACGAACGCGGCAACGTCGAATTTCTGTCCATCGCGCGCGCCCGCGTCGAAAACGCCATCGGTGAAGACGATGACGCTCGTATGCAATTCGAGCGGTAACTCGGCGATGAGCGGCTTCATCCGCCGATGCACGCCAATCGCGGACGACGGCTCGTCGAGGACGCGCAAACCGTTCGCATCGCCGACGAGCGCGGGGCAATGGCTGTTGCGCGAAATCACAATCGTCTCGCTGACGAGGTCAATCGAGACGATGTGCAATTCCGCCGACACTTTGCCGTCGTGTTGGGTGTACAAATAATCGTGCGCCGCGCGCGCCGCCGCGCCATCGCGCACGCCTTCCGCCAACAGCGAAATCGCTTTGCGCGCGACGAGATTCGAGACTTGCTTCGCGCCGCGTCCCGTGTGCTGTCCATCCACCAGCACAAACGACAAACCGCCGTGCGGTCGCTCGATCATCTCGCACGTATCGCCTGATTCGCGGATCGCGTATTTGGAAACTTTGGCAAGCGCAACTTGGAGTTCCATGGTTCGATTTCAAATTTCCGATTTACGATTTATGATTTTTTCTCTGTGGCAGAAACTCCACGCACAAACGCAAGCGCCTCCTCGCGCGTGTTCACCAAGCCCTCCGCCTGCGCTTCGCGGATCGCTTCCAGCAATTCGCCGACGCGTTTGCCTGGCTCGATCTTGAGTTCTTTGATCAGCGTGTGACCGTCGATCAACGGCGGCGGCGCGATCACGGTGGCGCGCGCGCGAAAATAGCGATCGAGCAAGAGCGCGTTCACCGCGCGCTGACGCGCGTCTTCCGCCGCGTCGATCGGCGGCGCGCGGCGCGCGCGTTGATCGGCAAGCATCAGCACGCACGCGTCGATTCCCGCGTCGCCCGCGTCGCGGAAAAAACGATAGACCGCGCGGTTGCTGACGCGCGGCTCGCGCGCGAGGTGCGCGGGTCGCAGGTGATCGACGACGACGCGCGTGACGATGGCGCTTTCGTCGTTGCTGAACCGCAGGCGACGCATCACCGCGTCGCTCATTGCCGCGCCGCGCGGCTCGTGATCGTAGAAATGAATCGCGCCCGCGTCGTCCACGGAGCGCGTCTGCGCTTTGCCGATGTCGTGCAAGAGTGCGGCGAGACGCAACAGTATTCCACGCGTCCGCTCCGCCGAAACCGCGCGCGCGAAATGCGCTTGCAATTCGGAAACGAATTCGCCGTTCGCGACGTCGGCATACGCGTCCGCCTGAATCGTTTCGAGTTCGTCCAGGACGCGCAAGGTGTGTTCAAACACGTCGAACGCGTGCGGCGGCGATTGCGTGATGCCTTTTAGCGCGGTCACTTCGGGCAGGAACGTGGAAAGTAGACCCAGGTTGTCCATTTGGCGCAGAAGCGTGGAGAAATTGGGCGCTGCGAGAATCTTGAAGAATTCGTCGCGCGCGCGTTCCATCGAAGCAAACGCGAGCAAATGCGCGTCGCGGCGCACCAACTTTTCCGTGTGCGCGCCAATCGTGAAACCGAGCTCGCCTGCGAAGCGAATCGCGCGCAGCAAGCGCACGGGATCGTTCTGAAACGCCTCGTCGGTCACCGCGCAAATCTGTTTCTGGGCGAGATGTTTTTGCCCGTGAAATGGATCGGTCAGTTCATGGCTGCCGAGTTGGCGCGCCATCGCGTTGATCGTAAAATCGCGCGTCGCCAAATCTTCGCGCAGCGTGCCGCGCAGTTGCGCGAAATCAACGTACGTGTCGTCGAGAATCACGCGCGCGACGTTGTGCTCTTCGTCCATCAAATAGAACGCGCCGCCATTTTGATCGGCAAACGCACGCGCGAGTTCCGCGGCGTCGCCGTCGATGGCGAGATCGAGATCGCGTTTGACGACGCGCCCCAAAAGTTCATCGCGCACCAACCCGCCGACAAAGTACGCTTCGACGTTTTGATCCGCGATGAATGAAATCACTCGTTCCAGCACGTTCATACGACCCTCCTGAGGCAGGACGAACATCATGTTTTGTCCGGCGTCAGTTCTTTCGGCACAAATATTACGATTGGTTCTTCCTTGGGACGCTGATGTTTTGAAGCAAGCCGCGCGGCTTGTTCGCTCACGCCGACGCCGCTGACGCAGCCGCGCACCAGCGCGACCCAGCGACCGGCGTACGGCGTGAGATCAAGATCGTGCGGCAAACTTTTTTGTGATCGACGGTCTGCCATCGGAAACCCAACGAGCCAAATTTTAAATTATCGGCGCGATTTTTTCGTCGGCTTTTTAGTCGCGGCGAGTTTTTGCGCGACGAGTTCCGCGACTTCGCCGGGAAAACGCGCGACGGGGACGCCCGCGGCTTTGAACGCCGCGATTTTTTCCGCCGCCGTGCCCGTACCGCCTTCGATGATCGCGCCCGCGTGACCCATGCGTTTGCCGGGCGGCGCGGTCTGCCCCGCGACAAAGGCGACGACCGGCTTGCTCACGTTTTTCTTGATGAACGCCGCGGCTTTTTCTTCGTCCGTTCCGCCGATTTCGCCGATGAGTACGATCGCTTGCGTCTGCGGATCGTGTTCGAACATTTCAAGCACTTCGATAAAGCCCACCCCGTGGACTGGATCGCCGCCCATCCCAACGCATGTCGATTGACCGAGTTTGCGCTGAGTGAGCGCGTGGATCACTTCGTACGTCAACGTGCCGCTGCGCGCGACGATGCCGACGGGTCCCGGCGCGCAAATGTTTCCGGGGATGATGCCGACTTTGGATTTGCCCGGCGAAATCAAACCGGGACAATTCGGTCCGACTAACAGCGTGCCGGTCTCTTGCAATCGCCGCGCGACGCGCGTCATATCGACCACCGGTACGCCTTCGGTGACGCACACGACCAATTTGATTTCGACATCCGCCGCTTCCAGAATCGAATCCGCCGCGCCGCGCGCCGGAACGTAGATCACCGACGTATTCGCGCCGGTTGTCTCAACCGCCTGCGCGACCGTGTCGAACACCGGCACGCCCAAGAATTTTTCGCCGCCGCGCCCCGGCGTCATCCCCGCGACGACATTCGTGCCGTACGCGATCATTTGCTTGGTGTGGAATTCGCCTTCACGTCCGGTGATACCTTGTACGACCAATCTGGTTTTCTTGTCGATGAGAATGCTCATAGAATTTGCTCCGCTGTGTATTTTATCCCACCCAATTCACGCACCAACCGATCGACCTGATGCGCGCAATCCTGAACATCCCGCTCAATCGCGTCCGTCGAAAAACGCGTCGCCTTGCCCCAATTTGCCTTAGCCTAAATTTCGCACCTTAAAAATCGAATACCAAGAGTGATGCAAAGGAG
>DYJA01000038.1:13136-57767 GCA_020723345.1 Candidatus Aquidulcis sp. | reverse complement strand
AAGAGCAGCGCTACGGTCCGTTCGCGCGCTCGATTGAACTCGCGTTGCCGGTGCAAGCCGACAAAGCCGACGCGAAATTCGAGAACGGCGTGCTGACGCTGACGATTCCGAAAACGGAAGAAATCAAACCCAAAGTCATCAAAGTCAAGAGCGTGTAATACCGCACATAACATCGCCGTCCCGGGAATCTCCCGCGACGGCGAATTGATAATCGACGCTGGCTTTAGGCGTCGGCGTGGCTGACGGCGCTGGCGTTGGCGGCGCGACAGTTGGCGGCGCGGCTGTCGGAACTTCGAGCGTGGGCAGCGCGCTTGGCGTTGGCACGCCTGCAAACACAAAAACTGTGCCGAGCACCATGCTCAAGACGACCGCGCTGTTCAACAGGATATTCGTCCACCAGCGCCAATCGCGCTTGGTCTCCTTTGGTTTGATTCTTCTTGGCATTCTGATCCTCCCAATGACTACGGCGCAGATTATACCACAATCTCGCGGTACGACAAATCCGTGCACGGCAACACCACACGCCATTTGCCAAATCCGCCGCACTCTCATATAATCTCGAACTATGACATCTACCGACTCCCTGGCAAAGAAACTGCAAGGTCAGCTCAGCACCCTGCGCGAGATCACTCGCGCGATCAGTGCGGCTGGCTCGCTCGATCAAATCCTCGCGTTGATCACGCGCAAGACCGCGCGCGTGATTTCCGCCGACTCGTGTTCGATCTATTTGCTGGACGATCACAATTATCTCGTGCTCAAAGCGACCACCGGGCTGGCGCCCGACGCGATTGGACACGCGCGCCTGAAATTAGGCGAAGGGTTGACGGGGCACGCCGCAAAGATCGGCAAGCCGATTGCCGCCAGCCACGCATCGCGCGATCCGCGTTTCAAGTATTTGCCCGAAACCAAAGAGACCGCGTTTCGGTCGCTCCTCGCCGCGCCGCTGATCGCGCGCGATCAAGTCATCGGCGCGATCAACGTGCAAACGCGCGAAGACCGCGCGTACTCGGAAGACGACATCGAGTTGCTCGCGCTGATCGCCGATATCGCCGCCGGGGAATTGCAAAAAGCGCTGCTGTACGACGAAATCGGCGGCTTGAAAGAGGCGCTAGAGACGCGTAAACTCGTCGAGCGCGCGAAAGGGATTCTGATGAAACGCCACAAGATCGACGAGCAGGACGCGTTCGCGCGCATCCAACATCAAGCGCGCGCCTCGCGCCGCTCGATGCGCGAGGTCGCGGAGGCGATCATTTTAGCGGAGCAAGTCTAGGCGCGCCCACACCAGAAACAAAATTTCCCGGTGGCTTGATGCCACCGGGAAATTTTTTACGGCAAGCCGGCGACGCTGAGGTCTTTGAAGCGGACTATCGACCCGGCAAAATAGTCAACGGTGAGAAACCCAGTAACCAAATACAACTCCCCTGCGGATAGGTTCACAGAAAGATCCATGGTCGAAACGAACACACCGTTGATATACAGAAAGGCGGCGTTTTCGTATGCGACGAGACGAATTTTATTCGACCCGGTCGTCGAATTATCCATCGGCGCGACCGTCCCGCTGCTCACGCGGGTCAAAATGGTGGAATCCGCAGTTGTCCTTTCCGGATGAAACAACACCCAGGTCTTGTCCGACCGCAGCAGCAGCGTCAAGTACTTGTCCTTGCTTGGTCTCCGAAACTCGACGCCATAATCCCACGGATGTACTGCCGGATCAGCCGGGTTGAACAATTGGACGTCGAGTACAAAATTCTTCCAATTGCCGTTGACCCAGAACCATTTGGTTTCGCTGATCTCCCCTTCCTTTTCCCGCTCCGGTCTGCCTGCCTTTGCAATCAAGGCGTCCGCAAACGCGAGGAGTGCCGTCTTGGTCGCCGCGGCTGCTTGCGCGGTTGCCGAGGCGTTGGCTTGCGCGGTGGCAGTCGCCTTCGCTTGCGCGGTTGCCGTCATGTTCGTCGCGGCAGCGCGGGCTTGCGTAGTTGCATTGGCTTGCGCCGTCGCCGCGCTCGTGGCAACCGCGCGCGACTGCGCTGCTTCCGCTGCCCGTGTTTGAGCAATCGCGGTTCTCTCCGCCTCCGCGGTGGCGTCAGAAGTCCAAGTTGGAATGACCTCCGGCGTCGAGGTCAACGTAGGAGTAGGTGTAGCGCCTAACGAAATGGTAATCGAAACAGGTGAACACGCCACGAGCATCAGTGCCGCGAACAAGAGAATCAGTCTGCACATTCTAGTCTCCTTTACGGCAAACCCGAGGCGGCTTGCCGCGCAAAGATTTACAAACATCTGATCACTCGAACCTTGCTCAACCCAGACCTGCTTTTCGTCAGATACGCAATTCGGTTTTCCGCTTCACCCCCTTTACGACCACTCAGAACGAGACGCTGAGGCAATTATACCACCAGCGATCAAATCAAAGAAATGACGCGACCTCGCTTGATCACCGTCTCGATCGGATTCGCGCCGAAGCGATACGCGAGATGCCGATAGTCCGGCACATCCGCGATCAGCACATCCGCGATTTTTCCCGGCGCGAGCGAACCGACGTGTTCCGCGATGCCGAGCGAGTACGCCCCGTTGAGCGTCGCCGCGACGATGGCTTGCGCGGGCGTCAGTTTTGCGTAACGACACGCGAGCGCGATGACGAACGACATCGCTTCGCACCAACACGTTCCCGGATTGATGTCACTGCCGAGCGCGACCGGCACATTTTCCTCGATGAACGCGCGCCCGTCCGCGAAATTCGTCTTGCCTAACCCAAAGGTCGTGCCCGGCAAAAGGACGGCGGCGACGTTTGCCCGCGCCATCGCTTGCATTTCGTCGCGCCGCGTCACCATCAAGTGATCCGCGCTTGCCGCGCCCAGTTCCGCCGCCAGCGCCGCCGCGCCCAGATTTGCAAACTCGTCGGCGTGGACGCGCAAGCCGAAACCAAGTTCTTGCGCGCGCGTCAGAATGCGCCGCGTCTGCGCGAGCGTAAACGCGCCGTCGTCGCAAAAGACGTCACAATTCAAAATTCCAAATTCGGAATTCAAAATTCCCTTTCGTAGGTTCCGAATTCTGAATTTTGAATTTTGAATTATGGGCAACATCTCATCAACAACCAAATCCACATACTCTTCCTCCCGCCCCGTAAATTCCTCCGGCACGACGTGCGCGCCGAGAAAAGTCGGGACGAGATCAATCGCGTGCTCGGCGGCGAGCGCGGCAATCGCGCCGAGCATCTTGAGTTCGGTCGCGGTTTCCAAGCCGTAGCCGGTCTTCACTTCGGCGGTCGTCGTGCCGTGCGCGAGCATCGCGTCCAGTCGCGCGCGCGATTGCGCGATGAGATCGTCGCGCGTTGCCGCGCGCGTCGCGCGGACGGTGCTCATAATCCCACCGCCCGCTTTTTGAATGTCGAGGTATTGCCACGTCCTTAAGGGCGTGGCAACACCCAACCGCATTTCGAATTCATTCGCGCGATCTCCGGCGAAGACGACGTGGGTGTGCGCGTCGACAAAACCGGGCAGGACGATCTTGCCGCGCGCGTCAAGCGTGCGCGTGTGCGCGTCGGCGAGCGCGAGCAAGTCGAGCGTATCGCCCACCGCGACGATCCGCTCGCCGCGGATCGCGACCGCGCCATCGCGCAGGATTCCGAGATCGCCCTGCGTTGCGCCGCGTTTAGGCGCGTCGCCGCCAAGCGTCAAGACTTGATTGGCGGAATGGACGATCAGATCGATGGGAGCGAGCACATTGTTGGTGTGTTTTTCCATACGCGTTCTCCGTTTTGACATTCGTAGAAATCGCGGCTATATTCTCGACAAAGTGAATCTGCGAGAAACTTGGCTCGCCTGATTATACCATCAAAACGAAAGAAGGACATTTATGCAGGACACGTCTTTGGAAATCAAACACTTGTTAGCAGGATCGCCGCTGCGCGACCGTCGAACTGCAACCTTGGTGGCAATTTTATTTGTCGCGCTGCTCGGCATCGGCGCGTATAATTTATTGTGGCCCCTCTATGGCGGAGCGCCGCGCATGATCGAAGCGTTTGTGATCGGCGTACTGATCGCCGTCATCGCAAGCGGTCCCGCGATTCTCTTTGTGTGGTACCTGGATCGCCGCGAGCACGAATCGCCGCTCCTGTTGGCAGGCGTGGCGCTATGGGGCGCGGCGGTCAGCGCGAGCGTCTCGCTCGCGTTCAGCAACACGCTGTACGGCTATATGCTCCGACTCGCCAAACAATCGGGCGGAAAAATCTTCGGATTCTCCGCCGAAACGTTCACCGCGGTCGTAACATCGCCGATGGTCGAGGAAGTCGTCAAAGGCGCGGCGATTCTCATTCTGTTCTGGCTGCTGCGCTCGGATTTGCACGATTTGCGCGACGGAATGTTGTACGGCGCGATGGTCGGCTTGGGGTTCAACGCCGCGCAGTACACGATTTTTCTGCTGAACGAATTTGCGATCAGCGGGACGCCGCCCTTTTTATCGCTCGCCGCGTTGCAATTCGTTTTTCTCGGCATCAATGGACATTTCATTTACAGCGCGTTGTTCGGCGCGGGATTTGGATTGGCGCGCCAAACGCGCAATCCAACCTTGAAATGGCTCGCGCCGGTAAGTGGCGTCGCGCTCGCGATCTACGCCAACGTCCTGGCGAACACCTTGGGCACCAAAGTCATCAACGATCTCGTTCGCGCGCTCACCGGCAGTCGATTGCTTTTCTCCGAGACGCCGCCGCAAATCGTTTGGCTGGCGACTGCCGCAGGTACGTTGGCGTCGCAACTGTGGGCGTTCGTGCTTTTGAGCATCGGCATTTACCAAAACGAAAAGTGGGAAGTCGAACTGATCCGCAAGCAGTTGGTAAGCGAAGTGAACACCGCGGTGACTCCGCTCGAGTACGCGCTGATCGCCGCGGACGCGCCGTTCAAGGTGCGCGATGTGCCGGGTTATGCGCCTGCGACCGCGCACGCGATCATGCACGCGCAAAATGAATTGGCGTACCGCAAATGGCAAGTCGAACAAGAAGGCGGCAAAGTGGAAGACGACGAACTGGCGCAGGCGTGGCGCGCGCGCGTCGCGCAATTGCGCGAGAACGCCGAACGGTTACGTTGAATCTACAGCGAAAGGATCGTTGATGAATTTCATCGTCGATTGGTTCCTGGCACTCACTCCGATTCTAGTAATTCTCGTTTTGATGGTTGTATTTCGGTGGGGCGGCGCAAAAGCCGGGGCGGCGGGCTGGCTTGCCGCGATCTTGATCGCCGCCGCGCGCTTTGGCGCCGGGATCGATCTGCTCGCGCTCGCGCAAACCAAAGCGCTTTTTCTTTCGCTCGACGTGCTGCTGATCATCTGGGCGGCTTTTTTCCTTTTCCAAGTCGCGGACGAAGCCGGCGCGATCAAGACGCTCGGACGCGCGCTGCCGCAATTAACCGCCGACCGCGGAATGCAAGCGCTGTTGATCAGTTGGCCCTTTGCGTCGTTTCTCCAAGGCGTCGGCGGGTTCGGCGTGCCGGTCGCGGTCACCGCGCCGTTGCTGATCGGCTTGGGATTTACGCCGCTCGTCGCGGTCGTCGCGCCGTCACTCGGACACGGTTGGTCGGTGACGTTCGGCTCGCTCGGCACATCGTTTCAAGCGATGGTCGCGGCGAGTGGAATATCGGGCTACGTTCTTGCCGCGCCCGCCGCGTTTTTACTCGGCTTGGCGGCTTTCGGCTGCGGCTTGATGGTGCTGCACGTCGCCGATGGCTGGTCGGCAGTGCGGCGATTGTGGATTCCCTGGTTCGTGATGAGCGCGTTGATGGGGCTGACGCAGTACTGGCTGGCGACGAATGGGATGTGGAGCATCGGCGGATTCGGCGGCGGAATGGCGGGCTTGGCAGCCGGATTCATTTTGGTACGCTGGTACCGCGGCAATCGCGCAAACGATCAAGCGCAGACGATCAAGCGCGATGCGGTCTTGCTCGCGTTTTCGGCGTACTTTGCGCTGATCGCGATGACGATGCTCATTTCGTTTGCCGCGCCGCTGAACGCGTTCTTGAGCCAAATCATCGTGATTCAACTCAAATTTCCTGAGATGCGGACCGCGCTTGGATTCATCACGCCCGCCGAGTTCGGCCGCCGGATCAATCTACTCGTTCACGCGAGCGCGATTTTGCTGTACGCCGCGCTCATCGCGTACTTGGTCTATCGCCGCGCGGGCTTGTATCAACCCGGCGCGCTCGCGCGCATCGCGAATGGGACGCTCAAGCAAGTCATCACATCGTCCATCGGCATCGCCGCGATGGTCGGCATGGCGACCGTGATGTCGCACGCGGGCATGACTGAAATTTTGGCGCGCGGGCTGGCGCAAGGAATGGGCGCGCTCTTTCCGCTCGCGTCGCCGTGGATCGGCGTGTTGGGCGCGTTTATGACCGGCTCGAATACGAATTCGAACGTGGTGTTCACCGTGCTGCAAAAACGCACCGCCGATTTGCTCGGTTACAGCGCGGCGATCATTCTCGCGGCGCAGACCTCCGGCGCGGCAATCGGCTCGGTGATCGCGCCGACCAAGATTATCGTCGGCGCGAGTACCGCCGGTTTGAGCGGCAAAGAGGGCTTGGTTATGCGTTCATTGTTGCTGTATATCGCGATCTTGATCGTCGGCATCAGTCTGGCGACCTGGGTTCTGATCGGAGTGATGCCGCGATGAGTCAAAACAAATCTAACGCGCAGCGCAAATTCTGGTTGCAGATGCTCGCGTTCGCGCTGATCATGCTCCCGCCGATCGGATTGTACTTTAGCGTGACGCTGAACGTGGCTTGGGCAACCTGGGTCTTGATGGGCTTGATCGCCGCCGGAATGTTCTTGACCATGCGCGTGACCTAGTCGGTAGAATTCATTGTCCACGCAGAGACACGAAGAACGAATCTCGGCATCGTGAACTATGACTCTGACATTCGAAATCACATCGCACGACACGACCACGCGCGCGCGCACAGGCGTGATCCACACCACACATGGCGACATCGAAACGCCTGCGTTCATGGCAGTTGCGACACAAGCATCGGTGAAAGCACTGACGCCCGACGACCTCGAACGCGTCGGCATGCAATTGCTGATCGCGAACACGTACCACCTCGCGCTGCGACCTGGGTCGGAAAAAATCGCGGAACTCGGCGGCTTGCACGCGTTTATGAACTGGCGTCATCCCTTGATGACCGACAGCGGCGGCTTTCAAGTTTTTTCGCTTGGCGCGGCGATTCGCGACGGCGTGGGGAAGATCGCGGATATATTTCCCGACGAAGATTCGGCAGGGGAGCAGGAGAACAAGGGAGCAGAGGAGAAAAACTTCGCCTCTGCTCCCCTGCGCCCCCGCACCCCTGCGCGTGTCAGTGCGACACCACTTTGTAAGATCGACGACGACGGCGTCACCTTCCGCTCGCATCTCGACGGCGCGCTGATGCGGCTCGATCCCGAACGCTCGCTGCAAATTCAGCATCAACTCGGCGCGGATTTTGTCGTCACATTCGACGAATGTACGTCGCCGCTCGATTCGTACGAGTACACGCGTACCGCGCTCGCGCGCACGCATCGCTGGGCGGAACGCTGTCTCGCACAACACAACAAAACGCGACACGAATACCAATCGCTGTTCGGCATCGTGCAGGGCGGCGCGTATCGCGATTTGCGCGAAGAGAGCGCGCGCGTCATCGGCGGCTTGCCGTTCGACGGAATTTGCGTCGGCGGCTCGCTCGGCAAATCGAAAAAAGAGATGCACGCGATTTTGGATTGGACGATTCCGCTTTTGCCCGACGCCAAACCGCGCCACCTCCTCGGCATCGGCGAACTGCAAGATATTGTCGAAGGCGTCGCGCGCGGGATTGACTTGTTCGACTGCGCGTCGCCGACGCGGTGGGCGCGCAACGGCGCGCTGCTCGTCGCGCGCGAAATCGCGGAGAATGCGGAGCAGCGCATCAACATCGGCAACGCGCGCTTTGCGCTGGATCGCGCGCCCATCGATCCAACGTGCGATTGTTACACCTGTCAGAATTTTTCGCGCGCGTACTTGCGCCATCTCCATCGCGCGAAAGAATTGATCTACTATCGATTGGCGACGATTCACAATTTGCGAATGATGATGCGGTTTATGCGCGAGGTACGTACAGCAATTCAAGAAGGCAAATTCCGCAAATAGAAAAGACCGGAACGGCAGCCCACATCTTTGCCAAATCGAACAGGCAGGACACAATGAATGCTCTCTGTGCTTGACAAATCTTGTCTGGTTTGCTATAAATCCTACAAAACTAGTAGGAATTATAGGAAACAATCGCAGTGAAACTCTCCAAACGCAGCAAGTACGGACTATTGGCATCGATGGATCTAGCGTCGCACAAAGACCTCTCCCCAGTACCGCTAAAGGACCTCGCCAAGCGCAACAATATCCCCCTCAAATTCCTCGAACAGATTTTTCTCACGCTCCGCAACAGCGGCATCGTGCGCAGTCAGATCGGCGCGGGCGGCGGATACACGCTCGGACGCCCAGCCAAATACATCATGCTGGGTGAAGTCATCCGCATCCTCGATGGAACGATTGCGCCGGTCAGTTGCATCAGCAAAATCGCGTACGAGCCCTGCACCTGCCCGGACGAACGCACCTGCGCGCTACGCGCGGTGATGAATCAGGTACGCACAGCCATCGTCGGAGTGATCGACAATACCTCGCTCGCCGATGCAGTCGCACGCACAAAATCGCGCCGCTCTCCAAAACGATCTGGGCGCGCAAAAAACATCGGAGGAATATCACGGTGAAAAACAATTCGTGGGTTGTTCAGGTTGGATCGATTCTACTCGCCGCATGGGTGATCGCACTCACCGGCTGCGCCAGCCAATCCGCGGCTCCTTCGGCAAGCAATCCCGCCATCGTCCGCTTTGGCTACTTTCCGAACATCACGCACGCGCAAGCCGTCATCGGCATTGCCGACGGTACGTTCGCGCGCGCGCTGGGCGATAGCGCGAAGATCGATCCCAAAATTTTCAACGCGGGACCCTCCGCGATTGAAGCGCTGTTTGCGGGGCAACTCGATCTCACGTACATCGGACCGAACCCCGCGCTCAACGGCTACGTCAAATCGAAGGGCGAGGCGCTGCGGATCGTCGCGGGCGCGACAAGCGGCGGCGCGGTGCTCGTCGTCCGCAGCGACGCGGGGATCAATTCGCCCGCCGATTTTCGCGGCAAGAAAATCGCGACGCCGCAACTCGGCAATACGCAAGACGTTGCCGCGCGAGCGTGGTTGATGAATCAAGGATTCAAATTGAAAGAGCAAGGCGGCGACACCCAAGTCATCCCGATTGCAAACCCCGACATCCTCACCCTGTTCCTGAAAAAAGAAATTCACGCGGCGTGGGTTCCCGAACCCTGGGGCGCGCGGTTGGCGCGCGAGGCGAATGGCAAAATTTTTCTCGACGAACGCGCGCTGTGGCAAGACGGGAAATTTGTCGTCGCACACATCATCGTCAGCACGAAATTCTTGAAAGCGCAACCCGATCTCGTCAAGAAATTTCTCGTCGCGCACGTCGAATTGACGCAGCGCATCAACGGCGATCCCGTCGCGGCAAAACAAAAACTGAACAGTGAAATCGAACGACTGACAGGCGCGGCGCTATCGAAAGACGTTTTGGACGACGCGTGGTCGCGCCAGAACATCACGTACGATCCCATTCGCGCGTCGCTGTTCGGTTCCGCCGACGCCGCGTTCAAACTCGGCTTTCTCGGCGACACCGCGCCAAACCTGGATGAGATTTACGACTTGACGTTGTTGAACGCGGTGCTGAAAGATAAAGGGTTGGCGGCGGTGCAATAATCGGACAATTGGGCAATCAGGCAATCAGGAATCGATCAACTGGTTGCCCGATTGCCTGATCGCCTGATCGCCAAATAACAGGAGACCCACTTGAAACTCGAAATTCGCGATGTGACTAAAACTTTTCAGAGCAAAAACGGCGCGCTCACCGCGCTCGACGCGGTTGATCTCGACGTGCAAGCGGGCGAGTTCGTCTGCCTACTCGGTCCGTCGGGCTGCGGCAAATCGACGCTGCTCAACGTCATCGCCGGACTCGACGCGCCCACGCGCGGACACGCGCGCATGGACGGCAAACCGATCCAGGGAACCGGTACCGATCGCGTAATGATTTTCCAAAGCGCCGCGCTTTTCCCCTGGCTCAGCGTGTTCGACAATGTGAAATTCGGTTTGAATATGATTGGCGTGCCGAAACCCGAACGCCAAGTGATCGCGCGCAAGTACTTGCAAATGGTGCATCTCGCCGAGTTCGAGCAAGCATCGGTACACGAACTTTCGGGCGGGATGCAGCAGCGCGTCGCGATTGCGCGCGCGCTCGCGCTCAATCCCGACGTGCTGTTGATGGACGAGCCATTCGGCGCGCTGGACGCGCAGACGCGCGATCTGCTGCACGACGAGTTGCAAACGATCTGGACCGAGACGCGCAAGACGATTTTGTTCGTAACGCACAACGTGCGCGAAGCCGTCGTGCTGGGTGATCGCGTCGTCGTGCTGTCCGCGCGGCCTGGACGCATCAAAAAAATCTTTACCATCGATCTGCCGCGTCCGCGCCAAATCGAAAGTTACGCGGTCGTCGATCTTGCGCGCGAAATTATGGCGGTGCTGAAAGAGGATGTGCTCGCAAGCACACGTGACGCGGACGCGCGTTTGTTGCAAACGTTGGAAGCGCAAATGGTGGGAGACGACGTACTCTGATGCAATACGCGCGGGGAGCAGGGGGGCAGAGGAGCAGGGGAGAACGCTCTCCTGCTCCTCTGCTCCCCTGCAAGGAATCTTATGAACAACTTAACGCGCAAACTCACTTTCTTCGCCGCGCTCCTCGCGGTGTGGCAAGCGCTCGCGTGGTCGGGGTTGTGGGCGGAGTATATTTTCCCATCGCCGCTCGGCGTCGTCCAAACGCTGGTGCGCGGCTTTCAAAATGGCACATACCTCATCGGCATCGTAACTTCGATGCAGCGACTCGTGATCGGCTTTGGAATTTCGGCAAGTATCGGGATTCTGAGCGGACTCGCGATTGGGCGCAGCAAATTGCTCGACGAGACCGTCGGGTCAATCGCGTTGGGTCTGCAAACACTGCCTTCCATCTGCTGGCTGCCGTTCGCGATCTTGTGGTTCGGCATGAGCGAAACCGCGATTTTCTTCGTCGTCATCATGGGTGCGCTGCTCGCGATCACCACCGCGACCGAAGCGGGCGTAAAAAACACGCCGCCGTTGTACCTGCGCGCAGCGCGCAACCTGGGCGCGCACGGCTGGAAAATGTACGCGCTCGTGATTTTTCCCGCCGCGCTTCCCGAAATCATCACAGGGATGAAACTGGGGTGGTCGTTCGCGTGGCGGTCGCTGATGGCGGCGGAATTGCTATATGCTAGCACCAGTCTTGGTCTCGGTTATTTGCTGAATATGGGGCGTGAACTGAATGATATGAGCCGAGTCATGGCGGTCATGCTCGTCATCATCGCGATTGGTCTGGTCGTGGATCGCCTCATCTTCGCGCCGATTGAGACGCGCGTGCGCGCGCGGTGGGGATTGAGTGGGTGACACGACGCGCGGAATGTTGTATAATTGCGTTGCCTCACGAATCAACTCAAAATCAATTGGACACTGATTAACACAGATTGACACAGATTTCTTATCAGTGTGTATCAGTGTTTATCTGTGTCCCCATTCTCAGAGGAGTCAGCGATGCCTACCTTCACGATCGACGAGCACGCCCCAATTCTCGTCGAGTTCAAGCCCGCGCCTGGGTTGGAACACACGACGCGCGGTCTTCCCTCTCCCACCGACCTCGCCAAGCAATCCGAACAAGCCATCAACGCGGCGATGAGTACGATTCACGCCGTCGCCAAGCGCATCGTCGCGACGATTGACGCGATTTCCGACCGCCCTGCAAAAGTCGAAGTGGATTTCGGATTGAAGTTGGATGTGGCGGCAGGCGCGCTCGTCGCGCAGGCAAGCACGGAAGCGAGTTTCGTCGTCAAGTTGACGTGGGAGCGCGAGAAACCACAAACAAAATAGGACACTGATGAACACAGGTAAACACAGATAAGAAAAAATCAGTGTTCATCAGTGTTAATCTGTGTCCTGTTCTCGGAGTGGCAATGGACAACAACGTAATCCTCCAAGACCTGCGCGGGATGACAGTGCAGATTCGCCATCGCGAGAGCGACGCGATTGTCGGCACGGGCGTGGCAATTTCGATGGATGGCGCGATTATCACATGCGCGCACGTCGTTCGCGCGGCGGGCGTTGAACCGCGCGATGCAAACAGCGCAGAAATCGGCGTGTACTTTCCGCAGGTGCGCGGACCCGAGACGAAAGCGCGCCGCGCCATCGTCGCCGCGTGCTTTCCGCGCCACGACGACGACATCGTTTTGCTGCAACTCGTCGGCGGCGCGTCGCCACTCGCGCCCGAACAAATCGCGATTCTGGGATGCGCGGAGCAATCGTGCGGAAACGCGTTTCGCAGTTACGGGTACGCGCCCATCGGTCCGTATCTCGCGCGGCACGCCGACGGAAAAATTATGGGCGCGGCGGAAATCGTTCTACCTCCTGGCACGGATTTGCATTGCGAGCCAATCGAATTGCGGACGCGCGATGTGCGTCCTGGGATGAGCGGCGCGGCGGTGCTCGATGTCGCGCGCAATCTCGTCGTCGGTCTCGTCACGCAACGTTGGAATCCTCGCGGACAATCGGAAGACGACAATCTCGCGTGGGCGACCGATGCCGCGGTCCTCACTTTCGACCCGTTCAATTTCGCGCTGCGCGATGACGATTTGCCGCTGCGCGCCGCATCGCAACCCAAGACCGATGTTGCCGCCGCGCGCGCTCAAGTCGCACCCGACGTGGGAATCGCGTGGAACAACGCGCCGTCGCCGCTCAAGGAATGGGTGGGGCGCGCGGAATTGCTCGCGCATCTCACCGCCGATTGGCGCGACCCGAATCGCCGCGTGACGGGTCTCATCGGTTTTGGCGGCGAAGGCAAATCGTCGTTGGCAAGAAAATGGGTTGACGGCATTTGTAGGGGCGAAGCATTTTTCGATTTGCTGGGCAAATCGAAAAATGCTTCGCCCTTACCCGACGGCGTGTTCTGGTGGGGCTTTTACGAACGCCCGAGCGTGGACGAATTTTTTGAAGCCGCGTTGAAATTTATGAGCGGCGGCAAGATTGACCCGCGCAAAGTACCGTCCGCGAACGTGCGCGCGCAAATCATCGGCGCGATGCTCGGCGCGGGGCGCTATCTCTTCGTCCTCGACGGGCTTGAAGTGATGCAGCATCAGGAGGGCGACCAGTACGGCTTGCTGAAGAGCGGCGACCTCAAAGAGTTCATCGGCTATTTTGCGGCGGGCGGACACTCGTCGTTCCTGCTCATCACGAGCCGCGCGCCGCTGCTCGACCTGATGGGCTATACCACCTACACCCAGCGCGATGTCGAACGCCTCAGCCCCGCCGATGGGCGCGCGCTCTTGCGCGAAATCGGCGTGCGCGGGAACGATGCCGCGCTCGACCAGGTGGTGGCGGATTGGGACGGGCACGCCTTGGCGCTCAGTTTGCTCGCGGCGTACCTCGTCGAGCGGCACGCTGGGCAAGTGGCGCACGTCGGCGAAATTCCGATTCCGACTGCGAACGAAGAACGTTACGCGCGCGTCCATCGCGTCCTGCGCCGCTACGACGAGCACCTGAGCGACGCCGAGCGCGCGTTCCTGATGATTTTCAGCGCGTTCCGTACGGAGGAGATGGGATATTACTGGGGGAAGATGGATGCGGAAGAAGTGCTGGGCGTGATTCGTGAAGCGTGATGCGTGCTTGTCATTGCGAGCGTTTTTCGCGAAGCAATCTCCAAGCCGCGAATTGGAGATTGCTTCGGACAAAAACTGTCCTCGCAATGACAAAGCCGCGCGCGTTCATTCGTTTATTCGTTCATCATTCGTTGACACCAACGATAACACCCGCACCAGCCGCGCGTGAACATCTTGCGGCACATCCTCACACGGCGCGTTGCGGTACAGCGTAATCGTCTTTTTCAGCGTGTCCACGACGACGCGGCAATCGTCGCAGTCCGCGAGATGCGTTTCAATCGCGCGACAGATTTCCGCGCGCGCTTCGCCGTCAAGATAGTCAGGCAATTCTGATTGCAGTTGCGCGCACAACTCCGTATGTTCGTGTTTCATAAAAACTCCCATGCCAGTTGGACCCAGTTAAACACTGCTGCACGCTGATTTTCTTATCTGTGTTAATCTGTGTGAATCAGCGTCCAACAATTTCTGTTTGGCGCGTTTGGTATCTTTGGCTCATTTGGCGCGTTTGAAGTACTCCGATAGATTCTCGCGCAACATCAACCGCGCGCGATGCAGACGCGTCTTGACGTTCGGCACGCTGATGCTCAACACGTCGGCGGTCTCTTGCACCGACAGCCCCTCAATGTCGCGCAAGACGAAGACCGCGCGCAGCGATTCGGGCAGCGCGTCCACCGCGGCGTCCATTTGCGCGCGCACTTCGCCGCTGAGCAGCGCTTCTTCGGGCGTGATGCCCCAGTCGACGATTTCGCGCGGCAGCGCGCCCGCGTCATCCATTTCCACCGGCGCGTCGAGCGAAAGCGGCGGCGTTTTCCGTCCGCGCAATTTCATCAGACTCGCGTTCGTCGCGATCCGATAGAGCCACGTCGAGAAACTCGCGTCGCCCTGAAAATCCTTGAGATGCCGAAAAACGCTGATGAACGTTTCCTGCAAAACGTCTTCGGCGTCCTGCGGATCGCGCATCATTTTCCGCGCGAGATTGTAGACGCGCGCCTCGTACTTTTCGACGAGTTGCGCAAACGCGCGTTGGTCGCCGTTTTGCGCGGCGTGAACGAGTTCGCTGTCGTTGTCCATAGTTGCTAATGGCGTATGGCAGATGGCTATTCGCTATTTGCCATACGCTATTTACTAATTGCCCGCGTCGGCGTGGCGCTTGCGCGCACGGCGGGAATGTAAATCGGAGTGGGAAAAACATAGGGCGGCTTGGTGGGTTCGCCAAATTCGCGGCGCGTGGGTTCCGGCGTCGGTGGAATCGGTGGCATCGGCGGCGGCGTCTCTTGAACCGTCGCCGTAGGCGACGGCGTATCACGCGGCGCTGCCGTCACAATTACCGTCACCTCGACGATGACCGGCAGTTCTTCCCCCATCGGAGTCGGCTCCGGTTCGCCCGGCTGATTGATCGCCCAGCCATACAAAGAAACGACGACGATCCACAAAACCAGGTTTGCCAGGATCGCCTCAACCACAAAAGCCCACGCTCGCCCAGGGTCGAAATTTCGCACAACCTTTTTCCTTCTGCGCGCAATTCTATCACATTCTCAGCAGTGTGACAATTTCGGAAATCCCCAGTTGACAAAATTCTATTCCATGCGATAATTGTTAGCGGAATCGCCGTTCTTTGCTCGCCCACGAGCACGCGTTCGCGCAGGCAATCGCTGGACGATGGCTCGCTCTATCATCGTCAATCGCTTGGCGAACAGAATCCTTTTGGTTGGAGCATGCCGATGCCAGAAATTCAACTCATCGTCACAACACCGCCCGGTCAGGTACGGATCTATAGCGTCACGCAAGAACAGCTGACACTGGGTCGCTCAGCCGTCTGCGATATTGTGCTGGATGATCCTGGCGCATCGCGGCAACACGCGCGGATACACCACACCGCGACGGGTCTTGCCATCGAAGACCTCGGCAGCACGAATGGCACGTGGGTCAAAGGCGAATCGATCAAGCGCGCACCACTGCAAATCGGCGAAACGGTTCGCATTGCCAACTCGACACTGCGCCTGCAACACGCCACGCCGCCAGTCGTCGACGAACCCAATCCCCAGACCATCGACGAATTGACCACCATCCTGTCTTCCAGCGCGATGGAGATCGAGTTGCCGGATTTGTCCCAGCCGCGCTTGGTCGTTCACACGCGCTGGCGGACATGGGAAGTTCCTCTGACAACAGAGGCGACTACGATTGGTCGCCAGAGCGGTTGCCAAGTCATTTTGCCGGACACGAATATCTCGCGGCAACACGCGCGGATCGTTCGGGAGGCGGATAATTTCGTGCTGCTCGATCTCGACAGTCACAACGGCACCTGGATTAACGATCAGCGCATCGAAAAATACACCCTGCGCGCCGGCGATTCTTTTCGCATCGGCGATGCCACGCTCGTTTTCAATGCGCCCCTGTGCGAAGATCCGACGCTGGGGCTGCAACAATCTTTCGCGCTACCGCTCGGCGCGCGGCACCCCGTCGTGTTCATTCCCGGCTTTATGGGCTCCGAGCTGTGGCGCGGCGATGAACGCATTTGGCCCAACGTCAAAGACCTCTTCACGCACCCGGAGGTTTATCGCTTCCCCTCCACCGCATCCATCGAAGCGCGGCAGCTCGTTTCCGAAGTCGTCATCGTACCGCGCTTTTTGAAAATCGAACGATACAAAGCGCTGGGCGATTTCTTGTGCGATGACCTGGGATACGAACGCGGCAAGGATCTGCTCGAATTCCCCTGGGACTGGCGGCTCGATCCGCGCGTGGCTGCCAAACAGTTGGCGGAGCAGATTGATGATTGGCGCGAAAAGGTGAAAGAAGCCCAGTTGCCGATCACATTGATCGCGCACAGTCTGGGCTGTCTCGTCTCGCGCTATTACGTCGAAAAACTGAACGGTTATTCCGTCGTCAACCGGATGGTGTTGCTGGGCGGTACGCACAGCGGCATGCCCAAGACACTCGAAGCGTTCGGCGCATTCGGCAAACAACCATTCATCTACGGAATCGCCGAACCCTTTCAGCGCGCGATTGCGAGTGCGCCTTCAATTTACACGATGCTGCCGACTTATCCTTGCGTTTTCGATTCGTATAAAAATCCGATTGATCTGTACCACGATGAAAAGTGGTGCCCCGACGAATATCGCGGACATTTGCGGAACGCCGTCGAGTTCCGGCGTGAGTTGGGAACCAAGTGCCGCGTTTCCGCGATTAGCATTTTCGGGTACGGCATCCAAACACCCACCCGCGCCACTTTGGAGGATCGCAATCAGACCGGCGGGTGGGATCACATCCAATTTATCACGGAGGATAAGGGCGATAGCACGGTGCCGGAGGAGAGCGCATTTTTGCCGAACGCCGAAATCCATCCCGTCCATCAACATCACGCGGCGTTGTACATGGATAACGATGTCAAGATGCGACTCAAACTGGAACTGACGCATTGAAAAAGTGTCGGCGTGCCCTCGACAAGGTACGCCGACGTTTTTCGATGGATTTCAAACGGCGCTCAGATCAATCCCTTTTTGATCGCTTCGGCGACGGCTTGCGCGCGGTTCTTCACTCCCAGTTTGACGATGATCTCATCCACTTTGCGTCTCACCGTTCGTTCGCCCCAGTACATCGCGCGCGCGATTTCTTCGTTCGTCGCGCCTTGCGCGATCAATGCCAATACTTTGATCTCTTCTTCCAACAATCCCGATTGAGATTTGACCTTGATCTGCGCCAAATCTTGGAACTGCTCCAAGACGCGATCCATCAAGCCCGGCGACAGCAGACGCTTGCCCTGATGCACTTGGCGAATTGCCTCGACGACCGTTTCGCCCGAACTGCTTTTCAGCAAATAGGCGTAGGCACCGGCGCGCAACGCGCCCTGAATGTAATCGTCGTTGTCATACGCCGTCAGAATAATAATTTTGACTTGCGGCGCGCTTTTGCGCAGTTGCGCCGCCACCGCGACGCCGTCCGGTCCCGTCAACCGGATATCCAGCAAAACGACATTGGGCGATAGATCAGTCGCGGCGCGCAAAGCAGTTGCTCCGTCCTCCGCTTCGCCGACGACAAGAATGTCCGACGCGGAAGACAAAAAATTTCGCAGACCGCGTCGCACCATCGGATGATCGTCGACGATCAGGACTCGGATCGGTTCCATTCGACGGCTCCTCTTTCAATCGGAATCTGGAGAGTCAATCGCGTCCCCTGCCCCGGCGCGGACTCGACGCGCATACTTCCGCCCAGCCCCTCCACACGCTCCTGCATGCTCAACAAACCGAGATGGCTGCCATTTCGCACTGACTCACGCAACCATTCTTGCCGATCGAATCCGCAGCCATCATCTTCCACGGTGACACAAAGTGTTGTATCGCGATAGTCGAGAACGACCGACGATTTCGTCGCGTGCGCGTGCGTGGCAATGTTCGTCAGCGCTTCTTCGATCAGACGATAGATGCAACTCTCGACCCGAATCGGCAAGCGGATCGCGTTGCCGACGATTTCCAACCGACAGCCCGTGCCGGAGATGCGTTCGAATTGTTCGGCGTAACTTTGCAGCGCTGGCTTCAAGCCGACCGCGTCCAAAATCGGCGGATGGAGATTGTAGATCGCGCGGCGGATTTGTTTCTCTGTTTGATCCAACAACTCGCGCACTGCCAAAAGACTGGTGCGCGCTTCACTTTTCAACTCCGATCCCGCGAACACCTCGGCGGTTTGCGCCTCCCAGCGCGCCGCCGTGACCAATTGCACCACATCGTCGTGCATATCCCGCGCAATGCGCGCGCGCTCGTCCTCTTGAACGCGAATCGTCTCTGCCAAAAGCAAACGCAACTGCTCCGAGCGCGCGGCGATTTCCTCTTTCGCTTTGGACAACTCGCGCGTGCGGGCAGCGACGTTTTGTTCCAACTCTTGGCTGAATCGCTTGATCTGCGAGTGCAATTCCGCGTTCTTGATCGCGATGCTCGCCAAATCCGCGAACAAACTCGTCAACCAAACGTCGTCTTCGGTGAACGGTCTGCCTTCCGGGTTGTTCACCATATCGAACGCGCCGATGATCTGGTTTTCCCATTTCAGCGGCACGCCGACGATGCGCGTTTCCGAAGACCCTTCGAACGCCACCGCGCGCTGCGACCAGTGGTGGTAGTCGTTGACGATCATCGGCTTGCCGGTTCGAATCACTTGACCGATGACGCCTTCGTCCAATTCCAAAGTCACGCCAACCCAATCGCGCGACGTTTTGTAACTCGCCACCGCGCGAATTACTCCTTGCGGCGCGTCGTACAGATAAACCACGCCACCTTGCGCGCCCAAAAGTTGCGTCCCGCGCCGGAGGAGCGCTTCGAGTAATTGCGTCGTGTCCAATCGCGCGATCACGTCGAGCGAGGTTTCGTGCAACGCGATCATCGCCTCGTACCGCTGCTTGGTCTCTTGAAAGAGGCGCGCGTTTTCGTTGGCGATCCCGGCTTGGTTCTCCAGGATTTGCAAATTCGCTCTCCGCGCCACACTAACAATCCAAGTCAGGACCGCCCAAACAAACAGCGGGACAATCAAGCCGGGAAACAAGAAAACCTGAAGAACATCAGACGCCGCAGGCGCACGATCTTGCGGCGACCATTGGCTGAACAGCGCGTAGCCCGTTCCAAACAACGCGAGAACCAGCGGAACGATCCAGCGTGCGCGGGAAACGCGATTGACGAGTCGCGTCTGTTCTTCGCGCGAATCCGATTGCATTTTCATCACATCCCGCCGATACTATACCACAACGAAACGACAAGTCAAAGCAGTCCATTTGCGGACGCAACTTGACCGCTTTTTCTCTTTCTCCGATCTGCAATTTGGTTTATGCTTTGAAAAGTAGGACAAATTTGGAAATTTGTCCAACAGCGAGGCAACTATGAAACAACGAACGATTGCGGAACCGTACCGGATCAAAATGATCGAACCGATCAAAATGACGACGCGCGAATATCGCGAAGCGAAAATTCGCGAAGCGGGCTATAACACGTTCCTGCTCAAAAGCGAAGACGTGTACATCGATCTGCTGACCGATTCGGGCGCCAGCGCGATGAGCGATTGGCAGTGGTCGGGCATGTTCCTCGGCGACGAGGCGTACGCCGGCGCGCGCAATTTCTTCCATCTCGAAAAGGCGGTGCAGGAGATTTACGGATTCAAGCACATCGTACCGACGCATCAAGGACGCGCCGCGGAACACATCACCTCGCAAATTCGCATCCAGCGCGGACAGTACGTGCCGATGAATATGTACTTTACGACGACGCGCGAACACGCCGAGCGCGCCGGCGGCATCTTTTACGACTGCATCGTCGACGAAGCGCACGATCCGGCGAGCGCGCACCCGTTCAAAGGCAATGTCGATCTAAACAAGTTGCAACGACTCGTCGACGAAAAAGGCGCGAACGCGATCGCGTACCTTTCGATTGCGCCGTGCGTGAACATGGCGGGCGGTCAGCCCTTTTCGATGGCGAACCTGCGCGAGGTTGCCGCGTGGGCAAAGCGTTACAATTTGCCGATCATCTTCGACGCGACACGCGCGGTGGAGAATGCGTACTTTATCCAGCAGCGCGAAGAAGGTTACGCGCGCAAACCGGTGCGCGCGATTTTGCGCGAGATGATGGGTTACGGCGAGGGCTGCACGATGTCGTCGAAGAAAGACAACCTCGTCAACATCGGCGGCTTTCTCGCGACGAACAACGAAGCGTTTTTCGTCAAAGCGAAAGAGATGGTCGTCGTCTTCGAGGGCTTGCACACGTACGGCGGTCTCGCCGGACGCGACATGGAAGCCATCGCACGCGGTATCTACGAAATGGTGGACGACGCGTACATCGCAAGTCGCGTGCGCCAAGTGGAATACCTCGGCAAGCGATTGCAGGACGCCGGTATTCCCATCGTTATTCCAATCGGCGGGCACGCGGTTTTTCTCGACGCGAAAAGATTCCTGCCGCACATTCCGCAAGAGCAATTTCCGGCGCAAGCGCTCGCCGCGGCGTTGTACGTCGACAGCGGCGTGCGCGCGATGGAGCGCGGCATCGTCAGCGCGGGGCGCGATCACACAACCGGCGAACATCACAAGCCCAAACTCGAACTCGTGCGCTTGACGATTCCGCGCCGGGTGTACACCAATTTACACATGGACGTGGTCGCCGAAAGTTGTCAGGCGTTGTACGAAGAGCGCGAAAAAATCAAGGGATTGGAAATAGTGTACGAGCCGGAGACGCTGCGATTCTTCCAGGCGCGCTTTCAAGAAATCGGCGGCTGAATATGTGATCGCTAGAATTGGAACTGCAGCGCGCGACTGCCTCGCTCGGCGAGGCAATCGCGCGACTTTTATTGCGCCACCCTACCTTGTTGTCGCGCCCGTCTTGTGATACAATCTCGACAGGTTCCTACTCCGCGCTAAGGAGGACTATGAAACATCAGTCAATTCGTTCATACTGGCACGTCGCATTCGCGTCGCTCGTGCTCGTCGGAATGATTATCGGATGTTCTGCGATCCCAATTCCACTGCCGTTTGCGCCGACTCCGTTACCGCCCAACATGTTGTTGTACGACAATGTGCCGGTCTCGCTGACGATCAAAACCGGCATGCTTCTCCCCGGAACTTCCATCGCGTACCAGGGCAAGACCGAAACCGGGCAAGCCAAAGTTTTGATTACCGGTCTGCTCGCGCCCAAGCAAGTCGCCGATACGGTGGATTGGCAGGGCACGCCCGCGCCGAACGTGAATCTCAAACTCAATACGCGCGTCGCGACGTTCGACGACCAATCGCTCACGTTGGTCGGCACGGCGCGCCTCGAAATTTCAAATGTGACGGTTCAACCCGGCGGCGCGCCGGGCACGCCGCAGATGGAATTCAAAGCACCGGTCACCTTTTCGCTCAAGAAAGATGAAATGGTTCCGGGCACACGGATCGCTTACGTCGGTTCAAAGCCGGAGGGCGCGCAGTTCTTGGGATTGGATGGTTATCCCTATCGCAAGGAATTGGATTCATTGCAATCGGTCAGCCGCTTGAATCCCAAAGTGTTCCTGCAACTTGATCTACGCGTCTTGAGTTATTCGGAGACCGGGATCGTGTTGGGCGGCACGGCAGACATCAAGATCGAACAATGAGAACGCAGATATGCCAGAACCAGAATTGAACGAAGCCAATCCGGCGGCAGAGGCACTCGCCGCGCCGGAGCAGCACGTCACGATCCGGCTGCCGACGCGGCACAACCCGATTCTGCATCAAGTCGTCGAACGCGTGAACGCGGACGAAGAATTGTACGCGCTGTGGACGGCGATGAATGTCAACGCGGTGACACGCCTGGGGATGAGCGATCATGGTCCCGTCCATTTCCAAATCGTCGCGAACATCGCGCTGAAATTGCTCCGCCAACTGATCGAAAGCGGCGTCGTGCCCAGCGTCGTACGCGATCACAAGATGACGAACAATGACGCCGAAGTGATTGTCGTACTGGCTGCGCTGTCGCACGATCTCGGCATGTCGATTCACCGAATCGATCACGAGCAATATAGTTTGTTCATCGCGCAACCCAAGATCGACGCGTTGCTTGACGGACTGTACTCCGTCGCCGCGCGAACCATCGTCCGCGCTGAAACGCTGCACGCGATCATCGCGCACCGGAGCGACGGCAAGCCGATGACAATCGAAGCCGGCGTAGTGCGCGTCGCGGACGCGCTCGATATGACCAAAGGACGCTCGCGTATCCCGTTTGAAGCGGGGCAGGTCAACATCCATTCGCTTTCGGCTGCCGCGATTGAAAAAGTCGAAATCACCAAGGGACAAGACAAGCCGATCCACATCACCGTCGCGATGAGCAATTCGGCGGGCATTTTTCAGCTGGACGATTTGCTCAAAGAAAAATTGCGCGGCTCGGGCTTGGAAAGATTCGTCGAGGTGGAAGCGACCATCGAAGGCGAAACCGAAAAGAAACTTGTTACCGTTTTTCGCTTGTGAGTTGTGGTATTCTATTCCCATTGTCCGATGCTGCGCCCTGACGTATAATCAGTACCGAGGTCATGTGTGCCACCTCTAATCGAAACGCTCGAACTGACCAAACAATTCGATACTTTGACGGCGGTTGATCACCTCACCTTCACGGTTGCCGAAGGCGAAATCCTCGCGCTGTTGGGACCCAACGGCGCGGGCAAAACCACGACGGTCCGGATGCTCTCCTCGATCTTGAAACCGACGAGCGGATCCGCGCGCATCGCCGGACACGACGTGGTTCAAGACGCGCGCATCGTGCGCCACCTCATCGGTCATCTCACCGAATTTCCCGGTTTGTACCTCCGCATGCGCCCGCTCGAATACCTCGATTTCTTCGGCGAGTTGCAGCACATGCCGCGCGCCACGCGCTGCGCGCGCGCGGAAGAACTGATGAAACACTTTGAACTGTGGGACGCGCGTGACCGCCGCCTCGGCGAATTTTCCAAAGGGATGCGCCAAAAAATGGCGCTGATTCGTGCGATGCTCCATGCGCCGCGCGTGCTGTTTCTCGACGAACCCACTTCGGCGATGGACCCGCACAGCGCGAAACAAGTGCGCGACGCGATCGCGACCTTGCGCGGCAGCGGTCACACGATTTTTCTCTGCACGCACAACTTGTACGAAGCCGAATCGCTCGCCGATCACATCGCGGTCATTCGGCGCGGCAAACTGATCGCGTTCGGCGCGCCCGCGCAACTCAAACGCGACTTGCTTGGCTTGCCGCTGTGGCAAGTTCGGCTCACGCGCCCACTCAACCAGCCGTGGCCCTACTTGAACGGACATTTGCAAATTCAAGCGCAGGACGATATATCGCTCTCCTATCACACCGCGTCGCCCGAAATCACCAATCCACTGTTGCTGCGCCAACTCCAAGCGATCGGCGCGGACGTTCTGACGCTGCAAGAAGTCCCGCGCAGTTTGGAAGAAGTCTACCTTCGTCTAGTCCAAGACTCGTCAGGTCAATCGGGCAATCAGTAACCAGTCAACCAGTTGCCTGATCGCCCAATTGCCTGATCGCCTATCCTGACCATGTTATCCGACGCATTGATTATTACCCGCCGCGAAGTGCGCGACTCGTTGCGCGACTGGCGCATCGTCGCGCCGATCTTGATCCTCACGCTGATCTTTCCCTGGATCATGAATCTGTCGACGCGCCTCGCGATCAATTTCGTCGAGCAGTACAACGCGACCATCATTCCGCTGCGCCTCGTTCCGTTCGCGGTGATGATCGTCGGCTTTTTCCCGATTTCGTTTTCGCTCATCATCGCACTCGAAACTTTTGTCGGCGAAAAAGAGCGCAGCAGTCTGGAACCGCTGCTCGACACGCCGATTTCGGACGCGTCGTTGTATCTCGGCAAACTACTCGCGGCGATGATTCCTCCCTTGTTCGCGAGTTACCTTGGCGTCGCCGCGTACCTGCTCGGCTTGTATCTTTCGATCCAGTACGTCCCGGAATGGAGCGTCCTCTTTCAGATCCTCATGACGACGACGATGGAAGCCCTTGTCATGGTCAGCGGCGCAGTCGTCGTCTCCAGCCACACCACGAGCGTGCGCGCGGCGAATCTGCTCGCGTCGTTCATCATCATCCCGATGGCGTTTCTTTTGCAAGGCGAAAGCATTTTGTTGTTCTGGGGACAGTACGACGTGATGTGGTACATTCTCGCGCTGCTGCTCGTCGCAGATGTTTTGTTGATTCGCACGGGGATTCGCACCTTCAACCGCGAAGAAATTCTCGCGCGCGAAATTGACGAACTGAACCTCGGCGCAATCGTGCGCCTGTTCCGCCGATTTTTCCTCGGCGCGCACTTTTCCATCGCGCGCGTCTATCGCGATGACGTGCCGCGCCTGCTGCGCGAAAATCGTCTGCCGATTGCGACGACGCTCGGCGCGATGCTGATCGCGCTGATTGGCGGCTGGGTTTTTGCATTGTGGTTCCCACTGCCTGCCGATCTGATCGGCTCGATCAAGATCGACCCGGAATTGATTCGCCAGCAGACGGCATTTTCGGGCAATTCGATTCTGCCGCGCTTGGACGCGGGCGCGATTTTCTTTTACAACTTGCGCTCGCTGTTAGGTTTCGCGCTCCTCGGTTTGTTTTCCTTCGGCAGTCTCGCGTGTCTGCCGATGGTGACGACGATGGGCTTGGTCGGTTTCATCATCGGCGAAATTCGCGTACTGGGAATGGACGGCGTCGTCTTCCTCGCCGCCGCGCTGCTGCCGCACGGCGTCATCGAACTGCCCGCCGCGATCCTCGCGACGGCGTTCGCGCTGCGCGCGGGCGCGTCGATCATCGCGCCGCCGCCGGGCGTCACGGCCGGAGAAAACTTGATGCGCGCGCTCGCCGATCTGGTCAAAATGATCTTGTTCGTCGTACTGCCTTTGCTCGCGCTTGCGGCATTGATCGAGACGAATGTCACGCCGCAAATTTTGATCTGGCTGTACGGGAGATGAAATGGCGCAAATAATCTTGCTAGGCACTGGCGCGGCGCTCAGCGATGAGACGCGCGAACATACATATCTGGTCGCGAAAGGAAAGCAGAGCGCGATCCTGATTGACTGCGCGGGCAGTCCCGTACAACGTCTGATCAAAGCCGATGTCGCGCTCGACAGGGTTGACCATTTGCTGCTGACCCATCATCATCCCGATCACATTTACGGCGTCTCCGTTTTTTTGCTCGACCTGTGGCTGGCGGGACGCAAAAAGGTTCTACACATTCACGGATTGGCGGAAACGCTGCGCGCGGTGCGCGCGATGATGCGCGCGTTCGAATGGCGCCGCTGGTTCAAATTCGGTTTTTTTCCGGTCGAGTTTCACCGCATTCCGCCACGCCCGCGCGCCGCGCTGATCACGACGCCCGAATTTTCGATCTCGACCGCGCCGACGATGCATCTCCTGCCCACCGTCGCCGTGCGCGTCACATCCCACACGTCGAAAAAATCGATCACCTATTCGAGCGATACGCAAGTGTGCGCGCCGGTTGTAAATCTCGCGCGCGGCTCGGATATTCTCTTTCACGAAGCGACGACGCTCAACACGTCGAATCACGGGCACACGAGCGCGCGGCAAGCCGGCGCGCAAGCCCAGCGCGCGGACGCGCGGAAATTGGTGTTGGTGCATTTGCCGCCGCATTGCGATACAAAGAAATGGCGCGCCGCAGCGCAAAAGACGTTTCGTGGGCAAATTGTAGTCGGCAAAGATCTGGCGCGGTTTGAGTTTTGATCATGCAACTCACCGTCCTCGGCGCGGGTACCGGCGTGCCGCTGCCGCGCCGCAGTCCCGCCGGAGTGCTCGTCCAAATTGGCGCGACACCACTCCTTTTCGACTTGGGACCCGGCACGATTCCGCGTCTCGACGCGGCGGGCGTCAGTTATCGCGACCTCGAATATGTCTTCCTCACGCATCTGCACCCCGATCACACGCTCGATCTGGCGATGCTGCTGCAAGCATTGAATTACACGCCAGGTTTCACGCGCGCACGCCCGCTTCACCTGATTGGCTGTCCCGACACCAAAGCGCTGTACGAAGGTTTGCTGCGCGTGTATTCCAGCGTCGCGCCGCGCGGTTTTGAATTGACGATCCGCGAAATCAGCGCGGAGCGAATCGCGTTTGGCGCGTGGACGATTGAGACCGCGCCGAGCGGACACACCGCGACAAGCATCGCGTACCGGATCGAAGCGGAAGACAAAGCGATGGTGTACACCGGCGACGCGAAAGAAAATCCCGCGCTCGTCGAAATCGCGCGCGACGCCGACGCGTTCGTCTGCGAGTGCGCGTTTCCGCGCGGCTATCCGACAGACGATCACATGACTGCCGACGCGGTCGGACGCGTGGCGCGCGCGGCGCGCGTCAAGCGCGTGATCCTCAATCATCTGTATCCGCCCGCGCTGCAAGTCGACATCATCGCGCAAGTGCGCGCCGAGTACACCGGAGAAATCATCGTCGCCGAAGATGGAACGCGCGTGAGCGTGTAAGACAAGACCCGAAGGATTTATCTTCCTTCGGGTCTCTGCTTTACTCCGGCAACAAGCGATAATGTACTGGCGGTTTGCGCCGCTCCACCACCTGCTCCGCCGCGTGCGCGAGTCGGAACAAAACGTGTTCCTCCCACGCGCGCCCAATCGCTTGACAGCCGACCGGCAAACCGGACGCGTCGTAACCCGCCGGGAACGCAATCGCCGGGTGTCCGGTAAAATTCGCCGGGGTCGCAAAGCGCATGATTTCCGTCAAGGTCGACAAATCCGATTCGCCGTCCGGCAGCGCGTCGAGCGGAATCGCGGGCGCAGTACAGCCCGTCGCGGGCGTGACGATCACGTCGACTTGCTCCAGCGCGCGATTAAAGTGCGCGAGCGCGCGCGTGCGAACGCGCTGCGCCTGCAAATAATCGCGCGCGGTGAACGAACGCGCCAGCGCGAGATTCGTCCGGACGTCCAAGCCGTACTCGGTGTGATGCGCGTCGTAGTAGCGATCCAACCCGGCGCACATTTCGGCGGTGATCGTGATCACGTGCGCGACGCGCGCGGCTTCGAGTTCCGGGATTTCGATTTCGCACACACGCGCGCCCATCGCTTGCAATTGCTTGACCATGTTCTCGCACTCCGCGACCAGCGCGGGCGACGCGTGTTGAAACCACGGCGTGTAAATTCCGAGCGTCAAGTCGCGCAAATCGAGATTGGCGAATCCGTCGAGCGTGACCGGCGGTTGATGCGCGGTGTGTGCGTCTTTCGGATCCGCGCCCGCGATAATCGCGTACATCAACGCGGCATCTTCCGCCGTCGCGGCAATCGGACCCAGATGCGCGACGCTCCAGCACAACGGCGCCGCGCCGAACTCGCTCACGCGGCTGTACGTCGCTTTCAATCCGACCACGCCGCAAAACGACGACGGGATCCGGATCGAACCGCCGCCGTCCGCGCTGATCGCCGCCGGACACAAACCCGCCGCGACCGCCGTCGCCGAGCCGCTCGAACTGCCGCCGGTGAAATGCGCGACGTTGTACGGATTGCGCGTGACGCCGTGATGCGGATTCAACCCGGTCACGCCGATCCCGATCTCGTGCATGTTCGCCTTACCGATTAAAAGCGCGCCCGCCGCGCGCATCCGCGCGACGACGGTTGAATCTGCGCGCGCCGGAGTTTTTCCCAGAAAACGCGTGCCGACCGTCGTGGGATACGGGATCATGTCCACTTCATCTTTGACCGCGACCGGCACGCCATCGAAAATACTCAGCGGTTTGCCCGCGCGCCAGCGCTGCGCCGACGCGCGCGCTTGCGCGATCACGTCGTCGCGCTGGCACGCGATCATCGCGCGCAAAGCAGGCGTGCGCGTGATACTGTCGTCAATCGCGGCGAGGACTTGCTCCGCGATCTTCTCCGGCGTCGTCACGCCCGCGCGATACGCGTTGGCGTAATCGCGCGTCGTCGCAAACGTGAAACCTTTGGCGGGCGCGCGCGGCGCTTGCGCGAATCGCGTTAGATCGAGCGGCGGCGTGTTTGCCGGGTGTGCTTCAAAACGCGGTTGAAACGTCGGCGGATCGTCAATCGCCAGTTCGCGCAAACGCGCGATGCCGCCATCGCGCAGCAGTTTGGGAATAATCAGACCGCGCGTGGCGGCGTTCTCCATCAGCGCGACGAACGCGCGCAAGCCGCCGCCCGCGAGCCGCGGCAGTTTCACCGATTTGAGATCGTACGTTGGCTGTGACATTCTCCCTCCTACATTTCCCTTTTCATTCGCGCCGCGCGATCCCACGCGCGCCACGCGCGCCCGTACAACCACCCCGGATATGATTTTGGAACGTGGTCTTGGACACGCCCTAGCCAAAGCGTTTCAGCCGCATCGGCTTGCGCGAAACAACGCGCGGAAAACGCACCGCGCTCGTTCGCCGATTTGCTGCGCTGCGCGAGCGCGCCCGCAATGAAACCTTGTTCGAGCGCATCACGCTCGTCACGATAATGCGCGCGCGCAATCGCGTAATCGCGCAGAGTCACGCGGTGCAGTGCTTCGTGTCGCCAGAACAGCGATGCCGCGTCGTACTCACCGGCGGGAGTCGAGCCGGTATTCGGCAAATCGCCGCCGAGCCACACCGGCTTGAAAATGCTCGTACACGGCGCGGCAGTCGCGGTGACGAAATGGGTCTGCGCGTCCGACGCGAGGTGCGAGACCAACGAACCGGTCGTCTGTGTCGCGCGAATCGGACCGAAACCGGCGTGCGCGCAAACGTCAAACGTCGCGAGTCCGTGCGCGGGCGACCAATTCGTATCCGCGGTGTGATCGCGCAGCGCGCGCGTCATTGTCTCCACGGTGATCTTACCGCGCGGCGCGGCAAGCGCGTCGGTCGTGCGACGTTGGCGTTCGGCGCAGCGGCTAAAGCGCGTGAAGAGCGGATCGGAATAACAACGCGCAAAGTGAAAGTCGTCGCGGCTTGTACACCAGCCACGTTCAATCGCGTACGTGACGAGATCGGGCGATGCGAGATCCCACTGATTGCCAATCGTGATGCCGTTAGAAATCGAGCGGATGCCGCGTACGCGTTCGGCTGCCCAATGTTTGTCGGCGGTTTCCAGCACCCACGCTTCGCGCGGATCGGCGATGATGAAACTGTTGTGGTAGTACGTCGCGTGCTCAAAACCGCAATTGCCGCCCTGCCCGTACCGCGCGAGCAGATCCGTAATCACATCGAGCGCGGCGCGCGCAGTGCTCGCGCGTTCAAGCGCGAGACGCAGGAAATCCATGCCGATCAAGCCGGGCTTTTTGTCGTAGGGGGTTTTCGTGAACACGGCTTCGTTGCCAATCGTGACGCCATGTTCGTTCGCGCCCATCTCCGCGCCCCAAATCCAAAACGGCTTGCAGAGCAAAACCTCGTACGTCTGTTCGCTCTGCGGAATTTCGATGTACGTGCATTTCACCCGCGCGCCGGGCGCGTGCCGCGCGGCAGGAATGCGAACGATGTGATGCGCTTCGTTCGGCTCGCGGTCGGAATTTTTTGCAAAGAGCGTCGCGCCATCGGCGGTAACGCTGCCCAGCGCGACGATAGTATCACACATCGAGTTGCCTCCTCACTAAAACAGAAACGCCCATCCCCACGATGATCCATCGCGACGAGACAGGCGCAAGTAACGCACCAGCACGCTGGCAGCGTCGCCAACATCGCACACATTGTAGCGTGAATGGCGCGGGTTGTCAACGCGTTAGGATATATTCTCTAGCGCAATCCACAAGAATTGGTGATATAATAGCATTAGAAAGATTAGATATGTTGCGAACGCCTATCAAAGTATTTCCCTGGCGTAATTTGCCGTTTGCTATTCAAATCGCGATTCCGCTCATCGCGCTGCTCGTCGTCACCATTGGACTTTTTGGCTGGTTTGGCGATGCAGCCGCCCAAGCGGAACTCGTGACGGCAACGCGCGCCCAAGATTTGCAGCGCGCGCGCGGGACCGCCCAAGTGCTCGACGACACACTCGCCCACGCGCTCGCGCACACCGATCTGCTCGCCCGCGCGCCGAATACGGTGGCATTTGCGCGCGTGCCGACCAACACGACGTTGCGCGCAGTGGTTGAGCAAGAATTGCGTCAGACGAGCGATACGTACCGCTACAACTACTTGGGCATCGTGGATCAAACCGGCACCGAGCTGACTTCGACAATCCAGGACAAAGTGGGACACAATTGTCTCACCCTGCCCGCTTTTCGCAATGCGATTGCCGGGCGCGTTTCGTTGGACGAACCTCGCTATGATCCGGAGGACCGGCAAGTCTTTCTATATTTTTCCGCTCCCATCCGCGATCCGCAAGGCGCGATTGAGGGCGTAGTTCTCAGTCGGATCACCATGACCTCGTTGGAACAGGCGATTGTCGGGGACACCAATTACGCCGGACGCGATGCCATCGGCGTGTTGTGGAACGATCTCGGCATCCGTCTAGCGCACGGCACGCGCCCGGATTTGCAGTTCACTCCGCTCGCGCCCCTCGCCACCGATGTCCGGAACGCGTTGATGTTCGATGAGCGCTATGGACCCGCGACGCGCGAATTGTTGAGCCACGCCGATACTTTGGAAGAGTTGGTTCAGCGTGGCAAGTCGCTGCTATATGACCCAACGAGCGACCCTCACCTGGTCGTCACTGACGACACCGGCGTGAGATTTCAGGTTACGCTCGTTCCGCTCACTAACCAACGCTGGTTGTATGGCATTTTCACTCCCGAAGCCAAAATCTTTGCCGTGGCAAGCGACCAAGCCAATCGAACGCGGACGATCACAATCGGGGTGGAACTGGCGGCAGTTCTTCTCTTGCTGCTCGTGGCGTACCGCGTCGCGCGCCCCATCCGCGTCGTCGCCGACGCGGCGAACGCGCTCGCCGCCGGGGATATGTCGCGTCGCGCCCGCTTGAATCAACGCGATGAAATCGGGCAACTGGCAAGCGCGTTCGACGCGATGGCGGATACGCTCGTCGAAAAAGAAAATCAATTGCGCGAATACGCCCAAACGCTGGAACAACGCGTCGAGGAGCGCACTGCCGCGGTCGTCCAGTCCGAAGAAAAATACCGCGCGCTGATGGACAACGCGAGCGACGCGATCCTGATCGCGGATCTTCACGGCACGTTGATCGACGCGAATCGCAAAGCCGAAGAACTCTTTGGCTACTCCAAAGCGCAATTTATCGGCATGCGCGTTGAGCAATTTTTCTCGCCCGCCGAATTACCGCGCGCGCTGACCGCATTCAACGCGACCGTCAAGACTGGTTCGGGTATCCTGCGCGATGGGCTGCTCTTGCGCCAAGACGGCAAGACCGTCCCGGTTGAAATTTCTGGGAGCATGATTGAGTACGCCGGGGAACGCATCGCGCAAGGCATTTTTCACGACATGACCGCGCAAAAACAACGCGAGCGCGAACTCCAAGCCATCGCGACGATGGCGACTTCGCTGCGCGCGGCAACTACACGCGCCGAGATGCTGCCGATCATTCTCGATCAAGTGATGTATTTGTTGGATGCGCCCGGCGCTGATTTTTGCACGCGCGATCCAGCCACCAGCGAGACCGTCGTCGAATTGGGACGCGGCCGATTGACGCAAGCCACCGGTCAGCGATTTCCCCCCGGCCAGAGTATCTCCGGGCGGGTCATCGCCACCGGACAACCCTACATCAGCAACGACGCGGCAAATGACACGCTGCTCGTTCGCACTCCCGAGCTGGGTCAACCAACCGCAGTTGTCGGCGTTCCTCTGATCGCGCAGAAGGAAACCGTCGGCGCGCTCTTTGTCGGGCGAGACGCTCCCATTGGCGACGCCGAGTTACACATCCTAATCGCGCTCGCCGACATCGCGGCGAATGCGCTCCATCGCGCTGCGCTGTACGAACAGACCGTGCATCTGTTCGAACAAGCCCAACAAAACGTCCGGCGTCTGACCGCGCTGCGCGCCGTCGATCAAGCGATCACCGCCAGTCTCGATCTGCGGCTCACGCTCCGCGTCCTCCTCGATCAAGTGGTCACGTATCTGCACGCCGACGCCGCCGACGTGTGGCTGTTCAATCCACGCACCCAATCTCTCAAGTATGCCGAAGGGCACGGGTTTACGACGCGCGCAATGGAACATCTAACTTGCCGCTTGGGTGAAGGATATGCCGGTCAAGTCGCGTTCGAACGCCGCGTGGCGCATACGCCAGACTTGCGGCGCGCGCCGGATAGTTCGGCGCGCGCGGCGATGCTAACGCGCGAAGGATTTGTGGCTTATTTGGGCGCGCCGCTGATCGCCAAAGGACAACTCAAAGGCGTCCTGGAAATTTTCCTGCGCCGTCCACTCGCGGCGACGGAGGAATGGCAGGACTTTATCGAAGCCCTCGCGCTGCAAACCGCGATTGCGATTGACAGCGTGACGCTCTTCGACGAGTTGCAGCGCTCGAACCTGGAACTCTCGCTCGCCGCCGAAGCGATGATCGAAAGTTGGGCGCGCGCGCTCGAACTGCGCGGACGCGAAACCGACGGACACATTCGTCAGGTCGCCGAAGAGACGGTGCGGCTGGCGCGCGCGCTCGGCATCGGCGAAGCCGATTTGGTACACGTGCGGCGCGGCGCGCTGTTACACGACATCGGCAATATCGGTGTGCCCGACAATATTTTGTTCAAGCCCGGTGCCCTGACCGAGTCCGAATTCGCAATCGTCCGGCAGCACCCGGTCTACTCGCGCGAATTGCTCGCCCAGATCGAATTCTTGAAACCCGCGCTCGACATTCCATACTGCCATCACGAAAAATGGGATGGTTCGGGTTATCCGTGCGGTCTGCAAGGCGAAGCGATCCCGCTTGCCGCGCGCGCGTTCGCCGTCGTAGACTGCTGGCACGCGGTGCGGATGGCTCGCGCGTACTCGCCTGCCTGGGACGCGGCGCGCGCCATGGCGCACTTGCGCGAACAATCCGGCAAGGCATTCGATCCCCAAGTTGTAAGTGTATTTCTCAAGATAATCGAAAATGAATCGTGAGGGAAAACAATGGCAACGCGAATTTTAGCGGTCGACGACGATCCGGTCAATCTGAAACTGGTTCAAGCCACGCTCAAGCAAGCCGGATACGATGTCTTTACCGCGTCGAACGGACCCGAAGCGCTCAATCGCGCCGATGAAGTTTTGCCGGAATTGATCGTTTCGGATGTAGAAATGCCGGGGATGAATGGCTATGAACTGACCCGGCAATTGCGCCAGAAAACGAGCACCGCCCAACTGCCGATCATGATCCTCACCAGTCACGATACGGTGCAGGAAAAGATCAAGGGCTTTGAAGCCGGGGCGGACGATTACATGACCAAGCCCTTCGAGCCGACGGAACTGCAAGCGCGCATCCGCGTCTTGCTCCGCCGTGTGACCGCGCTGCCCGGCGAGAGCCAAAAGATCAAGGGTAAAACGATCGCGGTCTTTTCGCTGCGCGGCGGCATCGGCACGTCGACCATCGCCGCAAATCTCGCGACGGGACTCGCCCAGATGTGGGGCGGCGGCGTCGGCTTGATTGATCTCGTGCTGACGAGCGGGCAAAGCGCGTTGATGTTGAATCTGCCGCTTCGCAAAACTTGGGGCGATCTCTCGCGCGCGCCGGTCGGCGAAATGGACGCCGCGCTGATCGAACAAGTCTTCTTGCCGCACGCGAGCGGCGCGTTCGTGCTGGCTTCGCCCAATCGCCCCGAGCAAGCCGAATTGATCACAGGCGAAAAAGTTTCGCACGTCCTGACCGTGTTGAAAGAACGCTATCACTATCTCGTTCTCGATCTGCCGCACGATTTCAGCGCGACCACGCTCGCGGGCTTGGACAACGCGGACGAAATCCTGCTCGTGCTCGCGCCCGAAGTTGCGTCGCTGCACGCCGCGACGTGCGCGCTCGACGTTTTCGACACACTGAAATATCCGCGCAACATCATTCGCCTGGTGTTGAACTGGACGTTCGAGCGGCGCGGCTTGGCGCGCAAAGAGATCGAAGACGCGCTGCAACGCATGATCGACGTGGTCATCCCCTTCGCGCCCGACGCGTTCGTCCACGCGATCAATCGCGGCGCGCCGCCGATTTTGGAAACGCAGCCGACCGCGCTCGGCGCGCTGTTCGAAGACTTGGCGTACTTTCTGAGCAAGCCCGACCATCAAAAGCAACCACCTGCCAAACCGAGCGCGCTTTATCAACGCACCGCCGCGCGCGTGGCGCAACGCCAGGCGAAAAAATAGTCGATGATGTCGTTTGACACTTGCGCGTTCGCGCAGTAGAATTAAAGTGAAAAGTGATCCGAGAGTCACGAACGGCTCGTTCCATGACGGAATGAGCCGTTTTTGTCGAACAAGCAGAAACATGCCAACGCGCGAAACACGCGGCGATGCGCCGCGCGATCTTCAATCGAATCAACCCGCGCGCCCGAATCGTCGCCACCTCCGAATCGGTCTGGGCGCGAAAGTGATCGCGCTCGTCTTTCTCGCGACGATTTTATTGATCGCGCTCTTCGCTTACCTGGGAACCGCCGCGCTGAGCGAGAACACCCAGCGGACGATGCAGGAACGCGTGATTCTCGCGCAGACGGCGGCGAGCCACATCGACTACGTTTTGGCGAATATCGAAAACGGTCTCGCCGAAGCCGCGAGCCAACCCAATTGGCGCGACGCTGCGCGCGTGAATGAATCGCTGGTGTACGCGCGGCGGCGCACCGATTTTTTTACCACGCAGGTTTATTTAGTCGACCGCGCCGGTCAAGCCGTCGCCGCGCAGCCGCCGTTGACCGATCCGCTTGCTTTCGGCGAAATCGATCCGGTGCGCGCGGCACTCGACGGCAAGCCGTTCGCCGTTTCGCGTTACGCGCAACCCGTCGGCGAACTGGGTCCGTCGCCGCTCGCCGCCGTGCCAATTCGCGATTCCTCCGGCAGCGTGATCTACGCGTTGGTGATCAGCATCGACTTGACGAGTCCGAACATTCGCACCTTCACCGATCCGATTGGCTTGGGCAAAACCGGCTATATGGACTTGGGCGACATCGGCGGGACGATTTTGGCGAGCACGCGCCCGGAACGCGTCGGCAGTCAGAGCGATCACGGCAACACGTTGGCGGGCTTGATTCGCGATCATCGGCAAGCGGTGTCCGCGTGCCACGATTGTCATACGACCGCCGAAAACGCCGAACCGAGTCCCGAAGTTCTCGCGTTCGCGCCGCTGAATCGCGCGCCGTGGGGCGTTACCGTCCGGCAAAGCGAAGAAGAGGTTTTCGCTTCGACGTATTTGCTGCAAACGCGCATCTTTACGTTGATGGTGATTGTGTTGGTCGGCGCGTTGGTGCTCGCGTACTTAATGTCGCGCAGTTTGATCACGCCCGTGCAAGCGTTGACCGCCGCGACGCGCCGGATCGCGCACGGCGATCTGGAATCGCCGATTCAAGTGCGCGGTCCCGACGAATTGGGCATCTTGTCGCGTTCGCTGGACGAAATGCGCGTGCGCTTGAAAAATTCGACGGAAGAAATTCAAGCGTTGAACCGCGATCTCGACGCGCGCGTCAAGGAACGTACGGCGGCGTACGAAGCCGCGGCGCGCGAGAACGCGCGGCTCTACGCCGAGGTACAGCGCAAAGAGCAACTGCGCGGCGAATTGCTGCACCGCGTCATTTCCGCGCAGGAAGACGAACGCAAACGGATCGCGCGCGAACTGCACGACGAAACGAGCCAGGGTTTGTCGGCGTTGATGATCGGGCTGGACACGGTGCGCATGGCGCTCGCGAACGATCCGCCGAAAGCCGACACGCATCTGCAAAGTTGCAAGTCGATCGGCGAGACGATCCTCAAAAACGTCCATCGCCTCATCGCCGATCTGCGTCCGACGCTGCTCGACGATCTGGGACTGGTGCCGGCGATTGCGTGGTACGGCGAGCAACGGCTCGAACCGCGCGGCATCGCGTTTCGTTTGCAGGAAGATGATTCGAAAATTCGTTTGCCGCTGCCGGTGGAGACCGCGCTCTTTCGCATCGCGCAAGAAGCGATCACGAATATCACGCGCCACGCGCGCGCGACAACGGTGACGGTTCGCTTGACGTATCAGAACGATTGGGTCATGTTGCAAGTCGCGGACGATGGCGCAGGATTCGATCCGCAAATGTTGCAGACGAGCGACTGGCACGGCAAGAACCTGGGTTTGCGCGGGATGCAAGAACGCGTCGCGATTTTGGGCGGCGAGTTTGAGTTGGAAACCGCGCCGGGCAAAGGAACGACGATTACCGCGCGCGTGCCAATTCCGCGAGAAGGGTAATGGCACAAGTGTCATTTCCATTGTGTGTTCGTTTGTAGTGAGGCACGCAGCGCACTGTGCGGAGTGCCTTCTAAATCCGCTACAACGCGACTCCGCGAACTTTGCTGCGTCGCGTACTACAAACGAGGCGCGTTTGTAGTGAGGCACGTAGCGCACTGTGCGGAGTGCCTTCGCGCGGTATGTGCTCTCGAAATGACAAGAGGACTGATGTATGGCGAAAATACGGATTCTGATAACGGATGATCACGCGATCTTGCGAGAAGGATTGCGCGCGCTGCTCAATTACTACGACGACGTCGAAATCGTCGGCGAAGCGCAAGATGGCGCAGAAGCCGTCGCGCGCGCGGGCGATCTCCAACCCGACATCGTGCTGATGGATATCGCGATGCCAAAGATGAACGGGCTGGAAGCGACGCGCGTGATTCGCGAACAATGTCCCGCGACGCGCGTGCTGATTCTCACGCAGCACGAAGATCGCCAGTACGTGTTGCCGCTGTTGCAAGCAGGCGCAGCAGGCATTGTTTCCAAACGCGGCTTGGGCACGGACTTGATAACCGCAATTCGCGCGGTCGCGCGCGGCGAGACGTTTTTGTATCCATCGATTGCGACGACGGTCGTGGAGGAATGGCGCGCGCTGAGCGAGGACGCGCCCGCCGCGCCCGACGCGCTGACGCCGCGCGAATGTGAAATTCTCAAGTACATTGTCGCCGGTCAGACGAACCCACAAATCGCGGCGACGTTGGGCATCAGCACCAAAACCGTCGAGTGGCATCGCACCAATTTGATGAGCAAATTGAATGTTCACACCATCGCGGATTTGGTGCGCTACGCGCTGGAACACAAATTGGCGTAAGGCTTTTTACCGTCATTGCGAGGACGGTTTTCGTCTGAAGCAATCCCCGAGCGACTTGGATTGCTTCGTCGTAACCGCTTCGCACTCCTCGCAATGATACGGGTGAATACCAACCAGCCAAGACCTTGCTTTAGAAGCAAGGTCTTGGTTTTTTTGCGCCAGGCGATCCTAGACCAACGCCTGGGAAGTGCGGCTAGGGATATACCTGTTCTATCGCGCGCGCGATTGTCCTATAATCAAATTAGGAAGAAGGGCATTTTTGCCTCACGGGAGGTGCGCGATGTTTTCGAGAATGGGACTAGACGTTCTCGCCGTCTTGCTGCTTGCCGCGCAAGTGTTGTGCGCGATCGTCAACGTCACATTTTCGCCGCCCGCGCTGCCCACGCCGCGCGCGACACTCCCCGCGCCTTCCGCGCTCATCGCGGCGAACGCGTATCGCATCGTGTTCGCGTCGGATCGCGACCTGCGGCATTATTTGGACATTTACACGATGAACGCCGACGGTTCAGACGTGAAACGTCTGACCGACAATCGCGCCGACGACAAAACGCCGGTGTGGTCACCGGATGGTCGTCAGATCGCGTTCGCCTCGGATCGCGACGGCAACTACGAAATCTACGCGATGAATGCAAACGGATCGAACGTGACGCGCTTGACCCATCATCCGGCGTTCGATTGGCAGCCCACCTGGTCGGCAGATAGCCAGTGGCTCGCGTTTGCGTCGAATCGCGACGGCAATTGGGAAATCTACAAAATGCGCGCGGACGGCTCGCAAGTGACGCGCCTGACCTACGACGCCGCGTTCGATTGGGAACCGGCGTGGTCGCCGGACGGACAATCAATCGCGTTCACTTCGGATCGCGACGGCAATTCGGAATTGTACGTGATGCGCGTCGACGGTTCCGGGTTGCGTCGCTTGACGCACGATCTAGCGATGGATCGCGACGCGGCGTGGTCGCCGGACGGCAAGCGCATCGCGTTCTTGTCGCAGCGCGATCACGCGTGGGACATTTACATTTTGCAGGTCGACGGCTCTGCGCCGGGCACGCGCGTAACGCACAATGCCGGGATCGCGCAAGCGCCAACGTGGTCGTCGGATGGCACGCGTATCATCTTTGAAGCGGAGACGCAAATCTTTTCGATCAACATAGATGGATCGGGGTTGGTGAATTTATCGGGCGACACCGCGGTGAGCGTGCATCCGGCTTGTTCGTACGCTGTACGTTGAAACCTTGCGAAGGTTGATCGCAAGTTCGACTGGTGTCTTCAAATCAACCTTCGCAAGGTTCGGGGGAACTAGTTCCGAAAATACCATTCATTTTTGACCGGATTTTGACCCTTAAGCCACTTTATTCGCACCCATGCCCAGTACAATCGAAATGCCAACAGCAGAAATGCTGACGTCAACCTCAGGCGGAGTGGCTTGGGGTTCTGGTTGTTCGCCCGACGAATTCTGGATATAGTACGTGATGACGCAATCTCATGGCGGTGATCGCCTAGAGATTGCTTTTTTTGCCCTTCACCCTTGCGAAGGTTCAAAGCCACATCCCTTCGCAAGGATAGGACGAACGTATCTAACTTGGGAAGGAGGTTCTTGTATGCAACAAGTTGCGTCAAATGGAACACCCAAGACGTTCCTCGATCAGGTGATTGCCGCCACCCCCGGCAACCCTCACCTGGAAATGTGTATCCAATGCGGGACATGCGGCGGTTCCTGCCCGTCCGGTCCTGACATGGAGCACACTCCCCGCGATCTCTTTGCGATGGTACGCGCGGGCATGAAGGATCAAGTCCTGCGCAGCAACACCCCCTGGTACTGTGTCTCGTGCTACTACTGCACAGTGCGCTGTCCTCAAGAAATTCACGTCACCGATTTAATGTACACGCTCAAACGCATGTCCGTCAAGTCGAAGTTGTACGACGAGTCCATCGCGCCCGATTTCTCCAAGACGTTTATCTTTTGGGTCGAAAACAATGGACGCTCGTTCGAACTGGGACTGATGGCGCAGCACATGCTCCGGCACAACCCTTTTGGAGTGTTCAAGATTGCGGATATGGGCGTGGGGATGGTGACGAAAGGGCGGATCGGTTTCACGCCCAAACGCATCAAGGGGATGGACGGCTTGCACGCGATCTTGGCAAAAGCAAAGGAGATCGAAGCGGAAGACGATGCCAAGATTATGGGAGGTGCCGCATGAGGTACAGCGTTTTCCCCGGTTGTTCGCTCGAAAAAGGCGCGGCGGGGTACCCGTACTGGCAATCTATGGAAGCGATTCTCAAACCACTCGGCGTCGAGTTGGTCGAGGTGGACGATTGGAATTGCTGCGGCGCGACGGAGTACATCGCGCTGAATCGGATGGCGGCGTACTCGCTGATCGCGCGCACGCTCGCGCTCGCGGCGAAGACGGATGGCTTGCGCGAAATGGTCGCGCCCTGCAGCGCGTGTTATCTGAACTTGAGCAAAGCCGACAAGTACTTGACCGACGACGCGGCGCTTGCCGACAAAGTCAACGTCGCGCTCGGCGCGGGCGGTTTGCACTACAAACCTGGGACGGTCAAGACGCGCCACTTGCTCGACGTGATCGTGAACGACGTTGGCTACAAAGCCGTCGAGCAACAAGCGACCAAGTCGCTCGCGGGCTTGCGGATCGCGCCGTACTATGGCTGCCTGCTCACTCGCCCGGCAGTGTACGGACAAACCGACAGTCCGGAATATCCAACCGCGTTGGATAAATTGATGAAAGTGTTGGGCGCGGAAGTCGTGGATTATCCGATGAAAGCGCACTGCTGCGGCGGGCACATGACCCAGATCAGCGAAGCGAGCGCGTTCGATATGATTCGCCGCTTGGTCAAAGGCGCGGCGGACTACCACGCGGACATCATCGTGACCGTCTGCCCAATGTGCCAATTGAATCTCGACGGATTCCAGGGCGCGATGAATCGGTACTACAAGGGCGATTATCATGTGCCGGTGCTGTACTTTACGCAGATGATGGGCTTGGCGTTCGGTCTCGACGCGGCGACGTTGGGCATTGGCGCGGAAATCGTGGACGCGCGTCCGGCGCTTTCGCGCATCGGCGTGCAGGTGCCGCCGCCCGAGGAAGAAGCCAAACCTGCGCACAAGCCGCGCCGCCCGAAAGAGGCATTGCCGATGCCTGTGATGCCTGGCAGCGAGGAGGTGGAACAATGACAGAACGGATTGGCGTTTATGTGTGCCACTGCGGCAGCAACATCGCCGGAATGGTCGACGTTGCTGGTGTGGCAAAGTGGGCAGGCGAAAAACTGAAAGCGCGCGGTGTTGTCGTCGCGCGCGATTACCGATTCATGTGCTCCAGCCCCGGGCAAGACCTGATCGCCAAAGACATCAAGGAACTGGGGCTGACGCGCGTCGTCGTCGCGGCGTGCTCGCCGCATCTGCACGAAAAAACTTTTCGCGATTCGTGCAAGCGCGCGGGCTTGAATCCGTACCTGTGCGAACTTGTCTCGATCCGCGAGCACGTTTCCTGGGTTCACACCGACAAAGCCGCGGCAAACGAAAAAGCCAAAGCGATTATCGCCGGCGCGGTCGAGCGCGTGATCTATCACGAACCGCTCGAACCCATGCGCCTGCCGATTCATCCGGCGACGCTCGTCGTCGGCGGCGGCATCGCGGGCATTCAAGCCGCGCTGGAAATCGCGGACGGCGGCAACCAGGTCTACCTCGTCGAGCGCGAGCCGTCCATCGGCGGTCGGATGGCGCAACTCGACAAGACCTTTCCGACGCTCGATTGTTCGGCTTGAATTCTCACGCCTAAAATGGTTTCCGTGGGAAACCACCCGAATATCAACTTGATGGCGTACAGCGAAGTCACACAAGTCTCTGGGTACGTCGGTAATTTCACCGTGACCGTGCGCCAAAAAGCCAGTTACGTCGACAAAGAAAAATGCACGGGCTGCGGCGTCTGCCAGGACAAATGTCCGAAGAAAGTGATCGATCAAGCGTATGAGGCGGGGCTGGGTCACCGCAAAGCGATCTACAAGCCGTTCCCGCAAGCCGTTCCGAAATTCCCGGTGCTCGATCGCGAGAACTGCACGTTTTTCCAAAAAGGCACTTGCAAGGCATGCGAAAAGTTTTGCGAGTCGAACGCGATTGACTTTAAGCAGCAAGACGAGTTTGTCACGTTCCCGGTGGGCAACATCGTTCTCGCGACTGGCTTTGATCCGTTCGATCCGCGCCGCATCGCGCAGTACGGGTATGGTCGTCTGGCGAATGTGTTCACGAGCATGGAGTTCGAGCGATTGTCCAGCGCGGGCGGACCGACCGGCGGCAAGATCGTGCTGCGCGACGGCGTCACCGCGCCGCAGTCGGTCGGCATCATTCACTGCGTCGGCAGTCGCGACAAGCACTACAACAATTATTGCTCGGTGATCTGCTGCATGCAGAGTTTGAAACTCGCGCACCTGATCAAGGAAAAGACCGGCGCGACGGTGTACAACTTTTACACCGACATGCGAACCGCGTTCAAGGATTACGACGAATTCTACCAACGCGTCCTGAGCGAAGGCACGCTCTTCGTGCGCGGTCGCGTCGCCGAAGTGACCGACGCCGCGCGCTTGCCGGGCGAAGAAGGAAAACTGATCATCCAGGCGGAAGATACGCTCATCGGCAAACAACGACGCGTCCCCGTGGATATGGTCGTGCTCTCGACCGCGCTGGAACCGCGCCACGACGCGAAAGAAGTCGGGCAGCGTTTCGGCATCTCCGGCAGCGCGGCGGGCTGGTTCATCGAACGCCACCCCAAACTCGATCCGGTCGCGACGATGACCGAAGGTGTTTTCATCGCGGGCTGCGCGCAAGGTCCCAAAGATATTCCGGCGAGCGTCGCGCAAGGCGCGGCGGCGGCGGCGCGTGTCGTCGGCAAGATCAACCAAAAGGAAATCGCGGTCGAGCCGATTCGCGCGAGCATCGACAAAGATCGTTGTTCGGCGTGCCGCATCTGCAACAACCAATGTCCCTTCAAAGCGATCAGTTACATTCCCGAGAAAAACGGACAGCGCGCGTACTCCGAAGTCAACCCCGCGCTCTGTCAGGGCTGCGGCACGTGCGTTGCCGCGTGTCCCTCCGGCGCGATTGCCGGTACCGTCTTCAGCAGCCAGCAGATCATGGCGCAGTTGAATGGATTGATGCTGCTGAATGTGAATGGCGCGAGCGTGGAGGAGAAAGTGCCGGCGTGAAACGTGATGCGTGATGCGTGATACGTGAACGGAACACGGAACACGCATCACGCATCACGGAACACGATCCACGGAGATAAAACTATGAATGACAAATTCGAACCCTTGATAATCGGTTTCACTTGTAACTGGTGCAGTTACCGCGCGGCGGACTCGGCGGGGCTGGGGCGCTTGAAATATCCGCCGAACATTCGGTTGATTCGCTTGATGTGCTCCGGGCGCATCGATACGACGTTCGTGCTGCAAGCGTTCGCGAATGGCGCGGACGCGGTGCTGATCAGCGGCTGCCATCCCGGCGATTGCCACTACGTCGAGCAAAACTATAAAGCGCAGAGCCGTTTCCTTTTGATGCGACGCTTGATCGCGCAAATGGGTATTGAACCCCAACGGCTCCAACTGCTCTGGGCGAGCGCGGCAGAAGGCACGATCTTCGCCGCCGAAGTGACGCGGATGGTGGAAGAGATTCGCAAACTCGGTCCACTGAACTGGAAAAGCAGTCAACAGTTAACAGTTAACAGTAAACAGTTGGCGGCTGCGGAGGTGGCAGCATGAGCAAACCGAAATTCGCAATGTACTGGGCAGCGGCGTGCGGCGGCTGCGAAATCGCCGTGCTGAACACGCACGAAAAAATTCTCGACGTGGACGCGAATTTCGATGTCGTCTTCTGGCCCGTCGCAATGGACGCGAAATACAAAGACGTGGAAGCGATGGAGGACAAGTCGATCCTGCTGACCTTGTTCAACGGCGCGATCCGCAACGACGAGAACGAACACATCGCGCATCTGCTCCGGCGCAAGTCGCAAATCCTCGTCGCGTTCGGCGCGTGCGCGACGCAAGGCGGCATTCCCGGACTCGCCAATCTGAGCAATACGAAATCGATCATTGACACCGCGTTCAGCACGATTTCGACGGACAATCCATTCGACACCCTGCCGATGACGCGCTTCGACGCGCCCGAAGGCGAACTCACGATTCCGACGCTTTATCCGGCAGTCAAATCGCTCAACCAGGTCGTGCCGGTCGACTACTACATGCCCGGCTGTCCGCCGGAATCGCATCAAATCGCGGCAGTGATCGATCTGGTCGTCCAGGTTTTGCAGGGCAAGGCGCAACTCCCGCCGACCGGCGCGGTGATCGGCGCGGGCAATTCGAGCGTGTGCGAGGAATGTACGCGCACGCGCAACGAGAAAAAGATCGTGAAGTTCGCGCGCATCCAAGATTTCAAACCCGATCCGAATATCTGTTTGCTCGAACAAGGAATCCTGTGCTGCGGCTCGGCGACGCGCAGCGGTTGCGGCGCGGTCTGCCCGAAAGCCGCGGTGCCGTGCGTCGGCTGCTACGGCGCGACGGAAGATTCGCCCGATCACGGCGCGCGCCTGTTGAACGCGGTCGCGTCGGTGATTGACTCGCGCGATCCCAACGAAGTCGAAAAAATTCTGGACGGCATTCCCGATCCGGCTGGAATGTTCTATCGCTTTGGAATGCCGGGGTCGTTGTTGAGGGCAAGCAAGGCGGCGTGGAGCAGTGAACAGTAAACAGTAAACAGTAAACAGTGTTCAGTATTCAGTCACTGAACACTGGATACTGAATACTGACCACGGAGGTAACATGCAACGCATAACCATAGACCCAATCACTCGCCTGGAAGGGCACGGCAAGATTGAAATATTTTTGAACGACGACGGGAACGTCGCGAACACGTATTTTCAAATTCCCGAATTGCGCGGCTTTGAACGATTCTGCGTCGGGCGTCCCATCGAAGAAATGGCGGTGATCACCGGGCGCATCTGCGGCGTTTGCCCGGAAGCGCATCACATGGCAGCCGCGAAAGCCGCGGACGCGGTGTATCACGTCGAAATTCCGCGCCCCGCGAAACTGCTGCGCGAACTGCTCTACAGCGCATTCTATGTCACCGATCACACGACGCACTTTTACGCGCTCGGCGGACCCGATTTCGTGATGGGTCCCGACGCGCCGGTCGCGGAACGCAACATCCTGGGCGTGATCCACAAAGTCGGACTA
>DYJA01000038.1:0-13126 GCA_020723345.1 Candidatus Aquidulcis sp. | reverse complement strand
CCGTGATCGAAATGATCGGCGGGCGCAAAGTGCATCCTTGCACTTCGATCCCCGGCGGCTTGTCGAAAGGCATCACGAAAGAACAGCGCGACGAAATCGAAAAGATGGGGCGCTGGGCAATCGAGTTCGCGCAGTTCAGTTTGAAATTGTTCGGCGACATTGTGCTGGGCAACAAAGCGTACGTCGATTTGATTCTCGGCGACATTTACACGCATCGCACGTACTCTATCGGCACGGTGGACGACAACAACAAGGTGAATTTCTATGACGGCAAAGTGAGCGTCGTCGATCCGGAAGGCGCGCGGCTTGGCAAGTACGCGGCAACGGAGTACACCGATTGGATCGCGGAGCACGTCGAACCGTGGACGTATCTCAAATTCCCGTACTTGAAAAAGATCGGTTGGAAAGGATTTGTGGACGGCAAGGATTCGGGTGTATACTTTGCGACGCCATTGTCGCGCTTGAACGCGGCGGACGGCATGGCGACGCCGCTCGCGCAAGCCGAGTACGAAAAATTTTACTCGACGCTCGGCGGCAAGCCGGTGCATCAACGTCTCGCGATTCACTGGGCGCGCTTGATCGAATTGCTGTACGCGGCGGAACGCTGGGTGGAACTCGTCACGGATCCCGAAATCACGTCGGACAACTTTCGCACGATTCCAACCGAGAAACCGACCGAAGGCGTCGGCATTGTCGAAGCGCCGCGCGGCACACTGACGCATCATTACTGGACGGACGAGCGCGGCATCGTGACGCAAGCAAATCTGATCGTCGGCACGACGAACAACTACGCGCCGATCACAATGAGCATCAAGAAGGCGGCAGAAAGTTTCATCAAGCAAGGCGTCGTCGTCAGCGAAGGGATTTTGAATCGCATCGAGATGGCGTTCCGCGCGTACGATCCCTGTTTTGGCTGCGCGACGCATTCGCTGCCCGGTCAAATGCCGCTGCAAGTGACGGTGCGCGACGCGCGCGGCGCGATCGTGCAAGTGTTGAAGCAATTTTGCGATTAACGCAAGGGAGCAGGGGAGTGCGGGGGCAGGGGAGAAAATCCCCCCTGCTCTCCTGCTCCTCTGCGCCCCTGCTACTGAAGCGATGTGAAAGTACTCGTACTCGGTCTCGGCAATCCGCTGCTCGGCGACGACGGCGTGGGCTGGCGCGTCGCGGAGCAGGTCAAAACGCGCATCGCAGACCCGCATGTCGAGATTGATTTTCACTCCGGCGGCGGGTTGAGTTTGATGGAGCGTCTGATCGGATACGATCGCGCGATCATCATCGACGCGCTCAACACCGGACGCCAGCCGCAAGGGACTGTGAGTTCGTTTCGGCTAGAGGATTTGCCGAATTACGCGCAGAGCCATCTCGCTTCGGCGCACGAAACGACGCTGCAAACCGCGCTGCAAGTCGGGCGCACGATGGGCGCGGTATTGCCCAACGACATTCTTATCGTCGCGGTTGAAGCGCAAAACGTGTACGATTTTTCGGAAGAATTGTCGCCCGCGGTAGCGAGTGCAGTGCCCAAGGCGGTGGAGTTGGTAATCGGGCAACTGGGCGATCAGTAATCAGTCAATCAGCCAGTCAGCCAGTCACTGATTGCCCGATTGACCGATTGCCTGATCGACTGATTGACTCACAAGGAAGGAGCGACATGGTCTCACCCGAAGTCTTACGACGCTATCCATTCTTCTGCTGTCTCAATGAAGAACAACAGAAGGCAATTGCGATGGTCACGGAAGAATTGAGTGTGGCAGCGGGCAAAGAACTGTTCTTGGAGGGACATCCCGTCGAAGCGCTGTACTTGTTGATCGAAGGGAGCGTAGATTTGTTCTACGCGGCTGGCGATTCCCACGACCAACTGCTCGTCGGCGAAATCAATCCGGGTGAACCCTTTGCGATCTCCGCGCTGATCGAGCCGTACACCTTCACCGCGACCGCGCGCGTCGCCGCGCCGAGCCGCGTGCTGCGCGTGGACGCGAAAGCGCTGCGCGCGCTGTGCGAGGTGGATTGCCGGATGGGATATCTCTTGATGAAACAAGTCGCCGCGATGGCAGTCGAGCGTCTGCATTTTGCGCGCGTGCAGTTGGCGGCGGCGCGCAAGTCGGCGTGACGCGCGTGAGCGCAGAAAAAAACGAGCGGCAACGAATTAGGTTGTCGCTCGTTTTTTTCTGCTTCGCGTACTTCGCAACTCACTTCCTGTCTGGTGTCGGCTCGCCAGAAAAGAGACCTCGTCTACGCTTGGCTTATTTCACGCGAAACTTTCTGGTCGTGTCAAGAACGCCGTTCACATAGATTTCGACCCGGTATTCTCCGACGGGCCACCCTCCGGTTGGAAGCGAACTAAAGTAGATGTTCCGCGTGTGGTCGGATGACAGTTCGGCTTCGCCTAGTTTGGTATCGGGATATGCCGCGTACCCTGCATTGGTCACACACCAGAGCGCTTTGAATTTGGTGTTTGCCGGCGCATTCTGAATGTGAATCACCGCGTACACCATATCTTTTGGCGCGAACTCTTCCCGCGGATTGATCGGTTCCCCATCCGGCTGTCGAAATCCTTGCGCCATCGTCACTTTGGTGATGATCCCCGATGATCTGGGTTGGACAGACGATTGACAACGTTCCACTGTCCCTGCCGATGGGGCAGTGGGCTGACCTGCGGGTGGAGACCGTCCAGCGGTGGGCGGACCTGTGGGTGGAGGTCGTCCAGCGGCTGGAACGGATGGCTTACCTGTAACAGGTATCCCCACCGTTGGCGCTTCTGGGATGACACGTGTATTGGTAGGAACCGGCAGCGAGGTCACACCTATTGTTGGCGCGCCAAGCCCCGGTGCGCGCGGGGTTGCTGTCGGTTGCGCAACGATTGCAGGCATATTGAGCACGTGGATGGCAACGGACACCGCCGATCCAGAGACCATGATTGCGTGCCGGAGAATCGGTTTGATTTCTTCGGGAACCTCTTCGGTCAGCGTCGTCAAAGAACCGATATATCCATTTAAGGTATTCTGCATCATCTCTGCCAATGGCTTGGCTTGGATGACGTCTTTGCTCAACACGGCTGACAAAGAATCGGACGAGGATTGGACATGGGCTTCATAGGCAATCGCTGTGTCTGGAATCTTATCGAATTGCTGCTGACTCGCTTGGGTTCGAATTTCGTCCAAGCGCGCCCCGGCTAAATCCAAATATAGTTTCACCTTGTCCGAATTACGTAGCGTTGTCGCAACTTTGAGGTCTTCGAGTCCCGTCTTGAGTGGATACAGAAAATCTCCCGGGCCTGCGTTCTGCCCTATCACCAAGCCCATGCCCACGTAAAGCGCCAGCGTAGCAATCAGCAGAACAGTGATGGCAGTTGCGGGAGAAAGATTGCCGATTCGCAAAAGAGACCACAGTCCCTCTTCTATTCTGCGAGTTCGTTGTGCGCGTTGGGATTGGGCGAAGATGTTTTGCGCGCGCGCGACAGTGCGCGCGGATGGGACTTGACCGATATCGGCACGCAGGATCGAACCAACGCTTCGAAAACGCGCTATTGTCGCCACACATTCGGGACAGCCCTTCAAGTGTTGTTCGATTAGCGCAGACTCTTCTGCAATCAATTCACCTGCGGCATAGTCGATCAGATCTTCGTAGAGAATTGGATGCACATCCATTGTGTCATGACCATCCCTGATAATAAGAGCCCCTGTGAGGGATAAATGATACCACGCCCCCAAAAAACGCAGGAGTTTTTTGATTGGCGATCAATTTTGACTATACCCCAGCGCGACGAGAATGGTTTCTAATTTCTTGAAACAACGCGCGCGCGTGGGACCGATGCTGCCTACGGGAATTTTCAGCTTGTGCGCGATCTGCACATAACTGGCTGGAGCAGGGTCAAGAAACAATGCGGTCAAGAGTTCGCGGCAAGGGTTGCCTAACTGTTCGAGCGCCTGCCATACGATATGCTGACGCTCCCATTGTTGCACCTGATCGGGAGGGAGGTCTGCGCCATCTTCCATTCGCTCATCTAGTTCTTGCGTTGGACGCCGGCGCGCCGCCAAGTGCGATGTTTCGCGAGCGGTGATTGTAATGAGCCACGCGGCGAGCGATTCCCGATTCTGCAAACTGCCCAGTCGCTTGAGCACGATGGTGAAAACATTTTGGAAAACGTCGTCAGCATCACTCGTCGATAAACCATAGCGGCGCGGAATCGAATAGACTAGTCTCTGATAACGCGCGACTAGTTCATTCCATGCCTGCTGATTTCCCTCGAGGCAGACAGCAACAAGTTCTTTATCGCTTGAGTACGTTCTGGGATTCTTGATCATGATTGCTCAACCACGCGCAACTAGATCGCTCGATGCCCAAAACCAAACTGCACCAATCAAGCGGAAAAACCCAGGATTGCAGTTTAGGTCTCCCCCTACCAAACCGTGGAAAGTGATTTGGGGAACTTTCCATCCTGATTTTACCTTAAATGCGCCCAAGAATCAAATACGAGATACGCGCGCATTGACAGTTCCCCGCGGGGGTGTTATAACGGAAGCAATTCGAGGAGCAGCGATATGGAAAATCAACCCAACTCCGCGAACGAACCGGTCTGGACATTTCGCGGTTACGCGATGCGTCCCGCCGAATTCAACACCGCGATGGTGCATTACTATCGCGCGGAGATTCAGCGCGCGAACACCTGGCGCAATCGCCTGGACGCGACGACGAACTGGGCAATCTTGTCCGCCAGCGCGGCGATCACTTTTGTGCTGAGCGACTCGACGCGTCATCATGCGGTCATTTTGTTCACGCTTGGCTTGCTCGGCGTTTTCCTATTCATCGAAGCGCGGCGCTACCGCTATTACGAACTGTGGAGTTATCGCACCCGGCTGATGGAAACCCAATTCTTCGCCGCGATGCTCGTGCCGCCGTTCGCGCCCTCGCCAACCTGGGCGGAATCGTTGGCGAAATCACTGCAATATCCGCGCTTTACGATCAGCATCTGGGAAGCGCTGGGGCGTCGCTTGCGGCGCAACTATCTCGCGATCTTTCTGGGAATGTTGATCGTCTGGGTATTCAAGAACTTGAGTCAGCCGACCACCATCGTTTCGTGGAGCGAGTTTGTCACGCGCACAGCCATCGGTCCTCTGCCCGGCGAATTCGTCCTCGCGCTAACCGCGATTTTCTCCATCGGAATGATCGTCTTTGCGGTTGCCACCTTGGGACTTCAACAGGCAACGGGCGAAGTGCTCAGACCCTATCGCGGGCTGGAGATCCTGTTTGGGTATCCTGCCCACGAGCAAACCAAAGATTGACCGACGCGCTATCCTCCCGCCTCGCCAATCGCTCGCACGAACGCGGTGATCGCAACGGACTACCAATCTGCCGAGTTTGCGCGTCATTGTGCTTCGGAATTCGTTCCGACATTTTCTTCCTCGACCTCGTTCTGCTCAAGCGCGCCTTCGGCTTCGTCTGGTCCCGCCGCCATGAAGCGATCCATCAGCCACAAAAGTATGTTCAACGACAGCGCGCCTACCGCCGCGCCCGCGACGATCGCGGCGCCAGCCGCTCGCGCAAATTCCTCTAGCGCCAGCGCTGCCAATTGCGCGCCCCCGGCGTAATTATCCACCGCGTACCACGCGCCCAGAAAAGCCAGCAGCCAAGTCGCGCCCCACAACACGCGATCAAACGCAGGCGACTGACGCGCGCGCGGAATGAATTTCACTGCAGGCAGTGTGACGATTGCCGCCACGATTGCCACACTCAAGAACTGAACTCCAGACATTATTCGCTCCACAAGTTGTGAATCAACCTTGCGAAGGTGAAAAGCCAACCTTCGCAAGGATCAACCATTCGTTTATTCGTTCAAAATTCGTTGACGCCTTTGACGAGCATTGGCAGCGCGACGACAAAGACGCGCCGATCATAAATTCGTGATGGGTTCTATTTACATCGAATCGCGGAAAACTGCAAGTATATCGGGTCTGTACCCGCGTACGTAATCGTTACGATTCCTAAAAATGACCGGTCGGCGGATAACAACGAATCCAACAGGCAGACCTGTCGGCGAGCGTCCGTTTAATTCGATCTTGTCCGCTGTCATCCCTCCACAATCCGAATCTCCTCCTGCGTCAACCCCCTTCGGCAGCGCGTACACCACCGCGTCGATCTGCGCGTCGGTCGCGTCGATTTGCCGCTGGATCAACTCGCGGTCGGCGGCGGTGTGCGCGGCGGCGCGCTGTTGGTGCGTTTCAACATTCTCTGTACCACGCCTTGCGCGTGCGCGCCAAAAGGCGACGAGTGACGCGAAACCGCGTCACTCGTCATTCGTCGTTTCAGTAGGCGGATGCCAGCCCGCTTGGATCCAATAAGCGCGCACTTGAAGCGTGTCAAGGTCGTCGCTCAGGTGCAACGCTTGTATGGTAGCGCGACCCACTGGCGTCAACCCGATGATTCGCAAACCATCCTCACTCCAACGAAAGTGTTCCTGCCAAATCTGTACGCGCGGATTGAACAGCGGTTGCCGCGTACCAGATACGGGATCCAGCCCAGTCGTCTTGTCGCTCTTGTGCCCATTGCAGATTGGGCATGCCAGCCACAAATTGGACTCGTCATCGCTGCCACCTTGCGCGAGGGGAATGATATGCTCCACTTAGACGCGCCATCACGAGATGCTGTGGGCTCTGACAATAGCCACAGCGATTGCGCGCGGCTTGTCGTACACGGTCAGCCACTTCTGAAGGAATTCGAGAGAGGCGCATTTCACGCGGCTACCGCGCTGAGCGGCGGGCGCAGTCCGCGTTGTACCGCAACTTGGAGCGCCCGCGCCTTGCGGACTAGCCCACGGCGGTATACTTGCATCAGTTCGCCCAAGCGCACTTGCCCTGCGGAATCGAGCGACCCCTCTCTACTCTCAGCCAACAAGCGCTCCAATTCTTGCTGTTGGTCTTCTTCCAGTTGCGAATCACATGCCGCCAAAAGTTCATTGTCGGGTAACGTCTCAACGGGAATCTCGGTAGCCGCCCAATCTAACCAGCGAGTTAGCACATCTTCGACGCGCTGGTGAGTCAAAGACGCCTGATGCGTGGCGCGGCGGACTGCCTGCTCTGGCACTGCAATTGTCATCATCACGTCGCTCACGGACATCACCTCCTGGCTGCTATTATACCACGCCTTGCGCGCCGTGCCAAGCGGTTTTGGTATTCCAAATTTTTCTTGCGCGATCTCCTGCGCCGCTCCAACTCGTCCACGCAGTAATTCAGAAACGCGCGCAGGCAATCGGTCGAGCAGAACTCGAGATCGAATTACCCGGTGTCAACCAATTCCGCGATTTCGACGGAGGCGTCGTCGTAGTTTGCTGGATCGTTGCTGTGCCAAATCAGCGACATGATCGCGGCGGCGTCGCGCGCCATTTCGTAACACTCGGGCGCGGTTGGACGCAGCGCGCCGGCGTTCAGAATCGCCGCGCCGGGCGGATTGCTCAATCTGCGTTTGCGGCACCACGGACAAATATGATCTTTCGGAAAGACGACTTGTTTTCCTTTGACGACTGGGAATTTGATTCTGGGCATTGGATTTGCCTTTCTGTTGCGGCGCTGGATTGGACAACGGACAACTGCGGATTGAACGGACAAACCTGTCGGCGAGCGTCCGTTTAATTCGATCTTGTTCGCTGTCATCCCTCCACAATCCGAATCTCCTCCTCCGTCAATCCGTACAACGCGTACACCACCGCGTCGATCTGCGCGTCCGTCGCGTCGATTTGCCGCTGGATCAACTCGCGGTCGGCGGCGGTCTGCGCGGCGGCGCGCTGCTTGTGCAGCGCCAGCATTTGCTCCACCTGCGCGACAACGCGGCGATACCGGACTACGTCGTGCGCGTCGTCAAAGTTGATGACGCGGATGGGGAGTTGCGCGATGTACTGGCGGTTGTACGCGTAATATCCACCCCTAAATGGTGTGCTGATCTGCTTAAGGTAATAATCAACCAGGCGTGAGTTCAGCAAACCTAAGACGTATTCATACGCCATTTTACATTTGTCATCAAGAATAATTCCGTAGCCACCACCACCGCCACCGCCTGAACCCACAAAGTACAATTCACCCTCAACATCAAGCATAAATGCAGCACTAGCCGCGATTGATGGCGTGAGGATCTTCTTTTTGGCAAAGAGTGAGATGCTCTTGGGATACACATATCCGTACCACCCATCGTGGCGCATCTTGCCCTTTTCCCGGTTCCGCAACGTTTCGTAGTTTTCTTCAAGATACTTCCATGTCTTCGGAAATTTCTTTGAGAAATCCTTAGTTGTGATGAGAACCGAAGTGCCTGATTCGGCAGATGCTTTTGTGTCGTACGGGAACAAGACTCGCTTTGATGGCGCGGCTGTGTATCGTCGAATATCTCTTGAACCCTTACAAAGTGGAGGTACAACCTCGGTCTCCAATTTGTACTCTTTTTCGGTGGCTTGGGATTGTACTCTAATGAAACCTTCTGCCTGTACCCCGATAGGATCAAGAAAGTACACAGGATCGCAACTTGTAACCAATCCCTGAAAGATTTTTTCCGCCACATCCCCCAACTTCACCGGCATCTGGCTCAACTTTTCAAACAACGCCGCGCCTGCGCCTACGGCAAAATTCCATTCCGCGCGCGTGATTTTCTCTGCCGGAATCGCGCCTTCAACCGCTTTGCCGTCCGCGCGCCACGCGTCCAAGTCGTTCACTTTTACAAAGCGGCACGCGTCCGCGCCCACCTTGTCCAAAAACATCAAGCACGTGTACGTCGTCGCGCCGGAGAAAATTTGCTGATCGCCAAAATGAACGACGTGCGCCAAATGTTTGCCGCGTGAAATCAAATCGCGCAACGACGCGCCGTACTGCGCGTTGAAAAACTTGTGCGGCAAAATAAATCCCAGTCGTCCGCCCGGCTTGAGCAAACTCAAACCTTTTTCCACGAACACGACGTAAATGTCGTAATTGCCCGCGCTTGCCGCCGTGTACTTTTCCTTGTAAATCTCCACTTCGAGCGGCGCCCACTCCTTCATCGTTTGAATCCGAATGTACGGCGGATTCCCAATCACGCAATCAAACCCTTGTTTTTTCTCTGCGCTCTCTGCGCCTCTGCGGTCGAATATCTCAGGAAACTCGCGCGCCCAATCCATCGGATTCACGCGCCGCAATTCGTCCTTGTCCGGCAACAATTGCCCTGCAAAATAATCCGCGCCGATCAACGAGTTTCCGCATTTTACATTCGCATCCAGGTTCGGCAGCGCGGGTTCTTTGAAAAGCGACAACTGCTTGCCCAGCGTTTCGCGCGTCTCGTCCTCCAACACCTTGAGCAGCAACGAAAGTTTCGTCACCTCGACCGCCTGGCGATCAATGTCCACGCCGAAAATGTGCGTCGTCAAAATTCGCTTTTTCTCCGCCGTCGTCAGCCGCCAACCTTTCGCGCTCTCGTAAATTTTATTTTTCGATTGTTTGTCGTCGCGATGCGCGACGTACCAATTCAAACAATGATCGAGCAGACATTGGTACGCGCTGAGCAAAAACGATCCCGATCCGCACGCCGGGTCCAGAACGCGTAGGGGCGAAGCATCCTGAGCGGAGTGGCGTCCGTCCTTCAACTCCATCTCCGCTTCGCTCCGATTCCGCTCAGGATGCGGGCGCCACGCAGTCGAAGGATGCGCCCCCGCGATTTCTTCCGGCGATTTCCCCTCAATCATTTTGCCGACCGTCTGCTTGATGATGTACTCGACGATGTACGTCGGCGTGTAAAAAACGCCGCCCGCCTTTTTCACCTCCGGCTTGTCTTCGACTTTTGCCTGATGCGCCGCCGTGAGCCGGATCACCTTGCCGAGGAATTGTTCGTAGACATTGCCGAGCGTGTCCGCCGCCAGCACCGAAAATTCGTACGGCGAACGCGGATAGTACAAATCCGCGATGATGCCGCGCAATTTGTCGTCGTCCACGATCAGCGCGGGCGTCAGTTTGTCCGCCGCGAAATCGAACAAGCCGGAATTGTACTTGTCGTCCGCGTCGCGACACAAATTGATAAACCGCGCGTACACGCTCCCCGCGCCCCTTTTGCTGTCGCCGACGAGCGCGCCCAGTTTGACGATTTGTTCCGACGACAGCGCGCGCAGTTGTTCCGCGCTTGCGGGCGCGAGCGGATGCGCGATTCGCAGCAACCGCTCGTACTCTTCCGCGCCACGATCCTCCGCCATTCGCAAAAAGATGATGCGATCGATCGTGCGCTGCACCGCGTCGTTCAACTCGTCGAGCGCGAGACGCGGATTCAGCGTCGCGATATTGCGCGCGAGCGTCACGCGCCATCCTTCGATCTCCTTCAAAAATTCCGCGTCGACCGGCGCAGCGCCGCGTCCCGGTTGTTCTTGCGCGTACCGGTCGAACGAGCCGCGCAGCACCGCGTCTTTGGAAAACACAGCGTAGATTTCCGGGAGCCGATCCAAGTATTGCTCGAACGTGAAAAAGTTGACGCGCCCGATCTTCGCCGAATCTTTTTCCGACGGACGCGCGCGGCAATCGTACACCGCGAGTTCTTCAAAGTCGGAGAGAATCGAAAGCGGGAGTTGCGCGCTCCACGCGTAGCGGCGCAGTTGGTACGCCGCCGTCGCGTCGGTCTTGAGCGTCAGCGCGGGCTTTTTCGCTTCGGCGAAAAATTTGCGCGCGCCGCCGATGCGAAACGAATAATCGGGCGCTTTGGTCGTCCCCGCGATTTTCAACGCGTCCTCGTTGACGACTTCTTTGTACTGTTCCGCCCAACCCTGTTTGTTCGTCACGTCCCAGCCGAGCGCCTCGAAAAGTGGATCGAGAAATTCGCGGCGCAGTTGCGCTTCTTTATAGTCCGCGCCGCGATATTGCTCGCGATTACGCGCGAACAATTCCACGCGTTCGCCGATGATCCTTTTTGCGTTTTCGATGTTGGACATGGATTCTCCGTTTGCCCCGTGTCATTGCGAGCGATGTGGAGCGGGCTGCTAGCCCGCTGCGGGCAGGCTGCCCGCGCAACACAGTGCTCGCAATGTCATGCGCGCGTCACTCTGCCGTAACCGTCTGCGTCCGCATGCCCGTCTTGCCGTCGAACACGTGATACTTTTTGAAACCGAGCCACACTTCGTCGTTGAGCCGCACATTCTGCGCGAGCGGAACCTGGGTCACCACTTCGCTCTCGCCGACGCGAATCGTCAAGATAACGATGCCTTTGAGCGGCAAATCCATCTTGTTGACGACAGTTCCCCGCAAAGAATTTTCGCTCTGCGCGCGCAAAACGACCACGTCCTCCGGTCGCGCGCCGATTTTCGTTCCCGCGAGCGATGACGCGATGCGCGCGCCGTCGAGCAAATTGATCGGCGGCGTCTCGATTCCCAGTTTCAGAAATTCCGCGATGAAGAGATTCTTGGGTCGCGTGTAGATTTCCTCGTACGTGCCAACTTGTTCGATCTTACCCGCGTCCATGATCGCGATCAGATCCGCCAGAATCAACGCTTCTTGCTGATCGTGCGTGACGTACACCGTCGTGATGTTGAATTGCGCGAGGAGCGTTTTCAAATTGACGCGATATTTTTCGCGCAGTTTCGGATCGAGATTGGAGAACGGCTCGTCGAGCAAAAAGAGTGCGGGGTCGCGCGTGATGCAGCGTCCGAGCGCGACGCGTTGTCGTTCACCGCCGGACAGGGTCGGCGGCATCCGGTCTTGCAGGTACTCGATTTCGACGCCGAGCAATTCGCTCGTGCGTTTGTATTTCGCGCGCGCTTGCGCGTCCAGTTCGGGCGTCTTTTTGCGGAAGACAAAGTACGAGAGAATGTTCGTCTTGGCGGTCATGTGCGGGTAGAGCGCGTAACTTTGAAACAACATCCCGATGCGACGCTCGCCCGGTGACACCGCATTCATGTCCGCGCCGTTGAACAAAACCTGACCCGCATCGGGCGGCAACAGTCCCGCGATGATTTTGAGCAGCGTCGTTTTGCCGCAGCCGCTCGGACCCAGAATCACTAGCGTCTTGGCGTGCGGAACCGTGAGATTCAGATTCTCGATTGAAAAATCTCTGCGCGGGCGATTCCCGCCGGACTCGCCGCGGAATGGAAATGGGATTGCCAACAGATGCGCGCCGCGCGCTTGAAACGTTTTGCAAATATTAACAAGTTCGATTTTCGCCATATCTACCTTTCATCTCTCATCACTTTCGTCACTGCGTCCACTGCAAACTTCTGGCGATCTTTTCAAACGTCGGAAAATATTTCGCGTCCAATTTCGGATCGGTGGTCAGCGTGAGGACGTATCCATCGCGATTGTGCAGGATCAGGTACTGCGTGATCGCGATTTGCGTTTTCTCGGCGCCGCTGATCGCCATCGCGGCGATGTAGCGTAGTTCTTCCGCATCGCCCGCGGGCAGTTTGACGCGGCGATGATTGATCGATTTGGTGACGCCGCTGCTTTCCAGCTGCGTCACATTCGTGTTGACGAAATTATCCATCGTCACCCCTGGCGGAATCGCAAGGTGGATGACGTTGAGATTCGTCGCGAAGTTGGGCGCATCGGGTTGTGGCGTCAGATCAATCGCGATGAATTTGATCCCTGCCGCCGCCATTTGCGGCGCTTGACTGCCGAGAGTTTTGGCGTATTGCGGATTTTTCTCTTGGACCTTTTGCATCAGCGACGCGAGCGTAGCCGGATCGAAGTTCTGCGCCGCCCACGAGGTTGGGACGGAGATCGCAAAACCTTCTTGCGGCAACGGGTACAACGTCCAACCCAATTCGGCGGGCGTGAGCACCGGAGTCGGCGGCGCTTGAACGACGCGCGTTGCCGTCGCTTGTGGCGTTGGGCTGGGGACGAGCGTCGGCGGAAATGTCGGCGGGGGCTTGGTCGGCGTGGCTGACGGCGCGGGGAGAAACGCCGTCGTCAGCCCGGACGAGTCGCCGCTGAAGATCAGAATGGCAATCGGCAAGCCGCAGCAAAAACACAAGCCGTTGACGAGCGCGAGGATGATCACGATCATTTTTTGTTGAGATGTCATCGCTGAAACCTCCGTAACGGAATCGCGCACCGTTTGAATTATACCACTCTGATCGCATTATTGAAAACTGGGTGATTCACGCTATAATAGACGTTATCGGAAATAAGCCAAGACCATTATTGGACGC
>DYJA01000037.1 GCA_020723345.1 Candidatus Aquidulcis sp. | reverse complement strand
TACCATTTGTCAACTTAATCCGAACAGGTGTGCTCACAGTTTCAGAGATGCACCCTATTCACTATACTCACTTGAATCTGACCGATTGATTGTCGAACGTGGCATTATTAGCCACCAACGAATTGTTGTTCCGCTTGATGCTTCGCATGTCCAGCGCGTTTCTGCATACCAACCGTATCTTGGTCGTGTCATCGGCTATGGACATGTTCTCGTCTTGACAGCGGGCTTGGGAGCCGTTCAACTGAGGTATGTGAGTGATCCTTACGCGTGGCAAGAAAAAATTCTGGGGCAACTTGCGCCATCGCCTACCGCGCCAAGAACTGTGTCAAGCATACCAACACCCAGTCCTTTGCCAAGTACACAAATCGCCGGCAAAAAACTGAGGCAATTGTTACTTGCAATCAGCGGACTTTTCACCTTGATTTGTGTTTGCAGCTTGTTGTTTAGCGCGGGTAATGTTGCGGTTGCCAAGCCGACACCCACGCCTACGCCATCGTTGGGTGTGATTCTGCTTCCGAGCATTACCGGCAGTGACATTCTGAGCACGCTTTGGTGGCTGTATCAAATTCCCTTGATTTTTTGGAGTGTCAACGCGATCGTTATCGCGAACATCGTGTTTTTTTTGATTGAGACGATCGGACGAAGAAGAAGATAGATGAACTACCCGACAAAAAATTTAGGATAAACAGAGAACCTGAGTATAATACGATGTACGCAACGAAAGGGGGTGACGCTGTGTTCCGATTCTACCGCCAAACGTGATTATGAATCGCGACAGGTGAGATGCGCGTGACGCATCCACTCGTTCGTCGCGCCGCAGTGCGCGCGTCGTTCCACAGCGTCGCCCCGTTTGTAGTGTGCGCTTCAGCGCGCTAAAGCGCGTACTACAAACAACTTCCTCGGGCTCCGTTGTCGGATCGCTGCGCCACAAGCGGCAAAAAATCTAACGACAACAGGAGTCCACAATGTCTTCACTTGCTCGTTTCTTTTCTTCGCGCTGGGGACCGATTGCGACGGGCGTCGTCATCGGTATCCTCGCGCCCCTGCTCGTCAAACTTGGCAATCCCGGCAATATGGGCGTGTGCGTCGCGTGCTTTAGCCGCGACATTGCCGGCGCGCTCGGTTTGCACCGCGCGGCAGTTGTCCAGTACATTCGTCCGGAGATCATCGGCTTTGTGCTGGGATCGCTTGCCGCCGCGCTCGCGTTCCGCGAATTCAAACCGCGCACTGGTTCGTCGCCGCTCGTGCGATTCGTGCTGGGTATGCTCGCGGTGATCGGCGCGCTCGTCTTCCTCGGCTGTCCGTGGCGCGCGTACTTGCGCCTTGCGGGCGGCGATTGGAACGCGATTGCCGGCATCGTCGGCTTGTTCGTCGGCGTTTTGATCGGCATCGTTTTCTTGCGGATGGGATTCTCGCTCGGACGCAATCGCGCCGCGCCGGTCGCGCTGGGCTGGGTGATGCCCGCGCTGATGCTCGGCTTGCTCGCGCTGCTTGTGTTCGCGCCGCAATTCGGCGCGAAAGACGCGAGCGGCAATCCGACCGGTCCGATTTTCTTTTCGACGACTGGACCCGGCAGTCAGCACGCGCCGTTGTTGATTTCACTTGCGGTTGGTTTGCTGATCGGTTTTCTCGCGCAGCGCAGTCGCTTTTGTACGGTCGGCGGTTTGCGCGATCTCATTTTGTTGCGCGACGCGCACCTGTTCAACGGCATCGTCGCGTTCATTCTCGCCGCGTTCGCGACGAATCTGGTGTTGGGTCAATTCAATCCTGGGTTTGAAAAACAACCGATCGCGCACACCGACGCGATTTGGAATTTCGGCGGCATGGTTCTCGCCGGACTCGCGTTCACGCTTGCGGGCGGCTGTCCGGGGCGGCAACTCATCATGTCCGGCGAAGGCGACGGCGACGCGGCGATCTTCGCGCTTGGCATGATCGTCGGCGCGGGATTCGCGCACAACTTTTCGCTCGCGAGTTCCGCGGCGGGTCCGAGCGCGTTTGGTCCTGCGGCGGTGATCGTCGGCTTGATCGTGTGCGCGGCGATTGGATTGACTTTTCGCGAAATATAGACCTGACAAGTTTCCAAAAACCTGTCAGGTCTGACAAAGGAGAATCGAAATGAGTGAAATCAAAACGGTAGACGCGCGCGGGCTGTCTTGCCCGCAGCCCGCGTTGCAAACCGAACAACTGTTGAAGCGACTGACCAGCGGCACCGTCGAAGTGTTGTTGGATTCCGGCACATCGCGCGATAACGTCACGCGCATCGCCAAGAAAGCCGGATGGTCAGTCGCAATCGAAACGAAACCCGGCGAGGGTTTTCGTTTGTTGCTGAAAAAATGATTTACCTCGACAACGCGGCAACGTCGTTCCCCAAACCGGACGCGGTGATCCGCGCGATGTCGAATTTTCTGGAGCGCGCCGGGGGCAACCCCGGGCGCTCTGGACATCGCTTGTCCATCGCGGCGGGGCGCATCGTGTACGACGCGCGCGAAACGATTGCCGAACTTTTCCACGCGCGCGATCCGCTGCGCGTGATTTTCACGCTGAACGCGACGCACGCGCTCAATCTCGCGCTGCGCGGCATTCTGCGCGCGGGAGATCGCGTTGTGGCGACGAGTATGGAACACAACGCGGTGATGCGCCCATTGCGCGCGCTCGAACGCGCGGGTGCGCGCGTCATCGTCGTGCCGTGCGCGCGCGATGGTACACTCGATCTTGACGCGATGCGCCGCGCGATAGAACTCGACACGCGGCTCGTCGTCGTCAATCACGCGAGCAACGTCGTCGGCACGATTTTGCCGATTGCGGAAATCGCGCGCATCGCGCATGCGGCGGGCGCGCTAATTTTGGTGGACGCCGCGCAGACGGCTGGTGTTTTGCCAATTGACATCGAAGCGATGGAAATTGATTTACTCGCGTTCACCGGGCACAAAAGTTTGTGCGGACCGCCCGGCACCGGCGGACTTGTCCTCGGCGAAAATGTGGACGCGGCGCTCATCGAACCGTTATGGCGCGGTGGCACCGGCAGTCGCTCGGAATCGGAAGAACAGCCGGACGATTTGCCGGACAAGTTTGAAAGCGGCACGCCAAACGGCGTCGGCATCGCGGGGTTGGGCGCGGGCGTGCGATTTGTGATGGAACGTGGAATCTCGAATATTCGCGCGCACGAAGTTGCATTGACGCGGACGTTGATCGAAGGATTGCAAAATATTCCCGGCGTCGTCGTTCACGGCGTGCGCGACGCGGCGAAATGTACGGCGGTTGTGTCGTTCACTGTCGAAAAGCGGCAAGTTTCGGAAATTGGCTTGCGGCTGGATGAAGAATTCGGCGTGCTGTGTCGCGTCGGTTTGCACTGCGCGCCTGCCGCGCATCGCACGTTGGGCACGTTTCCAAGTGGCACGGTGCGGCTCGCGCCAAGTGTGTTCACGATGACGGACGATATTCGCGCGACCGTTGACGCGGTGAGGAGAATCGTTCACGAATGAATCACGGGGTCGTTCTGTTTCACACGAATTCAGCCGCGCTGCGCGCAGAAAAAATTCTCGCGCAAGCGCGTCTCGTCGTCAAACTGATTCCCACGCCGCGCGAGTTTTCCAGCGATTGCGGCATCGCGCTGCGCTTCGAGTGGAACGATTCTGCGCGCGTCGAAGAGTTGCTGGACGAAGCGCGGGTAGAGGTTGCGGGGATTTGCCAGATGAAGTAGAATACGCGTATTGATGCGAATCATAATTTTCTCCGACCTCCACGCCAACCTCGAAGCGCTGTCCGCGCTGCACGCGGTCGAAAAGCCGCCGGACGCGCTCTTCTTTCTCGGCGACCTCGTCGGTTATGGTCCCGATCCCGCGCCGTGTCTCGGCTGGACGCGCGCGTACGCGACGCACATCGTCCGCGGCGATCACGATCACGCGATCGCGACCGGCGCGGAGTTCGCGTCGCCACCGGAATATCGCGATCTCGCGATCGCGACGCGCGAACACACGCTCCGCCAACTGCGCGCGAACGATCGCGCGTACCTCGCGTCGCTGCCGCCGACCGCGCGCGTCGAACTCGGCGGCGCGCGCTTTTTCCTCGCGCACGGCGCGCCGCGCGAACCGCTGACGCGCGCGCTCGATTTTTCGATGATGGCGGAAGACAAATTGCGCGCAGAGTTGGATGGCGTTGACGCGGATGTGATTTTGCTAGGACACACGCACGTTCCGGCGATTCGGCGCGTCGGCAGCGCGCACATCGTCAACCCTGGGTCGCTCGGTCAGCCGCGCCACGGCTTGCCGAGCGCGACGTACGCGGTGTGGGAAGACGGACATTTGCAAATCAAGCACATTGATTACGATCCCAAGCCGACGCAAAACAAAATCGGGCTGATGCCGGTTGACCCGGAGATCGCGGAGCGGTTGAAGGAGATATTGGAAAGGGGAATGTAACGAGAGTCGTGTCTCCAGGAATTGACCAGTATGCTGTTTCATGTTAATCTAGTTGCGCGAGTCTTTTGCAGAAAGATTTCTGCAAAAATAATTCTGCCGAAAACATTGGATGGACTCATGTCGATTCTCAAGCCAACAGTTCTGGTTCTTGGTGCTGGTTCAAGCACTCATTGCGGATATCCGCTCGGGATGCAGCTCATCGCCAATGTGGTGCAATTACATCGGGGCGGCAGGGGCATATCGCTTCCTGAGTGTTGGTCTAAAGAACGTAGACCAGATCGTTACTCGGCTTTCGTGTTCCGGACATTCCTCCATCGACGCGTTCTTGGAAACGGTCCCTTCAGATATCGCGCTCGGAAAGTACCTGATAACTCACTGTTTAAAGCAGTTCGAAGACGTAGATCGTCTATATTCCACCCAACGATTCTGGATGGTACCAATACTTATTCAACAGTCTTCTGGGATCTTCAAAATCTCCATTTGCTGAAAATAGATTGACGATCGTGACATACAATTACGATAGGTCTCTGGAGGCTTATCTATATCATGCACTGATTGCGCGTTTTGATTTGAATCCAGAGGAGGCATTGGTAGAACTGCAGAGAATTCCGATTATCCATGTCCACGGCATTCTGGGAGCATTCCCCGAAATTCCGTATGCCAAGACCAATGACGTCAATTCCATTCGGGATATTTCCAAGTCGATTAATATTATTCATGAGATACGCGAAACTCAGAACGACTTTTGCAATGCTGAATTTAGAGCAGCGTATCATGCTATCACCGATGCTTCCAAAGTAATATTCCTAGGTTTTGGTTTTCACCGTGACAACATTCGTCGGCTGAAAGTTGACTGGTCATCGCGTGGTGACCGACAGGTCTTCTCGACTTTCTTGAGCATGTCCCCACAGGAATATAGAACACTAGTCCTTCGGTTATCAGAATTTGGACTTTCGGGGGAAATCTTGCGCGACACCGGCGGCTACGGCTGTGATACTTTCTTTCGCTTCGTTATGTCTCTAGAGTAGAAGGCAGAACAACTCATTGCACAACGGGCTAACTCAAGCTTCGCTCGCGCCAAGTGGTGAGCACGGCGTTAGCCATCTCCACAACCCACCGCAACGCTCGTGCATCTGCGGTTTTTCTTTTTCTCCACGTTGTGCTATACGCCCCGCCAAGCAAATCGGCATTATTGGCTTTCCCAACAATCGAAAGTGTGCTATACTTGGCGTGAGAGATAGCGCCATATCAGCGAATGCTTTTCGGAGTTAACCGACGTGGAAATCCAAGCCATCAAGCAACTCGTCCGCAACGGCAAATTCGTTCTCAGCGCGCACGCCGATCAGGAAGCCGCCGATGAAGGCATCGCCATCGCGGAAATCCGCGACGCGTTGCTGAATGGTGAAATACTTGAACAGTATCCAGACACAGGACGCGGAGAGAGTTGCTTGGTTCTCGGCTTTGCGAATGATAAACCGATTCACGCCGTCTGTGGGTGGTATCGCGAATCGATTGCGATCGTCACCGTTTACATCCCCAAGTCGCCCAAGTTCGATGATCCGTGGACGCGCAGGAGGCAACCATGAACGAGACTCGTTGTCATATTTGTGGCAACAGCGATTTTGAAGAACGCAAAGTGGAATACATTTATCGGCGCAATGGGAACTATCTCGTCGTGCGCGATGTGCCATGCGAAGTGTGTCTGCGCTGCGGCGAACGATACTACGCCGGGACAACCTTGCTTGAGATTGAACGCCGCTTCAAAGCCATTTACGAGCAACACAACAAGCCAAAGACAGCAATCCAAGTTCCGGTCGAAGTGTTCGCTTGATGCAACGAGCGGAGTTTTTGAAAACCGCAGCGCTCGTGCATCTGCGGTTTTTCATTTTCCCCGCGTTGTGCTATACTCCCCGCCATGCAAATCGGCATCATCGGACTACCCAACAGCACCAAAACTACGATCTTCAACGCGCTCACACGCGGACAAATCGAAACAGAGGCGTACTCCTCCGGCAAATTGGAAATCCATACCGCGATGGTCGACGTGCCCGATCCGCGCGTGGACATCCTCTCGAAAATGTTCAACCCGCGCAAGACGACGCGCGCGCAAGTGCAGTACAACGACATCGCCGGACTCCAACGCGGCATCGGCGAAAAAGGCGGACTCGACGGTACGTTGCTCAATCAGATCGCGCAGAACGACGCGCTCCTCCACGTCGTCCGCGCGTTTGAAGACGAGACCGTCCCGCATATCGAAGAGACGGTTGATCCACAGCGCGATCTCGAAATTCTTGACACTGAGTTAATTCTCTCCGATCTTGCGGTCGTTGAGCGACGCCTCGAACGCCTGCAAACCGCGCGCGCCAAGCGGATCAGCGCGCCCGCCGAACGCGACGCGCAACTGAAAGAGCAAACGCTGCTCCAGCGGTTCAAGCCGCACCTTGAAAACGGACTGCCGTTGCGCGATCTCGAACTGAGTGACGACGAAGCGCGCCTCGTCAAAAATCTTGCGCTCACGACGATCAAACCGCAACTCGTCGTGCTGAACGTCGGCGACCGCGCGATCACCGATCCGGCGACCATCGTCAGATACGATCACAAAAAGACGCTGCTCGCGACCTTGCAAGGCAAACTCGAAATGGAAATCGCGCAAATGTCGTCGGAGGACGCCCGCGCGTTTCTCGCGGAATACGGTATTACAGAAGCGGGACTTGCCAAAGTCATTCGATTGTCGTACACTCTGCTCGGTTTGCAAGCGTTCTTCACCGTCGGCGATGACGAAGTGCGCGCGTGGACGATTCCGGTCGGCGCAACGGCTGTCGACGCAGCGGGCGCGATCCACACCGATCTCGCGCGCGGGTTCATTCGCGCCGAAGTGATCGCGTACGCCGATCTGATCGCGAGCGGCAGTCTCGCGCAAGCGCGTCAGCGCGGTTTGCTGCGCCTCGAAGGCAAAGAGTACATCGTCCAAGACGGCGACGTGATTTCCATTCGATTCAACGTTTCGTAGAACTCCCGACCGCCGCTTTATGATCGCGGTCTGCCGTCAGTCGTCGGCGGTCGTTCCCTGGAGTTGGCAATGATGCTCAATCAAACTCCTCAGCAATCTGGAAAACCTGTCCTGGACGCCGACGCGTACCGACGGTTGGCGCATCTCGAAGCGGTCAACAAACTGTCGGGCGCGCTGCGGGTGGCGCAAACGTTGGACGAGATGCTGCCGATCCTCGCGAATGAAACGCTTGCGATGATCGACGCGGCGGCGGTCACGATTTGGCTCCACGATACGGCGCGCAATGAATTGTGTCAGGTTGCCGCGAGTGGATTCCCTAACATCAACGTGCGCCTCAAGCCGGGCGATGGCATCGCGGGGCAGGTCTTTTTGTCCGGTCAATCGCACATCTCGAACGAATTCAAGACGGATCCCCGCACGCACCCATCGGCGCGCGCGCAAGTCCCGCCGAATCTTGCCGGCGCGGCGCTGCCGATTCGCACGACGCGCGAAACTGTCGGCGTGCTCTTTGCCTCCGTGTTGTTGCCGCGCGCCTTGTCGCCGGAGCAGGTGCAACTTTTGACGACAGTCGCCGAAATCGCCGGGATCGCGATCCATCGCCTGCAGTTGAACGCGCTGACCGAACGCCGCTTGCGTCGGCTCACCGCATTGCAAACGGTCAACATGGCGATCAGCACGAGTCTCGATCTGCGCGTGACGCTCAACATCTTGCTCGATCAAGTGATCTCGCAATTGCAAGCCGACGCCGCCGATATTCTTCTGTTCAATCCGCACACCCAGCAACTTGAATCCGCCGCCGGGCGCGGCTTGCGCGGCGCGGATGTAAAACGCGCGGTCAATCTGGGCGAAGGCGTGGCTGGACGCGCCGCTGTCGAACGACAGACCGTCATCGTCCCCGATCTCAAGTCCGGCGCGCGGATGACGTGTTCTGTCGACGACGCGTTCGCGGCATGTTTGGCGACGCCCCTCATCGCGCGCGGTCAAATCAAAGGCGTGCTCGAAATTTTCCATCGCGCGCCGCACGATCCCGATCAAGAGTGGCTCGATTTTCTGCAAACGCTCGCCGAACTCGCGGCAATCGCGATCAGCAACGCCGCGCAATTCGAAACGCTGGGACGCGCGAACGTGGAATTGGGCGTCGCCTTCGATGCGATGATCGAAGGATGGGCGCGCGCGCTCGAGATGCTCGAACGCGAACCGCAGGGACATTCCACGCGCGTCGCCGATTTGACGCTGCGCCTCGCGCGCGCGTTGAATGTGCCCGAAACGCAGTTCGTCCACCTCCGCCGCGGCGCGCTGCTGCACGACATCGGCAAATTGAATGTGCCCGAAAGTATCTTGCTGAAACCGGATCGGCTGAACGCCAAAGAATGGGCGGAGATGCGCAAGCACCCGCTTTACGCGTACGAATTGCTCGCGCCCATCGAGTACCTCAAGCCCGCGGGCGAAGCCATTCCTCTCGAAGCGCGCATCTTTGCGATTGTGGATGTTTGGGACGCTTTACAGTCGGTGCGTCCGTATCACGCCGCCTGGCGCCCCGCGAAAATCCTAAAACGCATCCAAACACTTGCCGGCACGCATTTTGATCCCAAGGTGGTCGGCGCATTTATGCAATTGATTGCGGCTACGAACCTGCCGTAACAGTCATCCTGGCGAAGGTTGAATTCACGCGAGACGCGAATTCAAGCCGAACCTTCGCAAGGTTGAACAAATACCGCGCAGATGGCAAATGTCAAACCACGACAAGTGTATCCTGGCGATTGACCTGGGAACCTCCGGCGCAAAAGTTGGACTCTTTACGATTTACGGCGACGCGCTTGGTTGGAATTCCGAACCCGTCCCGCTCTACATTTTGCCGAACGGCGGCGCGGAACAAGATGCCACCGCTTGGTGGCGCGCCATCGTCATCGCCGCAAACCGATTGCTCGATCAAACGCGCGCGCCGCGCGCCGATGTGATCGCCGTCTGCGCGAGCACGCATGGGTTCGGCACTGTTCCGGTCGATCGCGCGGGCAACGGCTTGACGCGCGCGCTGATCTGGCTCGATACGCGCGGCGCGGAACACACGCGCAAAATCGCGGGCGGACTGATCAACATTGACGGCTACGCGCTGACCAAAGTTTTGCAATGGATTCGGCTCACGGGCGGCGCGCCGTTTCTCTCCGGCAAAGACGATTTCGGTCACGCGCTCTACATCAAGCACGAACTCCCCGACATTTATCGCCGCACGCACAAATTCCTCGACGTTCTCGATTACATCAATTTCCGTTTCACCGGCAGATTTGTGACCACGTGCGATTCCGTCATCGCGCGCTGGGTCACCGACAATCGCCGTCCCGAACACATCACCTATCACGACGGCTTGATCCGACGGTCTACCATCGATCGCGACAAATTTCCCGACATCGTTCGCAGCATTGACGTGCTGGGCCCGCTGCTGCCGCAAGTCGCCGATGAGTTGGGCTTGCGCCGCGATACCCAGGTCGTCGCCGGAGCGTTCGACGTTCCCGCCGCGGCGATTGGCTCGGGCGCGGTGGACGATTACGCCGCGCACATCTATCTCGGCACGTCGTCTTGGATTGCGACGCATCTCCCGTTTAAGAAAACTGATCTTGCCACTGTGATGGCGTCGCTGCCCTGCGCGATTCCGGATCGCTTTTTGCTGATGGCAGCGCAAGAAACTGCCGGCGGCAATTTGACCTGGCTGCGTGACAACATTTTGTATCACGACGACGCGTTGCTCTCGACGAAAACGCCGGAGAATTTTTTCGCCGCGCTCAATCACGTCGCCGCGCAAGCGCCGCCGGGCAGTCGCGGCGTGCTGTACACCCCCTGGCTCTTCGGCGAACGCACCCCGGTGGACGATGGCTGGATTCGCGCGGGCATCCACAATCTGTCGCTCGAAAATACGCGGTCGGACATCGTGCGCGCGGTGCTGGAAGGCGTCGCGCTCAACACGCGTTGGATTCTCGGTCCCGTCGAAAAATTCTGCGGCAGACCGATGAATCCGATTCGGATGGTCGGCGGCGGCGCGAATTCAAATGTCTGGTGCCAGATTCACGCCGACGTGTTGAACCGCGCGATTCGTCAAGTCAAAGAACCGATTCTCGCCAACGCGCGTGGCGCGGCGTTGATCGCGTCGGTCGGGTTGGGGTACACGCGCTTTAACGACGTGCCCCGCCACGTTCAGATCCAAAACGAGTACCAACCCAATCCAGCCCATCGCAAACTGTACGACAAGTTGTTCGCCGAGTTCGTGGAACTCTACAAACAAAATCGGAAAATCTACGAGCGGTTGAACCGCGTCAGAGCGGTAAAGAGGGGATAAGAGGGCAGAGAAGGCGCAAAAGGGAGGAAGGCGCGCCGCCTCGCCGTCTCTGCCTTCTACGCCTTCTTATCCCCTCTTTACCCCTTCTCTGGAGCACACATGGACACGTCCCCATTTGAAGACCTGATTCCTGAAATGGAAAAATCCCTCAAGCCGTATCGCGAGGGCTTTCTCACGTTCGCGCAATTGCCTGCCGCCGGTATCGCGCGCGACGAGATTTTGCGCGAGATGGAGCGACTGAAATCAATCGAAGAAGCGCGCTGGAAAGATGGCAAAGTTTCGGGCGCGGTCTACCATGGCGACACCGCGCACATTGATTTCATCAACCGCGTCTACGCGCTCCACTCGCAAAGCAACCCGCTGCACGCGGACGTCTGGCCCTCGACGACCAAGTTCGAAGCGGAAATCGTCGCGATGACGGCGCGGATGTTGCGCGCGCCGGCAGGCGCGTGCGGCACCGTGACCTCCGGCGGCACCGAAAGCATCTTGCTCGCGATGAAAACGTACCGCGATTGGGCGCGCGAAACGAAAAACATCACCGCGCCGGAAATCATTGCGCCCACGACCGCGCACGCCGCGTTCGACAAAGCCGCGCAGTACTTTGGGATCAAAATGGTGCGCGTGCCGGTCGGCGACGATTTTCGCGCGGACCTCGCCGCGACGCGCGCCGCGCTCACGCCGAACACAATCGCGCTGATCGGCTCTGCGCCGCCGTTTCCGCACGGCATCGTCGACCCGGTCGAGGAACTGTCCGAACTCGCGCGCGCGCGCGGCATCGGCTTTCACACCGATGGGTGTCTCGGCGGTTTTCTTTTGCCGTGGGCGGAAAAACTTGGCTATCCGGTCCCGCCATTCGATTTTCGTTTGCCCGGCGTCACTTCGATTTCCGCCGACACGCACAAGTACGGCTACGCGCCGAAAGGCACGTCGGTCGTGCTGTATCGCGATGCGGAACTGCGCCACTTTCAGTATTTTATCTCGACCGATTGGCCCGGCGGTTTGTATTTTTCACCGACCATCGCGGGCAGTCGTCCCGGCGCGCTGAGCGCGGCGTGTTGGGCGGCGCTGGTGACGATGGGCGCAGACGGCTACCTGCGCGCCGCGAAAGCGATTCTCGAAACCGCGACGAAAATCAAGCAAGGCATTCGCGAAATTTCCGAACTGCAACTCATCGGCGATCCGCTCTTCGTCCTCGCGTTCGGATCGGAGACGCTGGACATTTTCCAAGTGATGGAGCGAATGACGCAGAAACAGTGGGGGCTGAACGGTTTGCACTCGCCCTCCGCCGTTCATCTGTGCGTCACGCTGCGCCACACGCAACCCGGCGTTGCAGAACGCTTCATCGCCGATTTGCGGGAGGCGGTCGTGTTCGTCACGGGGAATCCGGACGCGCCCTCCGGCGTCGGCCCGATTTACGGGATGGCGTCCGCCGTCGAATTGCGCGGCATGGTGCGCGATGTGCTCAAACTGTACATGGACGTGTTGTATCGCGTGTAATTGCGAGCATCCTGAGCGGAGCGGCGGTCTTTGCCGCGTAGTCGAAGGATAATCCTCAAACTTTGACCGACTTTTGACCGAATCTCCACCTGGTAAAGTTGACAAACGTTGATTGTTAGATTATACTAACAATCAGAATTTACCCCAACTTACGACAGGAGGTTCGATCGGTGCTCAGATTTCCCCTCCAATCTGGCTCGCCCCGCGACGAACCGGCGGAGATGATTCTGCTGACGCTCGCGCGCGCGGAGGAAAACGGCGCAACGCTCACGCGCGATGATCTCGCTCGCGAATTGAACGCTGCCTCGCTTGACTTGCTTCAATCTCTAATCTCCCAATCTCTAATCGCTCTGAATGGCGGCGCGCTCGCGCTCACTCCCGCCGGTCGGGAACGCGCGCGCGCGTTACTGCGCCGCCATCGCGTCGTCGAACGTCACTTGACCGATGTGCTGGGTTTCGATCTGCCCGGCGCGCACGTCCAAGCGGACGAACTGGAGCATCGCGTCTCCGCCGAAACGACGCAAGCGCTCGCCGAAGAACTCGGCAATCCGGCGACTTGTCCGCACGGCAACCCGATTCCGTCTGCGCCCGCCGCCACGCCTTTGCCAACGCGAGCGTTGTCCGCGTGCGCGGCGCAGACACGCGCGAGCATCACGCGCATTGGCTCAGAAACGCCCGCCGCGTTGCAGCACCTGGCGACGCTTGGCTTGCTCCCGAACGTCGAAATCGAAGTCGAGAACGTCGCGCCGTTCGGCGGTCCCGTGATGGTGCGCGTCGGACGCGCGCATTACGCGCTGGGGCGGAATCTAGCCGCTCGAATTTGGATCAAGGAAATTGAAAATTCGTAATTCTAAATTCAAAATTCAAAGACCGCGCTATCGAATTTGGAATTTAGAATTTGGAATTTGGAATTCGAAATGTCATCCTGTCACGTAATCACGCAACATCTTCCGAACGCCGATCTAACCATCGCGCTCGCGGGCAATCCGAACGTCGGCAAATCGTCGTTGTTCAATCGGCTGACGGGCGCGCACGCCGAGACCGCGAATTATCCGGGCAAAACGGTCGCGCTGAACCTGGGTGTCATGCAGTTCGACGGCAGACGGATCGGCGTCATCGATTTGCCCGGCACGTACGCGCTCGGCGCGCACAGCGAGGATCAGCAGGTCGCGCGCCAAGCCGTGCTGGAAAACCCGCCGGACGCGATTGTCGCGATCGCCGACGCGACGAATCTCGAACGCAATCTCTATCTCGTTTTGCAGTACCTCGACCTGGGTCTGCCGCTCGTCGTCGCGGTGAATTTGATGGACGAAGCGACGCGCGCCGGGATCGCGATTGACGCCGCGCGTCTATCCGGCGATCGGCGGGCGCCCGTCGTGCCGACGATTGCCACGCGCGGCAACGGGGTCGCCGAATTGATCGACGCTGCCGCGCGCTTGCCGCGCGCAACGCACGCCGCGCCGGAATACGATATCGAGATCGAAACGGCGATTGACGCGCTTGCGCGCACGATTTGTGCGACGCTCGCCGAAACGCCGTACCGCTTGACGCCGCGCGCGCTCGCGATCTTGCTGTTGGAGGACGACGCCGAGTTGACGCGCGCGGTCGCGCAAACGTCGGGCGGCGCGGCAGTCCTCGCGCGGTCGCGCGAGTTGAGCGCGGCAATCGAAGCGCGCGTCGGCGAGCCGCTCAGTTTGCATTTGCCGCGCGCGCGGCACGCACTCGCGCGGGAGATCGCCTGCCACGCGACTAGTCAGTGCGCGGAACGCGAACCGCTGTCGGTGAAATTGTGGCGCGCGTCGATTCAGCCGCTGACCGGAATTCCGACGCTGATCGGCGTGCTGATCGCGCTGTTCGCGTTTCTGTTCTGGGCAGGCGGAACGATGGCGGAGGCGTTTGCGGGTTTCTGGGAGGCGTTCGTCTCGCCGCCCATCCAAGCCGTCGTCGCGCTGATCTTCGGCGAAAGTATCTTGGGAAAAATCGCACTGTGGGGTTTCGACGCGGGGATCGAAGCCGCGCTCGAAATCGGAATTCCGTACGTGCTGACGTTTTACGCGCTCCTCGCGCTGCTCGAAGATAGCGGCTATATGAATTCGATTGCGTTTCTGGTGGACGCGCTGATGAAACGTTTGGGCTTGCACGGACGCGCGGTGATTATGCTCCTCGCCGGCGCGGGCTGCAATGTCCCGGCGATTATGGGGACGCGCGTGTTGACGACGCGGCGCGAGCGCGTGATCGCGTCGACGCTCGTCGTGCTGACGCCGTGTTCCGCTCGTACTGCCGTCATCGCTGGCGGCGCGGCGTTGTTCGCGGGCTGGCAGTACGGCGCGGCGATTTTGCTGATTTCGCTTGCGCTGATCATCGCGACCGGCGTCGCGTTGAGTCGGCTGATGCCTGGGCGTTCCGACGATCTCGTGATGGAAATGTTTCCGTTCCGCGTGCCGACGCCGAGCGTCGTCGCGCGCAAGACCTGGTTTCGTTTCCGCGAATTCATTTTGACTGCGCTGCCGATTGTGTTGATCGGCAGTTTCGTGATGGGCGTGTTGTACGAAACCGGCGCGATCTGGATTTTCAGCGCGCCGCTCGCGCCGATTGTGGAGGGCTGGCTGGGTTTGCCGGCAATTGCGGGCTTGACGCTGATCTTTGCGACGCTGCGAAAGGAACTCGCGCTGCAATTTCTGTTGACGCTCGCGCTCGTGCAGTACGGTTCGGGCGCGGACAATCTACTGTCGTTTATGACGCCGCAGCAAATATTCGTGTACGCGCTCGTCAACACGCTGTACATTCCGTGCCTCGCGACGTTCGCGGTGCTGCGGAAAGAACTCGGCACGCGCGCGGCAATCGGGATTGCGACGTTTACGATTGTGCTCGCGGTGGTCGTGGGAGGAGTCGCGCGGTATGCGCTGGCGATTCTTTAGGACGGAAGACGAAAGACGGAGGACGGACGACGATCATCCGTCATCGGTCATCCGTCCTCCGTCCGCGATTCGCTGTCCCTTGTGCGGCAAACAATTCAGCGCGGACGACGCGGCGGAGTGCGCGGTGTGCGCGCTGGCAAAGCGCTGCGGCTTGGTGACGTGTCCGAATTGCGGTTACGAGTTTGCGGCGTAAAACAGACTTCCGAAGTCTTGGGGGACTTTGGAAGTCTTGGCTTATTTCCGCGCCGGCTGCCGCGCGAAAAACTCCCAGATTTCGACGGGACCATTCAGATCCTCGCTGTATGTTAGCTTTGGATGTGGTACGACATGCCCACCCCCATTGATCGTGACCAGCACGACCTCTGGCTTGTCTCGCTCCAGACCGTTCGATCTACGAAAACCGGATCGGAAGCGATTTGGTGCGGCAAGCGCGTGGTCTTGGGAGAAGCAGTATGTCCATTCAACTTGGCAAAGTACTCGGCAGATGCTTGCGCCGAACGAATCATTTCTCCCCCAACCCCAAATCCTCCATTGTAAGGAATAATGGAATCACTGGTCCCGTTCATAATCAGCACCGGTATCGGTTTCCCCACAACGCGACAATCTAAATTATCATCCGTCTGAAGGTTTGTGGCGACGATAGCGACAGCTATGATTTCATCGGGGATTTCCAACGCGAGCCGGTACGCCATGTCGCCGCCGAGCGAGTATCCCATCACAAAGATTCGCGATGTGCTGACGCCAAAATCGGCGCGGAATTTTGTGATGAGCGCGCGGATGAATCCTAGATCGTCAATGTTTTCAATTTTCGCCGGAAATAACATGGCTTTACGGCAATCGTTCCAACTGCTCTGGTAACCGTTCGGATACACGACGATAAAGCCATGTTGATCGGCTAGGCTCTCAAACGGCAGGCACGCCGGAGAGTTACCCGCACTTCATTTATTTCATACGTTTGTTGCGCGCGTTGATCACACCGGTCGCGGCGCGGTTCCCGGCAACACCATGCGATCACGATAGACGATCATCGCGGTTGCCAAGAGCGCGCCCAGCAACATGACTACATCCTCCACCATGCCGATAGAGATCGTCATCACGCCGACCAGCCCCCACAAGAATGGGACGATGAGGAGATATTTCGGAATCCTGCTGTCTGTGCAGAGCAAAAGTCCGAACGTGAAGGGGAGCGTCGGACACGGAAACAAGCCGACGAGCGCCATCTGGGGATAGAGGTGGCCCACCAATGCGCCAACGAGTGGAGAGCCGATCAGCGCGTACAAGATCAACACGATCCCAGTGATCGAAAAGATGTCTGTGCCGACGTGGTACGAAACCGATGGTTTGGCAACGCCGATCAGAAACAAGATTCCCTGGATGACGAACAACGCGGCAAAGACATACCACTGGGAACCACTTGCGCCAACGGGCAGGAAGAACATAATCCCGTTCCAGAGCCAGAAGAAGGCAAGGATGAGAGCGATGGTTCGATCAGAGTACTTGCTTTTCTTCCAGGCAAGGAACACCGCGGCGAGCGCCAATACGTAGACGACCACTTGCATGGGCCAGATCGATGGGTTGTACCTGGTAAAGTACGCCAACAAACCTGCTGAAGTCATAGCAATCCTCCTTTCAAGGTAAGACAAATTTGCAAATTTGTCCTACGCCTTTTGGAAAGTGTCGCGCGCTTTTCGTCCTCTCGCGACCTTTGCCGCGAGTGCCTGTCGGACAATGGGCGCGACATCACAACTTTTCGTTGAGCAACATCACCGCCTGCGCGGCAACATCGCCGGTCAAGCGGTAGCACCGTTCGGTACGTTCAATCGAACCGGAAGAGAAACCGGATTCTTTGCGCCAATTCGCGATGGAATCGCGGCAGAGCAGCGAGTTGGCGACGCTTGTCACTAGCACCTTGTCGGAGCCCACTTGGAAGGCGCGCTCCTTGGCGTACTGGTTGCTCAGATCGCTGGGGAAGGCGAATTTGGTGTACCAATTCGCCAATTGCGAAACCAGTCCGCTGTATGAACTGGTGACCAACGTGATCGCCGCTGCTGCGCCGTTCAACGCGCCGCACAAACTTCCCAGCGCGACGACGCCGCCTTTGCCGTAATACAATATCTCGGTCGGGATTTGGGTGTACGGGAATCCCACTTGTTCGCGCAATGCCTCGATGATCGCCGCGAATGCGCCGTAACCGCATCCACCCTCAGCGCACCGGAGGTGTCCTTTTTTCCGAACGAGTTCGGGATCGAGTTTGGCGTAGGGCCAGGGCCATTTGGGCACCTCTTTGACGACTTCCTTGACGACCTCCTTCGGCACTTCTTTGACCACTTCTTTGACTACCTCTACCGGCACTTCTTTGACGATCTCTTGCGGCGCGCAAGAGGTGATGCCGACGATGCCTGCACCGGTCACGAAACCGGTCGCGAGTGTGCCGGCGTCAATCAAAAATTGACGTCGGGAAATTGCCTGCGTATCCATTTTCGTTTTCCTCCCATCGTGACCTAGCATACACCGTCATCGTTAAATTACCGTTAAATGAAAAAGACCTGACAGGTTTTCCAAAACCTGTCAGGTCTGGGCGACCACAAGGATCACCCCTACGCCAACGCGTACTCCACGGCTTGTTCCACCGTCATCGCGCGTCCCTCTGCGTGCGCTTTGTCGAACGCCGCTTCGCCCATCTGCTCGCGCAGCGCGCTCGCTTCGTCCAGATATGGGCGGCGATCTCTTCCGTTGAGCATCTCGGTCAGGGGCGCGGCGGCGCCAAAGAGCCGCGCGGCGCGTTCGGATTGCGCTTCCGCTGCCGCCATTCTGCCGAATGACCAGAGACAATCATAAACTCCACGCGGATTGCCCATCTCGCGGCGAAGCGCCAGCGCCTGCTCGAAGTACGCGCGCGCCTGACGATAATCCCGGCGGCGCAGCGCGACCTTTCCCAGGTTGTTGAGATGTTGCGCCATGCCATTCTTGTTGCCCAGTTCGCGGCTGACCTCCAGACTTTCGGCGAACAACGTCGCGGCGCGATCATCCTCGCCCAACGCGAACGCCGCCGACCCCAAGAAATCCAGCGAATTGCGAATGAACCAGCGGTCGCCGGCGACGCGCGCATGAATCAGCGCAGACTCGAAGAACGGGCAGGCGCGCGCGGGATCGCCTTGAATCGCGTAAAACATTCCCTGCCCGATGTCCGTGCGCGCGGCAAGCCATTCGTCGTTCAATGCCTGCGCGGTCGCGCGCGCTTCGTCGAACAACGGGGTCGCGATTGCCTCGTCGTACATCGCTGTGCCCAGCAGAGTCGCCGTGAACGCGGTGCCGCGCTTGTCTCCCTCTTGTTGATACAACGCGTATGCTGCTTCAAATAGCGGTTTGCATTTCGCCGTGTTGCCCACATAATACTCCATCACGGCTAATCCCACGAGTGGCAGCGCGCGCGCCGGTGTGACGTCGCGACGCTCCAGCGATCGTTCGAACCAGGTGCGCGCCTCATTCCAATAGCCGCGAATCATCCAGAACCACCACAGCGCGCCGGCGAGGCGCAGCGCGCGCTCGGCGTTCGCGTCGTCGCTTTGCTCAAGCGACCACGCCAGCGCGGCACGGAAATTTTCCATGTCGCGTTCCAGCCGCTCGCACCACTCCAGTTGATCGCGACTGCGTACTTTGGGGTCGGCTTGTTCCGCGACTTGGAGAAACCAATCGCGATGCCGCCGCGCGTACACTTGCGCTTCGTTCGCCTCGCGCAGTTTCTCGCGCGCGTACTGCCGCACCGTTTCGAGCAAGCGATAGCGCGTCGCGCCGCCGCGCGTTTCGACGACGACGAGCGACTTGTCTATCAATGACGTGAGCAGATCCACAGTATTCAGTGAACAGTATTCAGTGTTCAGTGGGTTGTTTACTGAATACTGGATACTGGATACTGCTTCGACTGCTTCCAAAGCGAACCCTCCGGCAAACACCGACAGCCGTCGCAGCAACGCGCGCTCCGCGTCCGAGAGCAAATCGTAACTCCAATCCATCGTCGCGCGCAGCGTCTGATGACGCGGCAGCGCGGTCCGACTGCCGCCGGTCAGCAGATTGAAACGATCGTCGAGCCGCGCCGCGATCTGCTCCGCCGACAACACCTTTAGCCGCGCGGCAGCCAGTTCGATGGCAAGCGGGATGCCGTCCAGACGCGCGCACACCTGCGCGGTTGGCGCGGCGTTTTCGACGAGCCGCCAGTTCGCCGCGATTGCCGTCGCGCGCTCGACGAAAAGTTGAATCGCATCGTACTGGCGAAGTTGCGCGAGCGGCGGCACGGGCGCGAGATCGGGCAGCGCGAGCGAGGGCACGCGCCAAACCGTTTCACCGCCGATGTTCAACGCCTCGCGGCTCGTCGCGAGAATTTGTAGTTTGGGACACGCGCTCAACAGCGCGCTGATCAACTGCGCGCACGCGCCGAGCAAATGCTCGCAGTTGTCAACGACGAGCAGCAATTCCTTCGCGCGCAAATAATTCGTGAGCGCGGACAGCAGCGCCGCTCCCTGCGCTTCGCCCAAATTGAACACGCGCGCGACCGATTGCGTCACGAGCGCGGCATCGCCCAGCGCGCCGAGGTCCACCCACCACACACCATTTTTGAAGCGATTTTCCGTCGCGAATTTTGTCGCCACTTGAATGGCGAGGCGCGTCTTGCCGCACCCGCCCGCGCCGGTTAAAGTCAGAAGGCGCGAAGTTTCCATCAGTTCCCTCAGTTCCTTTATCTCCCCGTCTCTCCCCACAAAACTCGTCAGCGGAATCGGCAAATTGGTGAGCGCGGCTTCGGGCGATTGCGTGGCGGCGATTTTGGTCTGGATACGCGCGCAGAGCGCGGTCGTTTCCGTAGATGGTTCGATGCCCAGTTCGTCGCGCAGCGCGCGCACGCAATCTTCGTACTGCTTGAGCGCGGCGGCGCGATTGCCCAGCGCGATGTAACAGAAGATCAAGTGTTGATGCGCTTTTTCGTTCGCGCGATCGGTCGCCAGAACGCGCTGCGCGAGTTCAACCGCGCGCGTGTACTTGCCTTCGGAACGCGCGTGCTGGACGAGTCGCAATAACGCGTCAAGGTAGATCGCGCGCAGGCGTTCGCGTTCTGGGAGAAGCCAATCGTCGTAGAAATCGGGCAGCAAGTTGCCGCGGTAAAGGTCAATTGCAAATTGCGAATTAGGAATTGCGGATATTCCTTCTGCGTCATCCATAATTCGCAATTCACAATTTGCAATTCGCTGGAAATCGCGCGCGTCCACCCAAATCGGAAAATCGGGATTCAGTTGGATCGTCTCGCGATCGGTCAAGAGGAAATCTTCGCCCAACTCTTTGCGGAGCGTGGAGAGCGCGACGCGAAGCGACAAGCGCGCTTGTTCGTCAGACACGTCACCCCACAAGAGCGCGGCGATTTTTTCGCGGGGATGCGCTTCAGGATGCAAAGCGAGGTACGCCAACAGCGATTCGTGCTTGCGCGTGGGAAGATGGATCGTCTGCGCGGCGCGTTCGATCCGAAACGCGCCGAGAAGATACAAACGGCACAACGCTGGAGAAGTTGTTGCTTCGTTCGGTCGGCGAGGCATCTTGCCTCCATCAGCAAGAATCGAAAAGACAACAAGTCGCTACGTCATTCTATGTTTCTGACCCGATTGTACAATGGCATGGTGGTTGTGTCAATTCCATAGCCGATCTCGCGCCGACTTTGACGGATTGCGGCGACGCGTCTATACTTGCGGCGATGTTAATCAACTCTATTCCCCTCCGCCCCGCCTGGGTCGAAGTGAATTTGTCCGCCATCGCGAACAATACGCGCCGCGTCGTCGAAATCGCGAGCGGCGCGCAAGTGGTGGCGATGGTGAAGGCGAACGCGTACGGACACGGCGCAGTCGAGGTATCGCGCGCGGTGCTGCGCGGCGGCGCGCGTTGGCTCGGCGTGGTCTCGGTGGGCGAAGCGATGGAATTGCGCCGCGCGAACATCGCCGCGCCGATCCTCGTCACGGGCTACACGCCGCCGGAATGGACGCGCGCCGCCGTCGAAAACGATGTGACGCTAATCGTTTTCACGCTGGAGGTCGCGCGCGCGATGTCTGACGCGGCGCGCGTGTTGAACGCGCGCGCGCGGATGCATCTCAAAGTCGATACCGGAATGTCGCGGCTCGGCGTCATGTCGGACGACGCGGTCGCGTTCGCCCGCGCGGTGAACGCGCTGCCGAACATCGAAATCGAAGGGGTATGCACGCATTTTGCAATGTCAGACACGCCTGACGCGTTCGGCGAGACCGGCAGAGGCGACGCGTTCACGCAAAAACAACTGGCGGCTTTTCGCGATGTTGTGGGCGCGCTCGACCGCGCGGAAATCCGCCCGCGCTATCGTCACTGCGCGAACAGTCCCGCGACGCTGCGCCTGCCCGACGCGCGTTTCAATCTCGTCCGCAGCGGCATTTTGATCTACGGACTCGATCCGGATCCACAAGTGCCATGTCCGCCGGGATTTGAACGCGCGCTTTCGTTCAAGACGCAAATCGCGCACGTCAAGCCAGTTGCGGCGGGCGCGTACGTTGGTTACGGCGGCGCGTTTCGCGCGGCGCGTTCAATGCGCGTCGCGATTGTGATGGTCGGCTACGCGGACGGCTATCGGCGCAAATTGGCGAACAACGGTGAGGTGCTCGTGCGCGGCAAGCGCGCGCCAATCGTCGGGCGCGTGTGCATGGATCAATGCTTTGCCGACGTGACGGAGATCAATGACGCGCAAGCGGGCGACGAAGTGGTGCTCATCGGCAAGCAAGGCGCGGAGGAAATTCGCGCGGAGGAACTTGCGGAGCGATTAGGGACGAACAATTACGAGACCGTCGCGACGATTAGCGCGCGAGTGGAGCGGAGATACGTCACGACGGCAGACCGCTGACCACAGACCGCCGCAGTCATCTCTCGGCTGTCGGCGGTCTGTCGTCTGCGGTCGTCTTTAATTTTTGGAGAATGTTCCCGTATCCGCGTCCCACACGTCGGGAAATGATGCGGTCTCGAATTGCGCCGCCGCGTCTTCGGCGTCCGCCTCGTCCAGCGCGTCTTCCATCATATCGTCCATATGGGTGACCATGATCCATTCTTCGATGGCGTCGCGCGCCACATCGCGCACGTCGCGGTCGCGCGAGCGCGCGAGTTTTTCGAGGACGGGGTACGCGCGGTCGTCGCCGGTTTCGCCGAGCGCGTAGATCGAGAGGAGGCGGAGCGGTTTGCGAATTGTTTTATTCGTCGCCATTTCGATCAAGGTGTCGGTCGCTTCGGTCAAGCCGAGTTCCCCGGCGGCGCGCACTGCTTCGTATTGCACCTGGGAATCGTCGCTGTGTAATTCGGCGAGGATGTACTCCCCCCACCGCGGATCGCCGTGCCGCGCCATCGCAAAGATCGCGCTGATTTTCATGCGCCGGTCGCGGTGACGATACGCCCATTCGATCAGATCGGTCACGTCCGGATCGTCGGAGCGAAACGCCAGCGCCTCCAGCGCGTAGCGGCGCGCGCTGAGCGATTCTTCCGGGTCTTGCGCGATGCGGAAAAGAAAATCGGTGACGCGCTGATAATCTTCCGGCGAGATCTCCAGAAATGGCGCGTCCCAGCCCTCCAAGTTCGCTTCTTCCCCTTCGTAAATGTAGCGCCCGAGCGCGGAGATCGCGTGCGCGCGCACGTCGGCGTGCGGGTCTTCGGTGGCTTTGCGCATCAACACGTCGATCCACCGCGAGTCGGGATCGTACCACAGGCAAGCAATCGCTTCGGCGCGCACTTCGGGATCGTGATCGTCCATCAACGAGCGCAGTAGCGTGAGCGCGTGCTTGTCGAACGGACGATAGCCGTCTTCCAGATCCGCGAGATAGGAGAGTTTCTCGCGTTTGTTCATGTGAGTCCATCTAGCCATACGCCAGTTCCTTTGCCAGTTTTGCATCTTCACCACTATTTTATCACGATTGCCCAATTTTTGCCAACAGGGGCAGTCTGCAGTATTCAGTGTTCAGTATCCAGTGTTCAGTGCTCTGAATACTGAACACTGAATACGGATTACTCTTCACTGTGTTTCACCGCCGCGCCGACAAATTCGCGGAACAAGGGATGCGGGCGGTCGGGGCGCGATTTGAATTCAGGGTGGAATTGCGAGCCGAGCATAAATGGATGGTCGCGCTGTTCCGCGATTTCGACGAGACGCCCTTCGGGTGACAAGCCGCTGTACACCAAGCCCGCGTTCGCCAACAGTTCGCGGAACGTGTTGTTGAATTCGAAACGATGGCGATGGCGTTCGGAAATCAATTCCACGCCGTACGCGCGCGCGGCGCGCGTGCCCGGCGTGAGTTGGCACGGATAATGTCCCAGGCGCATCGTGCCGCCCAGATCCGAAATGCCACGCTGATCCGGCATCAGATCGATCACGGGATGGTGCGTCGCGGGATTGAACTCCGTCGAATTCGGAGCGTCGCTCTCCAAGGTGTGCCGCGTAAGTTCGATGCACATCACTTGCATGCCGAGGCAGAGACCCAGGTACGGAATTTTATGCGTGCGCGCGTACCGCGCCGCGAGGATCATCCCTTCGATGCCGCGCTCGCCAAAGCCGCCGGGCACGATGATCCCGTCCACGTTCGCCAACCGCTCGAACGATTTGTTGCGTTCGAAATCCTCCGACAGAATCCAATCGATCTCGACGGCGCGCTGGTGGTGCAAGCCCGCGTGGTACAACGCCTCGCGCACGCTCATATACGCGTCGGGCAGTTCGACGTACTTGCCGACAATCGCGATGCGGATCGCTTCCTTCGGCATCCGCACGCGCTCGACCAGATCGCGCCACGCGGCGAGGTCGGGTTCGCCTGTCGGCAAGCCAAGGCGTTCCGCGACGAGTTTGCCTAGTCCGAAATCTTCGAGAATCAGCGGCACTTCATAAATGCTCGACGCGGTGACGAGCGGCACGACGCCGCGCTTTTCGACATCGGTGAAGAGCGCGATCTTGTCGCGCACGCTATCTTCAATCGGGTAGTCGGAGCGGCAAACGATCACGTCGGGCTGAATCCCAATCGCGCGCAATTCTTTGACGCTGTGCTGGGTCGGTTTCGTTTTCAGTTCGCCGGTCGAGCCGATGTGCGGCAAAAGCGTGACGTGAATGTACATCACGTTTTCGCGTCCGAGATCCTTCCGCATTTGGCGAATCGCTTCGAGGAAGGGCAAGCCCTCGATGTCGCCGACCGTGCCGCCGACTTCGACGAGCAGCACGTCGGCGTTCGTTTCTTTCGCGGCAAGCCCGATGCGGCGTTTGATTTCGTTCGTGATGTGCGGGACGACTTGGACCGTGCCGCCCAAAAAATCGCCGCGGCGTTCTTTCGCGATCACTTCGGCGTACACTTGTCCCGTCGTCACGTTCGACGCGCGCGTGAGATTTTCGTCGACGAAACGTTCATAGTGACCCAGGTCGAGATCGGTTTCCGCGCCGTCTTCGGTGACGAATACTTCGCCGTGCTGGTACGGCGACATCGTGCCGGGATCGACGTTGATGTACGGATCGAGTTTTTGGATCGAAACACGAATGCCGCGCGCTTTCAAGATTCTACCGATGGACGCGACGGTGACGCCTTTGCCAACGGATGACACTACGCCGCCAGTGCAAAAAATAAATTTGGGCATGTTCATTTCTCCGCTACAACAAAAACACGGGGCGAAGATGCTCCGTGTTTTTGAGAATTTCAGATTGAATCAAGGAGACGTTCCATTCTGCGTCTCTCCATCAAATCATCGCCGCGATGTCGGTCGCGGCTTTTTTCATATCGTACAAAATCAAACCGAGTTTGGCTTCCTTGCGCGCCAGCACCGTGAGGACGGCTTCTTCGCCGGCTGCCATCAAAACGACGTAACCATTCTCGCCGTGAATGTACACCTGGTCGAGCACGCCGCGCCGCAATTCGTTCGCGATGCGGTCGCCCAGCGAAAGCATCGCGGCGGACATGGCGGAGACGCGATCTTCTTCTACTCCCGCAGGCAGATCGGAGGCGACAATCAAGCCATCCGCGCTGACGACGGCGGAGGCTTCGACGTCGGGAATCGAGGAGCGAAAATCACGGAGGCGCTGGACAAGTCTTTCCGAACGAGATCGTTGATCCATGGGAGTCTCCTTTGACGATCAAATCATAAGGTCGCTCAGTTTACGTTTGCTATGCTATCACAACTTTAATAGACTGTCAACAAGGCAACTCAAACACAAATTTCGTCCACGCGCCCACTTGCGATTCTGCCCAGATTTTGCCGCCGTGTTTTTCCACGATTTCTCGGCAGATGTACAACCCTAAACCCGTGCCCTTTTTGCCCGCGTATTCCGCGCCCGTCAGGCGGCTGAATTTCTTGAACAACTGCGGCATCCGCTCGGGCGGAATGCCGATGCCCGCGTTCAAAACGCTCAGCGTCACTTTGCCGCCATCCGCGCGCGATTCTAGCACGATTTTGCCGCCTTCGCGCCCGTACTTGATCGCGTTCGACAGCAGATTGTCGTAGACGATGCGGAGCAGATCGCGATCCGCGTTCAGGACGAGCGCGGGCGCGATGGCGTTTTCCAGCCGCATCTTTTTCTCTTGCAAGCCGCGCGTCAGCCCTTCGACAATCGGCGCGACGACGTCGGCGTTCAGGACGACGCGCGTCGAGTTGACGCGCAATTCGCCTTTTTCGAGCCGCGACAGATCGAGATAGTTGGCGATCATTTCGCGGAAATACCGGAGCGACCGGGCGACCGATTCGAGCGCGGATTTTTGCGTCTCGTTCAACTCGCCGACATAACCATCTTTGACGGTGTGAACGTTCAGAATCGCGGACGAGAGCGGATTCTTGAGTTCGTGCGCGACAAAACCGAGCATCTCCATATAATTTTGATTCGTCGTCTGGAGGTCTTGATTCAGTTTGGCGAGCGCGCGATGGTCTTGTTCGATTTCTTCGCGCTGGCGTTGCAATTGCTCCGCCATCTCGTCGAACGAGCGCGCGAGGTTTTTTATTTCGTCGCGTGGTGCAGTCGCGTGCGCGCCGTTGACGCGGTACGTCAGATCGCCATCGGCAAGCCGCGTCGTCGCGTACGCGAGTTGATGAATCGGGTTGACGATGCTGCGGACGATCAGAAAGAAGACGACGAACGCGAGCAGCATCCCCGCGAGAATCACCGAGAGAAATAATGCCAACGCCTGCGCCCGCAAGTCGAGATATTTCTGTTCCAACTCGCCGACGTACAACATCCCGACGACTTGACCGTCGGGATCGCGAATCGGATCGTACTGCGCGAGGTACCACGTATCGACAACCCATGCGCGCCCCGTCCACGGTTTGCCGTTGCGTAAAACTTGTTCCGTGACTTCGGGCGACGCGCGTGTGCCGACCGCGCGTTTGCCCTGGCTGTCGAGCACATTCGTCGAAATCCGCAAGTCGCCCATAAAAATCGTCGCGGTGCCGAGCGGTTTGCCATTGGACTGTTCGTTTTTGAAGACCACATCGCGAATGCGATCCACTTTTTCGATCGCGCCGTTCATCACGCTGCCGATCTGCAAAATGCCGATGAGCCGCTCGTTCGCGATGATTGGCACCGCGGCAGTCAGCATCATCCCGCGCGGTTCATCGCCGTACTGCAGACACTGCTCGAGCAAGCCGTCACCGCCGTGCGTCAGGCGATCTTTTTCCAGAATTACGGTGCCGCGCGCGGTTTTGCGCGTCGTCATCGCGAGACGCACGACCGGATCGTCGTTGACGCGATCGCCGCGAGTGTACGGCGGACGCGTGCGGAGGAGGACGCGCCCCTCCGCGTCGAGCAGATTCAGCATGTCCATGCTTTGCGACGCGCGCACCGATTCGAGGTACGCGCGGATCGCGAGTGCGTTTTGTTCGTTCTGGGTATCTTGGAGGAACGCGTCGATCTGTTCGTCGCGCGCGAGAATATCGAGTGCGGATTCCATGCGGTCCAGTTTCCCGTTGTAGATTTCCCAACTTGCCTGGATGTACAACTGGACGCGCTGCTGCGCGGCAAGAATCGTGTTCTGGTCGACCCAGATGAAACTGACTACCGCGATGCTCGCCGCGAGAATCGCAAAAACGATGATGACGGCTAAACCGAATTTCGTTTGCAACTTCACGGGACTTGTCTCAAACACAAACAAATCGCCCTGCTCATAACGCGATCCGAGCGGGCGATTCCATTATACTTCACTCGTCGGGGTAGGACAAATTTTCAAATTTGTCCTACCCAATCGGCGGCAATTGCATCGGCGCGTAGACGCGAATCGCTGCCGTCGCGCTCAGCGGACATTTGTATTCGCAGATGCCGCAGCCGATACACATATCGGTGACGACGCGCGGGCGCTGGACATGGACTTTTTTGCCGTCGGGCGAAATCAGATCGACTGGCTCAAGTTTGATCGCCTTGTCCGGCACCGGACACATTTCTTCGCACACGACGCATGGACGATAACTCGCCCAGGGGATGCAGCGATTTTCGTCAATGTACGCCGTGCCGATGATACTCTGCCGTTTTTGTTCGAGCGTGAGCGGCGGGATCGCGCCGGTCGGACAAACTTGCCCGCACGCGTTGCACGAATAATCGCAATAGCCGAGCCGCGTCGTGAGAATCGGCGACCAGAATCCTTCGAGTCCGGCTTCAAACAAACTGGGCTGCAAAACGCCGGTCGGACAAACTTTGACGCACTCGGCACAGCGAATACATTTCGCGAGAAAATTATTTTCGCGCGCGCCCGGCGGACGGATCAACCACGGATCATCGCGCGACGCAGACGGCGCAGTGCGAAAGAGCGCGACCGCGCCGATGCTGGCGAGCGCGCTGCCGATCAGGTGCCGTCGCGTCAAATCAACATCCGAGCGTTGACCGCCGACTGCCGACCGCCGACCGCCGAATTGAAACGCGATAACCGATTCGGGACACGCGGGGAGACAGTCCATACAAACGACACATTCTGCGGGATCGACGGAAAAGCCGTCTTTCGTCACCGCGATCGCACTCGTCGGGCAGACGCGCATACACGCGGCGCAATGGCTGCAATCTTTTACGGCGCGCGGGCGCAGCCACGAAATTTTTGCTTGCAGCGCGTACACCGCGCCGAGCGGACACAAATAACGGCACCAGAATCGCGGCGCAGCCCAGTTCAGCGCGACGACGCCGACGAACACGAGCGCGAGCACCCAGCCGAGTTGGTAGAACGTTTGCTGCGCGGGCAAGATCGTGCCGCGCCAATTTTGCTCGATCAGATCGAAGAATGGATGCAGCGGCGGCGCAATCGGGTAGAGCGCGATCTCGGTGCTGACAACGACGACGTTGAGTGCGGGAAAGAACGCGCTGCTGAATGTGCGATTCAACAACGTGATCGGATCGAGAATCATCAGCGAGAGATTGCCCAAAAGCGCGGCGAAGAAAATGACGAAGAGCAAAACGTACTTGACGCTCTTCCAGTTTTTGTGCGCTTGCGCGACGCGCCATGCGCGCGGCGAAATCCAATCGAGCAGCGCGCCGAGCGGACAGAGCCAGCCGCACCACGCGCGCCCGAACACGAATCCGAACGCGATTGCCGCGAGCGCGAGGAGCATCGCCGCGATCACTAGGCGCGCCGCGAGCATCGCGCCGAACGCGGCGAGCGGATCGAGGCGGAAATACAAATCGAGCGGGAGCGCCGATTCGAAACCGCGATAGGTGAGGAACGCGAGCAGGAAGAAAAACGCGGTGCTGATGATTTGGGTTATTTGGCGCGCGCGACGCCAACGATTAGAATTCATCCTTCTGCCTTCTTATCCCCTCTACACCGCCACTTCTTTCACGCGCAGATTTCCAAAATCGTACCGCCCCAGCCCCATCTCCGCGCCGAATTTGATGTACGCGATGTCTTGCGGTTTCTTGCTGAAGAAAATTTGCGCGGCGTACGCGTCGACGGCGACCGGATCGAAACTCGCGATCAGCGTGTTGGCGATTTTCACATCTTTGAGATTGCCGCCGGTCGGTCCGTGATTCATTAACACGCGTACGCCGTCCACGATGTTCAGCGTTGGCTTGATCACCGTGCTGAGATCGGCGATGCGCTGATCGAGCGCGGTGTGAATTCCGCCGGGATTGGTGATGACGCCCATCAGCCCTTTCATCGCCAGCGTGAGGCGCGCCGAGCCGTGATGTTTCGCAATCGGAACATTGATGACGACATCGGCTTTCAAAATGTCTTGGTAGATTTTCCACGATTTGATATCGCGCGCGGTGGCGGGGAAATTGACTGCGACGTATTTTGCCGAATTCATCAACTCCATTTCGCCGCCGACTTTTTCGACCGCGTCGCGAATGCCGCTCTTGACGTACGCGATGTTCGCCGTGCCTGAGAAGGGCTGATCCATCACGCGGACGCGTTTCGCGCCCGCCTCCAAACACAGCTTGACGAGTTCGGCGACAACTTCGGGATTCGTCGTGGACGCGTACTCGGGACCGTTTTGCGCGTTGCAAATATTTGGTTTGATGATGACGTCGTTTCCCGGCTTGACGAATTTCTTGATGCCGCCCAACGCGTCGACAACCGCGCGCGTGATCGCGGCGGGACGCGCGCCGCGCGCGACCGCGAGGTACGGTTCACCGGCGGCTGGCGCGCTCGGCGTCGCGGTCATCGCCCCCTGAGCGATCGTCGAAGGGGCGGGCGCAATCGTCGCGCTGACGACGCGCGTGGTGGTACTCTGCGCGACAGTCGCGGGTGGCGCGGCAGTTGGCGCGGCAGTCGGCGGAATTGGCGTTGCGGTTGGCGCGGGTTGGCTACAACTCACGAGCGCGTTGCCGCTTGCAATCGCCAACGCGTACAGTATCGAACGTCGAATGAATTCACGACGGGAGATCATTTCTTCCTCCAGATATCGACTTGCGAAACGTGATGCGTGAAACGTGATCCGTGAACTCACGCATCACGCATCACGCATCACGTTTCACATCGTCACTTCTTTGATTCGCACCTTGTCCACGTCGATTCGCCCAATCCCCATCTCCGCGCCGTACTTGATGTACGCGATTTCTTCCGGCTTTTTGAGGAACAGAACTTTGGTCGCGTACGCGTCGAGCGCGACGGGATCGTGCGACGCCATCACGAGATTCGTTTTGACGACGAAATCGAGCGAGCCGCCCGTGGGTCCGTTCACCGCAAGCGTCCGCACCGCGTCGATGACGTTGAGCGTCGGCTTGATCAGCGTGTTCAAATCGGCGATGCGTTGATCGAGCGCGTTGTGAAACGCGGGCGGATCGGTAATCACGCCCATCAGCCCTTTCATCGCGAGCGTGAGTTTGGCGATGTCGTGCGTTTTCGCAATCGGAACGTTGATGACGACATCGGCTTTCAAAATATCTTGGTACACTTTCCACTTTTTGAGATCGCGCGCGGTCTTTGGAAAATCGGCGTCCGCGTATTTCATCGCCGCCATAATTTCCATCTGCCCGCCAACTTTTTCGACGGCTTCGCGAATGCCGCTTTTCTTGTACGCTTCGACGGCGGTGCCGGCGAACGGTTGATCCATCACGCGCACGCGTTTCGCGCCGGCTTCCAAACACATTTTGACAAGTTCGGCGAGCACTTGTGGATTCGTCGTCGTCGCGTATTCGGGAGTGTACGACGCGTTGCAGATGTTCGGCTTGAGAATCACGTCGTTGCCGGGCTTGACAAATCGTTTCATTCCGCCGAGCGCGTCAATCGCGGCGCGCGTGATCGCACCGGGATTCGCGCCGCGCGCGACGGCGAGGTACGGATCGAACGCAGTCGGCGGCACGGGCGTCGCAGTCATCGTCGCGGTGGGCGCGCCCTGAGCGATAGTCGAAGGGGGTGGCGCGGTCGTCGGCGCGATGGTCGCGGTTGACGCGAGTGTTGCGGTGGGAGGAACGCGCGTCGGAGAAGGTGGAACGGTTGGCGCAAGCGTCGGAGGTATCGGCGTAGGCGTGGGCGAATTGCACGCGGCAAGCGCGCTGCCGCCAGCCAGCGTCAGCGCGTACAAAACCGATCGTCGGATAAATTCTCGGCGAGACAGCATCATCTTTGCCTTTCTAGAAATTGGAGAATAGGGATTAGAGATTGAAGGCAATCCCTACGCTCCAATCTCTAATCTCTCGATTATGATAGACGCGACGAGTATCGAATCGCGTCCAAACCGAGTCAGAATTCGGTTACGCGCGCACCATCCACCACCACGCCATCACGATGCCGAGTGCGGCGCCCGCGACCACCTGAATCGGCGTGTGTCCGAGGATTTCGCGCAGACGGATTTCGCTGATGGGATGTCCCTGAAAGAGTTCGTCGATGATTTGATTGAGAATGCGCGCTTGGATGCTTGCCCAGCGGCGAATGCCTGCCGCGTCGTACATCACGACCATCGCAAGGACAACCGATAGCGCAAACATGCTCGACCCTGCGCCGTCGTGGATCGCGATCGCGGTGGCGAGTCCGCAGACGAGCGCGGAGTGCGACGACGGCATACCGCCCGCGCTCGTCAGCAAGCGCAAGTTGAGTCTGCGCCGCCAGAGCAACTCGATGATGACTTTGAGAATCTGCGCCGTGATCCACGGCAGCAGCATGGCTTGAATGACGCGATTGTTGAGAAAAGATTCCAAGATGGCTCCGTTGGAAGGTATGCAGGTAGACACGTAGACAGGTAGGCAAGGACTTGTCCACTTGTTTCCTTGTCTACTTGTCTACGCTTCCTCCTCTTCAAAATCCTCCGCCGCCAATTCCTCGCCGCGCGGGACGAGTTCTTTGATGCGGAGTTCCGCCGCGTCCAGCATGACGCCGCATTGCTTGGCGAGTTCCATGCCGCGCTGGAAGAGCGCGAGCGATTCGTCGAGCGAGAGGTCGCCCGCTTCCAGTTTGGCGACGGTGGCGTCGAGTTCGCGGAAGAGGGATTCAAAGGATTGGTCTTCAGATGATTTTTGTTTTGGTTTGGGCATGTTCGATATCCTGTGGTAGGGGCGCGTAGGGGTGTGTAGGGGCGTGTAGGGGCGCAATTCAATTGCGCCCTTACGCGGGATGCAATAGAATTGCATCCCTACGATACGCGTCCCTGCGCTGGATGCAATGGAATTGCGCCCTTACGCGGGATGCAATAGAATTGCATCCCTACGATACGCGTCCCTGCGCTGGATGCAATAGAATTGCGTCCTTACGCGGGATGCAATAGAATTGCATCCCTACGATACGCGTCCCTGCGCGGGATGCAATAGAATTGCATCCCTACGATGCATGCGCCTTGTTTGGATTTTCCTCGTCCCCCGCCCAATTCGCAGGGTTGTCGAGGATGTATTTGCGAATGCGTTCCAATTCGCGTTCGTCGCGGACGATGTGTTCGTAATAATTGCGCTGCCATGCGAATCCAGCGCTGCCCGATTGTCGAATCAATCGCGTGGTTGCTGCCTTGAGCGCGCGAACCACCTGCCCCAACGTAGGACGTTGTTTGTCCACCGTGAATCGTTTGCCGATGGGGGATTCGGTTGTCGTGGTGGTTGTAGAGGCGCGGTTTGTAGGGGCGCAATTGGTTGGGGCGCAATTGGTTGGGGCGCAATTCAATTGCGCCCCTACGCGCGCGTCCTCAGGCGGATTCAACCACACAGCGAAATGTACATGATTCGGCATCACCACAAACGCGTCCAATACGATTGCAGGAAAAAGATGCGGCAGGTTTTGCCAATATTCCGCGACGATATTGCCCAACGCGTTCAATCGCATTTCGGCATCCACGATTTCACCGAAAACACATTCGCGATTCTCCACGCAAATCGTGACAAAATACGCGCCCGCGCTGGCGTAATCCCAATTTTGCAGGCGCATTGAACGGCGATGATGTTGGTCTGGATTGTATGGCATGATTCTCTCCTGATTATCAGGGCGCAATTGGTAGGGATGCAATTCAATTGCATCAAGCGTAGGGACGCAATTCCATTGCGTTCTTCGCAACGGCACGCGCGATTCGGTAGGGGCGCGCGTAGGGGCGCAATTCAATTGCGCCCTTACCTGCGCCCCTACCGCGCCGCGCGCAAACGACAGCGCGAGCCATTGCAACAACGTAGATTTGCCCGCGCCAGGCGCGCCCAGCACGACCGCTTTCCGTGCGACTTGCAACGCGGTGTTCACGTCAATTTTCTCCGCCAATTTCGTGCGCGGTTCGTACTCGTAGGGGCGCAATTCAATTGCGCCCTTACCCGCGCCCATACCGATTGCGCCCTCTGGATGCAATGGAATTGCATCCCTACCGATTTCCTCGAAACGCTCCCTGCTCGCGACACTCTCCACGCGCAACGGCACAAACACCTGCTCCAGTTTCGGGTCGTCAACCGCCTTACCCGCGTGCGAAAAACCAATCAGCCGAATCTTTTCCCATTCGCCGATGACATGCGCGAGATATTGCGCGCGTAGTTGCTCCATGCTAACTTGTTCCTGCTCGCGTTCCCAATTGCGAATTGCAGTCACAACCTTCGTCGCCAAATCCTGCGGCGATTTGAATTCCGCGCGCAGCACGCCATTGACGCGCGCGCGGAACTCGCGCTGGCGTTTGCGTTTCGACGCGTTCTCGACGAGATTCGCGGGAATCGGGAAATCGTCAGGCGCAATGAACATCAAGCGCGGTCTGTCCGTTTCGACTGCCGCGTCGTACTCTTGCTGTGTGTACGATTTGTCCGAACCCTTTGGACTGTTCCCAAAATAATGCCCGACGATTCCGACAAACACATCGCACTCGGCGACCTTCGCGCGGCAAAACTCATCCGCCATTTCCGCGCGCGCGCCAAAATCTTCCATGCGGACGCAACGCAAATCGTCGCACGCCTGAATCGCCGCGAACACTGCGTCGCGATATTCTTGCAAATCTCTTGCTGTGGAACTGAGAAAGACTTTTTTCATCCGCACCAAGATGTCATTGCAAGGAGGCATCCTTCAACTCCGCTCAGGACGCCCGCAATGACAGACACGTCATTCGTTTATTCGTTCGCGATTTGTTGACACCATTCGTTTATTCGTTCGTGATTCGTTGACACCGCGCAACAACCACACCATCCCAATCGCGATCAACAGCAACGGAAAGAACGGCAAATCAGTTTCCAATCGCAACACCGCGCGCGCCACATCGAACGCGCCGAGGATGAGCGCGAGCGCGCCCAGAAAGAGCGTGACGCCGCTCGTTGGAATTTTGCTCGCGTACCGCGCCAGATTCAAGCCGAGCAAAATAACGCCGATGCCAACCGCGCCCGTGCCATCGGGCAGTCCGCGGAACAAATTCGTGACGCCCAGCCAAATGAAAAACGCGCCCCACGCGATTGTTTCGTACTTGCGATTCAATGCTCGTGTGTTGTCCATTGTACCCTCCCCACGACCGCCGACCGCAGACAGCCGACCGCCGCTATTTCTCTGCGGTCTGCGGTCAGTCGTCGGCGGTCGTTATTTCCGCGGTAACAACGCGCCAACCGTAAACGCCAAACCAAGCGCGATGAGCAGCACGGGACCCGCGATGCGCGCGGTCGGCTCGATTGCGAACGCCATGACGAAAATCGCGAACAGCAAAACGCCGACGCCGACGACGATCATACCGACAACGCGCAGCCAGCGCGCGCGCGGTCCCAGCCAGTACATCGCGAGAAACCCGATGCCCAGCGCGATGAGCAGCGTCGTCCAGAGATAAGACCACGCGCCGAAACCCGACTCGGTGCGCTGAGTGTACATCAATCCCGCGCCGCTCGCAAATGCGAGTACGCCTGGCAGAAAGAGCGCGGTGAGCCAGGGCAGCGCACGCCGCCACGCGATTCCCGGAATCCAAAAGCACAAGCCGCTCAGAATGAACGCGCAGCCGACGACGTCCAACGGCGTCAGCGCAACCAAGCCGCTCGTCACCAAGAGCAACAACAAGCCGATGAGAACAATCACCAAGCCAAAAGAAATTTGGACTGCGCGCATTGTCTGCCTCCGAACAAATGTGACGGGTGGCGAGTGACAAGAGAGGCAAAACGTGAAACGTCGCTCGTCACTCGCCACTCGTCACTTCGCTTGCGCCGCTTTTTCAATCGCCTCGACGATTTTGTAATAACCCGTGCACCGACACAAGTTGCCGGTGAGCGCGTACTGAATGTCGTCGCGCGTCGGATGCGGTTTCTCGTCGAGCAGCGCCGCGCCGCTCATAATGAACCCAGGTGTGCAATAGCCGCACTGCACCGCGCCCGTTTCGATGAACGCGCGTTGAACGGGATGCAACTCGTCGCCGCGCGGCAACCCCTCAATCGTCACGATTTCCGCGTGATGTGCGCGTGGCGCGGGCACGAGGCACGCCATCACCGCGATGCCGTCGAGAAACACCGTACACGCGCCGCATTCCCCTTCCGCGCATCCTTCCTTCGTCCCGTTCAAGCCGATGTCTTCGCGCAGAAGACGCAACAAACTCTTGTCGCTCGCGCCGCGCACGGTGTAGCGTTTTCCGTTGACGGTGGTTTCGATAATATCTGAATACTGAATACTGAACACTGAATTCTGAATTCTGAATTTCCCGTCCGTCTTTCCCCACAGCATCACAGGACGCGATGGAAAATCATCGCGCTCCGTCCCATCGCGCAATTGCCGCAGCGCGCGCGCCACCAGCACGCGCGCCATCTCGCGGCGATAATCGGCGGGACCGCGAATATCGTCGATCGGACGCGCCGCGTTCATCGCGAGCCGCGCGGCTTGCTCGATCGTTTCATCGTCGAGTGTTTTGCCGATGAGAAATTGCTGCGCGTCCGTCGCCGCGACGATGGTTGGCGCGACAGAGCCGAGCGTGATCCATGCGCTTTCGATTTTCGATTGCTCGAATCCGAGCACGACAGCGGCATTGACGACAGAAATTGCTTGAGCGCGGCGCAAGCCAAGTTTGATGAACGTGCCGCGTTCGCTTTCCTTCAGCGCGGAGAACGAAATTTCGATGAGCATTTCGTCGGGTGCGAGCGCGGTCTGGCGGACGCCGCGCACAAACTCTTCGAGCGCGATTTCGCGCTTGCCGCGCGCTTTGCTCTGCAATGTCACGTGCGCGCCCAGCGCCCACAGCGGCGGAATCGTGTCGTTCGCGGGCGACGCGGTGATGAGGTTGCCCGCGACGGTACCGCGATTGCGAATCTGCGGCGCGCCGACTTCCCAGCACGCGCGCGCGAGCGGATACGCGCGTTCGACGAGCAATTTATTTCCGACAACGTGATTGTGCGTCACGCTCGCGCCGAGATGGAACGTGCCATCGTCGAACCGAATTTCGTCCAGACCTGGGACGCGGCTCAAGTCGATCACGGCCCTTGGCGCCCGTACCTTGCGTTCGATTTCCAGCATCAAATCGGTGCCGCCGTTGATCAAGCGCGCGTTGCTGCCGTACTGCGCGAGCAGGGCGAGCGCGTGGTCAACGGAGGTTGCGGTAAAAAAAGTGTTCCACATATTTTCTCCGTGTTGCGTGTTGCGTGTTGCGTCGGTTGTTTGTTGAACGGAACACGCAACACGCATCACGTATCACGTCTCACTTTGATAATCTCCGCCAGAATGCTCACCGCGATTTCTTGCGGCGTTTCGGCGTGAATCGGCAAGCCAATCGGCGCGTGGACGCGCGCGAGTGCGGCTTCGCTGATGCCTTGCTTTTTCAGCGTATCGATCACCGTTGCCGCGCGGCGTTGGCTGCCCAACATGCCGATGTACGCGGCAGGTTTTTCGACGACCGCGCCGAGCAAATCGACATCGAGCGCGTGATTGCGCGTGACGAAGATGATGTAGGTGTGCGGCGTGATTTCGACTTTGCGGATTTTCGCGACGAGATCGCCTGCAATGTGTTCATCGGCGTGCGGAAAGTTTTCAGGCGTGACGAATTCGGCGCGATCATCCAGCACGACGACGCGGAAGCCGAGCGTGCGCGCGAGTTGCGCGACTGCCGCGCCGATGTGTCCCGCGCCGACGATCACGAGTGTGGGCGTCGTCAGCAACGGCTCGACGAAAATCTCCATCGCGCCGCCGCACGTCGAAGGATCGCCGCGCTGTTCGGGGTGGGTCGCTAGATCGAGATAGCGCGGTTTGCCATCGGCGAGCGCGGCGCGCGCTTCGGCGATCACGCGCAATTCCATTTCGCCGCCGCCAACGGAGCCGACAATCGCGCCGTCGGGGTACACGAGCATCTTCGCGCCGGCATCGCGCGGAGTCGCGCCGCGCGTTTTCACGACGGTCGCGAGCGCGGCGGGTTTGTTATTTTGTAACGCGTCAAGTAGTGCTTGCGATACGACATCCATTCAGACTCCAGTATTCAGTATTCAGTATGGTTTACTGAACACTGGATACTGAATACTGTACTTCACATCCATTTACTCCGCCAGAACCAGACAACCATGAGCGTCGGCATCGCGACGAGCAGCGCGACCAGAATACCGAAAGCCATCGGATTGTCAAATGGCAATTGCTTGAAATTCATTCCGCCGAAACCGACGACAAACGAAATCGGCATAAAGATCGTCGTGATCAGCGTGAGCCGCTTCATCACTTCGTTCAAACGATTCGAAACCGTCGAGAGGTACGCGTCGAGCGCGTTGCCGAGCAGGTCGCGCGACGTTTCGATGAGGTCATAGATGCGGACGAGGTGATCGTACGTGTCGCGATAGTACAGCGCGGTGCGCGGATCGATGAATTCGTAACGCGAATCGGCGAGCGCGTCCATCGCATCGCGCATCGGTCCGACGATCTTGCGGAGAAAAACGAGTTGGCGTTTCAGATCAAAGACGCGGTGCAACGATGCCTGCGTGGGCGTGTCGAGAATCTCATCTTCGAGTGCGTCAATGTCGTCTTCGATGGTGTCGAGCAAGGGAAAAATCGCGTCCACCATTTGGTCGACGATCTGATACAGGAGCATATCGACGCGATAATTGCCCGTGCGGTTGTCGGACACGCAGCGCGCGCGCATCGCGTCGAGCGCGGCAATCGGCTCGCGGTGGACGGTGATGAGATAATCGCCGCCGAGAAAAACTTGAAGTTCTTGCGCGCGCAAATCGCCGTTCGCGCGCGTGACCGCGTGCAGTGATAGAAAGAGATAGCCGTCGTACGCGTCCACCTTGGCGCGCTGATCGAAATGGCGGCAATCCTCGATGGCGAGCGGGTGAAAGTTGTACACGCGCGCGAGCCAGTCCAGATCGTCTTCGCTCGGCGCTGGAATGTCGAGCCAGACGCTACTGTCGTTCGGGCTGGGGCGCGTCGCGTCGCGTCCGAGTTCGGTAGTGGAGCCAGTTTCGAGATTGATTTGAGTGATTGACATTAGTCTTTCGGCATCAACGCGCTCAACTGATCGATTAGCGGTTTCAGCGCGTCCGAAATCGCGCCGTCGAACACCGTGACCGAATTGACGCGATTGCCCGCCCGCGCGCTGATTTCGTACGCGAACGCGTCGGGCGGCGGGTCGCCTTGTGCCGATGACATTCGGAAAAAGTTGGCGTGATCGAGTGATTTCCGCAGGCGCGCGATCTGCGCGTCATTCATTTTGCGCGGCACATGCGCGTACATCTCCTTTCCCAGATCGGGTCCGCCGAAACTGACGCGCCCGTCGGGATAGAGCACAATTTCGCGCGTGCTCGCCAGCGCGCCGCCGCTCTTGCGAAACGCAATCAGCGCGCCTTTCGGTAGTTGCAGCGGTTCAGGTTTTGGTGCGCTAGTCGGTGTCTTGGTTTCAAAAGTCGGTTCAGATGCAGAATCAGTATTCATCGTTATCCTCCGTTTCATTTGGCTCATTGGTAAATTGGTTCATTGGTTCATTGTTCGCCACACGCGCTCCGGCGTCATCGGGATTTCGCGCATCCAAATGCCGACCGCATCGTACACCGCGCTCGCGACCGCCGGCGCGACACCGTCGAGCGGAATTTCCGCCACCGCTTTCAAACCGAAGGGATGCGACGGCTCGAACGTCTCGATGAAGATCGTTTGCAGTTCCGGCATTTCATCCGCCGCGAAAATTTTGTAATCGCCCAATTGCCGCACGACCGAATCGCCGCGCGCGTCGTACAACATTTCCTCGCACACCGCGTAACCGAGCGCCTGCGTCATGCCGCCTTCGATCTGTCCGGACGCGGTGGCTGGGTTGACGATCACGCCGCTGTCCACCGCCATCACCAATTTCTCGACGGTGATCTGTCCGGTCTCCGTATCCACCAGCACTTGCGCGTACTGCGCGGCGAACGGCGGCGGCGATTTCGGCGAGACGTACGACGCGACCGCCATAATCTGCTGCTGATCTTTGTGGTGCAGCGATTCGAGCGCGACCTCTTGCAGCGTGACGAATCGCCCATCCGGTGCGCGGGCGCGTTTATCACGCAGTACAATTTGTTCTGGCGCGACCGCCGACGACTGACCGCCGACCGCCGCTTGTCCGCCGTCTGTGGTCTGCGGTCGGCGGTCGGTTAGCATTTTCGCCGCGACATTTTTTATTTGCTCCGCGACTTGCCTCGCCGCGCGCACCACCGCACCGCCGGAAATGTACGTCGTGCTCGACGCGTACGCGCCTTTGTCGAACGGCGTGAAATCGGTGTCGCTCGAGTACACGAGAATATCGTCAAGCGGGCAGCCGAGAATTTCTGCGGCGAGTTGCGCGAGTACCGTGTCCGATCCGGTTCCCAGATCCGTCGCGCCGACGAGCAGATTGAACGAGCCGTCGTCGTTGATCTTGATCGACGCGCCGCCCATATCCAAGTACGGAATCGCGGTGCCTTGCATCACACACGCGACGCCCTGTCCGCGCCGCAAGTGCGGTTTGCCGGGAACCAATCTCCAATCTCCAATCTCCAATCGCTCATTGCGGAGACTAGAGATTGGAGATTGGAGGTTGCGTTTCCATCCAATCGCCTCCGCCCCGCGCGCCACACACTCCGCCAACCCGCACGTCTCGATCTTTTCCGGATGCGGCGGACGTCCCTCGTTCCACGCTTTCGACATCGGCAATTCGTCGCCCGCTTTCACCGCGTTCTTCAAACGAAATTCGATTGGATCGAATCCGCGCGCACGCGCGATTCTTTCGATGTGGACTTCGAGCGGAAAGAATCCTTGCGGCACGCCGTACCCGCGGTACGCGCCCGACGGCGGCGTATTCGTGTACACGACGTGCGCTTCGAATTTGATGTTCGGCGCGTTGTACAAATTCAGTGTCTTTTGCCCGGTGTTGCCGGTGACGGTGAGCGCGTGACAGCCGTACGCGCCGGTATCGGAGAGCGCGTACATTTCGTTCGCGACGATCTTGCCATCTTTTGTCACGCCGGTTTTGACGCGCACGCGCATCGGATGGCGCGAGCGCGCGGCGATGAATTCTTCCTCGCGCGTGTACTCGAATCGCACGGGACGCCCGGTCGCGATCGTCAAGTGCGCGGCGACATCTTCGATCAGTACTTCTTGCTTGCCGCCGAAGCCGCCGCCGATGCGCGGCTTGATCACGCGAATCCGTTTCGGCGGCAGACCGAGCACCGGCGCGAGGATTCGCCGCGCGTGGAATGGCACCTGGGTCGACGTGCGAATTACGAGCCGATCATTCTCATCCCAATACGTGACGACGACGTGCGGCTCGATGTGCGCCTGCTGAACTTTCGGCACGACGTACTCGTCTTCGAAAATATGATCGGCTTGCTTGAATCCTTCCGCGACGTTGCCCAATTCGATGTTGATGTGCGCGGCAACATTCTTCGCCGGATCGGCAACGTCGAAAAAATTGACGTACTCCGGCTCGTCGTGGATGCGCGGCGCGCCGGGCTTCATCGCGTCGCGCAGATCGATAATCGCCGGCAATTCTTCGTACTCGACTTGGATCAACTCCAGCGCGCGCTCGGCAATTTCCTCCGAGTCTGCCGCGACGAACGCGACGCGGTCGCCCACAAAGCGTACTTTGCTATCGAGCGAGAACGAATCGAGCGGACCGGGGATCGGATCGGATTGTCCGGCGGTCGAGTAGACGACGCGCGGAATGTCTTGGTACGTCAGCACCGCGCGTACGCCTTCCAGCGCGCGCGCCTTCGCCGCGTCGATGTGTTTGATGCGCGCGTGCGCGACCGGCGAGTGCAGCACTCGCGCGTACAGCATCCCGCGCAGTTCGATGTCGTCGGTGAACGCGGGCTTGCCCTGCGCGAGTTTCACCGCGTCCACTTTGATCTCCGGCTTGCCGACGATAGTCGTTGAGATTGGCGATTGGCGGCTAGAGATTGGAATTTCGGGCGGCGGCAATCTCCAATCTCCAATCTCCAATCTCTGTTCGCCGCGCAACATCGCGGCGGCGCGTAACACGGCTTGCACCGGCTTGACGTACCCCGTGCATCGGCACAACACGCCGCTGAGCGCGTCGCGTACTTGTTCTTCCGTCGGCGTGAGCGTTTGATCGAGCAGCGCTTTCGCCGCGAGAATTTGCGCGGGCGTGCAATAGCCGCACTGAATCGCGCCGATTTCGACGAACGCTTGCTGAATTGGGTGCAAACCCGCGGTATGTTTCCAACCCTGCTCTTCGACCTGTCCCAGCGCTTCAATTGTCGTGACGCGCTTGCCCTCCGCTTGCGCGGCGAGCAGCACGCACGAATTCATCGGCACGCCGTCAACTAATACCGCGCACGCGCCACATTCGCCGTTCTCGCAGCCGTGCTTGACGCCAAAGTATCCGTTGGCGCGGAGCGCGTGCAAAAGCGTTTCGTTGGGAGAGATATTCCAGGTTTTAGATTCGTGGTTGATTGTCAGATGGAGTTGCATAGCAGACCTCGGTGTCGTTCTATCTCGATTTCAATCCCAACTTGGCGCGCACAAACTTGCGCACCGCTTTCATCGCTTTGATCGCTTCCTTTGCGTCATCCATCGTGGCGCGCAGTCCAGGATAGCGAATGTCAATGCCGTACGGGTTGAGAACAACGAGAAACTGGTTAATCAAACGGATATCCGGATCAGTCCCGATTATCAAATCCTCAAGTTCATCGAGATCGTGAGTCTTGGGAAACTCGATCCTATGTCGAACGAGTAGTGCTTTCAAATACTTTTCCGCGCATTGTTGACACTGATTGCAAATGACATCAGAGACCGATTTCTTGCGGTTTTTGACCAGAGCCAATGCACTGTCATAATTGCCTTCTGCTTTCTCGACCCAATCTTCAACTAGATGGGCGTTCATACAGCACCTTGCCTTTTGTCACAATCTCCTTGAAAAAGCAATCTCCAATCTCTAGTCTCTCTTTCAACTCCGCAGACGTGCGCGTGATGATGTCCACAGGAAATGGGCGCGGGCGTAGAATCTCCGACAACAGGATCATCCGTTTGTGAACGCGCAGATCGCTTTCCATCACTACGAAGAAATCTACGTCGCTGTCGTCAGTTGGATTACCGTAGGCATGTGAACCGAACAGGATGATTTTTTCAGGGTGGACGGCATCCACGATCTTTTGCGCGGCTTGCCGAATCTTTTCTTCGGTGATCGGCAGCCAGTAAAAGCGCGGCGCGGCGTATTCTGTTTGCGCCTCACGCGCGCTGCGTCGCCGTTTCAAATCCCGGTTCGTGTTTTGTTTTTTCATTTTGCCACTGCCTCACGCTAGCGATTGTATTATACCACAAATCCCCGCGCCGATTACTTTTGCGAAGGTCACGGACTCGGATATAATGAATCTACACCCAAGTGACAAGTGAGGAACAATGCCAGATACCGATATCCACATTCTCGAAATCGAACCGTACTTTTCCGACGAACGCGCGCGCGAGCCGTTGAAATTCGGCGCGTCGATCATGGACGCGGTGACGTTCTGCCACGTCCGCGCGCGCGTCGAAAACCGGCGCGGGCAAATTGCCGACGGCTGGGGCGCGATTTTCCTCTCCGACTTTTGGGCGTTCCCGACGCCGCATCTCGCGCACGAAACGCGCGATCAAGTGATGCGTCGCGTCACGCAAGCGTTGTGTCGTCGTTTCGCTGATTTCAAAGAATTCGCGCATCCGCTCGATATTTTCTGGACGCTCGAACCGGAACTCGCGGAAATCAACGCGGCGATTTGCGCGGAGATGCAACTGCCGGAGCCGATGCCGTTTCTGGGCGCGCTCGTCTGCGCGTCGCCGGTTGACGCCGCGCTGCACGACGCGTTCGGCGTGGTCAACGGCATTTCGACGTACGCCGGGTACGGACGCGAGTTCGTCAGCCGCGATCTCAGCGCGTACCTCGGCGACGCGTTTCGCGGCAAGTATTTGTCCGATTTCGTGCGCGCGGAATTCGCGCCAACGGTTCCGATTTTTCACTTGGTCGGCGGCTTGGACAAACTGCGCGCGTCCGAAGTGACGGCGAGCGCGCCGCGCGATGGTCGCCCGAACGCGCTGGAAGAGTGGATCGCGCGCGACGGCGTGTACTGTCTCAAAGTGAAATTGCGCGGCACAGATTGGGAATGGGATTTGCAACGAACAATCGACGTGTATCGCAGCGCGCGCGAAATTCTCGCGCGGCAAGGTCGCGCCGAATTGTACCTGTCCGCCGATACGAACGAGCAATGCGAATCGCCGGAGTACATCGTCGAATACTTGCGGCGGTTGAACGAGCAAGAGCCGGGCGCGTACGCCGCGCTTTTATACGTCGAACAGCCGACCGAACGCGACTTGACCGCGCATCGCTTTGACATGCGCGCGATCGCGAAACTCAAGCCGGTGATCGTCGACGAAAGTTTGATCGGATTCCCGGAAATGGACTTGGCGCTGGAGTTGGGCTGGTCGGGCGCCGCGCTCAAGACGTGCAAGTGCCACACGATGGCGCTGCTCACCGCCGCGCGCGCGCAAGCGCTCAAGATTCCGTACACGATTCAGGACTTGACGAACCCAGGTCTATCGCTGCTTCATTCCGTTGGACTCGGCGCGCGCTTGCATCCTTTGATGGGGGTCGAAGCGAATTCGCGGCAGTACTATCCCGATACGTCGCTGCCGGAAGCCGTCGTGCATCCCGACATCGTGCGCGTGCAGAATGGCGTGGTTGCAACCGCGTCGTTACGCGGCGCGGGGTTGGGGTATCAAGTGGATCGAATCAATCGGCAAATCTTTCTGGGACACTGATTGACACAGATGAACACAGATAAGAAAAATCTGTGTTCGTCTGTGTTTATCTGTGTCCAATTGATATGAGGTTTTATGAACTCCAAACAACGTTTTCTCAACGCGCTGAAACGACTGCCGGTGGATCGCGTGCCGGTCGCGGCAGTTGCCACCGGCATCACGGTGCAGATGCAAGAAAAGTGTGGCATCTTTTGGCCCGAGGCGCACAAGGACGCGGACCAACTCGCCGGGCTAGCGGAATCGATTCATCGCTACACCGATATCGAGTGCATCAAGCTGCCGTTTTGCATGACAATCGAAGTGGAGGCGCTCGGCGCGGAAATTGATTATCGCACGCGCGACACAGTGCCAACCGAAAAGCACGCCATTTTCGCGCAGCCGGATCAGTTGATCGTGCCGGACGATTTCTTTGATCGCGCGCGCGTGCCGGTCGTGCTGAAAGCGATTTCCCAGTTGCGAAAAAAGTACGACAACGAAATCGCGATTGTCGCTTCTATCGTCGGACCCTTCTCGCTTGCGGAAAAACTTTTCGGATTCGACAATTTTCTGACGTGGGTGTTGGACAATCCGGATTGGATCCATCAAGCGATGAAGACGCTCACGCCGCTCGCGATTCGTTACGCGCGCGCGCAAGTGGAAGCCGGCGCGGACGCGATCATCATCGGCGAAGCGGGGTGCTCTGGCGGCTTGATCTCGTCGAACACGTACCGCGATTTCATCATGCCGTACCATCGCGAATTGTGCGCGGCAATTTCGGTCCCGACGATCATGCACATCTGCGGCAAGTCGACGCGGCACACGCCGTACATCGCGCAGACCGGCGCGACCGCGTACAATTTCGACGAAGGCGTGGACGTGAAAATCGCGCGCCAAAACTTGCAGGGCAAAGTCGCGGTGACCGGCTACGTGCCGACCGTGACGGTGCTGCTCGACGGCACGCCGGACGACGTTTACAAAAGCGCGTGGGAGTGCCTGGAAAACGGCGTGGACATGCTGACGCCGGGCTGCGCGCTCGCGCCGCACACATCGCTGGAAAACATCGCGGCAATGACGCGCGCCGCGCACGACTGGGCGCGTGCGTACACGTAAGGGCGAAGCATTTTTCGTCGTGAGGTTCGAATCGGAATCGAAGGATCAGAAAAATGCTTCGCCCCTACATGTTTTTGGTACCAGATTTTGACCAAATCCCCCTTGATTTTCCGCGTTTCCCCATGTAATATCATATAGGATATAAGATATATCTTTGTCGCTGGTCTGCGTCTCAAGGTTGCGAACAGACGGACATGCTTTCCTCTAACGAACTCCCCAAACATCGCACGAAAGAAGAGTACGCCTACGATGTTCTTCGTACGGCGATTTTGCGTTGCGAACTCAAGCCCGGCGAAAAAGTCGTCGTCGATACGTTGAGCGCGCAACTTGGCGTCAGCCCCATCCCCATTCGCGCCGCGATGCAACGCCTTCAATCGGAAGGGCTGATCGAAATCACGCCGCACACCGGCGCGATTGTTTCCGAACTCTCCCCTAGCGATTTCGAACCGGTCTCGCTCTTGCTGGAAAAACTCGAAATCTTGGCGTTCGAAGTCGCGACACAAACCGCGACGGAGTCCGATATCGCGCGGTTGCGCCAACTCGTCGACGCGCTGGGCGAAGCGCTTGCGGCAGGCGATATGGAACGGTGGGCGGAATTGAACATCGAATTTCACAGCACCGTCGCCAACATCTCGAACATGAAACTCCTCATCGAATTTTCCAATCGCATTCTCGACGCGTGGACGCGCTTGCGCCGGTGGTATCTGCCGCCGATCATCGCGCAACTGCCGGAGGCGCAATCCGAACACCGCCGCATGGTCGAGTTGCTCACGCAGCGCAATATCGAAGAATTGACCAAGGTCGTCACCGCGCATAGCAAACGGCTGCGCGGCTACGCGCACCAGGCGACTGCTCATTTGCCGGGGTAAGGGCGAATCATTCGCGCAAATATGCTTGACCTGCAAGATGGCTTGCCAATTGGAAATTAACTTGCCAACGATGAATGTCTTGCGAATGCTTCGCCCCTACTAAAATTGTCATGATTCACGAAAGGACGATGCGTATGGCTACTTTGTCTACAACGACCGCAACGCGCAATGTGTGGATGCGCCGCTTGCTCAGTTTGATCACTCCGCTCGCCGGCACGATGGTATTCCTGCTCATTTGGCAACTGGGCGTCATAGCGTTCAACGTCCCGGCGTACTTTTTGCCGACGCCCACGCGGATTCTGGAAGAAGCGATCAAGGAAATTTCTAAACTGACGAATCACGGCTGGATCACCGTGTACGAAATGCTCGCGGGCTATTTCCTCGCGGTTGCCGTCGGCGTGCCGCTCGCGATTGCGATGACGTCGTCGCGCCGCTTTGACGAATTCGTCACGCCGACGATGCTCTTTTTTCAGGTCGTTCCCAAGATCGCGGTCGCGCCCTTGTTCATCGTTTGGTTCGGCGTCGGCATCACGCCCAAAATCCTCGTCGCGTTCTTAATTTCGTTTTTTCCCATCGTGATTGATACCGCCGTCGGTTTGCGCTCGATGACGCCGGAGATGCTCGATCTCGCGCGCTCGATGGGCGCGACGCAACTGCAAATCTTTCGCGAGTTCCGCCTGCCGACGAGTCTGCCGTACTTGTTCAGCGGGCTCAAAGTCGCCGCGACGCTCGCGGTTGCCGGCGCGGTCGTCGGCGAATTTGTCGGCGCGGACAAAGGGCTGGGTTATTTGCTCCTCGTCACCAATTCGAATATGCAGACCGCGTTGATGTTCGCGACGATTGTCGTGCTGACGATCATCGGCTTGATCTTTTTCTACATCATCGAATTTCTCGAATCGCTCTTGATTCCCTGGCACGTTACCCAACGCACCAAAGAAGAAACTCCTACGATGTAAAACAAGCCAAAGATGCCAAATATGCTACAAGTGCCGAAAGGAGGTGTCCTCAATCTCTAATCTCCAATCCCCAATTTCCAATTTCCAATTCCCAAATCTCATCGAGGAGAAGAAAAAATGAAGACGTTCGTTCGTTTCGCTTTGCTCGCCGTTGTGCTGCTCGCCGTGCTTGCCGCGTGCGCGCCCGCACCGACGCCAACGCCGTTACCCAAACCAACCGACGCGCCCAAGCCCACCGCTGCAGCCGCGCAACCGACAGCCGCGCCCAAGCCCACCGACGCGCCCAAGCCGACGGATGCGCCTAAACCAACGGTCGCGCCGACTGCCGCGCCGTTAGTCAAATTCCCGTTCCGCTTGAACTGGACGCTGTACGGCGAACACGCCGGTTTCTTCGTCGCGTACGAAAAAGGTTTCTACAAAGAAGAAGGACTCGACGTCGAAATTCAGGAAGGCGGCGGCTCGGGTGTTGTCGCCGGTCTCGTCGCCAACAACCAAAGCCCGGTCGCCTACATCGATTCCGCGACGATGATTCAACGCGTCGTCGGCGGTATGCCGATCAAAGCCGTCGCCGTGATGCTTCAGCAATCGCCGATGGCGTTCATCTATCGCGCCGATGCCGCGCGTCCCACCAAGGTTTCGGAACTCAAGGGCGCGCGCATCGCGATTACCCAGGGCGACGCCAGTCTCGCGATCTTTACCGCGTTCCTCGGTAAAGAAGGTATGAAGTTGGACGATGTGCAATTCGTGATGACGGCGAACCCGCAAGCGAAAGAGCAAGCCGTCCTCAACAAGCAAGCCGACGCGCTGCTCGGTTATTTTATGGATCAAGGTCCGCGCATGCAATTGCAGACCGGCGTCAAGATGGGCTGGACGCGCTTGTTCGATTTGAACGGCACGACCACGCTCAGCAGCGCGATCGTCGTCAACAACGAGTGGATCAAGGACGCCAAGAATCAGGAAAACCTCCGCAAGTTCTTGCGCGCGACGCAACGCGGCTGGCAGTACACCTCGGAAAATCGCGCCGAAGCGGCAAAGATTTTCATCAAGTATGCGACCGCGTTCACCGAAGAAATCGCCAAGTTGGAAATTGACGGCACAATGACGATCATGCAATCGCCGCGCACCAAAGGCAAAGCGCTGGGCATTTCCGACGAAGCCGACTGGAAAGATTCCCAGGACTTGCTCGTCAACTTTGCGCAGATGAAGGATCCCAAGCCCGACGTCAAAGTCTTCTTCACGAACGATTTCCTGTCCGACGCGCCGTACCTGCCGAAGAAGTAGTGTGATGTTGTAGGGGCGCAATTCAATTGCGCCCCTACGCAGGAAGGCAACCATGCCCGAACCATTCATTCGTTTTCAAAACGTCAACAAAATTTACAAAACGAAAAACGGCGCGGTCGAAGCGGTGCTCGACGCGACCTTCGACATCAAGCAATCGGAATTTGTCGCGATTGTCGGTCCCAGCGGCTGCGGCAAGACGACGATTCTCAAAATGCTCGCCGGTCTCATCCCACATTCCTCCGGCGCGATCACGATTGGCGGACAACGCGTCGACAAACCGCAGACCGACGTCGGCATCGTCTTTCAAGATTCGATTATGCTCGACTGGCGCGACGTGCTGTCGAACGTGATGATTCAAATTGACATTCGCAAAATGGATCGCGCCGCGTTTCAGCCGGTCGCGTTGGAACTGCTCAAGAAAACCGGACTCGAAGGATTCGAAAAGAAAAAGCCGTACGAATTATCCGGCGGGATGCGCCAGCGCGTTTCGATTTGCCGCGCGCTCGTCCACGATCCGCCGCTCTTGTTGATGGACGAGCCGTTCGGCGCGCTGGACGCGCTCACGCGCGAACAGATTTCGATGGACATTCAACATTTGTGGATGGAAAAGCGCAAGACCGCGCTCCACATCACGCACTCGATTCCGGAAGCCGTTCTGCTCGCCGACCGCGTCGTCGTGATGAGTCCGCGTCCCGGGCGCATCGTCGAAATCATGGACATTGATTTGCCGCGCCCGCGCCGCCTGGACAAACTGCCGCCCAAATTCAACGACTATGCCGGGCACATTCGCGATCTGTTCAAATCGGCGGGCGTGTTGGCGATGGATTAGTTGGACAAGTTGCCAACTTGTCCTACGAGGAATTTGAATGGCAAACTATCTTCTTGCCCAACTCGACGACATCGCGACGCAGCGCTGTCCGTGCGGATTTACGCGGCGCGCGTTCGTGTCGCCCGACAACTCAACCGCGACGGTGCATTTGCTCGACGTGCAGACCGACGCGCAGACGCACCATCACAAAACGCTGACCGAAATTTATTTGATCTTAGAAGGCGTTGGGGAAATGGAACTCGACGGCGCGCGTGTGCCGGTCAAGCCGCTGACCGCGATTATGATCCAGCCCGGCTGCCGCCATCGTGCGATCGGCAAACTCCGCATCGCGATCATTCCGATCCCCGCGTTCGATCCCGCCGACGAATGGTTCGATTGAGAAGAAAAAATGATTCGTGTCGCCATTATTGGTACCGGTTCTATCGCCGAGACGCACATCAAGGCATTTCTAAATTTCACGACGCGCTGCCAAATCGCCGCGCTCGTCGACATTCACCCAGAGAAAGCGGAAGAGAAAAAACGACGCTACGGACTCGCCGCCAAAGTTTACGCCGATCATCGCGCCGCGCTGAACGATGGCAATTTCGATCTGGTCGCGATTTGCGCGCCGCCGTTCGCGCACGCGCCGATCACGATTGACGCGCTGAACTCCGGCAAGCATGTTCTCGTCGAAAAGCCGATGGCGACGAGTTTGCACGAGTGCGACGCGATGATCGCCGCCGCGCGCGCGAACCAGCGGCTGTTGTCGGTCGTCGCGCAAAATCGTTATCGCACGCCGATGATGAAATTGGAGCAGATCGTCGCGGCGGGTCTCATCGGCAAAATCGTCCACGCGCAGATCGATTCGTTTTGGTGGCGCGGGCGCAATTATTACGATCTCTGGTGGCGCGGCACGTGGGAAAAAGAAGGCGGCGGCTGCACGCTGAATCACGCGGTTCATCAGATCGATTTGTTTCACTGGATCGTCGGCATGCCGAAATCGCTACACGCCATCATCGCGAACGTCGCGCACGACAACTCGGAGGTCGAAGATTTTTCGACGACGGTGTTGTTCTACGAGAACGGCGGCATCGGGCAAATTAACGCGTCGCTGGTGCATCACGGCGAGCCGCAACAATTTCTGATTCAAGGCGCACGCGCGACGGTTGGCGTGCCGTGGCGAGTCAAAGCGTCGAATCAACGCGAGAACGGTTTCCCGGAAGCGAACCCCGCGCTCGAAAACGAAATTCAGGCGCGCTACGATCAGTTGCCGGAGTTGCCGCACGAACTGCACGCCGGACAAGTCGCAAATGTGCTTGGCGCGATTGAAGGCAAGGAACCCTTGTTTATTGACGGATCCGCCGGACGGAATACAATCGAACTGGTGACCGCGATTTACGCGTCGGGGTTCAGCGGCGCGCGCGTGACGCTGCCGCTCGCGCCGGATCATCCGATGTACACGCGCGAAGGAAGGTTGAAGCACGCGCCGCGCTTTCACGAAAAAACCAAGAGCGTGGAAAGATTCGCGGACAGCGCGATCCTCGTCGGCGCGGCGAGCGAGCAAAAAGAGTGATGCGTGAAACGTGATGCGTGATACGACGTTGCTGAAAAGAACCTTTCTTACCGCAAAGACGCGAAGAACGCGAAGAAAACCATAGAAAACTTTGCGTTCTTTGCGTCTTCGCGGTTCAACATTGAGTTTTTCCGGGAGAGTCGTAATACTGCTCCTCGCACATCGCGCATCACCTGGAGGCAAACATGACCGAGTTTCAAAAAGCAAATGGAATGAACTATGCGCCGCAGGGTAAAGCGAACGTCGTCGTCGGCACGGGCGAGTTTCGCTTTGCGGCAATCGGCTTGGATCACGGACACATTTACGGCATGTGCAACGGCTTGATCGAAGCCGGCGCGGAACTCGTGTGGGTGTACGATCCGGATCCAAAACAAGTCGAAGCGTTCCGGCTCAAGTACCCGGGCGTCAAGGTCGCGCGGTCGGAGCAAGAAATTTTCGACGACGCGACGATTCGGCTCGTCGCCGGCGCGGCGATTCCGGCGGATCGCTGCACGCTCGGTCTGCGCGCGATGGACGCGGGCAAAGATTATTTTTCCGACAAGCCGCTTCTCACGACGCTGGAGCAACTCGACGCGGCGCGCGCCAAAGCGCAAGCGACGGGACGCAAGTACGCGGCGTACTATTCTGAACGCCTGCATTCGGAAGCAGGGATGTACGCCGGAGAATTGATCCAGAACGGCGCGATCGGTCGCGTGATTCAAGTCGTCGGGCTAGGACCGCATCGGATCAGTTTGCCGACGCGCCCGCCGTGGTTCTTTGTCAAAGAACGCTACGGCGGAATTTTGTGCGACATCGGCAGTCATCAGATCGAGCAATTTTTGTTTTACGCCGGAGCGAAGGACGCGCGCGTCTTGCACAGCAAGGTCGGCAATTATCACCACCCCGATCGTCCCGGCTTGGAAGATTTCGGCGATGCGACGCTCGTCGCGGACAACGGCGCGACGCAATATTTTCGCGTGGACTGGTTTACGCCGGATGGACTCGGCTCGTGGGGCGACGGACGCACGTTCATTCTCGGCACCGACGGCTACATCGAACTCCGCAAATATCTCGACGTCGCGCGCGACGCGGAACCCGATCACGTTTATCTCGTCGATCACAAAGGCGAGCATCACATTCCGGTACACGGCAAAATTGGCTATCCGTACTTTGGTCAACTGATTCTCGATTGTCTGAATCGCACCGAAAACGCGATGACGCAAGCGCACGCGTTCAAGGTGATGGAGTTGGCGATTCAGGCGGAGATGCAGGCGGTGCGGGTGGCGGGTGGCAAGTGACGGGTGACGGGGGGACGTGAAACGTGATGCGTGATGCGTGATGCGTGAAGATTGACAACAAGAAGTCCTTGTGGGCTCCTCGTTGCTCAATGGAAAGGATCGCGGTACATGTTGCAGAAGATTCTTTCACTCATTAAACGGTTTTGGAAATTCCTCTGGGGCGATGAGGGTGCTGTTCCAGTTGCACCACCTGGAGCTGAGACACCCGCTCCACCAACAGCAATCAGAGAGCCGGAGTTGGGAATGGGTGCGGCTGTCCCACCGGAATACCGTCTGAGCAAATCCTTGTTCACCTATCGCGAGCGCGTTTTCTTCAAAGCACTGCTGGAAGACATTGGAGGGCAATATGCAGTATTTGCCAAAGTGAGGTTGGCTGATGTCATCTGGTTGGCGAACGAGCCAGAGAATCGGAAGTATCACAGCAACCAACTCCATTGTAAGCATTTCGATTTTCTACTTTGTGAGAAGGGTACATATAAACCGTTGTTGGTAATCGAATTGGACGACAGTAGTCACGACAAGTACGAACATCGTGAGCGCGATGAATTCAAAGATCAAGTATGCGCGGACATTGGATTAAGAATATGGCGACATCGAGTGCAACAAGCGTATCCGAAAAATTTCATTGGAGAACGTGTCTGTCACCACATTCAATCTCCCGCCAAGCCACCGCCGTAATTTGCGATTTCACGCATCACGCATCACGTATCACGGATTTCCAAATGTCAAACCTCTCTTCAAAAATCAATCACACCTTCGACTTTGCCGGGAAACAACTGCGCCACCTCGTCGAAACGTACCCGGATTATTTTCCGATGTACACGCAAAACGGAAAATGGAAACACGGCGGCGAGGCGTGGACGAATTGGTGCGAAGGTTTTCTCGGCGGGCAGTTGTGGTTGCTGCACGAACACACCGGCGACGCGTACTGGCGCGAGAAAGCGGGACACTATTCGCGCTTGATCGAGCATCGCAAGACGGATCGCGCGGTGCATGACTTGGGTTTTCTTTTCTGGTCAACGTACAAACGCTGGTACGATTTGACCGGCGATCCAGCAATCAATCAAGTCGTAATCGACGCCGGGCGCACGATGGGCTTGCGTTTCAAAGAGAAAGGGCAATACCTCCGCTCGTTCGTCGCCGACGAAAGTTTGTTCATTGACATTATGATGAACGTCGGTATCATTTTTTACGCCGCGCGGCAAACCAACGACGCGGACTTGCTCCGCAAAGCGACGCAGCATTGCTTGACGACGCGCAAATACCTCGTGCGCGGCGACGGCAGCACGTCGCACGAAGGGATCTTCAACACGGAGACCGGCGAATTTCTCCGGCAAAGTACGCATCAGGGCTGGCGCGACGATTCGTCGTGGGCGCGCGGTTTGTCCTGGGCGCTCTACGGTTTCGGCACGGCGTATTCGTTCACGCGCGACGCGCGCTTTTTGCAAACTGCCGAAGCGTGCGCGAATTTCTACATCGAACGCACGCCCGCGCCCGGCGTCCCGCCGAATGATTGGGACGAAGCGCAGCCGCAACAGTCGTACGAAAGTTCCGCCGCCGCGATTGCCGCGAGCGGAATGTGGAATCTCGCGCGCCTCACCGGCGATCCGGCGCGCGCGCGCTTGTACCGCGATTACGCGCTGAGAATCTTGGACACGCTGACCGAGCCGGAATTTCTCGCGATTGAGACGCCGGGCTGGGAAGGGATTCTGAAGCACGGATGCTACCATCAGCGCAAAGGACTCGGCGTGGACGAAAGCGTGATGTGGGGCGAATATTTTTTCCTGGAAGCGTTGAGCAAGGCGTCAACGAATGAAGGAACGAATAAACGAATTTCTCCCGCCGAGGCAAGTCATTCGTTTATTCGTTGAAGATTCGTTGACACCGACTCGAAATCTTTCCAACTGTAGATTCGCGAAGATTCGCGTTATTCGCGGATCAATTTTCCGTTGAGCGTGAGGAAAGCAGTTACTCATGGGCGAAAGAGTTTCATTGGTCACCGGCGCGGCGCGCGGGATTGGGCGCGGCATCGCGCTCGCGCTCGCGGCGCGCGGTTGGAACATCGTCGTCAACTATCGCGGCAACGCGGACGCGGCAAACGACGCGCTGCGCCTCGTCGAGCAAGCCGGCGCGCGCGGCGTCATCGTCCAAGCCGACGTTTCGGTTACACAAGACAGAGCGCGCCTCGTCGCGCAGACGCTTGAGCATTTCGGGCGCGTCGATCTGCTCGTGAACAATGCCGGGATGGCGCCGCGCGTGCGGACGGATATGCTCGAAATGAGCGAGCAGAGTTACGACGAGGTGATGGCGACGAATCTCAAGGGTCCGTTTTTTCTGACGCAACTCGTCGCGCGCAAAATGATCGAACTCAAAATCACTCACGCGAAAATCGTCAACATCGGCTCGCTCAGTTCGTACGCCAGCAGTCCGAATCGCGCCGAGTATTGCATTTCCAAAGCGGGCGTCGCGATGATGACGACGCTGTTCGCGGATCGCTTGTCGGAGTTCAGCATCAACGTATACGAAATTCGACCCGGCGTCATCGCAACTGATTTGACGAGCGTGGTTCAAGCCAAGTACGACCAGATGATCGCCGAAGGAATTTTTCCGATTCGTCGCTGGGGTCAGCCCGACGATGTTGCGCGCGCGGTCGTCGCGATTGCGGAAGATCTGCTGCCGTACTCGACCGGTCAAGTGATTGATGTGGACGGCGGATTTCATTTGCGGCGTTTGTGAAATGCAGTATTCAGTTTTCAGTATCCAGTGTTCAGTGTTGAGTCTGAATACCGAACGCTGAACACTTTCAGTCAGGGAAATGAATGACCACATATCCACGTATTGCTTCACTGAAAACAGTATCTGACTTGCGCGCGCACGTTGCGAAACTGGGAATTGATTTGCCGATCGACGACGATGTGATCAGCGGTAACGACGCGCCGCTCGCGCAACCGTATCGCTTGCCGAACAGATTCGTCGTCGGTAATCGTTTTTGCGTTTTGCCGATGGAGGGCTGGGACGGCGAACGCGACGGGCGTCCGAGCGATTTGACATTTCGACGGTGGCAACATTTCGGATTGAGTGGCGCAAAATTTGTTTGGGGCGGCGAGGCGGTCGCGGTGCGGCACGACGGACGCGCGAATCCGAATCAATTGACCGCGCGCCCAGAATTTCTGCGCGATTTTATCACGTTGCGCGAAGGGCTGGTCGCCGCGCACAAAGAGCATTTTGGAAACGCCGATGATTTGTTCATCGGTTTGCAGTTGACGCACTCGGGGCGATTCTGTCGTCCGGACGACAAAAAGAAACTTGCGCCGATGATTTTGTATCATCATCCAGTTCTGGATCGCAAGTTTGGCGTCGCGCCGGATGATCCGGTGATGTCGGACGACGACATCGCGCGCCTGATTGACGATTTCATCGCCGCCGCAAAATTCGCGCAGCAAGCCGGGTTTGCGTTTGTAGATCTCAAACATTGCCACGGCTATCTCGGTCACGAATTTCTGAGCGCGATTGATCGCCCCGGCAAATACGGCGGCAGTTTTGAAAATCGCACGCGCTTTGTGCGCGAACAGATCGCGGGCATTCGCGCGAACGTGCCCGGCTTGGAAATCGGCGTGCGCGTCAGCGCGTTCGATTTCATCGCGTTTCGTCCGGGCGCGAATGGCGTCGGCGAACCGGAACCGATTAAAAAACCGTACCGCTACGCGTTCGGCGGCGACGGTACCGGCGTCGGCATTGATCTCACCGAGCCGAAAAAATTTCTCGACCTGCTCGCGTCGCTCGACGTGAAAATGGTGTGCGTCACCGGCGGCAGTCCGTACTACAATCCGCATTTGATGCGACCGGCGACATTTCCGCCGTCGGACGGTTATCAACCGCCGGAAGATCCACTCGTCGGCGTCGCGCGGCAGATCAACGTCGCGCGCGAACTCAAACGCTATCGTCCGGAGATGACGATCGTCGCTTCGGCAATGTCGTACTTGCAAGAATTTCTGCCGAACGTCGCGCAAGCCGTCGTCCGCCATCGCGCCGCCGACTTCGTCGGCTTGGGGCGCACGATGCTGACGTATCCGGAAATCGCTGCCGATGTTCTCGCCGGGCGATCATTGCAGCGCAAACGGATTTGCCGCACCTTCAGCGATTGCACGACCGCGCCGCGCAATGGTCTCGTCTCCGGCTGTTATCCGTTCGACGAGTATTACAAAGCGCGATCCGAAGCGAAACAACTCGACGCGATCAAGCGACAACGCGATTGACGATCCCGCGACTCCCATCCACTTCGATGAGTTCACCCTCTCGAATTTCCGCGACGATGTTTACGATCCCCGCGACTGCCGGAACGCGATACTCGCGCGCGACGACCGCGCTGTGCGACAGCACGCCGCCGCGCTCGACGACGAGCCCGGCGATCTGCGCGAACACCGGCGTCCACGCCGGATCGGTCGCCGGCGCGACGAGAATATCGCCGCGCTGCACGCGCGATAATTCGCTCGCCGATTGCACGACGCGCGCAATGCCGCGCGCGCTGCCGGGACTGATCGCGCGTCCGCGCCATTGGCGCGCGTTCGTAGTAGCGGCTTCAGCCGTCGTTGACGCGGCGCCAGCGGCTGAAGCCGCCACTACGAACGCGTCACCGCGCAGAAACGCGGGATACGACGCGGTCGGCGCGTGCTCGAACTCGCGTTGATACGCGCGCCACTCGGTTTGCCGCGCCGAAATCGTTTGGGCTAATTCTGTCTTAGGTAACCAACCGTCGAAGTGCGCGACGAGTTCCGCGTGCGTCGCGTAAAATACCGCATCGCGTTCCGCGATCACGCCATCCGCGACGAGATGATCCGCGAGCATCAGGTACAATCGCCGCGCGATCGCGAGCGATTTTTGCCAATAGTAGCGTTGGTCTTCGCGCAGCGCGAGGTAGTGGCGGGCGAGCGAGAGTACCCAATCGAAAACCATCCGCGCGCCAAAGGATGAAGGATGAAGGATGAAGGATGAAGGTGCGCTGTCGTCTGTCATTTGTCGCCTGTTGTCTGTTATCTCCAACAGTTTTTCAATTTGCGCTGGCTCTTCCGCAAATGTCGGTACCGCGATATCCAGCGAAAACGAACGATGACCATGTTCCGCGATGAATGCTTCGAATTTTGGATTTTGAATTTTGAATTCCGAATTCGCCATTTCCCGCAGCGCCGCATCCACCTCCAGTGTCTTGTTCGGCACATCCGCGACGAGGCGCGCGGCGATGTCGTTCGCGTGCGCGCGGTCGATCCACGCGGCAGCCAATCGCTTGAGCAAGCCGAATGTGAGATCGGCGTCCATCAAACTCCAACGATGGATCCGCAAAACGCCGCGATGCAAGTCCTCCGCGTCGCGCAGCGCGGCAAAAATCTCGCGCGGTTCGGCGTTGACGAACGCAGCGACGCGCGCGCGCAGCGCGGCAAGGCGCGCGTCGTGCTCGCGCGTATAGCGCGCCCAATGGCGATAATTGTTTAGCGGCGAGACATTGAACGGATCGGCGAAAAACGCGCGGAGGAGCGCAGAGACCAGGCGCGGCGCGTCGATCCAGCGCGGGTACGGCGCGCGTTGGCGAAGCGAGACGTCGCCGTCGGGAAAATAGCGGTACGCGTCTTCGGGCAGAATGAAATCGGGAAAGACTTTGTAGAAGATGTGAAACGCGCGCGCGTTCGCGTACGGATGTCCGTGCCACAGCCGCGTCAACGGCATCGTTTCGGCGTGCGGGTAACCCAGGCAGCGCAGCGGATCGCGCAGCGCGAGTTCCTCGATGAACG
>DYJA01000036.1:24140-57879 GCA_020723345.1 Candidatus Aquidulcis sp. | reverse complement strand
CGGAATTTCAGCCTAGTAAACGATTCGGCGTCTGGTTGCACAAAACCTACGCTAGTCTCGTCGCACAGCGATCGGTTCGACAAGGTTGGATTTCTCCACCGCTTGAAAGGAACACGGAAGAATAGAGCAGAAAATGATCATCCGTGATCCTTTCTCTCAGGGGGAGAAATGTAATCCAACGTTGTCAAATTATTGTGAGTACAGTGGAGAAATGCCCGCCGACGCATTGACCGAGTTGTCGTAGATGGAACTCGGCGCGGCGGCTTCGTTTGGGCGGCTCCGCGGCATCCACGCGATTGGTGTTTGGTGATCGGGCGCTTGCAAGGATCGAACGAAGCGTTCCAATTCAATATGGATTTGTTCCGGCGTCGCGCCATTTTCGCTGAAGGCGATCAGCCCGTCGAGTCGTTCGTCGAAATCGATGAGATTCAAGGGCGCGGTCCGGTGAATCTGTTGGATGGATGGATTGTCGGTACCGATTTTTTCTTCATCGCGCGCGACGAGTTCCTCGTACAATTTTTCCCCGGGCCGGACGCCCACATATTCGATGGGAATATCCTGACCGGGGCGCAAGCCGTGCGCGCGAATCATCCGATGCGCGAGATCGGCGATGGGCACCGGGACGCCCATATCCAAGATGTAAATGTCCCCTCCGCGCGTAATCGTCGCCGTCTGAATCGTCAGACTGACCGCCTCGTTGGTGCTCAAAAAGTAGCGGGACATATCGGGATGGGTGATCGTGATCGGTCCTCCGAGTTCGATTTGTTTTTCGAAAGTTGGGATCACACTGCCCCGGCTGCCCAGGACATTGCCAAACCGAACGGTTGTCGAAAGCATCGGGCTGGCGCGCGACGAGGAGATGACGATCAATTCGGCGAGCCATTTCGTCATACCCAACACGCTCGTCGGGTTGACGGCTTTGTCGGTGGAGATCAAAACGAAACGCTCTGCCCCAAAAGTCTCAGCCAGCGAATGCACCGTCCGCGTCCCCTGAATGTTCGCGCGAATCGCTTCCTGAGGGTGTTGTTCCAAAATCGGAACGTGTTTGTACGCCGCCGCGTGGAAAACGATCTGGGGCAGCGCCCGTTCGAACACGACGCGCAAACGGACTTGATTTGTGATGTCGCACAACGCCGCGTCCACGCACAGACCTTTGTATTTGGTTTGCAGTTCCACCTTCAAATCGTACAAACCGCTCTCGTTAATGTCCACCAACACCAAGCGCTGCGGCTGGTGCGCTGCGATCTGCCGTGAGAGTTCGCTGCCGATTGAGCCCGCCGCGCCAGTCACCATCACCACCCGATTGTTCAGGAGCCGACGGCACGATGCTTCGTCAACTTGGTAGGGCGTGCGCTGGAGCAATTCTTCTTCCGGCAAATCCGTCCAGTGCAAGGTTTTCCCGTTTTTGTCGAGCCATTCGAACAATCCAGGGAGAACTTTGATCTGGGCAGAACTGGAACGACAAAGCGCCAAGAGTTCTTCCGGCTTGGTGGCGCGGGAGAGTGGGATCGCGATGATGATCAGATCGATGTGCAACCGGGCGACCAGCGCCGGAATTTCGTAGCGGCTGCCGTAGACGGGCACATTGTGAATCCGCATGCCGTGCTTATCCCGGTCGTCATCCACAAATCCGATGACTTGGTACGCGTTGATATGATTTTGCAACTGCCAAACGAGCAACTGCCCCGCGTCGCGCGCGCCGACGACGAGAACGCGCGCGCCCTGACCGGAAGCAAAACCAAGCGTATCCCGCAACTGTTCATAGATCCCGCGCGCAATTTTGCGGCGATAGCGCGCGGCGGCGAGCAAACAGAAAGAGAAAAACCCGCCGAGTCCGATTGCCCCCAAAGGAAGCACGCGTTCCTCGAGGAACAGATCGACGGCGCCAAGAAAGACCGTCGCCGTGAAAATGGAGCCGAACAGCGCCGTCGATTCTTGTCCACTCGCGTAGCGCCAAAAGCGCTGATAGATCCCGAAACGATAGTTCAATGAGATGTAGACGAAGATGCCACCGACAGCATACAAGAGCGCCAAGGAAAAGTCAAGCGACGCGTTGATTGACCGGACCGCCAGCGCGAGGGTAAACGCGATCAGGATCAGCACGGCGTCTACCAAATTCCACTGGATATAGCGCCCGACGAATTCTTCCAGCTGGCTAATCGCTTGCGCCCACACGTCAAAATGCACCTCGTCCCCGGCAATGGCAAACAAGGTGGAGAACAAGATCAACAGATCCTGACCGAAAGTGCGCGTCGACAGATATTTTAGTTCGATGTCGAGTTTGGCGGGCAGGACGACTTGCGTATAAACTTTTTCCCACGCGTCCGCCGGGAGGAGTTGTTCTTCGCTGCGATAGCGGATCGACGCAATGCTCGTAATGCCCGGTCGAACGGTCAGGACCCGCTTTTGATGTTCGTTATAGAGTTTGGTATAGCGCTCCACCTCGGGGCGCGGTCCGACCAAACTCATCTCGCCCCGGACAACATTGATCAACTGGGGGAGTTCGTCGATCTTGGTGCGGCGCAGGATGCGCCCCAAGCGATCGACGCGCGGATCGCCGCGGTGCGTAATTGCGCCGCCCAACTCGGCGGCGTTCGCGACCATCGTTCGGAATTTGAAAATCCGAAAAAGTTTGCCGTCTTTACCGACGCGTTCGCCGCGAAAGAACACCGGACCGCGCGAATTGCATTTGATGGCAAGGGCGACAATCGCGAAGAGGGGCGAGAGCACGATCGAACCGATCAGAGCAGTTAGAAAATCAAATAGGCGTTTCATGTTGGTCTCCGAATAAGAAAACAGTGGCGTGTTTTTACCGATACGATCTTGAGCCGACTCAGCGCGACGTCGTTCCCAGCCGTTCATCTCGGCGCAGCCCAACCGGACGCGCATTTCGCCGCAAGCCAAAATGGAACAATCCCACTAAGAATCCCATGCCATACGCGATGTGCAGCGTACCAAAGGCAAGCGGCAACAGAGCCACATAGGACCAGCCGTGGCGCGCGCCTAGCCACACCGACATCGCCAATGAAGCCGCGAGATAGGGCAACAGCACCGCGAAGAATCCAAATGAGAATGGCGTGAACAAACTCACTACCAGCGAAGCGGTCAGAGCCAGGACGAATGTGACGGGAACCACATGCCGCCACGAGGCGGGGCGTCCATGTTTCTGGATCACGCGCACTTTCCAGAAACCGTACTCAAAGTACTGTTTGCCCAGCCCGCGCAGCGACGCGCGCGAATAATACGTCGAACGAATTGACGGAGCGAGCCAGATTTTTCCTCCCGCCTGGACGAGTCGAAAATTGAATTCGTCGTCCTGATTGCGAATCAGTTCTTCGTCGAACACGCCGATGCGGTCGAAGACTCGGCGGCGATACGCGCCAAACGCCAGTGTATCGACGTACTGGGCGCGGTTGGAATAGCGAAAAGCCGCGTTGCCGACGCCGAAAGGTGAACTTTGCGCGATCGCAATTCCACGCGCAATCCAGGTCTCGCCGACTGTCGCAATCGGACCGCCGATACACTCCGCGTCAACTTGCGCCAAACCTTCGATGCAGCGGCGCACATAGTCTCGCGCGATTTCGGCGTGTCCATCGACGCGGATGATCACCTCGCCGCGCGCGGCGTAGATTCCGCGATTCAGCGCGGTCGGCACGATGCGCTCTGGGTTATCGAGCAACCGCAGGCGCGGGTCGCGCGTCGCAAACGCTTGGACGAGGGGGCGCGTGTCATCGCTGGACATGCCGTCCACTACGAGAATTTCCATGCGCTCGCGCGGATAATCCTGATTGAGCACCGCCTCGAGCGCGCGCGCGATGTGCCGTCCCTCATTGCGAACCGGCATGATGATCGTCACCAGCGGTGGCTTATCCATGCTGCTCCAGCGTTTTTTCGACTGCGGAATATAATCCTTGTCGTCGCCGTTCTAATGGGAATTCGTTGATGATTCGCGTACGGGCACGCTTGCCCCAGCCATCGTCGCAAGTGAGCGCGTGGCGGATTCCTTCTGCTACAACTTGCGGTTCTGCCGAGTCGATGTAGATGCCCGTCTCACCGACAACTTCGGGCAGCGCGCCAGCGCGTGTTACGACGGGAACGCACTCGGACAACATCGCTTCGGCGAGCGCCATTCCAAACGCTTCGTGGCGCGACGCTTGAACGTACACACACGCGCGCGCCAGCAAAGCGGATAACGCCGCGTTGTCTAATCTGCCGGTGAACTGAACGTTTGCCGGAGCGAATGACCGCAGATATTCAATCGCGCCATCGCGCCACGCTCCAACCAGAACGAATGGAAGATCCGGCAGCAACGCTGCCGCATGAACAAAGGGCGCCAGACCTTTGCGTTGGAGATTATCCCGATCGACATTTCCCACCGTAAGTGCCATATTTTCTTTGCCAGTGCTGCAAGGCAAGTCTGTGGCATCGAATCCGTGATGGATTACGGTGATTTTGCCTGGGGCAATGCCGGCGTTGCGAACGGCTTCGTCGCGCGCGTAGAACGAGTTGGTGATCAAGCGCGAGGCGAAACGCATTGTCGCGCGCGCCATCCAACGCTTGATGCCGCCGCGCTGGCTGCCATACCCGATCTCCGGCAGGTTCGCCGTGTCGTATCCGCCAACAATCAGAATCGATGGACGCTTGAGAATCGGCGCGAGCAACACCGGGAATAAAGTGTGCCAACTGGCGAACCAGCCAACGACCAGATCATTTTGGCTCAGCGAACGAGTTAGTTTGGGCAGATTGACTGCTCGACTATCCTGATACCACTCCTCCACTTGGTAGCGTTCGCGCAAGAGGGAAAGGTCTATCTGAACGAATCGTGTTTGGTGATTGTGGACGAATAGGAGTTTCATGGCAATGCACGTTCGAACACGGATTCGCAGCGCCGCGCGAATTGCTCAATGCTCAACTCGCGTTCGGCTTTGACGCGCGCGGCGCGTCCCAAGCGATCGCGCATATCGGTGTTCTGCAAAAGACTGCGGAGTTGTTGGGCGAGCGCGTCCGCGTCGCCGGGTGGAACCAGAAATCCATCGACGCCTTCGTCGAACAGTTGCGCCGTCCCGTCGACGCGTGTACACACAATCGGCTTGCCGGACGCCATCGCGGAGACAACTGCGAGTGGCGTCGAATCCTTCTCCAACGCGGTATGCGCGACGATGTCGAGCGCCGCCAACGCGGCGGGCAAATCCCAGCGGAAACCGGCGAAGACGACTCGCTCAAGCAAACCCAAGCGGGCTACATCATCGCGCAACGACTGCGCGTACAAATCGTTATCGAAAAGGGGCGTGCCGATCACGATTACGCGCGCGTTCGAAAACTCATCGGCGATCTTCGCCAGGGCTTGAATCAAAACGTGCTGACCCTTCCAACGAGTCAGCCGTCCGATGACGCCGATGAGCAAATCGCTGTCGTTGGCGTGCCATTCTTCTCTTAGATAAGAGTGGGCGGCTTGTGGAAAAAATACATGGGTGTCTACCCCATTCCAGATCACAGTTACACGCTTGGAAGGAACGATGGGGGTGAGTTGCCGCGCGATGCTCTCCGCGTCCACGATGATCTCGCGCGCGAGGACGCGCCCGGCAAACGCGAGTGTCCAGGGAAATATGGGACCCAAACGATTCGAGACGCGATCTTGGACGTGCCACACGCACGGGATCCTTGCCCAGCGCGCGGCGAGTCCACCGTACAGATGTGCGAACAAACCTTTGGTGACGACGAGAGCGGGACGCCGCGCGCGGAGAAATGCCGCAAGTTCGCGCGCGCTGACGAACAACGCGCGCATGTTCGCGCCGAGGGCAAAGGGATTCGCGATGGTGCGACCGGCAAGCCGCGTACTCGTCGAACGAAAATTCTGGATGGGCACGATGGCGGTCTCGACTCCGGCGGCGCGACTGCGCGTCGGCAAGTCGCCTTCGGAGGGACAAATCGTTAGCGGCAGCCAGCGCGCGCGGTCGAGTTGCGCGAGCAAGTTCAGTGTGCTGAATTCGACGCCGCTCATCTGCGCCGCGGCGTGAACAAACGCAATTTGCGCTAACGGGGACTGGCGGGCAGATTGAATGTTTCGATCTCCCATAGTTTGGCGTGCGCCCAAAAATCGAAGGTCGTGCTGATTGCCGAAATCAGCAAGCCGCGATAACCCGCGGTGAAACCGCGTTTCCAAAAGTAATAGTACGCGAAAATGGCAACGGGTCGGAACACGAGTTGGTACCAGTGGAAATGTTTGCCGCGCTTTTTCAGTTCGTCGGCTTGATAACGCGAATAGCGATCCAGATTCATCAGTTGTTTGCTCAGCGAAGTCATGCCATAGTGCAAAAGATGGTGTTGCAGTGTGCCGACTTGTCCGGGAACGCGGATGTGCGCGTGAACTTCTTTGTCTTCGAACCGCGCGAGGTCGCGCCGGAAGAGACGCGTCTGGTAATCGGGATAGAGATTGGAAACTTGCAACCAGGTTCCGAGGATGTGGTTCTTGCGCGGAATGCGAAAGACGTTTAGGTCGTCGGGCGCGTTGGCGATCGCGTTAATGATTTCTTCACGCGCGCCTTGTTCCAATCGCTCGTCGGTATCGATTTGCAAAATCCACGCGTGCGCGCATTGCGGGATCGCCCAATTCTTTTGCTTCGCCGATTGAACGTACTCGTGCTGAATGATGCGCGCGCCGTACTCGCGGCAAATGTCCAGCGTACGATCGGTGCTGAACGAGTCGGCGACGAGAATTTCGTCCGCCCATTTCACCGATTCGAGGCAGTCGCGGATGATTTTTTCGTTGTTGAAGGTTGGCACCAAGATGGACAATTGAGGTTGATTTGCATTCATGGTTCGAACATCATGCCCCAGATGTACAGGGTCCCAGGGGATTCAACGCGCTTGAACTCAAGGGCGCGAATGGATATAGGATTAGGCAAGATCAACTTGCCGGCGAATATGAATGCTTCAAAGTCTTTCCAACTTTCGGGGTATCGCTCAGTTCCGAGCAGAGCGATCCGCTTGTGCCATGAATAGATACTTGAGCATGTCGCCGTTTGGCAGCGTTCATTCCACGCGCTCGTCTCAACCCCGTATCGGATCGGGAGTGTATGAAACGAATTATCGTCCGCGATTAATTTCAAGTTGGCAACGAGTGTGCCCAACTTCAATCCCTGCGCTTCTGTCATATTACTCAAGAGCCACACGCTATGTACGGAGGTCGGCTTTGCCAGGGGTAACATTCGAGAAGTTGGACTGTTTTGATCGAAGAGTCTCAACGCGCCTGAAATCTGTGTGGAGCGTCCTTTAAGATTGACTGCGACGGGCAAATGGATATCTTGGAATTCCAATCCGTAGATTTCTACGGGAAGATTCACAGAACCGGTCACGCGATCGACGCGATACGTGCCAGCGTGATTGTCTGCGCGATCATAAACATAGATGAAAGTCGGATAGTTCGCCCAGACATCGGAGCGGATGTAATTTTTCTCGAGTTCGCGCATTAGCGCGGTTGTTTGGCTTCGTCTCTCTTGGTGGAAATCATTGCTGATCACGATAATGCGTTGAGTCTCAGCGAGATCGTTCGTGCCATTGGATTCCCAAGTCCACAGACTCGATTGGTTCCAGGCGGGCGGAAAATAGCGACTTGCAACTTCTTGAGCACGTCCATCCAAGAGCACGCTTGTCTGTGCTGTAATGTGATTACTGACCCAGCGCGTTACTCCGCGCCAGTCAATCCGGTCATCGGTATAAGCCCAGTCTCCATACCAGTAGAATAGCAGGGAACTCAGATTCACGAGGAGTAGAGATACCGTTACCCAGGTCGCTATTTTTGATTGTCTCATTGCCGCGCCAAGTACGATGAGTAACGGCAGAAGAAAGATCAGGTAGCGCGGTGCGGCGCCTTGTAATGTCGGGGGAGACAATGGATCGAACACAAGATAGAGGAGCAACGGGGCAATCACCAGGGACAGGGCGATGAAAACAGCCACCTGCCGATTTTGCCATACCCTGCGCGCACCGATAGCGAAAGCAACGCCCCAAAGGCATATTCCAGGAATGACAAGCCAGTAGGTGAGAGGATAGACCGATTCGCCGAATATGAAAAAGAATCCAGTCGCCGGAATCTTCACGATCTGAGTGAAGGTCAATCCCCGCGAGGCGGAATAGCGTGAATCCGCATTTGTATAGATCGCCAATGTATCGAAAGCAAACTGACGCACAGCCGGAAGCGCGACTAGTAGAATTGCCGTAACAACAACTAGTCCGACGATGACAATCTTACGCCGTGCGGATAGCTGGCTCAAAAAGAATACCGTAATGCCCTGGCACAGCAATAGCAGCCCGTTCAATAAGAGTGTGGTCACGGCGAGCAGGCTGGCAATGCCCCACAGGGCTATCGCTCGAAGAGTTCCGTGCTTTAAATAATAGATAAATGCCCACACGGAAAGACTGGCGGTAACCAAAGCAAAGCCATAAAACCGGATCTGCTGTCCATAGACGATCAGGAACGGATTGGTGGCGAGCAAAAGCGCTGTCGCAGTTGCGGCTTCCTTGCCGTATGCTAACTTGACCCACGTAAATGTCACCGCGCCGGTGAATACCGTGGCTAGGGCAGACGGTGAACGCAGCCAGAATTCTCCGTCTCCCAGAGAGAGCCATGCGTTCAAAGTCGCAAAGTAAAGAACCGAATTGAAATTCCGCCCGAGTTGCTTTGCCTCATTGATGCTGCCGAATTCATCTCCATGTAATGTGCGCGCATCAAGTAGGGCAAACTGAATCGCAAACGCCAAAAGCAAAACGATGAATATGCCGTATTCAGACCAAAAGCGACGCACTATGCTGAATTTCCATTTCATTGCGATCAAGTTGCAAGGGTTCGACTGGGTGCTTCCGCTTGTTTGTGCAAATCGACCAACTTGAGAGCCATGCTAACCATAAACCAGATCGGCACCATAAGCTGGGGCAGTACGATCAGCCCCTCCCCGGCAAATGTAACCAGCAAGCCGCAGAATGTGGCGAACAAGGCGCCGGCGTACTCACCAATCCAATTGGCTTGCCGGGCGATTCGGAATAGACGCCACATCACGCTAGCAATCCACACGAGAAAAATACCCAACGCAGGGACACCGAGATTGGCAGCAATTTGGACGAAATCACTATGAACGTACCCGCTGCCGCCAAACCCCACACCAGTGAGTGGGAATTGCTTGACCAGATCAAACGCCTGAGTCGCACGATCAATCCGCTTGAACTGGCTCGAATCCGCATAACGTGTGTCTATCAGCGAGATAACGCGCAGATAAAATTCTTCAGGCAGAAGTGGAAGTCCTGCGATCCCAGCCGCAAGTAGAATCTTGGCACGCGGAAGGATCACGGCGTAGACAAGCAAAAATACTCCTAGGGCATAGTACGCTCCACGGTAACCGCACAGATAAATTCCTGCGAGTTCAGCCAGCAGGGCGAGCGCACTGATCCAACGCACAATTCCGCCGTGTTGGAGACTCGTCAAGAAAAAGTGCGCCGTGAGTCCAAAGAACATATAGATTAGAAATCCTGCGATAGGGCTTCCGTAGAAAATAAACATGGCGCGCCCAATGCCCTGCGTTGTCATGTACACCGTATCAATTGATTCGTTGCCGGAAAGCCGTCGGCTCACATCTGGCGCGACCAAGTCAAGCAAGCCAAGGCAGCTAACGTACACGGCGACGACGATCAGCCATCGCGCAACGTTTTCCCAGTCACGTTGCGTTTCGACGTTCCATCGGATCACATAATAGGCAGGAATGAGCGCTAAGAAAACCTGTGACTCTTGTAGGATGAGATCGACAGGCGTGCCACGGTCATAGGCCGTAAGCATCCCTAAGAATGCAAACAGGGTTAGGAGTGGAATCCAGATCGAAATGGAAAAATCGGTATGGCGGCGATACAAGAGATCGTGGATCAGCGTACCGACAAAGAGCAAGACCGCTAGTACCACCGCTGGGTGAATGCTTAAGATGCTCGTGACGTGAATGGTGCGCCAACCCAACCCGAACGTCACGATCCAGATCACCATGCCGAGTTTGAGCACCCGCTTGGACGGAATCAGTACGAGAATGGCCATCGCAAAGCCAAATATCAGGATGACCATCTCGCGCGTACCGATTTTCCCTAACCGCATTAATGGTCCGATGAGAAACGCAATGCCAGCCGCAACGCCCACGATGATTAGTGTAGCAGGTGAAAGGCGTGGAAGAAAACGATACACAGGGTTCATCGACTTGCCTCTCCGGCAATATCCGGAATCGCCACGCCGGCTTGCAACGTTCTTGCAGCGCGCGCGGGTACCCCGACGACGACAGAGTGCGCAGGGACACTTTCGATCACCACGGCTCCAGCACCTACGACTGTTTCGGCGCCGATCTCGACACCTTGCAAGATGATCGCGCCGGCGCCGATGTATGCGCCGCGCCGTACGACGATCGGCGCATGATGCGGACGGATCGTCGCTGCGAGCGGGCTTTTGCCGACATCCGTGTGCGTTAGGAACATTGCGCGCATGGACACAGTCACGCGCTCTTCGACGCGGATTTCGTCTTTTAAATCAAAAAACACCTCGCGTCCAAAGTAGCAATCGTCGGCAATATTCAAGTGCGCGTAATGCTGCCCGGATTCCGTGCTTGCGTTGTGAATGATCAACGGCGAATGAATTTCGGCGCGCTCGCCGATCGTTGCGCCATACTGGCGGAGGGTGGGCGCGATCAATTTGGCGGGCATTAGCAACAACAAAGCGTTGATGCCTTCGGCGCGATAGGCGCGATAGGCAACCCCAATCACCGCACGAAACAATAATCGAATAAAGTGTTTCATCGCGCGGTAAGTTTCTCTTTGATCATTCCGCCGCGCCACGCAATCTGGTTTGCTAGCAACAAAGGATATGCCAGCACTCGATCGGCATGACGTTGCAGACGCGGCAGATAGAGTAGCGGTTCGTAGAACATGGCGGCGAAAAAGTTGATTGCCTTAAGAACATCTTGGGGGCGCCGGAGGTGATGAGGATACACACAGTACATCTGCTCCCACTTGCGTCGGACAAGATAATAGGCGCGCCCGTACATGTAATGCTGACGCAGGAATGCGCCCAAGGTTGAGCGGTGATGATGATAGACACGGATTCTGGGGTCGAAATAGATTGAGCCGCCGAGTTGCCCCACGCGCCAATTCCAATCCACATCCTCCCCGCGAAACAACGTCTCATCTTGAAGCCCGACGCGTTCGACGACTTGGCGTTTGTACGAAATGTTGACCCCGGGCAAGGTGCGAACATAGCGCGGCGATCCCCAAGATGGAAAGGTAACCAGATCAGACAAGCGGCCGATCAGTGATTCCGTGTCTGTCCCGATGACCGCGCCGCCGATGGCGCCGGCTTCTGGATGTTCGCGGTGTGCGCGTTTCATTTGGGTTACCCAATCTGGAAAAACTTGCGCGTCATCGTCGGTCATCGCGATCAGATCGCCGGAGCAATGCGGCAAGCCCACATTCCGACTGGCAGCAAGATTTCTGTTCACGGTTTTGATCAACTGCACTTGGGTTCCAGATCGACCGGCAAATTCCTGCGCCACCCGATCTGCCTGTTGGTCGCCGCCGTTCACGATCACGATCTCGTCCGGTTTTTCCACAGTTTTGTCGACGAGCGCGACAAGGCACTGTCTAAGCAATTGCGGACGGTTATAGGTGCAGATCAGGACGGAGAAACCTTTATTCATGGTAAGCCGATTGCCGACACAGATTGAGAAACTTGTCCGCGATCCGTTCCCAAGAAAATTTCTCGATCACCACTTGGCGTCCTGCCGCGCCGAGATTTTGCCTCAAGTCTTCATCGCGCGCTAACTCGGCAATTTGCTCGACAATTGTTCCTGGGTTATTGAGATCCGCGATCCGCCCTGTCTGTGAATTGACCGCTTCGGCAAAACCGCCGGTGTTGGAAACCACGACCGGCAAACCGGATGCCATCGCTTCCAGACACGCAATCGAACCGGCTTCCGCGTCCGGCAGCATCACGAAAATATCGGCGGCATTGTAGAACGCGGGCAACTCCGTCGTCGTCCCGGCAAAGATCACATTGCGCGTCAGACCCAGTTCCTCGACGCGACGCTGCAAATTCGCGCGCTCGTCGCCGTCGCCCAAGATCAAGTAGCGAAGATTGGGGCAGCGTTCGCGCAGTTGCGGCAGCGCTTCGATCACGCGCCACGCGCCCTTGCGTCGTTCGAGCGCGGCAACATTGAGCAACACGACATCGTGATCGGCAAAGCCGAACGCGCGGCGCAGCGCGGCGCGTCTTTCGGCGTTAGGGAAAAATCGCCTTGGGTCGGTTCCGCTCGGCAGAACGGAAATCGGGCGATGGAAAAATTCTTCGCCCACTCGCGCGGTGAATTCGGCGTCCGCCAGAATGTGCGCGGCAGATTTGTCCCAGCCCCACTGTCGGTACGCCGAGTAGCGATGCGGCGCGCCGTGGTACGGAAAGGTCAGGTAGAGGAAGAGGCGCGAACGATTCCGCAATGATGCCGCGCGCAGCGCCGCGCCTTCGCCGAAATCGGCGAAGAAGGTGACGACGACGTCGTACTGTTCGCGCAGCAGATCGAACGCGTAAAACGGGACGATGGTGACAAACTCATAATAGCGAAAAGTCGGAAATTGTTTGACGCGAACTTGAGGCGACGGCGTAATCAAGGGCGTTTGCGTTTGCCGCGCGGTCACAATACTCACATCCAGGTTTCGCTTGGACAATTCGTTGGCTAGACTCACGACCAGTGTTTCGACGCCGCGCCGCAGGCGGAAGGTCCAGAAATGGAGAAAAGCAATTTTCATATCTTGCGGCTACGCCGGAGGTTTCTGTCCAATCGCCAGGAATTGGAGTCCGAGTTTTTTACGCCATGCGCGCGGCAGCGGGACACCGCGGTGCAGTGCTTGTCCCACGAGATAAACTAGATTCTCCGTCAATTTCCAGCGCCGATGCCAATCCGGATAAAAGAAAAATGCTTTCCACGGATACAATCCATCGGAGTTGACATTGACCAAGCCAAGTTGACGCAACTTGTGTTCCAATTCATCGGGAGTTTGACGCGTCGTCGCCGGTTGATTGGTGTAGCCACTCCATCCCAGGCGTTCCCAAAAACGACGAAAAGGATGTCCCGTGTGCTGCACGATCAAGGCGATCCAACCGCCGGGCTTTGCCACGCGCGCCATCTCGGCTAGCACACGCGCGCGTTCGTCAGGTTCGGTGAAATATTCGAGCACGGCTTGATTGAAGACGAGATCGTACGCGCCGGATTTAGAATCGATGTTCAGAAGATTTCCGCAGTAAAGCCGAATCGGCAGATCGGCGTTCGGCGCGACTTTGGCGTACAACTTGCGCGCAAAGATAAGCGCCTCTTCGTTGTAGTCGAACGCATCGACTGTGAAACCGAGTCGCGCCAGCGTCAAGCCGTACATCGCCGTACCGCAGCCCGCTTCCAAAACGCGCGTCGCCGGACCCGGCTGCACGCGCGTATAGCGGAGCATTTTGCCGATCCAATCCGATTGGGCGAAGCGCGCGAAATATTCCGGCGCGATGCGATTGGGCGCGCACCACGATAATTCGTCGCTCTGATAATATGATCGCCACGCTTCTCCGCTGAGACTCGGCGCTGCAATCTCGTCCACCTAGTCGCTCTGCCCTTTCTGCGCTTGCGAGCGATCGATATAGGTGGCGGCATATTGATCCACCATCCGCTCGACGGAAAAATGGCTGGCAATCTCACGATTCCGCGAGCCCAATGCCGTATTGTCATTCAAGCGTTGCCACATATTCTCTATCGCCATCGCGAGCATGTGCGGTTGATCCGGCTCGACCAGCAAAGCGTCTGCCTCTTTCAAGATTTCTGGCAATCCGCCCGCACGCGTAGCAACGACGGGCTTGCCGACTGCCATCGCTTCTAACGCGACCATGCCAAACGGCTCTTGGCGCGAGGGAATTACGACGAGGCGACTTGCTTGCATCGCGTCTCTAACTTGATCCTGATTTTGTAGACCGGCGAATTCTACGCGGTGTTCCAAACCCAGGTCGCGCGCGAGCGACTCGAGCCGGTTCCGTTCAGGACCATCGCCGATCAAGGTTAGGCGCGTAGCCGTCCCGATATTCCGGCACTGGGCAAACGCACGCAGCAAAACATCAAAGCCCTTTTTGTACACCATTCGCCCGACCGCTAAAATTACATCGCGCGCTTGGTCGATTGGCGCGAGCGGGAAAATTTCCATGCCATTATGAATGACCTGGGCTTTGCGCCGGATGCTCGGTTCAATCACTTCCGCTTGATCGAGCAGATAACGCGAGCAAGCGGTGACCACGTCCGCCTGCCGCAGCGTTGCCCGGAAGATCCATCGATCAAACCGATTTCCGCGCGCGAGTCCTTCGACATCATCGCCGTGCAGAGAAACGACGAACCGAAAGCGCAGAATGTTTCGGATCAGCAACAAGAAAATTGCAGGCGCGCCGACAAAATGAAGATTCACGACTTGAGGTTGCTCGTTGGCGATCTGCCACAGCAACCGAACGAGCGTAAGCGGGAACCAGATGAAACTGGCGAAAAAAAGGAGCAGCCGACCATTTCGCAGATAATGCAGCCGGGGTATGAGAAAGACCAGACGTTGTACGCTGACTCCTTCGATCGCTTCGTTCTCCGGTAATGTTCGGGGATGGCGTTGCGTCAGTACTTTGACCGAGTAACCGCGCCGCTGCAATTCCTTCGCCAAACCCGAAGACACGCGTTCAAGCCCGCCGGTCTTGGGGAGATAACTAGAAGCAACCACCCAGACTTTCAAGTTATCTGGGCTGCCCTTTGAACTTTTCAATGGCTCGCGCATAAATGGAGAGCGTTTGTTGCGCAACTGTCATCGCGTTGAACTCACGTTCCGCTTTTTCGCGTCCTTTGCGTCCCATCTGTTTGCGCAATTTCTCGTTTCCGACGAGATGGACGAGCGCCTGGACAAGTTCATCGACGCTGCCGGGTTTGACGAGCACGCCAGTGACGCCATCTTCCACGGTTTCCGGAATCCCGCCGATGCGCGAAGCGACGACCGGTTTGCCCGCCGCCATCGCTTGGGCGCACGTATATGAGAAACTCTCGTATAGAAGCGACGGTACCACGCAAAGATCGGCGCGCGCGTACCACTCGCGCAATATCGTTGGCGGCGCGATGCCGAGAAATCGAACAGGCAAGGTGCGCGATTCAGACAAGCGGCGACTCAATTCCAGTCGTTGAGAAGTGCCGCGCGCGGTTGGGCGATCTTCGCCGATGATGATGAAGCGGGCATGTGGGACGGCGCGGACGACGCGCGGAATCGCGTCCGCCAAAACAGTCACGCCTTTGGCGCGTTCCAATCGCCCGACGAAAAGAATCGTGACGGTCTTGTCAGAACGCGCGCGCGATTTGCGCGTGACTCCATCGATGCTTAGCGCGTTGGGAATCACGCGGATGTCATTCAACGGCACTTGACATTCCTCTCCGATCACGCGCGCCGTATCTTGGGACGGCGTGGTGAGCGCGTGGGCGCGTCGGATCAAATCTTTCTCGCACTGCGAGATGATGCGCGTGTCATACGGCATTTCCGACGGATCATAATAGCGCGCCAAGACAAACGTCGGCGTGTGACATCGCACGACGACGGGCGTTTGCGGCGCGCGCGCATAGAAATAGCCCTCGGCGTTCACCTCGGCGAATTCGATCACATCGATCGGTTGGGCGTGGTGTAGTTGGCGAATGGCTTGGTTGACGCGCCAAGCGTACAGGAGTTGCTGGAGCGGTCGGACGTAGCGCCCGATGATCGGTAGACGCCGCCACGGATAAGCATCCTGGACAAGCAGGCGTTGTACCTGAATGCCCTCGGCATCTTGGATGGCGGGCATGTTGGGCGCAATGCGCGAAGCGATGACGGTGACTTGGTGCCCCAATTCGCGATAGGCGCGCGCCATCACATAATTGTAGATGGCAACGCCGCCCCAGCCACTTTCAGGAGGAAACCATTGATTTGCGAGAACGATGTGCATAGAGTTTTCCCCTGCCAGGCGCGTTCACTGGATCAGCAGGTCGACGGCTGAAGTGTCCTCTGGTAGAAATCCAACGTGCGCGCCATGATCTTATCGACTGAATATTGTTCTACTGATTTTTCTCTCGCGCGTTTTCCCATCCGCGCACATTCACTTGGGTCGTCCAACAATTGCGTGATCGCATCCACGAGCGCGGTCTCATCGCGCGGCGGGACGAGTACTCCGGTCACGCCATCGTCTACCAACTCCGGAATTCCCCCGGCGCGACTTGCCACGACCGGGGTGCCGCACGCCATCGCTTCGTAAATTGTGTTCGGCGAATTATCCCACAGCGCCGGCGCGACGAAAATCGACGCGCGCTGGTACCACGCGATCAACTGCTCACGCGGGCACGTGCCCAGGAACCGCGCTTGCCCAGTCGCAGGTGCGACTTGATCTCTGACATCTTCGCAGACAGTCCCGGCAAAGACAAATTCGCAGTTGGGATATTTTGCTTTCACGCGTGGGAGCGCGCGGATCAATACATCCGCGCCCTTGCGTCGTTCCACTCTGCCGACGAAAAGAATGATCGGCGGAGCGATCTGTTTTGTGCCGGGGGTGAATTGAGTTACAGCAATCGGATATGGGATAATCTCGATGGGTTTGTCCACGCGACACGCTTGTCGAATATAGTCCGCGATAAAGCGGCTAGGCGAGCTGATGTCTGCCGCGCGTTCAAGCGTTACCCCTTCCAAGTACGCTTCCACCGAATCGGCGAAGGGCGAAGGGTCCGCGCATAAACGCCGGCATGTCCACGCCGACGCATGAAGGCGCATTGCGTACGGGATGCCGGACATCCAGCGCGGCATCACAAAGATTTCTGGAAGTTCAACGAGATCAAGTGGTTGACGCGCATGAATCTCCGCGATGATTTTGCCCAACGCGCGCGCGTATTCGAGCGTGCGGATAATACTGGGTAGACTGGTATGTCCCAAGGTCGCGCGGTGTGCGTAATAATGCCAATTACCGATGGTCGTATGATAGACGGTGTAGCCATCCACCGAATTGGTTGGCGCAGGAATTTTCGCGCCAGGATGGTGTAGATAAAGAACTGAAACACGGTGTCCTGCCTTGACCAATTCGGGCGCAAGTACGCGCACATTGGTGTCAAGCCCACCGCCAAGGAAGGATAAATAGAGTAGATGAAGCATTGTTAGGAGCAAGTATTTGCGCGCTGGGGTGTTGGCAAGTGTTCCATCAATCGGGCGTAGGCGTGTTCCCACGTCCAGAAACGCAGTACCTCGACGCGTCCTTGTTTGCCGAACGCGGCAGCCAGTTTTTCATCGCGCAGAATTCGTTCGAGCGCCGCGGCAAAGGCGCAAGGATCACGTTGAGTCAGAAGACCGGTCACACCGTCCACCACAGATTCGCGCACACCGCCTTCGCGCACGGCGACGACCGGTGTTTCGCAAGCCATGGCTTCGAGCGGGGCAAAGCCGAATGGTTCGAGGACGGACGTGTAGACGAGCGCGCGCGCTTGGTTGTACCATCGCACGAGTTCATCTTCCGGTATGTCAACGTGGATCTCGAGCGCGACTTGATTTTCCTCTGCCAGTTTCCGCAAGAAAGCGACTTCGCCGGTGGACACCGTATTGCCGACGATCACCAATCGGGGACGCGCGTCGATTGGCAATAATCCAATCGCGCGAATCAGGAAATCGTATCCTTTCAACGGCGAGACCGCGCCGACTGACAGCACGGCGTTTTGACGTTCGAGATCCAGGGGCTTGAATTTGTCTGTGTCAACGCCGAGATATGAGACTGATGCTCGCACGTCGTAGGCGCGGTAAATCGATTCTGCCGCAAAGAATGAATTCGTCAACAACTGTGGCGCGCGCTGGATATTCTGGCGATCCTCGTTTTGGATCACTGCCCGTTCAATGCTACGCGCGAGGGCGTACCATTTCCACTGCACGCGATCGATGAAAGTGCGAGGTTGTTGATAGGGACGCGGGATCGGCGGATCATAGAATTCGCGCATCGGCTCGTTGCAATAGTAAAGCGCGCGCGTTTTGAGATATCGAAAAAGATACGGCGTTTGAACGATCCGGTCATGGTGCGCGAGAACGAAATCGTACGCCTCCGCGTCGATCTGGGCGGCGACTTGCTGTGCTAGGCGGTGCAGCCGTCGCAAATTCGCCGCCAGTCCGAGCAAATCAGCATAGCGTCTGAGTCCGGGAAAACGGATCGCCAGCCCAGGTACCAAAACCAGATCAAAAATGTGCTGGCGGTGGACGATACCGTCGAGCGGGAGGAAACGCTCGTCCGCGATCGAAGAGCAATAGAGATCGACGGTATGTCCATCCCGCACGAACTGCCGCGCGAATTCGTACGCCTCGCGTTTGCTGCCGCCGGAGGTGAGATTGTGGTAGAGGGCGATTTTCATTGAGAGAACCTATCGGCAAAAGCTCACGGATGGGCATGGGCTATCGCTCGGTAACGTATCCGCGGGAGGGGCGCAATCGTATTCCCTTTGTAGCCGAGCCGTTGCGGGATATGTGTCTCGAAGATCAGGTGCTTGATTGCAGCGCCAAGTCGCGTTCCCAGTGGACGCCACGGTGAGCGTGGCGGGTCCGTGAGAAGAATTACTTCGCGGAACCCGGCGGCTTGGCACAGCCCCATCAGCGCTTTTGCGTTGGGTGACCACCAGTTCGATGGATCGTTCTCTAGCTCCTGACCGGGAAAGAACTGGCAGAAAGCCGCGTCCCCCAAGCCGGGAACCTCGACTGCCTCTGTCTCGATCACAGCCAGCCCACCGGGCGCAACGACAGTTGCCAACCGCCGCATTGCCCGGAGCGGATCTTCCAGATGGTACAGAATGCCCATAAACAGAACAACGTCGAAGCGTCCCAGACTAGTCAGATCCATCGTCATGAAATCGCCCACGACCGGCTCAACCTGGCTGCCGAGTATCGCGCGGGCAGCATCGAAGGGACGACGCCCTGGTAACTCGTCCGGTCGCCAGTGACGGGTCTCGTGTGGGGGTGTAACCGGGGTACCGGTTTCTCGCGACTTTCTCCATTCCTTCATCCACTCTACCCTGTCGGTGAACCAGACATAGTGGTCCAGAGCGATCACGCGGGACGCCCCGAGCCGCTCGGCGGCAAACGAGAAAAAGCCATCAAAGGCGCCAATGTCCAAGACCGATTTGCCGCGCAGGTCGGGCAGCCGCAGGTTTGCTAGTTCCTTCTCCCACGCCTCAAGCGGGCAGCGCCCCGGCGTGATCACGCCGGGCACCAACTCAATCGAGTGATACCACTCTGGATTTAGTTTAATGATCTCTTCAGCGCGTTCCCGCGTTCTCAACATGGCATAGATCTCCAGAAAAGGATGGTGTCTACCGCCTCAGGTAGTTCTTCTATCTCTGTTTCCCCTTGTGCCAGCACCAAGCCACAAAGCCGCCCGCCACTAGGGTCAGTCCTGCCAACACAATCCACGGCAACATCGCATTGGCGTCGGCACGCGCGCTGAAATTGCTCACGACCACAGCCGTCGGACCGTACTCTTGTTCCAAGCCAGTTGTGGCAGCGAGTTCCGATCCGATGTACTTGCGGATGCGGTACCAGTCTACGTAGAGCCGGGACTGATTCGGAATGGCAAAACCCAGGAGCCACGGCGGCAATGCCGAGGTCGGGATCTCACTCGTGATATCTTCCCAGGGATCACTTGCCATCGCGAATCGGATACGACTGGAACTTTCCCAATAAATCCGGTGGAGGAGAAAATTCGTGCTGTCCAATAGTCGGCTCATTGGGGAATAGGTGCTGGGTATTCCTGGGACACTGGTACCTCTTTGGAAGTGGGGATCGTTATAATCTAGGAGACGAATCAGCGGATCCGTCAAGTATCCCAACCCAAGTTGCGCCGACCGGGTACTATCGCCATTGGCATCGGGATGTCGAGCAAATGCTTCAACCAAGTAGCCAGTGCCGAATGAGCGGAGTCCCATCAATCCAAGTCCATTGAAAGACCCAGGGTCAGGGGTGATTTGGAGCACGCCGCCTGTAACAATTCTAGTACCGGTCCCTGTATTTCTGATCCAGGGTGTCCATTTAGCCAAGTCCCACTGTGTGCCGCTAAACCCATCGTAAAAATCGAATACGGCATCAGGGTTGTTGATGATGCTTGGAGTGGTCCCTGTTATGGGCTGAGTGGCTAAACCGAAACGATAAAAGCCTCCGTCAAACCCGGTGTATGGGAGTATGTACTGACTGCCGACTTGCGTTACTGCGCCCCGAAAAGCCGAATCACTGTCGAAGGAGCCGCTGGGTCCCTGAAGCAGAACAACCTGATTGCTTTTGGTAAAGGTTACCCAATCCGTCGTCGTCGCGTACATCTGGTACCATTCCGATGTCTTTGCCGAAGCGGCGTAGCCGATGTAATAGGTACTGCCGTACCGGAATACCCACGGATCGGCGACCGTTCCTCCGTCTGCGCTTCCGGCAGCCCCCAGAGGCAGAACCGGATTTGATGGACTCTTGGTATAGGGTCCTGTGATACCCGTAGTCGAAGTAGCGATTCCAACCCGATAGAGCGTTCCATCTTGATCACCAGTGTACGCGAGGATCCAATTCCCATTGTCAAGCTGGATCAAGTATGGACCTTTCACCTCGACATTTTCCCAACTGCTCGCAGTTCCGGCAGGTAACAAGGTTCGAGTAATCTCTAGATAACTGCCGAGAATGCCGGTGGTTGAACGCGCGATGCCAATAGTTACCGGATTTGCCGTGCTGATAGGACCCGTCCAAGAACCGTAGACAACATACCAATTGCCACCTGATTGCAGAATGTGTCCGGTGTCGAAATTGCGCCCTGGATCGCCTACTACGGTTTGGTCGAGGATGATACCCCGGTACGTCCAATTAGAGAGATCGGTGGAAGAAACGAGTGAAAGAACGTTTGGATTGATGCTACGATCGGTGACCAAGACCCAATACGTGGAACCATCATAGATCAGATTTTCCGGGAAAAGATAGTTGCTGCCGTTGGGCGCGCCTGCGACAGTGAATGGGTTACCGCTCGCTTTGGTAAATGGTCCTATGGGGGGCAAAGAAATCGGCGTCGCCGGTGGTACTGTCGGCGCGGGATTGCCATAGTAGATGTACACGGTTGTGCCACCGACTGGAATACTGGGAACTTTGATCCAAATGCTAGCGGAAGTTGGCGGATTCCAAGACTCGATCCAGAAGGGAATTAGCGTATAGCCGTTGCTGCTGGCCACGCGCAGGTCGCTTCCATTAGCAAGCGCATGAGCGAAATTAAAAGTACCGTTGAGCGTTACCTGGACTTGGTAATCCGTGAGCGTCGATCCGGACGGATTGGCAATCGTTACGGGAATGCGGTATCGCCAATTTCCGTGGTACCAAGACACCTGAGCCATGGGGCGATCATGCGTCTCCGCATTGCCAAGCGCGGGTTGATCTTGACTGGCAACTGCCGCGGGTGTACCGATGATTAGCGTCACGATTGTGAGGATGATGAAAAGAGCAAGGAATTTCAGAGTGAATGGGTTGCACATGATTATTCGTCCTTTCTGATCTTTCCAATTTCGAAATCGGAGATCGGGATCACGTCACAATCGCTTTTAGACAATCGCAGATATACTCCACGTCGGCGCGCGCAAGTTTGGCTGACGACGGGAGATTTATTCCATGGGCAGCGAGCATTTCGGCAACGGGATACTGGGCTTGCTCGGCGTACACCGGCAAGGTGTGCAGCGGATAAAAGAATGGACGTGTCTCGATTCCGTGATCGCAGAGTCTTGTCATCACGTCATCCCGAGAAATACCTGTCTCGGTTTTCAAGACTACCGAGAATAGCCAGAACACGCTTGCCGCCCACGGCAGTTCCGGCATCAGGATCAAGGCGCGGCAATCCCGCAAGAATTCCCTGTACCACCGGGCATTTTCGCGGCGGCGCTCAATGTGCCAATCGACTTGTTCCAATTGCGCCAAGCCAATCGCCGCTTCGATATTGGTCATCCGATAGTTGTAGCCGATCATCGGGAACCAATAGCGTCGTTGGGGATCCATGCCTTGCCCTTTGATTTGACGCATTCTCGCCGCCAGCGCGGCATCGTCTGTGACGATCATGCCGCCTTCGCCGGTGGTGATGACCTTGTTCCCGTAAAAACTAAAAACGGCAGCATGACCTAACGCGCCAACTTTTTCCCCTTTGTAGGTTGCGCCATGGGCTTCGGCGGCATCTTCGAGGACAAAGAGATTGTGTCGCCGCGCAATGTCCAAAAGTGGTTCCATGTTTACCGGATGCCCGTACAGATGCACGGGAATGATTCCCTTGGTGCGTTCCGTAATCTTGGATTCGATCAACGCTGGATCGATATTCCACGTGTTCAATTCGGAATCCGCAAACACTGGTTTGGCGCCGCAGTACGTGACGGCATTCGCGGTCGCGATGTAGGTCAGTGTCGGAACGATCACTTCGTCGCCGGGTTGGACACCTAGCCCAAGCAGCGCGGCGTGCAACGCGACGGTGCCGTTCGCGCAGGCAATCGCGTGATTGACCCCGCAGAATTCGGCGAAGGATTTTTCAAAGCGTTCGATGTATTTGCCATTCGAAGAAATCCATGACGAATCTAGGCAATCGTTGACGTACGCCTTTTCGTTTCCGACGAGCGCCGGTTCAGCGACGGGAATCCAGCGAACCTGGGTCACCGAGGGAGTAGACATCTCAGAGCCACCTGCGTTTGCCGGGGCGCGGTTCCATTTCGCGCGCCGGCACACCCGCCACAATCGAATTGGCAAGCGTCTCGCGCGTGACCACCGCGCCCATTCCAACGATCGCTCCTGCATGAATGATCAAACGTTCGCGAATCACCGCTCCGGCTCCAACGTACACGCCTTCTTCGAGAATGCAAAATCCGCCAATGGCGGAGGTCGGTCCAATCACGCTCAGCATCCCGACCCGGGTGTCATGTCCGACAGTCGCATTATAATTCACAAGCACGTGTCCGTCTAGTCGGGCATTGGGCGCAATCACCGCGTTCGGCGCGATCACGCACCCCGGTCCGATTTCGCCCAGGATCACGGCAGATGGATGAACGATGGTCGCGTAAGGCGGCAGCATTTCCGCGAGCATTCGGCGGCGTACTTCGCAGCGTCCCGATCCCAAAATCGACTCGCCGGGCTCGCCGTTTTGGATCCGGCGCCGATACTCGTGGACCGAAACGCAGTCGCCGGACTCGACCTTTTGATCGACGAAAATGATCGGACGCTGCGCGTTGAGCAAACGAAAGTACGCCGCGATTTCGCGCGCGTGTCCAGATGAGCCGAAAATATACAAGGGAATGCTTGGCATATTCATCCAACCACCGACTCGAAAACTTGGAGGTACTCTTTCGCCACATCGAGCCACGTTCTTGCGTGAACTCGCTGCGCCGCCGCCGTCAATTCTTCTGCCGCATGTGCGATCTGGACGAGTTGCTCCACCGCATCCGCGATGGTTTCCGGCGACCGCGGATCAAAATAAAAAGGATGTAAGCCATACAATTCTGCTTGCTCGCGATAGACCGGAATGTTGGAGCAAGCAAGCGGTACTCCCTGCGCCGCGGCTTCGAGAATCGGAAAACTACCGGCTTCAAGCAGGACGGGCATCACTAACCCTTGCGCCGTCGAATAAAGAGTTGCCAATTCCAGATCGCTTACGTGACCGAGTCCGATGACGTCGACGCCTGGAACCAAACCCAGGTCGATTGCCTGGCGGCGTAGGCATTTGGCGCGTTCCCAGATCGGATTGCGCGTCATCGCGCCGAACGCCTCATCGGTGTGGAGACCGGTACATACGAGCGACAATGTGAGGCGTCTCCGTTTCAGCCGCGCAAACGCTTGGATCAGATTTTCGTGATTTTTGTGCTGCCACAATCCCGCAGGACAAAGCGCAAAAGGTTGGTGGATATTTCGTTGCGTCAAAAATTCCGCCGCGTGCGTCCCCAACATCGGCTGCGGCAAAGGGTTGGTCGGCAGAGGGATCACGTGAACGCGCTTGGCGCGTTGGGGATAGATTCTCTCAATTTCCTGGCGCATAAAGTTGGTGCTGGTGACCACGGCAGCACATTCGGATAACCAGCGCGGGATGTGCGTATCCAGCGTCGCTTGCTGTTCCGCCGTGAATGCCTCGGTGTATTTCCACGTCACGTCGTGCAAAGTTGCAACGACAGGTTTCCCAAAGTTTTGGTAATCGATAAAGTAGGGCCACGCGAGATAAACCAATTCAGCGTCCTGAACTGAGCGTTCTAATTGTCGGTCAAAGCGATAAACACTCTTCAATAGCGCAGTCTGTATGGCAGACTTGAGCCGCCAGGTTCCTGGGATGCCGCGCACCCGCCCGTCGGGAATCCATCGCCGCACCGTTTCCTCTGTGACCAGGCCACTGAGCTTGATCGAAGGAGATGCGATCTCTCCGAAAGCGCGCCCGTCCAATGCTTCACGCGTCGCGATCAGCCGGATTTCACTTGGGGGCGTTGCCTCGGCGAGCGCGTTGACCAACGATGCGGAAAAACGCCGTCCTCCCCCGATGTTGGCGCGATGATCGATAAACGCTAGTTTTCGGATCGCCATGCTAGAGGATCATTCGTTTCGCTGACTGGTTCTAGGAGATTGGGCTGGCAAGTTCAGAGCGATCCCAGGACCAACGACAAGGCACATCCAACAATCCGCTAGTCTGTGGTCCATGGACCTCCAGCATCAATCGCTCCGAGTCCGCCCTTTCGCTGACCTCGTTGCAATCCACATACAGACGAAACCACAAAGTATAGACGCCTGCCCGGAGTCCCAACCGGGGAATTTCTACTTTGACCCGATGGATTCCCGGATCGAACGTCGGATTTGCGCCAAACTGATCCGTTCGCGAATGGATCAAGGAACGCCCTTCGACATCCTCGACGTGAAGATTCAGAAAGCAGGAAGGCAATTTGATTTCAGTATAGAAATCCATTTCGACGATGAGCGAACTTTGGGATGTGAAACCTTGTGCCCCAGAATCGGAAGTCAAACGCGTCGCCAAAACTTTCACGCCGCGGATTCCCTGGATTGAGGCGGAACTGAAATTGCCGAGTGAATTTTGGTAGGCGTACACCACTTCGGCAATTGAACCGAGTGTAGCAATTGTTCCGCGTTCCAGGACAATGCCGGTTTCGCAAAGCGCCTGAATCGCCGCCATGTTGTGACTGACGAACAAGACCGTCTGACCTTGTTTTGCCACGTCTCCCATTTTGCCCAGACATTTTTTCTGGAACGCCGCGTCGCCAACCGCGAGCACTTCGTCCACGATGAGAATTTCCGGATCGAGGTGCGCTGCTACCGCAAAAGCCAGGCGCATGTACATTCCGCTTGAATAACGCTTGACCGGCGTGTCGATGAATTTTTCGATCTCGGCGAACGAGACGATCTCGTCGAACTTGCGCACGACCTCCGCTTTTTTCATTCCCAGGATCGCGCCATTCAAGTAGATGTTTTCGCGCCCCGTCAGCTCAGGATGGAACCCCGTGCCAACTTCGAGCAGTGTGCCCACGCGACCGTTGATCTCGGCATAGCCTTCCGTCGGTTCGGTGATACGCGAGAGAATTTTCAGCAGCGTCGATTTGCCTGCGCCGTTCCGTCCGATGATGCCGACGATTTCGCCTGGTTCGATTTGGAATGACACATCTTTCAACGCCCAGATGGTGCCTTCCATCGGCTTTGCTCCGGGGCGATGTCTACCATCGCTCGACGATCCGTTGCGGCTTGGACACAAGCGTCGTATGGATGTGGCGAGCGCCTCGTCAATCTGATCGCGCAAGGTCGCGTGGTTCTCCAAGCGTTTACCAATGTGATATAGTTTTGAAAGGTGCTCGACCAGAATTGCGTTGTCACTCATCATTATACCACATCGGCAAAAGTCTTCTCGGTGCGGCGGAAGTAAAATGCGCCGGAAGCTACTAATGCAGTTGCCAGGACGGCTGAAGCAACCAGGGAAGTCCAATCTAATATCGCCGTGCCTAGCAACGACGCGCGAAACCCTTCAATGACTGCGACCATGGGGTTCAAGTTGTAGAGTGTTCGCCAATGTTCAGGCACGAGACTTGAAGGATAGGCGATGGGTGAGGCGTACATCCAGAGTTGCCCCAGAAATGGAATTACATACCCAACATCGCGATAGCGCACATTCAGCGCGGCTAGCCACAAGCCGAGGCCTAAAGCAACCGCGAGCGCAAGTAGAAGAAACAACGGCAAGGTCCAAATCAACCAGGTCGGATAAATGCCATAGTACAACATCATCAGCAGCAAGATCACGAAACCGATGCCAAAGTCAACCACTCCTCCGAGAGTCGCCGCGATGGGGATGACCAGCCGGGGAAAGTACACTTTGCTGATCAAATTCGCGCTGCCGACGAGACTATTCCCCGCGCGGCTGAACGCGCTGGAGAAAAAGTTCCAGGGCAGCAGCGCGACGAAAGAAAAAATGGGATAGGGCACGCCGTCTGATGGAATTTTGGCGAAACCGCCAAAGACAGCGGTGAATACTACCATCGTTAAGAGCGGCTGCAGAATCGCCCACCCGACTCCCAAAACAGTTTGTTTGTAACGCACCTTGACATCGCGCCACACGAGAAAATAGAGCAACTCGCGATATTGCCAAAGATCGTAGAGTCGTAACGATGCCCACCCGCGCGTGGGTCTGATCACGATTTTAGATCGGGTGGTTGCTTTGTCGAACATGAGTTTTTTGTTTGGAATGGCGGAGATTGTTTTCATAGTTCCTTACCCAAACAGCTGCCGGTACACACTTCGGGCAGGCGATCGGGCGATTGTTCGCATCAGCAATAGCGGGACAGCTAACGCAAAAATGATCAACATCAATTGAAAAAGTGGTTGAACAGACAGTACCCACGGCGCGCTCAAAATTAGGAACATTGCAATGATGTCAAGGGCTTTGCTGTGCAGCAAGTAGATGCCAAGTGTCTTGGTACCTAACTGTGCTAAACGATCTGAGAATGGAACCGGAATCGTGTCGAACGCCAGGAAGCAGAGGATAAAGCAGAACGCGTACAAGCCAAATGAGAAAAAGAATACGCCCTGACGCCATTCGCGTCCCGTCATACGCGTAACGATCTCCGCTTCCACAATGGCGCTCAACCCGAGCACGACCGTAGCCAGAACGAGTTGCCATCTGAACCGGGCAAGCCATCGCCGTACATCCTCAAGGTGGAAACAGCAGACCAAGCCGAAGGCAAAGAAGAACAATAATCTTGGAAAAAACCACATGGGTGAAAGATTGATGAGCAAATATATGCCACGGATTGGTACCTGAAAGGCATCCAAGTAGTACAGACTCGTTAAACCCACATGAATCAGCGCGGTGATGCAAAGCAAGGATTTGGAGCGATGCTTTGCCAGAGGCACCAAGATAGGCGACAGTAAATATAATTGGCAAAGGAGAGGCAGATAAAAATATCCGACGGCAACCTGACCGGTAATTATCCGCGTCAAAGATTCCCAGGGTGAATACCGGACGCCGACCAGAAAATTGCCAACGGAGATCAGGATCGACCATATCACGTACGGCACCATCAGTCCGGTGACGCGCTTGAGTGCCATTTGCCAAGTCAGCGTGGACTGGCTGCCGCGCGCTGCGTATGCCACGAAAAACGCGGAGATAAATAGAAACGACGGAACGGCAAAGGCAGTCAGTTGTTTGAGGGCGACGAGATAGTAGTAAAACCATGTCCCAACTTGATCGTAGTTGGGCACGGTGAGTTCTCCCTCCCTCCACCAAAACAGGGTGTAATATCCCCAACCCCCCGCATGGTTGACCACGACTGCCAGAATGGACAAGCCACTGAGCGCGAGCAACTGGCTACTCATGCGCGTTTTCGCCGGTGGGAGAAATTCATGCGAATATTATCGACGGTAGGTTCCGACTACTTTCACGACCGCGTCTACTACGTCTTGCGCGTCATGCTTTGTCATTTGGGGAACGAGCGGAAGCGACAAGACCGATTCGCCCACCCGTCGCGCGACCGGATAATCATCGGGCTTGTATCCGTATTTTTCGCGATAGTACGGGTGCATGTGCAGCGGCCAAAAGTGCATCGAGACACCGATGTTCTCTGCCAGCAGCGCGCTGATCACTCGATTGCGATTCACCGACAAGCGCGCCAAGTCGAGCAACAGGACGTACAGATGCAATACGTGACGACTTGTCCCATCGTGCGGACGCGGTACCGTTCGCACGAGTCCAGCGCACTCGCTAAATGCTTCGTCGTAGAACGCGGCGATTTCCTCGCGCCGCGCGATGAATTGCTCTTGCTTGCGAAGTTGATGAATTCCTAACGATGCCTGAATATCGGTCATGTTGTACTTGTAGCCCGGCACGACGACTTCACTCATCGAAAACTCTTTGGTGTGATAGCGCTTCCAGGCATCGCGGCTTAATCCGTGCAAATGGTACACCCGCAGTTTGGCTTCCAGTTCCGCGTCGTCCGTTGTCACCATGCCACCCTCCGCCGTCGAAAGGTTCTTGTTGGCGTAGAAACTGAAATTCGTCAGCGCGGATAATGTCCCGATCATCTTGCCTTGATATTTGGCGCCAATCGCATGCGCCGCGTCTTCGATGACGACAAGGTTGTGTTCGTCCGCAATCGCGCGGATTTCGTTCATCGCGCAAGGCATTCCACCATAATGTACCGGGATGATCGCTTTGGTACGCGGCGTGATCGCGCGTTCGATTTGCTTGGGATCGATGCACAAAGTTAGCGGATCAATGTCGGCAAAAACGGGGCGCGCGCCGATGTGCTCCACGACGTTCGCAGTCGCGCCAAAGGTGAGCGGGGGGACGATCACTTCGTCGCCGGGGACGATCCCGGAGACAATCAGCGAAAGGTGCAAGCCCGCGGTGCAGGAATTGAGCGCGACCGCGTATTTGCACTGAACGTACGTCGCGAATTCCTCTTCGAATTTTTTCGTTTTAGGTCCGGTGCTGATCCAGCCGCTCCGAATTGTATCTGCGACTTCTTGGATTTCAGCGTCACCGAAGCAGGGCGCGCCAAAGGGGAGCATTTTTTCGCGGAGCGGTTTGCCGCCCTCGATGGCGAGTTGCCCAAATTTCGAGGGTGCGCTCCAGTTGCTTGCTTCCGATGTTGGAGGTGTGGTTTTCTCTGTTGACGTTGGAAACATGTTGTCAATCCTCAGAAACAGACTGCGTTGCAATTATCGCAAGGAAGTCGAATTTTATGCGCGCTCCGCCCTTCTGGCACCACGCGGTCGATCAGAGAAATTCGTTTCCCGCGCTTTTTCGATTCTTTTCCCGCCGATTTGGCAAGGAAACGGGTTTCCGAATCATCTTCTCTGACTTGTTCGCGGATTCAGAATTATAGAGAAAAGCCAGACGGTAGGGCGTCTTTCAATACAAAAAGAGGTCATTCTACGCCTTTTTGATACGCGGGGGAGGGTGGCTCGGGCAGCCCTGTGGAGAAAAAAATACCGCGATCCGTCTGTAACGCGATCGCGGTCTGTTGGCGCGTAGTTGTCCAACTTACGGACAACCGGTGGTCGTAAATGTCCGGTCTGCGCTGACTGTTTCGAGATAAAGCGAATCTCTTGAGCGCACTCGATAATGATAGGAAGTACACGCCGCGAGATTGGAAAGCGTCAGCGAATGCGACGTGGACAGCGTTCCCGAAAAAGTGCTATTGCTGTACGTCGTCGACAAGCCGTACGATACTTTCGAGTCGGCGGACTTGTTTGTCGTCCAGGTCAAGACCGCGCTGGTCGAAGCGGGCGTCGCCGTAATGTTTGAAATCGCCGGGGGATAAATCTGCGCGGCTGAACTATTGAAATCGCGCAATCCCCGATCTCGAAATGCTTTCCAGAATACGCCTTCATCCACCGGCGCGGGCGCGTCCGCGCCCACATTGATCGCGGACAAGGTGTCTTGCCAATTTTCGCCGGTTCGATAAAGCGCGCTGCTCGAAGGCACGGCAATATTTTTGAGCGTCGCAAAATTTCCTTCGATGGTATTATCAGCGAGAATCTGCGCGATGGTTCGGTTGAACGATTGATCGAGCGCGGCGATTGTATTGTCAATCGTTTGTTCGGATAATCCGAGTTGCGTCGCGACCTGGGAATTGCTTAACATGATCGGGTTGTTGCCCTTGGGACCGGTTGCGCTCCCAAAAAACGCGTTCTTGTTAAGGTAATTGTGGGAATAATCGGAACTATAAATTCCCATGTTGGGTCCATGAACATTATTCAGGTAGTGAATGTAATCGCCATTGAGCCACGAACCAAAATTGTTCTGTTTCCAAATCGTATTGTTGGCGACCAGGTGATCGGTTGCCAGTGCGGCTTGTTCCTGACCCAGCACGATGCCCCAGTAGTGATTCGCCAAAAAATTGCGCGTGATGATCATCGAGTGCGGAGCGTGCCAGCCGTGGATGGCATAACCCTCGCCTTTGACAAACAAATTTCCATCGACGATGACGTGTTGCGACATTGAACCGGCAGTGTAGCCGCCAGAGAGATAGATGCCGTGATTATGCGTGCCGGAACCTGTATGAACAAAGCGGTTCCCCTGAACGAGCAGGTTTTCGGATGAGCCGATGTTAATGCCGTTCGTATATCCGAAGATCGTGCAATTGACGATTTGCTTGCCTTCGCCGATTCCTCCACCCGCGAAAACCGCAGAACCGCTGGTCTTGTCCCACGGACTGCCGCCCATCCACAACCCGTCTAGCCGAACAAAGTTTTGCAGATAGATGACCGGCGCCAAGTCGTTGGAGCGCGTGATGATCACGCGTTCACCAGGAGCCGCCATGAAAGTTGTCCGTTGTTCAAATCCGGTTCCCGCCGGTCCAAACGTGATCGAACTCATGCGATAAATGCCGGAGCGAATGACTACAGCATTGCCGGGGCTAATCGTAGCGATGGCATGTTGAATGGTGCGCCAGGGCGCGTTGATCGATCCGGCGTAACTATCATTCCCGTTGGTTCCATCGACGTAGTACGTCGGCACCGTTGGCGGCGGATTGACCACACCGTATCGGAATATCATGGGCAGATAGACCGGACTTGCCGCTTGAGGGGCGTTGGATAATCCGGTCACAGGGATCATCGCCGGCTCGTTAGTCGATATCTGGACGCGTCGATCTGGGGTTTGCTTGCCGAATTGATGATCTGTTAGCGCGGTCGCGCTAAAAGTATCGAGGGATACCAAAAGGATCGCCAGGGCGAGGGTCCTCAATCCGAGCCCCAACCCGTGGCGCGCGCGCAGAACGCGGGACAGAACGGCGCGGGGACATTCTATCGGATGGAAGATGGTTTTCAAAGGCATCACATCCTACCTTTGCGCTTGCGTTCATCGTTCGCGCGGAAATAGCCATTGGGTACCAGACAACCCAACGGATTATCCGACAGACCTGGAGGACAAGCAATGGCACAAAAGTACCACTACTGAAAACCTGCGCTAGCGTACTGTGATGGGCAGAAAAAGACGCGCGCTGGAAGTTCCACTCGGAGTTGGCGTGCGCGTACGGGTGGGAGTACGCGTGGCAGTTGCCGTGGAGGTGCGCGTGGCAGTTGCCGTAGGGGTTGCTGTACTGGACCCGCTGCCAAATTCGTATGCGCCCAAGTCGGGCGCGCTCCCACTAAATGGCAAACCGATATTGATGCCCGCGTTGATCGCAGGACTCGTCGCTCTCAAACGAAAATCACCGATGGCAGGATTGATAAAGAGTGGATCGGCGTAGACGTTGCGGTCTGGACTCGAGCGAATGCGATACGGCGGGTCGCCTGTTGCCCATCCGGATTGGAGAGACGGACCGACTTGCGCGTCGTTGTAGTAGACATTGTAATTGTTCACGCAGTTGTTCGACCCGTCCGCATTGCGGCATTGCTGATTCCCGTCAAACCGCGCATTGGCGTAGCACGCGTTCATAAAGACATTGTTCCGCGCATCAATGTTGCCGATGACATCATAGTAGTACATACCCGAAACGTTCTGGTAATTCTGGCAATCGGCAGGGTCATAACTGTTATAGACCGTATTATTGTAGACCACGCCCTCGCCAAACATCAGAATCCCACCCGTTGCGTTGTCAAAGGTGACGTTACTCGCAAGCGTAATGTTTTTGATGCGCGTCGTGCTCTCGTTGAAAACGTGCAAGCCGTAGCCAACGTTGTTAAAGACAATGTTGCCGATGACGCGAACGTCACTTGTCGAGACGTAAATACCGTGATCTCGCGATTCAGTGCCGTTGGCAAACAAAACATTCCCATTGTACTCGCCGGTTGAACCTGCCCCAATGCCATTGAAATAATTGTAGTATGCCACGTTGTTGGTTGCTTTCCCACCAGGTGAGGTAGCGCCCTGCCAAGCCAATCCAGAACTGGCAGGGAAAGGGGTATAGTTCAATCGCCCTAGCGGTCCCTCTAACACCAATCCGTTGACGGTCACGTACCTACCGTGTATCCGCAAGACATCGGGCGGAGAACTCTTCGCCGAATTAAACGCGGCGATTTGGGCGTCGGAGAACTTGATCTTGACTTGACCCATTGCGCCTGGGGCGGCAGAAATGACAATCGGCGCACTGGCGGTGCCACTGGCATACTCTTGCAAGCCCGCTTCTTCGTATGTCCCTGGCTGAATATTTAACACGTCGCCCGCGCTCAAGCCGGTGAGACCCTTAGCAATCGTGCGGAGCGGGGCGGCTTCCGTGCCCGCATTCGCGTCGTTGCCGTTCGTGGCGACCCACCAATAGCGTCCGCCACCGGCGGGCGTAAAGGTCGCGGCAGGCGTCGTCGGGCGCGGAATGGTGTACGTTTTGCCACTGTAGGAAATCGCTACCGTTTTCAAATCCGTTGAAAACGAAATGGCGGGGGAGTTGGGCGTTTGCGCGTTTACATGTAGAGCAGGCAAAGCGACGAGCACCGCCGCCAGAAATACGACGACGGCTAGATTTCGCATGTTCATTCTAGCTCCTTTGCGCGTTGGCTAACGCGGGTGATCGAAATTAGCTCAAATGCATTGCCACCATGCTGCAAGGGCAAAGAGCGACGCTGTTCAACAGTGATACAGAAAACTGTCGCTCCAATGCAGAGGGATGAGAGAGGGAGAGAACGCAGAGTTGTGATGCAAGAGCGAAAATTACGGTTCAAGTCTAAGCGCGGAAGGAGATTTCCAAAATAGTACTCGTGTCCTTTTAGGGTTTGTCACAAATAGGATTTATTTCCCAATTAGAGAGTGCACCCAGGATATTGCCACTCACATCACGCAAAGAATAAAATAGCGCACAGGCGGCGATCGCCGCCCGTGCGCTGAGTTATTGGAGTGAAACTACCTCACCGTGCCATTAGTGATACAATTTGTGGAACAGCCATCAAAACAATCAATATGGCGATTGGTATTACAGTGCAGATAGCAGGTTCCTTCGTCGTAGTTGTCTGCGTTGCGCTCGGCGTCACGCTCGGCGTAGGCGTGGCTGGCGGCGTGACCGTCGCAGTGCTTACCGTGTCGCTGTACGGTCCCGCGCTGATGGTCAATGCAGGACTAGTCGCTCTCAAGCGAAAATCGCCGATAGCCGGATTGACGAACAGTGGATCAGCATAGATGTTGCGATCTGGATTCGAGCGAATGCGATACGGCGGGTCGCCTGTTGCCCATCCGGATTGGAGT
>DYJA01000036.1:0-24130 GCA_020723345.1 Candidatus Aquidulcis sp. | reverse complement strand
GACCTGGGCATCGTTGTAGTAGACATTGTAATTGTTGACGCAGTTGTTCGACCCGTCCGCATTGCGGCATTGCTGATTCCCGTCAAAGCGCGCGTTAGCGTAGCACGCGTTCATAAAAATATTGTTCTGCGCGTCGATGTTGCCGATGATGTCATAGTAGTACATGCCCGAAACGTCTCGGTGATTCTTGCAGTCACTTGGGTTGTAACTCTTGTAGGTTACGTTGTTAAAAACCTTGCCCTCGCCAAACATCAGAATCCCACCTGTCGCATTGTCGAAGATGACGTTGTTTGCAAGCGTGATGTTTTTGATGCGCTCCGTTGATTCGTTGTAAATGTGCAAGCCGTAGCCGACATTGTCAAAGACGATATTGCCGATTACGCGAACGTCGCTTATCGAAACGTAAATCCCGTGATCTCGCGATTCAGTGCCATTGGCAAATGTAATGTTACCCACATATTCGCCAACCGAACCAGCCCCGATGCCGTTGAAATAATTATGGTATGCCACGTTGTTGGTAGCCCGCGCGCCATACGACGTAGCACCTTGCCAAGCCAATCCAGAACCGACGGGGAATGGAGTATAGGTCAATCGCCCCATGGGACCCTCTAGCACCAAGCCGTTGACGGTCACGTACCTACCGTGTATTCGTATGACATCGGGAGTCTCGCCCCGCGTCGAATTGAGCGCGGCGATTCTGGCGGCGGAGAATTTGATCTTGACTTGACCCATTGCGCCTGGGGCGGCAGTAATGCCAATCGGCGCGCTGGCAGTGCCACTGGCATACTCTTGCAAGCCCGCTTCTTCATACGTCCCGGGCTGAATACTTAACACGTCGCCCGCGCTCAAGACGGTGAGACCCTTGGCAATCGTGCGGAGCGGCGCGGTTTCCGTTCCCGCGCTTGCGTCGTTTCCATTTGTCGCCACCCACCAATAGCGTCCGCCGCCGGTGGGCGTAAAGGTCGCGGCAGGCGTCGTCGGGCGCGGAATGGTGTACGCGTTTCCAGAGTAGGAAACGGACACCGTTTTCAAATCCGCCGAAAACGAAATGATGGGGGAGACGGGCGTTTGGGCATACGCGCGTGCATCGGGCAAAGCAGCGAACACCGCTACAAAAAATACGCCGACCGCAAACAATTGCATGTTCATTTCGACTCCTTCACACGGTTATCGCGACGCGATTAAGGAAAGCATCCGTGTTCCTTCCAATCAGTGAGGCACAAACAATGCGCCGATAACTTGGCGAACGTGTCGCAAAATCGAATGGGATCACTCCTCCATATAATATCCCACTCCGCGCTCTGTTCTGATAATTTCAGGGCGCGCCGGATCCTTCTCGATTTTCTTTCGCAGATACCGGATGTACAGGTGCAGGTAATCGAACTGGTCGGCGTATTCGGGACCCCACACTTCGGTCAAGAGCGCGCGGTGTGAAATTACGCGGCCGCGATTACGCGCGAGGTACGAAAGCAGACGGAATTCTGTAGGAGAAAGCGATACCTCTTGAGCGTTTATTTCCACCTTGTGGCGCGCGAAATCGATGGTGAGGTCGCCCAAGATCAGCGCCGAGGGTCTTCCGCCGGCGGGAACTTGCTTGCGGCGAAGACACGTTTGGATGCGCGCGGTCAGTTCCAACATACTGAAAGGTTTCGTGATATAGTCGTCCGCTCCCAGCATGAGCCCTTTCACGATATCCGTTTCGGTCGAAAGCGCAGTCAAGAAAATAATGGGGATATCGGATAACTCGCGCAAACGGCGACATGCTTCCAAGCCATCGATGCCAGGAAGCATGATGTCTAGTAAAACTACATCCGGGCGGCTTTCGAACATGGTTCGCAAACCTGCCGCGCCGTCTTTGGCGGTCACGACGCGAAAGCCCGCTTGCGTGAGTCCGATTTCTACGTTCTTCAGCACGCTCTCATCGTCGTCTATGATCAAAATCTTAGCCATTGCCTGCTACCTGTTGCAGAGTAAAACGAAAACACGCGCCTTGTCCAGACGTACTCTCTACCCAAACCGTTCCTCCTTGCGCCTCGACGAGCATTTTCGCAATGTATAATCCTAATCCAAATCCGCTCGACGGTGTGTTGCCGTGAGTGAGGATTCGCGAATAACGTTGAAATACTTTGTCTAGTTGATCGACGGGGATGCCAATTCCTTGATCCATCACGCTGACCACGATAGTCGCGTCGCGTTCCTTTGCGGAAATAGTGATGGTACCGGCGTTGGGAGAATAATTGAGCGCATTCTGGAGCAGGTTTTCCAGAACGATCTCCACCGAGATGCGATCGCCGATGACAAAAGGCAAATCGCGCGACACGTCGATGTGAAAGCGGCGGTTGCCCAGTTGCGGCTGGAAGATCGCGACGGTGTGCTCGATGAGCGGCAGCAGGGAGAGCGGTTCGAGCATGAGCCGCACTTGACCTTGCTCCAAGCGCGCGCTTTCCAGAACTTGATTGACCAAACGCGATAATCGTTTGGACTGTTGGAAAAGATTCAGCAGCAACTCTCGGCGCAGCGATTCCTCCAAGTCCGCGTTGGTGAGCAATTCCGCCGTCATGTTGATGTTTCCCAGGGGCGTGCGAATCTGGTGCGACACGAGAGAAATAAATTCGGATTTCAGATGGAGCAGTTCTTCTTCGCGCGACACGTCGCGCAGAATGGACACGGTTCCGATGAGCCGCGCCCGCTGATCCATGATCGGCGCGATGCTGTGAACGACCCGCCGTTTCGTTCCATCTTGTCGAACGATCCACTTTTTGCATTCGCGGGCGCGCGTTCCCATCGGCGAATGCAGGACTTGTTGAATAGGGCAGTTGACGCTTCCGCAAAAGATATTGCCGTTTTCGTCTTGTCCTTTCAACTTGTCTCCGCAGTGGTGCCCCACCATTTCGCTTGCCGAATAGCCGGTAATCTTCTCGGCGGCTGGATTGAAAGCCAGGATGCGACCGTCGGTATCGGTGCTAAAGACGCCGTCCGCTACATTTTCGACGATGAGTTTGAATTGCTGCCGTTCGCGCGCAACGGCGTCAATCGCGCGGATGTTTTCAATCGCCATCGCGCCCTGTCTTGCCATGGCGCGACAGAGTTCGATCTTATCCTCCGCGAACGGAGTCCGCTCCCAAGAGCGCATTTCCCCCAAGGCAGCAATCCCCAAACAGCGCGCCTGCGTGATCAGAGGCATCAGCAGAACGGAACGGACTCCTGGCGAGAAAACGAGCGCCCGCTCCGTTTCCGGCATTTGAATTTCTTGATCGCGGGGAGTTACGACCAAAGGTTCCCCTTTTAACAAAACTTGCTCGTGCCACGGCAAATGGGAGAGAGGGAACGCATAACCAATCTGGGGCTGCCATTCCAAATTACGGATTGCCCAAGCCGCGCGCAGCACGAATTGGGTTTCGCTTTCATCCAGCAGATAAATGCGGCAGTAGGTCGACTCGACCGAGCGCGTCATCTTTTGACAAAGCGCGTCGAGCAGTTCATCCAAACTGCGACTGGACGCGAATGCATTGGTCGCGTCGAGCAGCAAAGATAGATCGCGGGCGTGATTGATCGCGGCAGGGTTGACAAGTGAGCGTAACCGAATGTTCCTAAACCTCGCGCGGCTCTTGTCCGCGAAGGCACGCCAACTGAACCCGATCGCGGAACGGTTGCCGTTAGGAGTAGTATTTGTCTGTTTTGCCTGCATCGGTCTTCTCCCTCTCTGTCTGGTCGCAGCGCAGACGAGGGACTAGATTCATCAAAACTGGCGAACGTGTGAAGACGGGCGCTTTGTGAATATCTTACCACAAGCGTATAGAAAAATCAACACAAAAAGGTTGACGTTTCTTAACGTTTCTTGGTTGTGAATTGATATGTAATTCCAAGTTGGCTCTAAGGTATTTCTTGGTTTGTTGAGGTATAGTTGGGGCGAGCGTAAGCAACGCTCGATTGCGCCGAGTCGGGGTGAGTTGGCGCATGTCAAACGCGCCGCCACGAGCACAAGGTGTGGTGTTGCGCGAGTCGCGCTGCCACAACCGGTGCATGGACGAGCGCCGCGCCGTGGGGCTAGAGCGATCTCACTCCGCTGGGTCATTTTGAAATGGTTTCTATGTCGATGGAATGTAATCCATGAAACGCGCGTTGATGATCCACCACAATCCGCGGGTGCGCCGCCATGTGGCAGACCGTTTGGCGAAATCCGGTTGGAAAGTATTCGAGGCGGAGGGCCGCACAAACGGATTGCGCTTATTGTTTGACGTGTCTCCCAATTTGGTCTTTCTTGAGGTGATCGCCGGTTTGAATGAAAGTTGGGATACGCTGCGCAGCATCCGCCTTTTCACCAGCGCGCCGGTCATCGTTTTGGCGGAACAATCGATGGAGGCGATCGCGCAATCGGCGCAGACCGCCAAATCGCCGATACGGATCGAGCCGGTTTCAACGGGCCGGGTGATTGCCATCGCCAAAGCGATGGATAAATTTTCGAATACTTCATCCGGCAAGCGCTATACCAAGGGAAAGACTTTTGTGGCGTCGCTGCAGGGACTGACGGAAGATGAAGCGCAGGAGGCGGATCGATCGTTGCGCCAAATTTGCGATGGGGATGATGTCCGGTTGATCCTGCGGGGAGGACGCATCCAGCGATTTGCCAAACTGCCGAAAGGCGCGCCGGATGTCAGTGTACGCTCTCATTGATCGATTTGGGCGGGTAGGGAATTCAGCGCATGGAATGTTGCGGAGGTGTACTCCACAGGATTGCTACGGCGAGATCGTTGGTTCAGCGATCTGCGCTGATGCGCCAAGCGCATTGGATATCAGGACATAACTCAATGCTTTCTCACCACGGAAATTCGTCAAAGGAATCTAATTCTAAAGATTGGACGTTCCTGATGCAGCCGGGCGCCAATCACGCCGAAGCGCGTTCCGCCGAAATGGCATCCAGCGCGGAAGCGCCGGAGCGAAGCGCGCGTTGGAATCGTTCACGCCGGAGTCACATCGCGCGGTCAAGTGATGAGATGCGATATTGCGATGACGCTTCTCTGATTCAAGCGTGTCTCAATGGCGAGGATGCCGCTTGGCGCGAGCTGGTCACGCGCTATGGTCGTCTCGTCTATTCGGTTGCGCTGCGCTATGGGTTGACCGCGGGAGATGCGGACGACGTATTCCAAAATGTATTCACCATCGTCCTCAAACAATTAAGTCGCTTGCGCAATCAGAAACTTTTGGCGGCTTGGCTGATCACGATCACCTGGCGCGAATCTCGACGCACGATCAAGCGCACGCCGATCCAGGATGGCTTGGACGAAGATATGGAGGATGGTCAGTCGCCGCCCATCGATCAATTGCAGCGTTGGGAACAACAACATATCGTTCGCCAAGCGCTCCGCCAACTCGAGCCACCGGGGCGCGAGTTGCTCACGATTCTTTTCCTGGAGACGCCAACGCCAAGTTACCGCGAAGTCGCCAAACGTTTGCAAATGCCTATCGGCAGCATCGGCCCGACCCGCGCGCGCTATTTCAAAAAATTGGAAGCCATTTTGGTATCGATGGGTTTTGAGGCAACGAACTGAGGACGTGCGGCATTGTCTTCATCGCGCGCGGACGGCGGGGCAAGTCGTGCGAATGGAGTTTTGCTTGAACAGTTACGAAAGGAGACCAAGGTGATCAACGAATCGAAAGAAATCGAAGAGCGTGGTGGCTTGCCGGAACAAACATCTTCCAAAAAGCCCTACGAAAAGCCGCAGATCATTCATGATGCTCCGCTAGAGGCGATGGCGGTGGTGTGCGATCCTTTCGCAGGCGGCAAGGGTCCCGAGTGCGTGATTGGGGGAGGGTGGCAATGGAGTTAGCGCTTGTCGAATGAAAGGAGCATCTGCTTTGTTGCGTGGCAAGTATGGTCGCATGATCGCAATCGGTTTATGTGGACTGTGTCTGTGTCTCGTCCTCCTCGTCGGCTATCCCAACTCGACTGTCCATGCGCAGGCGCCGGCGCGGCTCACGCTGCTCCAGTCGGATGCGAATCGCATCGTCCTTGAACTTGAACTGGCGAATTATTCCGCGCGTGAACAACGCGTGAACGGGACGCTCTATAGCATCCTGACAATTCCTGACTTTGGTTCCACGGGCGAACAAGGCAAACCACAGATCCCCATCAAGGGTACGTTCGTCGGCATACCGCCGGGCGCGCAACCCACATTGAAAATCCTCGCCGACGAATCGCGGAGTGATACACTGGCGCATCCGCCGATCCCCGTGCCAACCAAACGCGTCTCGACCGATCCTGTCACCGGCAGACCGCGCGACCTGGGCGATGCGATCATCCCCGATACTGCCACGTACTCCGCGAATCGAAATTATCCGGCGCAAGTCGCGCGCATCGCTTCCGTTGGCGACTGGCGCAGTCAACATTTCGCCGTCGTCGAATTCCATCCGCTGCAATACAATCCGGCGACGCGGCGATTGCTCTTTCATCGCCGCGTGCGCGTCGAGATCACGCTCAACTATCCGCGCGGCATGTCTCCGCAGGCAATCGGCGGCGCGCTGAATGAAGGCCCCTTCGAAGACGTTCTGCGGAAATCGTTGATCAACTACAACTCGGCGAAGAATTGGCGCGCCAAGAGCGCGCCCAGTTTGTCGACGCGGCGGAGTTCGGTGCGAGCCGCCGCGGGACCCTGGTACAAAGTCGCGGTGAACGCGGACGGCATTCACCAGATCACCTGCGCTCAACTCCGCGACCTGGGCGTTGACGTCGCCTCGCCCGTTACCAAGACGCTGCAAATTTTCAAGCAGGGCACCGAATTGGGGATCAATGTCGCGGGGAATACGTGGAGTACGTGTAGCAGCGGCGATTACATCGAATTCTTTGGGCAAGCGGCGAACACCAAATACACGAATACGAACATCTATTGGCTGACATACGATCCCACCGGCGCTGTCACCGGCAAGCGCGTGGCGCGGCGCGATGGCAGCGGCGCGGGTTCTGCGCCCGCGCCCTTCACGGACACGATCCATATCGAGCAGAACTTGATCTACGTGCCGGCGTATCCTCCTGGCGTCGAGGGTCTTGAACACTGGTACTGGAACTATGTGAGCCAAGCGTACGGAATGTTGTCCCGCGACTATCCGGTTCAAATTGATTATCTTGCGACCGGCAGTTATTCCGCAACCTTGCAAGTGGATTTTATCGGACTGAATTCGGGAAATCATCACACTTTGGTGTACGTCAACGGAAATTTGATCAGCGACACCGTGTGGAGTGGTTCGGTCGAACGACAAGCGACGATCACATTCCCGCAATCGTATTTGGTCGCCGGAGCAAACACGATCCGCGTCAGCGAACCCAATGATGTCGACTCGAGCGATGCCATCTTCGCCAACTACTTTAACCTCAGTTATATGCGCCCGTTCACGGCCACCGGCGATGTATTGCGTTTCAACCAAGCCGCGAGCGGGACGTGGCAATATCAAATTACCGGCTTTACGAATTCCACCATCGAAGCATTCGACATCACGGATCAGTTCAACGTCGCGTGGATTACGCCGACGATTACCCCCGGTTCGCCGTACTCGACGTTGCAGTTCACCGACGCGAGCGCGCCGCCGCGCGCATATTACGCGCTCACAGCGACGCAGCGCAAAACGCCGACGATTACACTGGATACGGCATCGAATTGGCGCAACCCGAACAACGGCGCGGACTATATCATCATTTCGCATGGCGATTTCATTCCGAGTGTTCAGCCCTTGGCGACTTGGCGCGATACGCAATTGCCGCGCGTTCAGGTTGTGGATGTCCAAGACATCTACGATGAGTTCAACGACGGGCTGATCGATCCGCAGGCGATTCGCGATTTCCTCGCCTACGCCTACGGAAATTGGCAAGCGCCTGCGCCGTGGTTCGTCTTGCTGGTTGGCGATGGGACGTACGATCCAAAGGGATATTGCGCGACTCCCGGCGTGTGTTCATTTACCACGACAAACGCAACGTTGATTCCGCCGTACTTGCGGATGGTGGATCCGTGGTATGGCGAGACCGCAAGCGATAATCGCCTGGTCGCGTTTGGCGACGGCTCCGGCGATACATTGCCGGATATGGCAATCGGTCGCTTGCCGGCGAACAACGCGACGGAAGCCAGCGCGATGGTGAGCAAGATTCTGAATTACGAACAGAATCCGCCCGCGGGCTTTTGGCGTTCGACGATTTCTTTCGTCGCGGATTCCAAATACACGGCGAGTGGCGCGATTGATGGGGCAGGCGATTTTTGGGCTTCCTCGGATGAACTGTATACCAATCCACTCTATGCGCCGGCGTCTCTCACGAAGGAGCGGATCTATTACAATCGTTGTCCGAGTTGTCCGGCGCCGCCCTATCCAACGTACACGCCGGCATCGACGGCGAGAGCGGCGATCCTGTCGGCGATCAACGCGGGGCGACTGATCGTCAATTATGTTGGACATGGTGGACACCTTGTGTGGAGTAGTGATTCGATCTTCAGCACAACCGATCTGAGCGAGTTGACCAATGGCGGCGCAACGCCAGTGATGCTCGAGATGACGTGCCTGACCGGGTTTTTTCATTCGCCCAGTTCTTCCTTGACCAGTTTGGCGGAGACGCATGTGCGCGCGGCAGGCAAAGGCACGGTGGCAAGTTGGGCAGCCACTGGCTTGGGGCTGGATGCCGGACACAGTTATCTCAACAAGGGTTTTCTCAATGCGGTGATGAATCAGGGGATTGCGGAACTGGGGACGGCGGCATCGTACGGCAAAAGTTATCTGATTGCGAATGCTGGCGGCTATGTGGATTTGGTTGATACATACACCTTGTTCGGCGATCCGGCTTCGCGCTTGCAAGTTCAATTCCTGAATAACCATTTCTTCTTGCCTTATGTTCAACGGCAGTGAGAATTATGAGCATGACGATAGAATCGGCGCGCGTTTTTGTCGGGGCGACCAACGCGTTGATCGCCGCGTCGTTGCGCGCCGGGCGAACGATTCGTTTTACGATCACGACGACGAGTATGCTGCCGGTGCTTGCGCCGGGCGATCAGGTCATCGTGCGCGATGCGCGTCAGGAAGATTTGCGCCTCGGCGATATCGTCTTGCTCCAAGCCGATGAATTGCGAATCGCGCACCGGCTGATCGGCTGGCGGCGCATCGATGGGATGCGCGCTTTGCTAACCAAAGGCGATCATGTGCCGGCGGCGGACCGTTTCATTTCGCGAATCGTGTTACGCGGTTTCGTGATCACGATCCAACGCGGTCAACGGCAGATGAATCTACAATCGGTCGGCGCGCGCGAGTTGAGCCGCTTGATCGCGCTCCTTTCGCGCGGCGAAGCGGTGGTTTATCGCGTCCACGCGGGTCTGTTCCGCCGGATCGTCTTGAAGGGTTTGCGCGTCGGTTTGCGCGCAGGCGGACGGGTTTTGGGGGCGCTCACATGAATCTGGGGCGACGCGGAGTGAAACAATTTATCGTCCTCCTAACTTGCGCGGCGCTGGTGCTGCTCGGTTACGCGCGTGCATCGGCATCCGTTACAATCTCATCGTTCAAGGCGCAAGCGCAGGGCGCGGCAATTCAACTCGTGTGGACGACGGCGACTGAAGTCGACAACGCCGGATTCTATGTGCTGCGCAGCAATTCGGCTAGCAGCGGTTACGCGCAAATCACCGCGAGTCTAATCCCAAGCAAATGCGTGGGCTGCGTGACTGGCGCAAGTTACTCCTACACCGATTCAGCGATCGCGGCGGGACAGACCTATTATTACAAATTGGAAAGCGTGGACACTCGCGGCGGCAGACATCAGTTTGGTCCCGTGACCGCCGGGAGCAGCGCGCCAACTGCGACGCCAGTCGCTTCATCAACGCCGCTTAAAACGAAAACGCCGGGCGCATCGCCGACCGCGCTCCGCACCAACACACCGGTGCCGGGCAGCACTCCAACTCGCGCGGCAACGTTGACCGCGACGCCGCGATCCGTCGCGGCTCAGCCAACCTCGCTCACCAAAGTCGCGATCGCGGTGACCGGTGGTACAGCCAGTCCGGTTCGTGTGCCTTCCGGTACGCGCGTTTCGCTCGCCGCGCCGACGACGGTCCCATCGCCGGTTATGATCGCCATCAAGTTATCTGACGAAGATGACGCGTCGGAAACTGAATCTTCCGCAAGTCCGGCGCCAAGCGCAAGACCACATCCATTGGTGAGCGCGACGATTCTTGGGGCAGCGGGCATGTTCGGCTGTGGCGCGCTCGTTCTCGCCGCGTTTGCCTGCCTTATTTGCGCGGGGATCATCCGCCGCGCTCCCTCGCGCGCTTGAGTTCTGCAACTTTTTTGTTTCTGCCTCCGCTCGTGTTTTTCCCCGGAGCATGTTAGGGTTTTGTCAAAATCGCGGACTGTCATCCTTCGACTGCGCTCAGGAGAGCATGTCGCAAGGTATTGACAAACCACTTGTAGTGTGTTATAGATGTATTATAGATATATCAGAACTGTCTCCCGAATCGTCAATCACAGTGTGGGCAGCTCCACTCCTGTCCGAGGTCTTATGCGAAAGCAGGAACTCATCTCCGAGAAAACCTACCAACTTCTCAAGAACGATATCGTCACTTGCGCGCTGGAACCCGGTCAGCAAATCGCCCAAGCCGAGCTGGTCGCGCGCTATCGCGTGGGCATGACGCCCGTTCGCGAGGCGCTGCGTCAACTCGCGCAAGAAGGATTCGTCAACCCGGTGCCGCGCCTCGGCTACATCGTCAGCGCGATTACGGCGGACGATGTGCAGGAGATTTACGAGACGCGCACCATTCTGGAATCTGCGGTCGCGCGCCTGGCTGCCACACGCGGACACGACGAACGACTGCGCGAGGTCGCGCAAGCCGCCAACTTTACCTACGAATACAAAAATCGCCAGAGTTATTCCAACTTTCTTGTCCAAAACAAGAACTTTCATTTGGCGATTGCGAAAGCCACCGAAAACCGGCGCTTGGTCGAATTGGTCGCGCGCGTGCTGGACGAATTGACTCGCATCTTTCACATCGGTTTGGATCTGCGCGATAGCGCGAAGGAGATGCGCGACGATCATCTCGCGCTGGCGGGCGCGCTCCAAAAACGCGACGCCGATCGCGCCGTCGAACTCGTTCAGAACGAGATCGCGCGGTCGCAAGCACGCGTCGTCGAAGCATTGACGCGTTATCCCCGCCGAACCATCACCGCGCGCAGCACCGTTGAGTTAGGGCGACGTAGATTTCGAATTTGAGGTAGATCGCCTTGCTCCGCTTCTCGGTCAGGAATACCAACCGATCCGGAATCGGGAAAGGATGCTGATGGTTTCTCAACAGATGACCCATCGTGAACGCGTGCAAGCCGCCTTGCGCGGCGATCCGGTGGATCGCCCCCCGCTCAGTCTGTGGTTCCATTTCCCGAATCGCGATCGTACGCCAGAAGGATTGGCGGACGCCACGATTGATTTTCAGCGGCGCTGCGACATCGATCTCGTCAAACTGATGCCGACGGGAATGTACTCCACGCTCGACTACGGCGCGACGATTTTCCTCCGCGCGGATCGCATCGGCACGACGCAACTTGCCACTTCGCCGATCAAGTCACCAGCCGATTGGGCGCGCTTGCCGGTCGTGCGACCGGATCGCGGCGAACTTGCCGCGCAAGTGCAAGTCGTGCGGCGCGTTCGCGCCGCGTTGGGTCCCGATGTTCCGATCATCGAAACGATCTTTAGTCCGCTCACGACGGCGAACAAACTTGCCGGTGAATCATTCGCGACGCATCTGCGCGACGCGACAGACGCGTTGCAAAAAGGACTGGAACGATTCACGGAAGACACAATCGCTTTCGGTCGCGCGTGTCTCGCCGCGGGCGCGGATGGTTTCTTCTTTGCCAGCCAACACGCCAACTCCGACGCGAAATTGCCTGCCGATCTTTTTGAACGTGTGGGCGTGGCGTACGATCTGCGCGTGCTCGCTGCGCTGGCAGCCGACAAGCGCAACTGGTGTACCGTGTTGCACCTGCACGGCAACGATCCGCTCTTCGATCTCGCGAATCGTTATCCCATTCACGCGGTCAATTGGCACGATCGCGAAACCCAGCCGTCGATCAAAGACGCGCTGACGCGAACCACGCGCGGATTGGTCGCCGGCATCGCGCGCGGTCGCACCGCCGGCGACGCGGAAACGCTCGTCGCGCAAGCGCGCGACGCGATCGCGCAAACAAACGGACGCCGGTTGATCGTCGCGCCGGATTGCGTGTTGCCGAGTGATTTGTCCGCCGCCACGTTGCAGGCGTTGCGCCAAGCCGTCGAGCCGGCGTAGACTAATCGGCGCAAAAGCAAAAGGAGGTGCGAGTAAGGAGAAGAACCCAGGTCTATTGTTCGAGCGTGATATTCGACGAATCCAGTTGCATCGCCGCAATTTTAGCGAGGATGCGTTTCTTCTCTGGCAGCGAGACAATGCGCGATTTTGCCGGAGAAGTGATGAGGGAAAAATGCGTACTCTCAAATTGTTCGTGTTCGCGCTGGCGCTGATCGGATTGGTCGCGTGCGTTGCGCCAGCATCACCCGCTGCGGAAAAAGTCGTCACGCAAGTCGTGCCGGTCAAAGAGACTGTCGTCGTGGCAGGCACGCCGCAGGTCGTCGAAAAAGTTGTCACCGCGACGCCCAAACCTCCGGCGACGCCCGACACGCAACCGCGCCGCGGCGGGACTTTGAACATGTCGTTGGGACCGGACTTTGTGACTTTGGATCCCTACCGCGATTTTGAAGGGCGCGAATTCAAGCCGCTCGTGTTTGATTCGTTGTTGCGGATCAGCGACAAGGGCGATTTCGAACCCTGGCTCGCCGAGTCGTACGAATTGAGCAAGGACGGCAAAATGATCACGGTGCGCCTCCGCAAAGGAGTTATGTTCCACACCGGACGCGAAATGAAAGCCGACGACGTCGTCTATTCGGTTGGGCTCGCGCGCGATTCCTCGCTGGGGCATGATCTCACCGATCGTTTCAAAACATGCACGGGCGCGACCAAGGTTGACGACTATACCGTCCAAGTCAATTTCAACGCCATCACTCCCGGCGCGTTCGACGCGCTGGCTGGCTTGTACATGTACCCCAAGGAAGCCGCCGACAAGATCAAAACGGTTCCCGTTGGCACCGGACCCTTCAAGTTCCAAGAATGGGTTCCAGGCGATCACATGACGCTCGTGCGGTTCGACAACTATTGGCGCAAAGGCGAGCCGTACTTCGACAAAGTCGTGATCAAGCCAATCCCGGACGATCAAGCGCGCATGGTCAACTTGCTCGCGAATGCGATTGATCTTTTGGGACGCGCGCCGCTGTCGAGTCAAGCATTGTTGGCGCAATCGCCGGGTGTCGTTCTCACCACGCAGCCGCCGGGGTTCTCGTTCGATACCTTCATGTTCAATATCGCCAAGCCACCTTTCGACAACGTCCTGGTTCGTCAAGCGATGAACTATACCGTCGACCGCGACAAGATGAACAAACTCGCGTACTACGGTCGCGGCTCAATGACCTTGATTCCATTCCCGGCAACATCGTGGGCTTATCCCAAGGATCTCGAAAAGTACTACACGTATGATTTGGACAAAGCCAAGCAATTGCTTGCCAAAGCCGGATTCGCTAACGGTTTCGATACCGAAATTCTCGTGCGCGGCACCAGCGGCACCGCGTTGGATGTGGCGCAGATTTGGCAGCAAGACCTTGCCAAAGTCGGCGTGAAGATGAAAATCACGCCGATGGAATCCGCGGCGTACTTGCCCAAGTTGACCTCCAGCGATTTCACGATCGTCTCGCATGCGACGGGTGGTTCGGCAGTCGATCCGAGCGGGCTGTTCCAAGCCGCGGCGTGCTGCCGCCCGTTCCGCAACTTTTTCCAGATCGAGCAGAACAAGGACTGGTTCCCCAAATATGCCGCCGCGATTCAGGCAGGCGACACGGCGGTGGAGCAGGACAAGCGGAAAGCCGCCTACCGGGATGCCATCACGATCTATCTGGAACAAGGTTGGGTCATCACGCTCGGTTGGCGTCAGTTCACGTACGCCTCGAAGGATTTCGTCAAAGGACTGCGCGTCGACATGGACGGCAAGCTCTGGCTCAACTCCGCGTGGACGGCGAAACAATAAGTACTTTGCCGACGTCAGATTTCCCCACTGATGGAAAGGAATATGGACATTTATCCGCGTATTCTTTTTCCGTGTTCTTTTCTGTCGGTGGGGAAAAGGCAACACGGGAAATCTGGCGCTGGCGTTGCGTTGATCGATCCGATGGGGCAAAGGCGCAATCCCAGACAGATTGACGAAATCGGAGGGAAGGGGCTGTGGGCAGATACATCCAACGGCGGTTGCTGCAAATGATCCCGGTGCTGTTCATCGTCTCCGCCGTGATTTTTCTCGTCGTGCGATTGATTCCCGGCGATCCCGCCAGAGTGATCGCTGGTCCGAATGCCACACCTGAACAAATCGACGTACTCGTTCGCCAATTCGGTCTCGATAAACCGATCTGGCAGCAGTACTTGATCTGGCTGCAAAATATGTTGCAGGGTAACATGGGCTATTCGTACATCAACGATTATCCCGTGAATGACTTGATCCTTCAGCGCATCCCCGCCACGTTTGAGTTGGCGTTCGTCGCCGCGATGATCGCGGTGGTGATCGCGTTTCCGCTCGGAGTGCTCGCGGCGTTGCGCCCCGGCAGCATGATCGATTTGATCAGCACGCTGTTCGCCGCGTTGTCGTTTTCGATCCCAGGTTTCTGGCTGGCGCTGATGTTCATCCTGGTATTCAGTCTGGCGTTGCACTGGCTACCGCCGTCAGGGCGACCCGATTTGACCGAGCAACCGGTTGAACATTTCAAATCATTGATCATGCCGGCGTTGACGCTGGGCATCGCGTTGGCGGCAAAACTCGCGCGCTATTTGCGCTCGTCGGTGCTCGAAGTCTTGTCGCGCGATCACGTCCGGACAGCGCGCGGTAAAGGTTTGCCGGAGCGCATCGTGTTGACGCGTCACGTGATCCGGAATGCCTTGATGCCGGTCGTCACCATTTTGGGTTTGCAGACCGGCGACCTGTTGAGCGGCTCAATCATCGTCGAATCGGTGTTTGCGTGGCCCGGCATCGGTCGCCTCACCGTGCAGGCAATCGGTTGGCGCGATTATTCTTTGCTGCAAGCCGACGTTCTGTACATCGTCCTGACTTTTATGGTCATCAATTTGGTCACCGATCTCTCGTATGCCGCGATTGATCCCCGGATTCGATTCGAGTGAGGTGCGCCGATGACTAGCCACCCGAATTATTCTCGACACACCAAGTATTTCAAGCACGGCGATAGTTACATTGTTTTGGCGGCGCGCGCGATGCTGCGGCATCGCGCCGGAATGATTGGTTTGACGATTACGATATTTCTTGTGGTGGTCGCGGTGCTTGCCCCGATGCTCGCGCCGCACAACGAGTTCGAGATGATCGACGGCGCGCGGTTCAAGCCGCCGTCAGTCACTTTTCCGATGGGCACCGACGAATTTGGTCGCGATATTTTTAGCCGCATTCTGATCGGCTCGCGGATTTCTTTGGGCGTCGGCTTGGGTGCGGTCGCGATTGCCGCCAGCATCGGCGTGATCGTCGGTCTGCTCGCGGGTTTGTTCGGCGGCTGGCTGGATATTCTGACGATGCGCTTTTTCGACGCGCTGTTGGCTTTTCCCGCGATCCTGTTGTCGATCATCATGCTCGCGGTGATGGGACCGGGGCCGGTGACGGTGATTCTCGCCGTCGCCATCGTCAATATTCCGGCGTTCGCGCGGCTGACGCGCGCCAACACTTTGGCGGAGAAAGAGCGCGAGTACGTCCACGCCGCATCGGCAATCGGCGCGCCGCCGTTGCGGATCGCGTTTCGGCACGTCCTGCCCAACGTACTTTCGACGGTGCTCGTGCAGATCACGGTCTCGATTGCGTCCGCGGTTTTGTTGGAGGCATCGCTCAGTTTCCTGGGTTTGGGCACGCCGCCGCCCGCGCCGTCGTGGGGCGCGATGTTGAGCGTCGGGCGGGCGTTTCTGCCGATGGCGCCGTGGTACGGCATTTTCCCAGGTCTGGCGATCACGGTATTCGTGATGGGATTTTATTTGCTCGGCGATGGATTGCGCGACGCGCTGGATCCATATCGTCAGAAAAGAAAAAACGTGTCGTGAAAATGAACAGGTGAAAGGAGATTGAATGGGTAAACTGATTTTTTTGGATAACGGGGCGACCTCTTTTCCTAAACCCGAAGGGGTCTATACCTTCATGGATCATTTCTACCGGAATTTCGGCGTCAATCCCGGTCGGTCGGGCTATGACCTGTGCCTCGAGACAGGAGAAGTTGTTGAAGGCACGCGCAAGATGCTGACCAAGTTTTTCAACGGGACCGACTCGAACCATCTTTGTTTTTCGTACAATTCGACCGATGCGCTAAACCTGTGTATCTTTGGTATGTTGCAACCCGGCGATCACGCGATCACGACCACGCTCGAACACAACTCCGTGTTGCGTCCGCTTTATCATCTCTCCAAGCAAGGCGTGGAGGTCGATTACGTTCCGTTCGACGGCGCGGGGTTTGTCGACCCCGACGAAATTCGAAAAAAGTTTCGCCCGAACACGCGCCTCGTCATCGTCAACCACGCGTCCAACGTGATCGGAACCGTGCAGCCGATTCGAGACATCGGGCGATACTGTCGCGCAGCCGACATTCCGTTTGCGATTGACGCGTCGCAATCGGCGGGCAAAGTCCCGATTGATCTCGAGGAACAATTTTTGGATGTCGTCGCGTTCACCGGACACAAATCGTTGCTCGGTCCGACCGGCATCGGCGGGCTGTACGTGCGTCCGGGGATCGAGATTCGGCACACGCGCGCGGGCGGCACCGGAGTTCGTTCCGCCGAGCGGATGCACCTCGACGAGTATCCGTATCGCCTGGAATACGGCACGCTGAACACGGTTGGCGTCGCGGGGCTGCACGCTGGCGTAAAGTGGATTCTCGACAAGGGACTCGGCGCGCTGCAAGAACACGAAATGGAACTGACGCGCCTGCTGCGCGACGGCTTGCGCGCGATTGATGGCGTCACGCTGTACTGTCAGGACGATCTCATCAATCACATCAGCGTTCTCGCGTTCAACGTCAACGGCATGGACGCGGCGGACGCTGGCACGATGCTCGATGTGGATCACAACATCGCTTGTCGCACCGGGCTCCACTGCGCGCCGCTCGTCCACGAGCAACTGGGCACCGCGCAGATTCGCGGCGCAGTTCGATTTGGCATCGGACCCTTCAACACCGAGGAGCACATCCAAACTGCAATCAACGCGGTCCGCGCAATCGCCGCTTGGAAGAAGCGCTAGAACATCAGTCAAGTAATCCGCGAATAACGCGAATAACGCGAATAGAAAACAGAATTAGCGAAGATTAGCGTAATTCGCGGATAGATTTGATTTATCCTACGAGGAGGATTTCTATGATCGTCAAAAAAGCGCAGGACGTCGAAGAACGAAAAATCGAGAAATATCCGTACAAAGGCAAACCGCTGCCGGTCAAGGAAACGTACATCCGCTGGTTGTCGCAAGCGGGACCGAAAGATTCACCGGAGTACGGCTTGCGATTTTTCACGCTCGGTCCCGGCGGCGAGATCCCGATCCACAATCATCAATATTACCAAACGATGTACATCCTGAGCGGCAAACTGCTTTGCACCGGCTATGACGGCGCGACGGATCAGCCGGTTGCGGAACAGGCCTTGGTTCCCGGCGATTTCATCTTTCTCGCCAGCATGGAACCGCACAGCATTCGCAATGCGAGCGCGACCGAGAGCGCGACTTTTCTGTGTTGCATCGGCGTGGTTTGTACGGAAGACGCGCTTTAATTGGTTTGCCAATGAAACTAACTGTCGGCGGCGGCGGCAACACCGCGTTCGCGCTTGCCGCCGCGCTGAAACTTCGCGGGCGCGCGGTCGCGTTGTTCGAAGCGCCGGAGTTTGCCGCGAGCATCCAGCCGGTGCTCGACGCGGGCGGCATACACGTTCACGGCGTTGCCGGCGATGGACTGGCGCAGATCGATCTGGTGACGACTGATCCGGTGGAAGCGATCCGCGACGCCGTCGTCGTCTTCATCTGCGTCCCGGCGTACGCGCATCAGCGCATGTTCGATCTGATCGTTCCGCATTTGCAGGAAGGACAAATCGTGCTGCTGATGCCCGGCAATGCGGGCGGCGCGCTCGAATTTGCGCGGGTGCTGAAACAAACGCGTCCCAGGATCGATCTGTTCATCGCCGAGGCGTCGTCGTGTCTCTTCGCTTGTCGAAAGGATCGCCCGGATGGAATTTGGATTCGCGGATTGAAACAGCAGGTGCCGGTCGCCGCGTTCCCGGCGAAAAACACTGCGACGGTCGTTGACGTACTTCAAAAAATATTTCCAGAGTTCAGCGCGGCGAGTCACGTTTTGGAAACGGGGCTGACCAACACGAATCACATGGTTCATCCATGCGGAATGTTGTTGAACATCGGACACATCGAGCAAGCGAAAGAGGACTGGCTCTTCTTCCGCATCGGACTTGCTCCGGCGGCGTGCCGGGTGATGGAGGTGATGGATCGCGAACGCGTGCAAATCGTCGCCGAACTGGGTTTGCCGCCGGTGACGCTGTTGGAGTGGATGCTGCGTTTTTACGCGCACCAGGGAATGAAAGGCGCGACGCTGTACGAAGCGTTCAGCACGTCGCCTGTTTTCGCAGTATCGAAAGCGCCGCGCGGGATCGAACATCGTTACATGACTGAAGATATTCCGTACGGCTTGGTGCCGATTGCGTCGCTCGGCAGAGAACTCGGAATTAAAACGCCGGCGATCGATACGATGATTTCGCTCGCCAGTCTCGAAGGCGGCAGAGATTGGTGGGCGGAGGGTCGAACCGCGCAGAAGATGGGTCTGGCAGGAATGAGCGCAAAGCAGATGATCGAATTCGTAATTGGACACAGATAAACACGGATGAACACTGATTTTTCTATCTGTGTTTATCTGTGTTCATCTGTGTCCAAAAGATTGGGTGCGACTGGTACCTTATGGCTCAGACGATTTCTCAAACGCTCGGCGAATTTATTGATCAAGTCGACGCGCGGCAACTCGATTCCCAGGTTGTCGAAAAAACGAAATTGCTGTTTGCCGATTGGTTGGCGTCGACATTGGCGGGCTGCGACAGCGACATCGCCAAAATCGCGTTCGCCGGTTTGAACGACGACTTGCTGCCGGGGCGCTGCACGATCGTCGGCGCGTGGCGACGCGTTGCGCCGCTGATGGCTGCGCTCGTGAACGGCATGATGACGCACATCTGGGAATTCGACGACACGCATCGCAACTCGCTCTACCACCCCGGCGCGGTTACCATCCCAGCCGCGGTCGCTGCCGCCGAACAGCGCGGCGTCGACGGCTACGATTTTCTGTCGGGTCTAATCGCCGGATACGAGGTCGGAATTCGCGTTGCCGACGCGATCAATCCGGCGCATTATCGTTACTGGCACACGACCGGCACGGTCGGCACGTTTGGCGCGGCAGCGGCGGCGGGACGCGTGATGCGATTGAATCGTCAGCAGTTGGCGCACGCGTTGGGAAACGCCGGAAGCCAAGCCGCGGGGTTATGGCAATTCCAAAATGATGGCGCGATGACGAAACCGCTCCACTCCGGCAAAGCCGCGATGAACGGTTTGCTCGCGGCGATGCTGTCCGCGCAAGGGTTCACCGGCGCGGCAGAAATTTTCGAGGGCGACCAGGGTTTTTGCCGCGCAACCGCGAGCGAATATCAACTCGACGCGATCACGGCTGACCTGGGAAAACGCTATCGCATACTTGAAGTCACGCACAAAATGTATCCCTCGTGCGGACACACGCACACGCCGATTGATGCCGCGCTCGCGTTGCGCGATCAATTGAACGCGCCATCAGCCGACGCGCTGATTCGCCAACTGAGCAGGATTCAGGTGATGACCAACGCGGTCGCGATTCGCGTGGCGGGCACGCGCAACCCGCGCACGGAGTACGAAGCCAAGTTCAGCATTCCCTATTGCGTCGCGCACAGTTTGCTGTACGGCGCGCCGCTGTTGAACGCGTTCGACGCGGCGGTCTTGCGCGATCCGATGATCGCCCAGGTGATGCAGAAAATCGAATTGATCGTCGCGCCGGAATTCGAGCAGGTCTTTCGCGAAAAGCGTCCTACCGAAATTCGCGCCGAGTTGAACGACGGGCAAACCGCGCGCGCGCGCGTCGAGTATCGTCGCGGCGATCCGGAGAACCCGGCGCCGCTTGCCGCGATTCGAGATAAATTTCTAGAGTTGGCGCGCAAAACCGTATCGCGCGAAATGGCGGAGCAACTCTGGGACAAGTGTCTGAGTGTCGATCAAGCGCGCGATATGTCGCGTTTTTGGGCAGACTAATGTAGCGCGAGCGACTCGCTCGCGCGGCGAGCCAGCGGCTCGCGCAACAGATTTGTTTTCTGGAGAGAAACAGCATGGCATCTCATTTGATTGATTCGCAAGTCTTTGGGAACGCGTGGAGCACCGCGGAAATGCGCCAAGTCTGGGACGATCACAGCATGTACGCGCGCTGGCTCGCGGTCGAACGCGCGTTGGCGGAAGCGGAAGCCGAACTGGGCATCATTCCAATTGAAGCCGCGGAAGAGATCAAGCGCAAGGCGCGCGTCGAGTTGCTCGATTTCGATTTTCTCGCGGCGGAGTACGCGCGCACGTCTCATTCGATTATGCCGCTGTTGCGCAACGTGCAGAAACTTTGCGAACGCGGCATGGGTGAGTTTATCCATTACGGAGCGACGACCCAGGACATCACCGACACCGGCATGGTGTTGGGCGTCAAAGAAACCTACACGATCATTCGCCGCGATCTGGAAGAAATTGAAAGCGCGCTGCTGGATTTAGCCGAACGAAACGCAGGCGTGGTCATGGCGGGACGAACGCACGGACAGCAGGGATTACCGATCACGTTCGGGTACAAAGCCGCGGTGTGGCTGCGCGAAATTAGCCGCAACATCGAACGCTTGATCGCGAGTCAGCCGCGCGTGTTGGTCGGCAATTTGACCGGCGGCGTCGGAACGTATTCCGGGTTCGGCGCGCTCGGCTTCGAAATCGAACGGCGCGTGATGGAAAAACTGGGTTTAGGACAATGCGATATCGCGTGGCACACCGCGCGCGATCGATTCGCGGAATTCGTCTGTCTCGAAGCGATGATCGCGAGCGCGATCGGCAAAATCGGCAACATGGTGTACGAGTTGCAGAAAACCGAAGTGGGTGAAGTGAGCGAGCCGTTCGCGATGGGCATGGTCGGCTCCAGCACGATGCCGCACAAACGCAATCCCGAAAGATCGGAATCGCTTAACGGGTTAAGCAAGTTGGTGCGTTCGCGCGCGGCGGTGATGTTGGAATCGCTCGTCGCCGAACACGAGCGCGATGGCGCGGCTTGGAAACCCGAGTGGGTCACGATTCCCGAAGCGTCGTTGTACCTTTCGGCGGGGCTGAACAAAGCCAAGGTAATTCTCAAGGGCTTGGTCGTGAACCCGGAACGAATGAGCGCGAATCTGCAATTGCTCAAGGGCTTGCTGCTTTCCGAAGCGGCGATGTTTGCGTTGGGACAGCGCGTGGGCAAGCAAACCGCGCACGAAGTTGTGTACGAAGCCGCGGCGCGCGTTTACTCCGAAGGGATCACGTTCAAGGAATGTTTGCTCACCGCGCCGCAACTGCGCGGGCAGTTCACCGAGCAAGAAGTGGACGCGCTGCTGCGCCCGGAGAAATACGTCGGCTTGTCCGAAGAGATCGTCAAGCGCGCCGTCGAGCAAACGCGTCGCGAGCGCGCCGCGCGTCCAAAGGAATAACTGGATGGAAATTGCGCGGTTCTATTTCAGGAAACATCAATGCTCGCCAACGCGCGCCGCGCCGCCTCGATTGTCGCGTCGATTTCCGCGTCGCCGTGCGCGGTGGAGAGAAAACCCGCTTCAAATTGCGACGGCGCGAGATACACGCCGCGCTCCAACATCGCGCGGAAAAACGCGCCGAATTTTTTCGTGTCGCACGATTTCGCGCTTGCCCAGTTGGTCACTGCGCGATCGGCGAAGAACGTCGTGAACATCGTGCCGACGCGATTGACGACTGCGCGCACGCGCGCGTCTTCCGCCGCCGCGCTCAGCCCCGCGACAAGTTTCGCCGCGCGCGTCACGAGTGATTCGAACATCCCCGACTTTTGCAGTTCTTTCAAAGTTTCGATTCCCGCCGTCATCGCCAACGGATTCCCGGACAGCGTTCCGGCTTGATACATCGGACCCACGGGCGCGACGAGTTGCATAATGTCGCGGCGTCCGCCGTACGCGCCGACCGGCAAGCCGCCGCCGATCACTTTGCCGAGCGTCGTCAGATCCGGTTTGATGTTGTACAGCGTTTGCGCGCCGCCGCGATGAACGCGCCAGCCGGTCATCACCTCGTCGAAAATCAACAGCGCGCCGTACGATTGCGTCAGCGCGCGCAAGCCCGGCAGAAATTCCGGCGCGGGCGGCACAACGCCCATATTCCCGGCAACCGGCTCGACGATCACCGCAGCGATGTCACGCGGGTACTTGTCGAAAAGTTGCGCGACCGCGTTCACATCGTTGAACGGCGCGACGAGCGTGTCGGCAGTTGTCGCGGGTGGCACGCCGGGCGAATTGGGCAAGCCGAGTGTTGCGACGCCGGACCCGGCTTGGACGAGCAGCATATCCGCGTGCCCGTGATAGCATCCCTCGAACTTGACGATCTTGTTGCGCGCGGTGAACGCGCGCGCGAGGCGCAGCGCGGTCATCGTCGCTTCGGTGCCGGAATTGACAAAGCGGAGCATTTCGATGTTCGGCATGAATTGCTGGATCAATTCCGCGAGTTCGATTTCGAGCGGACTTGGCGCGCCGAAACTCGTGCCGCGCGTCGCGGCATCCGCCAGCGCGGCGACGATGCGCGGATGCGCGTGACCCAGGATCAGCGGACCCCACGAAAGAACGTAATCGACAAAGCGATTGCCGTCCACGTCGTACAAGTACGCGCCCGCGCCGCGCGCGATGAACAGTGGCTGCCCGCCGACCGCGCGAAACGCGCGCACCGGCGAATCGACGCCGCCGGGTAAAAGTTGTTGCGCGCGAGAGAAAAGTTGTTGAGAGTTGGTGGTTTTCATGTTGATTGAATCCGTGATCCGTGATGCGTGAAACGTGATCACGCATCACGCGGCACGTTTTACGTTTTCCTCCACCGCGCAACTTCCGGCGCGTGATACGTGATAATCAAATCTGCCCCCGCGCGTTTGATCGCGGTCAGAATTTCCATGACGATGCGTTGTTCGTCAATCCAACCGTTCGCGCTCGCGGCTTTCACCATCGCGTATTCGCCGGAGACGTTGTACGCGACGAGCGGCAAATCGAACCGCGCGCGCGCTTTGGCGATCAAATCGAGGTACGCGAGCGCGGGCTTGACCATGATCAGATCCGCGCCTTCCGCCACATCGAGTTCGATTTCGCGCAACGCTTCGCGCGCGTTCGCCGGATCCATTTGGTACGCGCGCCGGTCGCCGAATTGCGGCGTCGACGCGGCGGCCTCGCGGAAGGGGCCGTAGAATCCGCTCGCGAATTTCGCGGCGTACGCGAGGATTGGCGTGTCGGCGAATCCATCCCGATCCAGGGCCGCGCGAATTGCCGCGACGCGTCCATCCATCATATCACTCGGTGCGACGATGTCTGCACCGGCGCGCGCATGGCTCACCGCCTGGCGCGCGAGCAGTTCGAGCGTCGGATCGTTCAGCACGTGTCCCTCTTTGACGACGCCGCAATGTCCGTGCGAAGTGTACTCGCACAGGCAAACATCGGTGAGCACGACGAGTGCCGGCGCGGCGCGTTTGATCGCGCGAATCGCTTCTTGGACGACGCCGTGATCGTCCCAGGAGGCGCTGCCGGTTTCGTCTTTGCTGGCGGATTCCAGGACGCCGAAGAGCAAGACGGCCGGAATGCCGAGCGTCGCGATCTTTTCGATTTCGCGCGGCAGTCGGTCAACCGACCAACGAAACTGACCGGGCATCGCGCCGATTTCTTCCGCGACGTTTTTGCCTTCGGCGATGAAGAGGGGA
>DYJA01000119.1 GCA_020723345.1 Candidatus Aquidulcis sp. | reverse complement strand
ATCAATCAGAAACGCATCACGCCAAAATTCATTTCGTCACTTGTTGCCTTGCACTGATTCTACACATGAGCGAAAAATTTTACTACCTGCGCGAAAAATTTCTTCCCATGATGATGATGTTCCAGTACTTGGATCTGAACTAGAGGAAGATAAACATCATCATCATGATGCTGGAACCGCGCGAAAAATTTTTGCCGAGGCAGGTTTTGACGGCGTGAATCTGGCTTGGCTTGCCGAGAACGTCGCGTCCGGTCTGGCAATGGTTTGGGTGAAATGGGTCGCGGCAGCGCCACGTGAGCATTATCGAAATCCGCACGGCTACTGTTGGACGATGCTAAAAGCCAATCCGAACGCCGAGCCGCCTGAATTGCCTGAACCAACGCCAACGCCCCGGCAATTGACGCGCGCCGATTTCACTGCGTCGCAATGGGCTCGCTTGGACGAAACAAACAAGCGCGCTGTTTTGGAAGGCGCGCTTTGGTCCGATGGGGCGATCCGATGACAGAACCCGAAACGATTCAAAGGATTCAATCGCAACTGGGCAAGATGCAGTACACGTATCCGAACGAACGCGTCGAGTTCTGGGCGATTGCGCCTGCCTGGGAAGCGGTGCGCGTCGCGTGCGCGAAGCGTGTCGTCGCGGGTGACTTGGACACGGCACAAGACAAGTTGATCCGCGTCAAGGATGCGCTCGCCGACTGCGAAAAGAGCATCGCGGATCGCAGGACGCGGCGGCGCGATATCGCGATCAGATGACTGAACTAGAAACGAAGCGCGCGCGGCGCGCGGTGTCGGCAATGCGCCGAAATAAAAATCTTGCAACGGAAAGGGGGTGACAACGCGATGGATGAGAGCAAAGCGGTCTACGTTGTGACAGTGCGAGAAGAATCGTGGTACACGCGCGATCTGGAGAAGGCGGAGCGTTTCGCCAGACAGTACGGCGGTGAAATCGCGATGTTTGATTCGCTCGACGACGCGCTGGAAAAAGGTCTCGCGCTCAAACCAATTGACGGGTAACGGGGCGACGCGGGGGCGATCTGGGCGGTGAAAAGCGCAGATTGCCCCAACTCGCCAGGGCGTTTGTGGCAGCGCGAAACGGGCACAAGGTATCACAGAACCTTGAACAAATCTCTCCACGAATTCGCCATTTTGAAAGTGCGGAAATCGCGGAGAAAAACAGTCCAGCAACGACTCTACCGGCGCAACTTGAACTTTCGGTCGGTGCTAGAAAGTGGTCAAAAATGCTGAATGGGGCATACATCAAAAAATGGCGCAAGATGCGGCACTTGTCGGCACGGGAATTGGGACAAGCCCTGGGTTATCGTGGGCGGGCGAACGTCGTCAAAATCGAGGCGAGCTTGATTCCACCCACCGCAAAATTCGCAGCGCGCTTTGAGGCGTTCAAGAACAAGACCCAGGCGCGCGAATATCGCGAGCGACAAATCCAAACTAAGTACGCGCTCCCGCCGAAAATCAAAATCCTGGCGCGTCCGCGGCGCTGCGAGATTTGCCGCGAGTGGTTTATTTTTCCGAACGCAAGCGATCGCGTATGCACGGATCGGAAATGCCGGCGTGCCTATCACGCGCAGTTGCAAGCGAAGGCAGTCCGATGATTGATTTGTTAGATGCGCTTGCCTGCTTCGATCTGATTGATCGGATCGAAGGCATAGTCTCCGCGTTCATTCGCTCCAATTGGAAACGCGCGCGGCGACGCGGCTGGATCGGAATCCTCGAAGAGTTCGCGGCATTTCTGACCGGCGCAAACGCGCCGACGATCAGCATCGACCGAGCCCAGATGCGCGGGATCGACGCCGAACGACTACTCAAGCGGCATGGCGTTCCGTTGTTTGATCGTCGCGTGCTCGATCGTACGCATGTCGGTGCGTGCGTGCCCAAGCGACAAGAGAAGTGGGCGCGTTGGTTGATTGCCGCGAAGGAACGCGGCTATGAACCACCCGTGCGCCACTTGCCGCGCAGGAGAAAGAAGTAGACATGAGAACACTTGCTGCCCTTGCAACGATCATCATCGCGATTGCGATCGTGCTGGGCGCGAGCGGGTTACTGCTCAACTTGCAGGGAATCGTCCCCAAGCCGGAGCAGTACGCCGCGGCGACAGCGACGGTCCAGCGCGCGATTGATGAATCGGAGCGATACAAGAAAGAAACCCAGGCGACGGTTACTTATCTCAATGAACGCATGAAGGCATTGCCGACGCAGATTCCAAGCGAAATTGAATCGCAGAATCGGACAGCGCAGGCAATCTCGTGGTTTGTGACCGGCGGTGTTGGCGTTGTGCTCCTGATTGGATTGGCTATCGCGATGTTCGTCTACATTCGCGGGCAATTCGTCCCACGCGGTAAAGATGGTCAGATGCCGGTGCGCGCCATCGGCAACGCGACAGTGGACATGCACCGCGCCGTTGGTCCAGCAGTCGCAGTTCAACAGCCGGGTGTCGCCGATCGGTTTTGGCACATCGTCAGGCACACTCCCTTGCCTGAGTCGAAAATCGTAACAAGCGACAAAAACGCGGACGCGAGCCAACTCCTCGCGGCGGTGCAGTCTGCCAACGCGGTGAGCGCGACGGCGGCAATGTTTCAACCCGGCGTGTCGAATGTGGATCGCAAATCACGCGTCGAACTGACGCGCAAAGAGGGCATGGCCGATCCGTGGGGGCGTCAGTTGTCCCCTCCCTCAGTGCGAATTGTCGCGAATGGCGACGACGCGATTGAAATCATCGCTCGGCATATCGGCGATGCGCTGCCACCCGCGCAGCCAGCACGGATGATTGAATCGCCTGCGCCGCTCGACGGCGAAGAGGTATTGACCGAATCCATGCCGGTTCAGGATGACCAAGGTCACCTCGGTGAGGCAGTACAATGAAGCGTCACTCGCGTACGCGCGTTCACGCGCAGGTCTTGGCTGTGCTCATTGCGGCGGTGGTCTTGATCGCGCTCCTGTTTGTCTTGATGCCGGCAACATCTGTGCGCGCGGTTGATCCCACACTCGACGCAGCAATGCGGGCGATCTGGGAAGCGACGCGGAATGCCCAGCAAACGCGCGATGTGCGCGACGCGGAGATCGCCAATCAGCGGCTCACGGCGACGGCATTGGAAAATCAGCAGCGCCAACTCGCGATCTCGCAGACACAGACAGCGGTCGCGCAGACAGCAACCGCCGAGGCGCAAAACGCGACTGCAACGGCTGCGGCGCGCGGCACGATGACTGTCCAGGCACAGGCAACCGCGACGGCTCGCGCTGGACTTACCGCGACGGCGCGATCCGAAGCGACACTCACCGCGCAAGCACAACAAACCGCGACTGCGCGCGCAGAAGCGACACGCACCGCACAAGCCCAGCAAACCGCAAGTGCTGCCACATTGCAAGCGCGGGAAACGGCAAGTGCCGCGACGTTACAAGCGCAAGCGACCGCGACGCGTACGGCGCTCATCGTCGCGACGGAGCAACGTAACGCGCAATTGGCGGTGTACGTGATCGCGATTGCGATCAGCGCGGTCATTCTTGTGCTCACGGTCTGGCTGATTCGCTGGGCATTGCTTATTCGGAGTAAGCCCATCGTGATCGTCGAGGAGTCGAAGGAACAGCAAGTCCCCGTGAAACCTGTTGGTGCTGCCACGGAAGAAGTGCAATGCGACGGCGTCGCGACTGCGCCAGTGCGTATCGTGGCAGATGATGGCGCGCTCGCACGCGAATTGGACAAGTTATTTGTTGAGGCAAATGATGTTGACACAGGCGATACCCCGCCAACCGAATAGTGCATTGACTCTGCGCGAGATCCCGCGCGCGCTGCGAGTAGCTGGGAATTACGGCGCGCGCTTGAACGCGATGCTCTTAACTGTGCTGCGTGAGCGATTGAAACATCGGAATCGCGATGGCTCCGACTATTTGCCGCGCGTTGTGGATTCGCTGATCGTTCCGCTGCAGGGCGAGCCGTACTACCACGTCATGGTGATCGATTCGCAAGCCCTGTGGCACTTTGACTTGGACGATTTCTTGCGCCAAGAAACGCTCGACGCGATGACCGGCACGATCAAAAAGCCGGTGCGCGCGTTCAATTATCCGAAGGATGGCGGACCGTTCCGCGGTGGCATCGTTTACGTCGTGAAATTACAGGACCTTCCGAAGGTCGAGGAAACGCGACTGCCGAAAGTTGCGCGGCTTGACCTGGGCACGCGCCCAGAATCGAAAGACAAATCGCTCGTCCCGGTCGGCGTGTCATCCTTCGACTGTCGCTCAGGATGCGGTGACGTGTGGCTGCCACTCGCCGAGGTCGGGCACGCGCTCATCGTCGGCACGACCGGCTCGGGCAAGTCGACGTGGCTGCATTCGGCGCTCGCGGCGCTCTTGACGACAAACGCGCCCGAACACTTGCGCGTCGCGCTCGTCGATCCCAAGCAGTCAGAACTTGCGCCCTGGGCAAGCGCGCCGCACGTGTTCGGCGAAATCGCGTTCGATTCTGATCAAGCTGCCGTCCTGCTCGGCAAAATCGTTGACGAGATCAACACGCGCGGGAACGCGTTCGCCGCGGCGGGCTGCCGCGATATTGCAGGTTACAATCGCCGGACTGACAAGCCCTTGCCCTATATCCTCGTTGTGATCGATGAGTGTCTTGACCTGGTGCTCTCTGCTGGTCAGAAGTCGAGCGTCGCGAACTTCCTGCGAACGATCGCGGTGCGCGGGCGCAGCGCCGGCGCGATCCTGTGGGCGGCGACGCAGCACGCGAGCGCGGTCAAGGGCTTGCCGCGCGTTGTCAACGTCAACCTGGGAACGCGGCTTGTCTTCCGCGTCGCGGACGCCGACGCCGCGCTGCGGTCGGGCTGCCCAGGCGCGCAGTCCATTCCGCGTACGATTCCCGGTCGGATGCTCGCCAAGTTGAACGCCGAGCCCGTCGCGATGCAGGGCTATTTTCTCTCCGAGGAGGAATTGCTTGCCATCGCACGCGGTGTTGATGGGGATGCTGCGCGTAGCGCGCGGCAGGCATCGCTGACCGAGCGCGAGCGGCAGATCGCGATTGTGGCGATGACAAATCGCGGTGAGTTCAACATCGGCGACATTGCTCGTGCGGTAGGGGAGAGCACGAAGGACATCACCGCGTTGGCGAAGGAATGGGAGGAACGCGGCTGGTTGACGCCAGTGCAACGCAGCGGCAAGGGAAATAAACCGCGCCAGGTGACCGACATTCTGGTCGAGTTGGTGCAGGCACAGGCGCAATAGAGCCACATTTCCACATTTTCCAAATTGTAGAGGGTGCCCCTCTGCCTGGGTTCGTGAAAATGTGGAAATGTGGGAAATCTGGGAAGTGTGGAGAAATGTGGCTCGTCGCGATTGAAAATCTGGTGTAGCAGGACATTTCCGTGGAAATGTGGCGGTAGGCGCGTGATCGCGGGGGCTTGAATCCCGGAGCAAATAGGCCTGACCTTTTCCAACCGAATACCTTGCCCGTCGCTGGCTGTGCAAATCAGACTGCGCGGACGCGGCGCGACGCGATGTAGTGAATCGCGGCGAACAAGGGACATGAGGGGACGCGGCAAGGCATGAACGCAAAACGCGGGTTGACAAATATATCAGAGAGGATATAATGAAACCAATGGACATTCTACCGTCATGGCGCGTTATCTTTTATCAGGACGCGCGCGGACGCTTGCCGGTGAGCGATTGGATTCACGGCTTGCCTGGTCAAGCGCAGGGACGCGTCTTGAAAACCATCGGGCTGTTGAAAGAGTACGGCGTCCGTTTGGGTATGCCCCACTGCCGGCATTTGCGGGGCAAACTCTGGGAGTTGCGCGTCGCGGCGGGGCGACAAGATTATCGGATTCTGTACGCGGCGCTGATTGGGCAACGTTTTATCGTGCTGCACGCATTTTCCAAAAAGACCGCCAAGACACCCGCGCGCGAGATGGAGATCGCCGAACGGCGGTTAGCCGATTATCAGGCGCGCACACAGGAAAGGAATTGAACGAATGAACAAAATCAAACGCTATGCGCCCGGCGTTCCATACGAAAAGGTGCTTGCCAAATTCATGCAAGACCCGGTATTCAAGCGCGAGTACGACGCATTAGAACCGGAGTTTCAAATCATCCGACAACTTGTCGAATTGCGAATCAAGCGCAGAATGACCCAAACAGAATTGGCGCGACGCGTCGGGACCGCGCAACCCAACATCGCGCGCTTGGAATCGCAAAAACGCATCAAGAACCTGGACTATTTGCAAAAGGTTGCCAACGCGCTCGATGCCGACGTGCAAGTGCGGATCGTGCCCCGCGCGGCGCGCGGCAACACGCGGAGCGGGCGCGCGGTGAAAAGAGTATGAGCGGTCATCGCCAAAGTCAGAGGTGCACCAAGCGGACGCAGCGGAGACGTGACTTTAGCCACATTCCAAAACTTGATGATTACGAGTTGCCGCCTCACATTGACGTGGACTATAGCAAGTCGCGTCCCAATCCATACGCGGGACGCGTGAAACTCACGCATGGCGGGCTGCATCCAAGCGCGGGGCGCAAGTCTGTGCCCGAACCGTTGGAACGCCACACCATCACGCTATACAAGACGCACGCGAAATATCTGCGAACGATTGACGGCAACTTGTCGCGCGCGATCCGCAAACTGATTGCAAAGGCGCGGTAAAATGGGGCGCTCAGGGGCATACAACCGACAAGGAGGAGGCAGACACAATGAAGTGCAACAATTGTGGCGCAGCGAATCCGGACGGAGAAAACTATTGCGGAACTTGCGGCAAACCTTTGGCGAAGGAACAAAGTAATACTGTGGATTCATACGTGCCGATCGCTGACCAATATCCAAAGAACACGGCACCCCAGTATCAAAATGTTCAGCAGCCGATCCGACTACCGGAACGGACTCGGGTTGTCGTCACTGACTTCGACATGCCGTTCAGTTCATTGGTGAACTTCATGGTCAAGGTTGCGCTTGCGTCAATCCCCGCGTCGATTGTCGTTGCGATCATTTACGGCATAACCCTCTTTTGTATTCTGACAACTCTTGGCGTACTGGACGGAGCCGGTCGAAGATGAGGTGGCGCGTCAGGCGCATCGATGATTCGACTGTACCTGATCGCTCGATCTGTGCAGGCGCGCACGGCGGGCGATTTTGATTTTCGGGACGATTCTATTGAGAACGGCGAAAGTTATCATTCTGATTTTGGCGATGGTGATCATCGCGTACGGTGCTTCTTTACCTTTCATACCACCTGAACAAAGCATACAGATTGGCGTGGCAATCCTTGTGGCGGCAGTGACCGCGCTCAGTTACTTGGCTTATTGGGCGTTTCTGGGATCGGGAGCCACCAAAGTGGTCGCGGCATTGCGCGAGCGAACCATGAGACGCGAAGTGGATTCAACGATACACTCGGACAGAGAAAAGGAAGTGATGAAATTGAGCACACAGATCAAAAGCATCGCGGTGATGCCTATTCCATTCGACCAAGCGGACGCGGCAGTGCGGATGTTTCTTGACACCAAAGCAGATACGTACTTGACAATGCAAGCCGAACGCCAAGAGGAAACGCGTGGGAGTGTATCGTACTATCTCGAACCGTCACACAGGGGGGAAGAACCTTGGTATATCAAAACACGCAAGGTGGGAGATCGTACTGAGGTGTCCTTTTGGGATTTGAATTTCCAACTGTGGTTTGCTGAGGATGAATCGTGGGCCCCCTTGCGAAAGCGATTCATCGCAGACCAAGCCAAGATCGCTGAAAAACTGCTTAAATACCTTTCTGAGTTGGAGCGCACACTACAGGGGCAGGCAGACGCGCGCGATGTGGCAGGGCGAGAGAAGCTGGCGGAGTACCTGATCAAGCCCACTTCGAAAGCGAAAGCTCCAAGCGGACGACCACGCAATCCCGATGATGAATGGGCACGTGAACAAGTGCACGTATTAGGGCGAAGCAAGCAAGAGGTCTTTCCAGAATGGAAAGCGCGCATCGGCGAGCGGGCGAAAGTGTTAGCCGATCCACAAGAGAGTTTTGATAAAGCGATAGGGAAGAAACCGAAAAAATGGGAATAATCCCTTTTTCTTCCTTTGTTTGTATGAGAAAATGAGGTCAAGCGATTGTGCTTGACCTTTTTCTTTTTGGAGGGTGCGATGTCACAAATCACAGTGCGATTGAGTGATAGAGAGTTGCAAGCGTTGATCAACTTAGCGGAGTCGGAACGCAGACACCCGCGCGAACAAGCCGCGTGTATTATCCATACCATGTTTGTGCAGCATGGATTGTTGAATGATGAAAATGCGTCACGGGGGCATGAGACGCTTTTGCTGAGGCAACCATGCGCGGTCAATGGATGAGGAAACCGGTGACACAACACCAAGGAGTTGGACATGTCAACTCTGAACTGGGCAAGTGGCTGAATGGGGCAGAAGCAAGCGCACTTTGGCACACCATGGGGGAGAAAATTGGTCAAGCCATCGTTGGTGGGATCAAGGCAACTTTCCAGGGCGACTCGACACCCACTGACATTGCGGACTCGATCATCGGGGGGTTGCTGAACATGGTCAAGGGCTTGGTCAAGGGCTTGATGATGATCGGCGCAGAAATTGGTCTACAGATCGGGAAGGCAATGTGGGAAACAATCACCGGGCGTGAAATACTCGAATCGTCCATGCTGGCTATGCGCGCCACCATGGACCGGCTGATTGACTTTGTGCTCAGTCCTGATCAATGGGGTGCGGCAATCGATAGACTTTTGACCCAGTTATTCGGACCCATACCGCAGCGCGCAGGCGCGCCACTGGCGCGTCGCGCCTCTGGTGGTCCCGCATTTGCCGGGCAACCCTACATGGTCGGTGAGAGCGGTCCCGAACCCTTTGTGCCCGCGACGAACGGCTGGATATTCCCATCGCTTGGCGCAATGCAAGCGGCACCGGCATTCGCATCGTCGAATCGCACGACGACGATCTACATCAACGGCAATGACAGTGCGCGCATCGAGCGCGTCGTCCGGCGCGCGCTTGCGCGCGAGGTGCGGCGTTAGAAGAAACGCCTCTCAATTCGCGATAGGGAACTTTCACAATCAAACACTTGCCATTGTTCCAGCGGCGGAAATTTGACCGCGCGGACGTGGTGCGACGCCATGATGACGGGGCACTCTCAGGGATTCTATGCGGTTGGATGTATGAACGGTTGGAAGTTTAAGGTTTGATCTATTGACTCGCGTGTGTGGTTGTGTTACGCTGTAAACAACCAGGCGAGACCAGAACCAAAAACCGCCCGGGAAAATGGAGACCCGAATCTATTGCATTGCTCGTTCCGCCGATCTCGATTGCGGAACGAAGCAAACAAGCCGCGCGGCTTGCGATCGGGTCTCTGTCTAATTGACCTATCCTGTTACGGGCTGAATTGATTGGAGGTGCAAGTCTGGAATAGATGGTGGTGGCT
>DYJA01000035.1 GCA_020723345.1 Candidatus Aquidulcis sp. | reverse complement strand
CACGCCGGAATCACTTCGAGTTCGATTGTGCGCGCGGCAAGATTGTAGCGACTCTGCTCCGAGACGAGTCCGAGGAAATTGCGCGCCGCTGCCGCGCTCTGCGCTTGCGCGATGTGCCACGCGGCAAAATTGCTGCTGCCGACGTACGACACTTTGCCTTCGCGTACGAGTTGTTCCATCGCTTGCCAAATTTCGTCCCACGGCGTCGCGCGGTCGACGTGGTGCATTTGGTAGAGGTCAATGTGATCGGTTTGCAATTTTCGCAGCGAAGATTCGCACGCGCGCCGAATGTGGTACGCCGAAAGCCCGCGATCATTTTGTCCATCGCCGACCGCGCCGTACACTTTCGTCGCCAGCACGATTTTCTCGCGGCGCCCGCCGCCTTGCGCGAGCCATCGCCCGGCGATTTCTTCGGTGACGCCGCGCGGATTGCCGTACACGTTCGCGGTATCGAAAAAGTTGATACCCAGTTCCAGCGCGCGATCCATGATGCGAACGCTCGTCGGCTCATCCGCCTCGCGCCCGAACGCCATCGTGCCGAGACAGAATCGGCTCACGCGCAAACCGGTGCGACCTAAATTCGTGTATTCCATTTTCGCCTCTTTCTATGTCGCAAGGACTTGTTCCAGCCACGCAAACGCGGCGGCTTGCATTTCCAAATCGAACCGGTGCGGACCCGGATAAAACTGTCCGACGTACGCATCGGGCTTGCCGACGCTGGCATAATGCGCGGCGAGTTTCGCGTCCGCGTCGCGCATCCCCTGGACAGTGAACAACTCATCGTCAAGCGCGTACTGCACGAGCAGCGGCGAGGGCGCGCGACAGGCGGCGAGGTCGGGCCAATCGCTATAGCGCGCCCAGCCGAACGGAAAAAACATCCATGTGTGCGACATGTTGCGATCGAGTAACTCTTCGTACGTACACATCAAACCGACAATCACGGTTGCCGCGATTCGATCGTGCGTCGCCGTAAGCAATGCCGCGCGATTTCCGCCGCCCGACAAACCAATACACCCAATTCGATGCGGAATCACATCCTCACGCGACAATAGATAATTCGTCGCGATGCGATCTTCGTAGCACACGACGCCCGCGAGATTGGTGCCCAACAGATTGCAGTATTTGGAAACCCAATGTTCGTGGTGATAAGCCGCCGTATTGTATTGCGCGATCTCGAACGGAATGCTCGCATCGGGAGGCGTCGCCTTGAGTTCCGCGGCAGTGACATCCCGGATTGGTTCTGGCATCGTCTCAAGCGGAAACCTGCGACTGCCCCACAAGAAAACATCCGGGATGACGACGACAAATCCGGATCGCGCGAGCGCATTGGCAAACGCGCGTCCTCCATACGATTTCTTTCGAAACTCGACGATCATCACCGGGGGATCGTCGGGTCCATCCGCGATCTTTTCCTTGCCATAGAACTTGAACGCGCCGTGATCGTGTAACGCGATGAGACCGGGCAAGCGTCCGCTCACACCGGCGGGCTTGAGCACGTACGCCTGGGTGCGCGGACCAAAGCCCACAAACCACGATACTTGTTCGCCGAGCACTCCATCGCACTCCCATTGTTTTTCGACTCGAACATCCCGGGGTGTTTCGGGCTTATTACAGAATCCCAGGATCTCACGCACACGTTCTTGCGTTGCCCGACCAGGACGCGCGCTTGGATAAAGCGGTTGTTGTTCGCGCGCCGCTTGAACCCAATCGCTAAAGATGCCGAGGTGTTGATAGTGTTGTGTCATTGATTCGCTTCCAGGTTCAACGTTCCGCGTCATGGCTCGACAAGATACAAATTCACTTTGCCGCCGCGATCTGATGCGTACAGAATTTGTTCGCCGTCCCAACTCCAAGTCGGATGAACGTGTGCGCTCTGCGTGTGCCACGATGTTTTGTGCTGGCACAACACGCGCAGTCGCGCTTCTTTACCCGCGATGTCGATCAACACCAGATCGTCCACATCGTCGCCGACAAGGAGCGTGTTGTCCGGGTTCGCGTGATAGTGATTACAGTAAAATGGCATATCGATTTTCTTGACGACGTTGCCCTTTCGATCCGCCAGCCCAACGAATGGAATCATCGCGTTCTGATTGACTTGAACATTCGTCGCGACCGCCTGCGTGCGATCCGAAGTGATCGTGCCGTCGTGACCCGGACCGCGATTGTCGAAAAAGAGATAGCCGTCGCGCGTCCAGAATTCATGCCCGACCGAATCCTGTTCGTCTTGGCGAAAACAAGGATGCGCTTCGCGCGCAACGAAATCGAGCAACCACATGCGCTGCGTGACCAAGTTCCAAGGTCCCTCGTGGCAGTACGAACCGATCGTACTGTCGACCGGGCAAAATTGAAAATGTCCAACCTGATGCGTGTCCTTGAACACGTCGAACCAGCCCGAGCCGTCGAGATACGCGAGCGTGATGCGCCCGTCTTTGATCAAGTAGAAACGTTCCTTAAAGCCGGTGTAGTTCGGACCGTCGGCGACGTGAACGTCTTCGTTGCGCGAAAACGCGATGTAACGCCGGTTCGGCGCAATCGAAGGCGAGCCGAGCGTATAGTTGCCGGTCTCTGCGTAGACGACGCTGATCGCGCCGGTCTTGGTATCGAGTTTCTTGATGCAATTGCCGGTACGATACACGACGATTTCGCTATCGGGCGTCTTGGTGATGCTGTGAATCGTGCCGGTATCGTCGCCGGTCGTCCGCACTGGCTCATCGGTCAATTGCACGCTTTCGCCGGTATCCAGGTTCATCCGAAACAAATTGAAAAAGGGGTTTTCGTGCGGCGCGCGATTCTCGCCCGACGCGCGGTCGGAGCGAAAAATGATTTCGTTCTTGTTCGCGTCGAACGAGTTCTCGGTGAAATATAAATGCACGTTGTTGCCGGTCGAAGTCAATTGCCTGATCGTGCGTCCGGTCTTGTCGTCCTTGAACTCGCGAATTTCTGATTTCCATTTACTGCCGATCATTCGAATCTCCTTGTAGGACAAATTTGCAAATTTGTCCTACGCCGCAGGCATCTCCAACTCGAGCGCGTATTCCCGAAATCCGGCGGCGCGATAAAAATCGCGCGCGGCTTGATTGCCCACCAAGACCTCGACGGTGAGTCGTTTGTCCGGCGGCAAGATTTCTTCTTTCAACAAACGCAACGCGGCTTTGCCGATGCCCTGTCGGCGGTGCGCGCGATTGACAAAGATTTGCCGCAGATAAATCGTATCGCCGTGTTCGGGATGATTCCGGTACAGCGCGTAACCGACGACTTGTTCGTCGAGTTCAAACAACACCGCGTGATACTCTCCGGCGAGAAAACCGCGCATCCGTTCCGCAAACCACTCTTCCGATTTAAAGCGGTTGCGGTGCTGCTCGTCTTCAACTAGTTGTCGATTCATTTTCGCCAAGAGCGGAATGTCGTCAAGTGTGGCAAAACGGTAATTCATCGTTTCTCCCAAAGATAGGTTCGTAGTCGGCGCTTGAGCGCGATAAATCGCGCACTACGAACGCACACACTTTCCAAAGTAGTCGAGACACACCGCGCGCCATTCGCGCGCGTTTTCCAACTGCTGTTCGAGTCGCGCGCTAACGTGCGCGTGCCGCGCGGGATCGATCCTGGGTTGCAAACTTTGCCAGATATCGCGCATTTCTTCGACGAAAGCGACGCCCGCGTTGTAACGATGCTGCAACTCTTCCCAAAATGTCCTGCCGGATCGCAGACGATAATCCCACGGTACGCGATGGAACCACAACAGAAATTTTTCTGGACAAGTGGTGATGTTATCGAACTGCTCGCGCAGCGGACTGTGATACTCGCTGACGGCGTCGCTGCCGGTGCGGGTACGATCAAACCCGAGACCGCGCGCGTCGGCGCGATGAAAGTAGACATTGTTCCAGTCCGGGCGCGGCGCGGCGTTGAAACCTGGGTCGGGTCCGTAGTGATGCTGTTCGCGCATCAGGTGATGCAAGCCGAGCGGCGTCATATAATTGATGCACGCTTCCCACGAACCGAGCATCATCGTTTTGATCGCGCCCACCACACGCGCATCGTTCGACCACGTCAGGCGGATCCATTCGTCGGCAATCGCGTCCGCGCTCAAATCACAATCCCACGCGAGCCGACCGAAGGCGTACCAGTTTGCCTGCGCGAAATGATGCCCGCACCAATTGCGATCCGTACCCGTATTCGCGACGCCGATGACACATGAATCGGCGTGATCGTACAGCGAGCCGTCCACGACTTGCGCGACCCGTGTCATTGCGCGGCGTGTCTTGAGCGGAGCAGCGCTTTGTGCTGCGGAGTCGAAAGATTGTGACGAAGCGATCTCCATCGTATCTGAATCCAGAACTTCTTTCCACATTCCGCCAAGATAAACCAGGTGCGTAGATTGCCCCAAGTATTCCTGGGTGATTTGCAATTCGAGCGCGAGCGGCGTCTGTTTCAGCGCGCCAAAGAGTGGGTGAAACGGCTCACGCGGCTGAAAATCGATCGGACCATTCTTCACCTGGACGAAAACGTTGCGCGCGAACTTGCCGTCGAGCGGAACGAATTCTTTGTAGGCGCACTTCGCCCTATCCGCGTCGACGTTTGTGTCGTACACGAACGCGCGCCACAACACGATTCCGCCGTGCGGCGCGAGCGCGTCGGCGAGCGTATTCGCGCCGTCGGCGTGAGTCGCGCCGTAATCGTGTGGACCCGGCTGTCCTTCCGAATTCACTTTGACTTGAAATCCACCGAAATCGGGAATCAACCGGTAAATTTCATCCACTTTCCGCTGCCACCACGCGGCGACTGCCGGATCGCGCGGATCGTTTGTGCGTAAGCCGCCCAGCCGGATCGGCGCGGCGAACGGAAGCGACAGATAAACGCGAATGCCGTACGGACGAAACGCGTCGGCGAGCGCGGCGGCTTTTTCCAAGTATTCCGTCGTGAGTGACTTGCTGTCTGCGTTGACGTTATTCAAGCAAGTACCGTTGATGCCGATGGACGCGCCCGCGCGCGCGTAATCGTGATAGCGCGGATCAATCGTCTTGGGTAACTCGTCCCAGTTCCACAACGAGCGACCGGCGTACCCACGCTCAATCGAGCCGTCGAGGTTGTCCCAATGCGCGAGGATGCGGCGGCGAATCCGAGGACGGCTTGAAATGTCGAGTGCACGGATGTCTTGGTGAGTTTGGAGCAAGCGGAGAAAATGAAACGCGCCGGTCAGGGTAGCGGACGCGGAGTTGGCGGCGATAATGATTCGGAGATCAGAGATTGAAGATTGGAGATTGGATGTAATGATGAAACCATCATCGCCTAGATTGCGAGAGTCATTTTGCGGGATGGACACGCCGATTGTTTTGAGTTCGTCAACCGTACCCACGATCAGCGCGTCGTTGTCTGGCTGATCCAAAATCGGGACAGCGCGATCCAACATTACCGGCAGCGCGCGCGCCAGTTCGCGTCGAATAATTTCGGCAGTCGCGCTTGCGCCGAGCACGACCGCGCGCTTGATCGCGTCGCGGTACTGCGTCAAGCGCGCCGCGTCGTCTGTTTTGCGATAACGCAGCCAAAGATCATAACCGTCTTCGTCGGAGAGACTCATGTATTCCTGTTGACAATATCTTGAAACAAATGCTCTTGTTCCTGCGGATCCGATTGATAGATGCCGAGATACGCGAAAATCTCAAACGCAAAGTCGACGAACGCGCGTCCTTTCGCGGTGATGACGTGTCCATCGCGCACGACGCGCCGGTCGAGATAATTTTGGCGCGGGAATGGATCGATGATTCCCAGTTCCGCAATCGCTGCGGGCGAACACGAGGTCGTGAATTTGCGATGCGTCAGAATCCCGGCGTACGCCAAATATTGCGGACCGTTACAGATCGCCGCCAATAATTTTTTCTCGACATCGAGTCGCCGGATCAAATCCGTCAGCACAGGTTGCTGTGGTTGGATCGGACCGCCGGGAATGATCAAGCCCTCGACATCTTCCAGATTGAACGCCTGCGCCAGCGTGGTGTCAGGCAGATAGCGCAAACCCGACTCACTCGTGAATGAGCCAAACGTGTCGCCCACCGCGACGATGTCGCGCGCGCCGATCTGCTTCAACTTGTGAAGCACGAGCGTGATTTCAAAGTCCGCCATGTTCTCGGAAATAAAGCACAGGATTTTTCCCATGGGACTCCTCGTAAACGCGGCGACAGACCGCAAACTCATCTCGCGCAAATACTACGGATGATAGATTGCCCAAAAAGACAGCCAGGGCGGCGCGATCGCAGTGAAATGTTCCCAGGTTCCCGGCGCGGCATTTGGATCGGGTGAGAAATCCGTCGAATCGGATAGATGACGAATCTCAAAGCCCTGTTCGATCAATCCATTGACCAAGGTACCCAAGGTGTGACGATACTCGCGCGGTCGCGGAATCGGGTCGCTTGAGTTGTGAACCCAGGCCGAATCCGCGGACGTGATCGCCGCGCCATCGCGATATGGCTGCTTGAGCAAATAGCCTTCGCCGTTCCAATCTTTTTCAGTCAAGCCGTTGACGAACGGATTCGCGCAGTTGAAATAGTAAATGCCTTCGCGCCGCAACACGCGCGCGACTTGCGCAAACACCGCGCGCGCGTCCGGCACAAAATTGATCGAATACGGCTGCCAAACGATGTCGAACGCATCCGCGCGCAGCGACGACAGATCGCGCAGATCGCCTTGCCGCGTTTCGATCTCGACGCGATAACGCGCGGCGACTTGGCGATCGCGCTCCAACTGTTCCTCACAAAGATCGACGACGGTGACGTGCGTTCCCAGCAGCGCGAACGCCGCCGATTGTTGCCCGCCGCCCCCGGCAAGCAGCAGCACATCTCTGCCCGCGATTTCGCCGAGTCGGTTTTCAGGATCGATCCTTGCGCGCGCAGAATCCGCGTCGAGATTCAAGTACGGACGCGTGAACAGCGCGTCTGCTTTGGTCAACGCCCTCCATCGTTCGAGGTTGTAGCGCGCGATTTCGTCCATCCGACTATTCCATACTTTCCAGATCCGCGCCTATTTTGCAAAAGAAAAACTGCCGCAGGAAATCTTTTCCTACGGCAGTATAGTACGCGGAGAGACGAGAATGTCAAAATTCGCTTCGTTCCTGAAAGTCCAGAGAGCATGGAGACATGTATGGAACTGATGGATGGGTTCGATTCAACCTACGCTCTTTTCTCGGATCTCATCATCCGCTCCAGAAGCATTACGCACTACAATTCTTTGGATTCCGCCATCTTCCCCATTTTGGTACCGGGACAAAATTTCCTCCTTGCTAAATGGTGTGATTAGTTCTTCAGGGATTACCGTTGGCTGAAACGACATTGCCCGCGTTCCCAATGTTATTGCGCGCCTCCATGGTTCGTCAAATGAGGCAAGATCGTTAGGCCATTCAAATCTGACTCGTTCCGATGGAATACCGTTAAGAATCTTCAGAGCTGAGAGAACATTCGAAATTGAAATCGAAACAAGATGAATCCCCCAAACCAGGTCTTCGGGGTTCCAGTTATGTGCATGGTGCACAAAATGAATATGGTGTTTCATTTGTCCAAACTTCTCACTTACCAAGAAACTCGAACCGTATTCACTCTTTGCCCACAACCGCATATTCTCTGCCGGAGCTGGCACTCCAGGTGTTTCCTCGCGTCCCAGAGCAAGGCTAAAGCCACCTGCTCGAAGCCGCAATCCGTGCTTGATACTGTTATATTCGTGGATCGAGGTCTCATCTAGAAAATCAGATGCGAGGCGTGACCACAATTTAGCGAAACTTGTTTTTATTGAGCACTCCTTGTTCTTGTCTTCCAAGGCCAGCCACGCCAGCAGCGCTTCGGCAATTATTGCCCACGAGAGGTTCTTCCTTTGTAGGTGTGACAGAAGAGGTTGGTGATCCTGAATTTTTTTCACCACGCTGCGAAGGTCATGGCTTCCGTACTTCAGAATCCAGCCCGGCACGCAATAAGGTGACTGAACAGCGGCACCAATAAGGGCAAATAGCGTCTCCAGCGACTGAGCGTAGGTACTCCGGATCACCAAGGCACATTGCTGCGAGTTAGCCTCCGCCAAAGACTCAAAGTGAGTATCAGCAACGTGCATGAAGTATGTTGGATCTACGCTTTCTAAAAACTTGATGGTTCTTTCCTTGATGTCGGTGTCCCAGAGACAGTATGGCTTTTCATCAACAACAAAGAAACGATACTGAAGCTCAAGGGAGTTCTCCACAGTAGTTCCTCACAAAGTTTTGCAGGGGCAACGGATTACGCGTCGCCCCTGCAAAACCACAAACCTTATTTGTCCTTCGCAACCTGCGCGACCGCCGCCTGCGCCGCCGCGAGCCGCGCGACCGGCACGCGGAACGGCGAGCAACTCACATAGTTCAAGCCGGTGCGATGACAGAACTCGATGGACGATGGATCGCCGCCGTGTTCGCCGCAGATGCCCACCTTGAGATTCGGACGCGTGGCGCGACCTTCCGCGACTGCGATCTGCATCAGGCGACCGACGCCGGTTTGATCGAGTTGCTGGAACGGATTCTCCGGCAGAATCTTGCTCTCGACGTACTTGAGCAGGAATTTGCCTTCCGCGTCGTCGCGCGAATAACCGAACGTCGTCTGCGTGAGATCGTTCGTGCCGAACGAGAAGAACTGCGCGTACTCGGCAATCTGATTCGCGGTCAACGCGCCGCGCGGAATCTCGATCATCGTGCCGATCTTGTATTCCAGTTCGACGCCTTGCTCCGCGATCACTTGTTGCGCTTCCGCTTCGGTGATCTCGCGCTGATTCTTCAACTCGTTCACGTGCCCGACGAGCGGGATCATGATTTCGGGATGCACGTTGACGCCGCGCTTTTTTAGTTGGCACGCCGCTTCGATGATCGCGCGCGTCTGCATCTTGGTGATCTGCGGCATCGTGATGCCGAGGCGGCAACCGCGCAAACCGAGCATCGGGTTCGCTTCGCGCATTCCTTCGACCGCCTTGAGCATCTCTTCTTTTTCTTTCAGCAACGCGGGATTGTCGCCGCGCACGCGCAACTCAGTCACCTGCACCAGCAGTTCTTCGTGCGACGGGAGGAATTCGTGCAACGGCGGATCGATCGTGCGAATCACGACCGGTAGTTCGCCCATCGCTTCAAAGATGCCGAGGAAATCGCCGCGCTGAATCGGCAACAGTTGATCGAGATATTTTTGGCGTTCCTCGTCGGTCTTCGACAAGATCATTTTTTGCACGATCGGCAAGCGATCGGTCTCAAAGAACATGTGCTCGGTGCGGCACAAGCCGATCCCTTGCGCGCCGAAACGAATCGCCATGCGCGCGTCGCGCGGATAATCCGCGTTCGCCCACACTTGCAAACCGACTTCGGGCGCGTTATCCATGCCCTTGCGCGATTTCCGCAAGCGAATTTCGTCCGCCCAACCGAGCAAGGTTTTCAAATCTTCGTCCTTGTCGAAATCCGGGCGCACCATCTTGATCTCGCCGAGGAAGACTTCGCCCGCGCCGCCGTCAATCGAAATCGCATCGCCTTCCTTGACCGTCTTGCCGCCGACGGTGAAAATTTTCTTTTCTTCGTCGACGTGAATGCCTTCGCAGCCCGCGACGCACGGCAAGCCCGCGCCGCGCGCGACAACTGCCGCGTGCGAAGTCGCGCCGCCATGCTGCGTCAAAATGCCTTTCGACGCGTACATCCCGTGTACATCTTCCGGCGACGTTTCGTACCGGACGAGGACGACGCTCTTGCCTTCCTTGCCCAATTTCTCCGCGGCGTCGGGATTGAAAATCGCGATGCCGGTCGCCGCGCCGGGCGACGCGTTCAAACCGGTCGCGAGCAAGTTGCCTTGCTTCGCGGCTTCGGCTTTCGCCGCCGCGTCGAATTGCGGCATCAACAACTGGACGACCTGCGCGGGTTCGACGCGCTGCACCGCCTCTTCTTTCGTGATGAGACCTTCGTTCACCATCTGAACGGCGACGCGGACGGCTGCGCGCGCGGTGCGTTTGCCGGTGCGCGTTTGCAGCATCCACAACTTGCCGCGCTCGACCGTGAACTCGAGGTCTTGCATCTCGCGGTAATGTTTTTCCATTTGCCGCGCGAGTTTGTGGAATTCGTTGTAGACTTTGGAATTCTTTTCTTTCAGTTCCGCGATTTTCATCGGCGTGCGAATCCCGGCGACCACGTCTTCGCCTTGCGCGTTGACGAGATATTCGCCGAACAATTCGTTTTCGCCGGTGCCGGGATCGCGCGTAAACGCGACGCCGGTGCCGGAATCCTCGCCCATATTGCCAAAGACCATCGTGCAGACGTTGACCGCCGTGCCGAGGTTATCGGGAATCTTGTTGATGCGGCGATAGTCCACCGCGCGCTTGCCCATCCACGAACCGAACACCGCGCCAATCGCGAGTTCGAGTTGCTTGTACGGGTCCTCGGGAAATTCCGCGCCGATTTCTTTCTTGTACAACCCTTTGAATTGCGCGACCACTTCTTCCAACGCCTTCGCGTCGAGATCGGTGTCCGCTTTCGCGCCGGACCTGGCTTTCGCGCCGTCGAAAATCGCGTCGAACTTTTTCCCTTCGATGCCCATCACGATGCGCCCAAACATTGAGATGAAACGGCGGTACGCGTCCATCGCAAAGCGCGGATTGCCGGTCCGCGCCGCGATCCCTTTGAGCGTTTCGGAATTGAGACCCAGGTTGAGCACCGTGTCCATCATGCCGGGCATCGAAAATTTCGCGCCGGAGCGAACGGAAACGAGCAGCGGATTTTTCGGATCGCCGAACTTCTTGCCGAATTTTTTCTCGACCGCTTTCATCGCCGCGAGCGTTTGTTCCCACATTCCCTTGGGGAATTTTTTCCCGGCGGCAGTGTACGCGTTGCACGCTTCGGTCGTGATCGTAAACCCGGGCGGCACCGGCAATTTGGCGTTCGTCATCTCCGCCAACCCGGCGCCCTTGCCGCCGAGAAGTTCGCGCATGTCCCGGTTGCCTTGTTCGAACAGATACACCCATTTTTTCGAGAGTGTCTTTTTCGCCGCTTTCTTCGCGACGGCTTTCTTTCCAGCCATGTGTTGTGCCTCCTATGAAAAGTAATATTTCCAGTGGATTGCAGAGCGCCGTTGCTTGAAAAGCCACTTGGGAATTTAACATTAGACCGAGTATTCGATTGACTTGTCGGCGACGAATTCCTCGTAGGTTACTTTTCTGTGCCGCTCCAAAAACTCGACATATTCCGCCAATCGTTTCAAGCGTTCTTGGATCATTGGAACGTCAACCATTTTTACCTCGCGCGCACAATCGGAATCGGACGCCCAAATAAGCCGCGCTCGATTTTTTCTCGCAAGTAACGATTCTGCATCCGTCGCAATGGTTCGGTGTCAACATATTGCTGCAACGCGCGCAGCGCAAAATCGGCGCGCGCTTTTTCATCCGCGCAAAAAATTACGCGCCCATGCACGCGCACATTGTTGTTCAATAGCGGCGTCCCTTCGTCCAAGTCTAGCACATTCACGTCGTCGCGTTTGAAAACACTCGCCAGATCGCCCATCAATCTCAAGACGCGATCAAAGCGCTCACTCGATTCAATGCCGCGCGCGAACAACACCGCGATGTCCACGTCGCTCAACGGACCCGCGTTGCCGCTCGCTTGTGAGCCGTAGAGATACGCGAGAACGACGCCGTGTTCTTCAAAAATCGTTTTCAGTTGCGGCAGATAATTTTCAATCTGCCCGATGGAACCACCTTCATTCATTTATCATCCGACTATTCGACTACGCGACTACTCGACCAGGCGACTCAGTAGGACATTCTTCACTTCCGCCACCGGCACGCGAATCTGTTCCATCGAATCGCGATCGCGAATCGTCACCTTGCCGTCGTACTTTTCGTCGCCCGGCAACGCGGATTGATGATCCACCGTCACGCAAAACGGCGTGCCGATTTCATCTTGGCGGCGATAGAGCCGACCGATGCTCGCGGTGTCATCGTACATCGCCATCATGTAGGGCTTGAGTTCCGCGACAATTTTCTTCGCGAGTTCGACGATCTCCGGACGATTGCGTGCGAGCGGCAGAACTGCAACTTTGAGTGGCGCGAGCGTCTTGGGTAACCGCAAGACGATCCGCTTTTCATCGCGCACGACTTCTTCGGTGTAACTTTCGAATAGCGCGACGAGCACCGCGCGATCCACGCCCATAGCGGGTTCGACGACGTATGGAATGTACTTTTCTTTCGTCTCATCGTCAAAGTACGTCAAGTCTTTGCCGCTCAATTTTTGATGCGCGCCCAAGTCCCAATCGGTGCGGCTCGCAATCCCTTCGACTTCGCTCCAGCCCATCGGAAAACGGTACTCGATGTCGTAATTTCCTTTCGAGTAATGCGGCGGCTTTTCCTCTTTCACATCATCAGGATCGGGACCGATAATGTACGTTCGCTCTTTGCGAATCACCTTGACGCGAATATTTTCGTCGCGAATGTTCAGCGTTTTCTTCCACCACGCGAGTCGCTCGTCGCGCCAATGATCGTGCCACTCGTCCTCCGAACCCGGCTTGACGAAAAACTCCATCTCCATCTGCTCGAACTCGCGGTCGCGGAAAATAAAATTGCCGGTGATGATCTCGTTGCGAAACGACCGCCCCATCTGCGCGATGCCGAATGGAATTTTTTTCCGCATCGACTGTTGCACGTTCGAGAAATTCACAAAGATGCCTTGCGCGGTTTCCGGGCGCAGGTACGCAATCGCCGCGTCATCTTCCACGGGACCGACGTGCGTCTTGAACATCACATTGAATTGGCGCGGCTCGGTCAGCGTGCCCTTGTTGCCGCAGTGCGGACACGCTTCGCCGGGAATTTCGTCGGCGCGAAAACGATGATGACAGTTTTTGCACTCGACGAGCGGATCGTTGAACGTCGCGACGTGACCGCTCGCGACCCACACGTTCGGATTCATGATGATCGCCGCGTCAATGCCGACGATGTCGTCGCGATCCTGCACCATCGCTTTCCACCACGCGCGCTTTATATTATTTTTCAATTCGACGCCGAGCGGACCGTAATCCCAGAATCCGCCGATGCCGCCGTAAATTTCCGAACCTTGAAAGACAAAGCCGCGTCGTTTGCACAACGACACCATCGTGTCCATGTCTGGCATAAGAACTCAACCTCTTTTATTCTACGCATTCTAAGATTGGGCGGTTTGACTTTCTGCAACACAGTCTGAACTTGGACTTGAGTTACAAAACATCTCTGGGCTCTCATCAAGAAGATTTCGGAGTTCGACAAGGAAAGAAGCCACATCATTCAAGAGCCCGAGCTGCATTGCCAAAAACTGAGCATCCCGCGGATTTGCCCTACTACCAAGGTATTGCTGCAATACATCACTTATTTTCAATCCATTCCCGCTGATGTTGAATGAACCCAAGCGGGTCAAATGCCCCTTGCCAAAGTGATGTCGCACGGCATCCACAATTTTCACAATGCTTCGATTGCGCCGGAGTTTTTTCGGAAGTCGCTCCAATGGGCGGAAACGGTTCTCTTCAACAATTGATTTGCCGTCACTGCTAACCACTTTGGCCAGTTTGGGGCCTGTGGTACGTTCGTAGAGCAAATTATAGAGCGATAAAGCGAACTGAGAAAATTGATCAGCGTCAACTGCAGACTTGCGGAGATCTCGCTCAATCTGCCTGTCGTGGTTACTTGATCGGAAGATTTCTTCACCTGAGATATTGAGGCTACTTTCGTTGATTTCCGCAACTAGGTCAAGGATTTTATCGACCACTAATCCTAACTTCTCTTCGTTCGATTCCTGCACAGTTGGCTTCAAGTCCGTAGCAGATTCTGAAATCTGATCACGAACGTACCTCGACCAAAGTTGGCCGCGCACCCCCAACCTCCCTGCCAAGTCGTACTCAACAAGACCGCGATGGAGCATAGTCTGAGTTGAGGCGTCAACCGCTTCCGGTAGCCCCTTGCAGACAGCGTTCAGTTGTTTCCGTTCAGCGAAATTGAGGCGCGACCAGATCACTGTGAAATGATCAACCAAGGCCTCATAGATCGCATCCTCATTATACGAACCAGAACTCATGTGCTGTCCAATTACCTTTCCATAGAAAGGCCACCCACCTGCTTGTTCGTAGATACTATCCAGTTTTATATTTGTCATTGAAATGTGTTGTCGTACGGCAGGAGAGCTGTCTGCAAGGCACTGCTCCCACATCTGTCGAAAAGCCTCAGAATCCAGTGGGGTGATAGGCAAGACGACCCCAATGTTATTCAATTCAGGAGAGCCAATCACGTGACAAAGTTGATTCCATGGTAGCGCTCCTGCCACTACATATGTCAGGGCCTTGGGAGCCCCTCGACTTGGTGGAGCCTCTGACGAGAGTGTCCGAATGTGGAAGAACGCTCCCTCTTGCCCTCCAAACGTGTGTTGCATCAAGTGCTCATATTCGTCAAGCAACAAGACCACACCCAAGCCGTACTCACCCAGTAGATGAAAATATGCCTCTATGAGTCCGTCAATTCGATAGTCCGATACAGAAGACAGTTTTTCGAAATGTTCTTCTGGCAATAGACTTGGTGATAGCTCTATGCCACGCAACATGAGACGGGTGGGGAAAGCACCATAGCAACCCCTAACTGCAGAAGCATGTACATGAGCGAGCAACAAACGATGTGCTAATGCATACCCCTTCACCAGGTGATGCCTACGGTAGTTAAGGTAAACGGGCACCACCCGTGGCTCTGCTGCACACAGTCGCGGAATGGAACACTTCAATAACGATGTCTTGCCAGAACGACGTTCGCCCAATAGTTGAGCATTTGTTCCCAAACGCATCTGAGTGACCAGTTGCTCAAGCAGAGCACCCGGGCGGCTATGGCCGAAGAGCAATTCTGGGTCTGTTACTTCGCAACTGGGTTGAAAACCGGATTGTAGATTCATGGAATCAGCCCTCCTGCTTCACGGCATCAAGTTCGAGATTTAGGTACTTGTGCTCATTCGCCCACCAGCGCCTAAATAAGTCGACACTGATGCGATAAGCAGGCATACCCTCATCTTCCCCCGCAACTAAGACTTCGCGATCACACAGCTCTTGAATCGCTTGGGCAAGTCGAGCTTGGAACAAGCTAACTCCAGCCCTATGCCATGCCTCCTGAATCTCCGAATAGGTAACCATCCGGGCAAACAACTGCCCACGAGTCAGATCGCATATTGTACTGATTAGCGCCGCAAATTCTATCGGATCTGTGGGGGCATGCATATTGTTCATAAACACACCTGGTGCCATCCGAGGGACATCCTTTAGACTCAATTCTCCGCTTTCGCCGCTCAGGGCTTGCACCACAGTCTCTACCTCAGGAAATCCTATTATACTTCGTCCAGAGTTGGCTGCATAAAATGCACAGTTTTTGCAAAGGAGCTGAATAAAATAGGGTACCTGATAACTGAGGCGCAGGATGTGGTCGATCGCATCTTGAGTAAATCGCAAACTGGTACCCATTACTTGAATCAACTCCGTGGCAGGCCCATGTTCGATCTTGCTTACTTTCTCCTCAATCGCATTAACAAATTGACCCGTTATTCCATACGCAGGATCTTTGATAAGCTTGCGAAGATCGTATGTTCCTGCGAAGACGAAGCTAGCTTGCCCGATGATAGCAAAAGACCGAATAGCAGCTAAGAAGGAAGCATCCAACCGTTGGCTGTCCACCATCTCACGGTAGTATGAAAACTCATCCAGCAGAAAAACAGGATAGAGACACTGCCGCCTCAAATAAGTCAGCAATGGTTCCCAATCCCGAAACCGGATTTTGTCGGGATTACGAAGCACAGCCGCATGATTCGGCTGAATCAAACCGGCTCTGGACATGTGATCTAGCTTAGCCACAACTTTCTCATTAAGAAGATAACCCCACATATCTTGAGCATTGCTGTGGGCCTTTGCCCTACCCAAGTCCCACTCAAAACTGACAAAACGAAAAGGCACTCCCTCTATCTCCAAAGGTTGAAGGTCAACTCTCTTGCCGAGATAACGTAGGATAGAACTCTTCCCTGTTCGTGTCAAACCATAAAGAATGTATGTTTTCGAACGTTCTCCTGATTTCAAATGAGTGACCAAACGATCGATGAGTTGCTCGCGCCCCTTGAACAAATGTTCCGGTGGAATCGTTATTTCATTCCAAGGAATATCTTCTTTAGAAAAACCTACCTCAGCACGGACCTCCAAGGTAAACTCTTGTTCTGCAGTATCTAGTTCCACCTGCCGGAATATCGGCGCAATTTGCAGACGCAATCTATATGGCACATTTAGTCCGTGAGACAGCTCCGAATTACAGAAACGAACTGGGATATAGTGCTTCCCGTTAACAGCAACCTCTTCACGGATGATTTCTCTCTCGCGCTTGCAAAGGATCTCACCGGAATCATATTCACACAGCTCTATGTTGAGGACCAAGCCTTCAGCTGTTCCGCGTCCAACGTTTTGCAGGTTCACGCCACCCTCGACATGATCCCCTTCCCGGCGAAATACTGGCGGTTCAAGGCTAGCGACCAGTTTAGGTTGAATTTCACCCAACCGCCGCTGTTCGATAATACGAATTGATGTCTGCCAGCGCGTGAGAAGACCCTCAAAACCTACGCGACCCCAATAAGTTGGATTCGACTGGATAAAACGCAACCAATTTTCCAGGTAGGTTCGGGCAGTAAACAAGATTGCCGTCCGTTCTTCGGGAGATCGCGTCTGATAGGGTAATAATGTATCTAGTATCGCGCGCACCCCGTCGCGAATCTCAAGATCCGTCTCCAGCAATGATCCTCGATGATTCGGAAATTCCTGCCACAGCGAATGTAATTCTCGAAAATTTTGAACACTGGGGGGCATTTGTTGCAACCGCGTGAAAAAATCGAGAATCTCGCGGGTCCGCGCGCGTCGCTCAAGGAAAGCGATTCGAAGTACTTCTCTCGGCCGTTGGTCCTGCGTGAAATGTTTCCCACTGATTGCAGAGAGTATTTGGTATGGACGGTATCGAGCAGGAGGTTTCTCCAATGCTTGCCCTAGGAAACCGGGTCCGCCGGGCAACCCCTGTAAACGGTTCCATACGTAGCCACTCGCCGCGCCCCATGATACGACAGATTCATATGCAATACGCGCGATGCCATCGTCTTGGTACTCTTGGCAGAGTTTGAACAAGCTGGCAAAGTCATACTGAAATAGCTTGGGGGGCACAGGCTCGCTACGCTCTACTAACGCATAGGCGATCTGTGCGCGTAGGTAGTTGGCAAGAGGTATCAACGCGTAGCGAACATCCACTCTCACTTGAAGGGCAAGTGATTCCAAATAGTAGCTAGTTGCACTATCTCGCAAACGACAAAGTTCTGTGAGGTCTGTTCGACCAGACAAAATCCGACGCCGAAATTCTGAAACCAATGCCCCACCTTTCAGCATGGCATATCGAGCCAAAGCCAGGTGAAAACGTTCGAGAACATAAGATCCTTCTGGTAACTCATTGTAAGCCTTTGCTGCTTCCAGAAAAAGCGGGTGACGTTCGCCAAACTCAGAACCTTGGGTTCTCTCAGCTTCAACAAGTAAACGATTGGCGTCACTGACTTCAGGACGTCCACCCTGCAAAAGAATCTTTTGATCACGATACTCAGTTGTGGCCAAGTCTCGCCGTAACATTGGACTAATAAGATCAATTCCCTCGTCCGGCAAATCCACTTCTAGCTCGCGGATCGCGTCGTCGTACTCAGCTTGAATGGTTGTTGTTTTGCTTACGGCGGCATGATCCAATGCCGCCCGAATGCGAATTGCTACTTGATCTTGGGGATAATCGGCAAGTACTTGATCAAGGATCGCTTTTGCTTTATCGAACTCACCAAGATGGCGATAAGTGCGCGCTAGTTGAAGTCGAGAGAAACGCCGGACCGCCGGTGGCAGATCTTGTCGGATCAATCTTTCGTACGCCTCGGCTGCCTCAGCCCATTGACTCCGGGAAGAGAAAATCTGCGCCTTGAGATTAAGCAAAGCCGTACGCTGACTGGGCTTCAGCGCATTGATTCCGAGATCCAGATACCGCTGCGCCTCATCGTAGCGTTGCAACCGTTGTAGTGTTTGGGCCAACTGGAGAAACATTCCAGGACTGCGATCGCCAATCTTGTACGCCTGCTCGAAGGATCGCAACGCTTCCCCCAAGTCGCCTTTCTGGAAGGATCTGTTAGCCTTTGTTAACAATTCTGGGACGCGAGTGCCTGACGTGCGGTTATCATTACCCTGCGCCCCATTCCTGGACGAATAAGAATTCATAACCAGATTCTCCTACCCACATTTCTACCAGTCGGGATCCAAGTCCGCGACAGACTATTCACAGACACCAACAGATGTTGCGACCGGAAGACCCTCGGCATCTTGTTGCAGCTCTGTTGCGGTCTATGCATTCGGTTGCTTTACTTCTCTCAAAAACTCCACACTCTTCAAATTGCGTTCCAAATGATGCGTGATGTACCGCAACATCAGCGTTTCTACTTCGGACATCGCGTCGCCGCGCTCTGCGACGCGGAGCCCGCGCACCGTCCCCCATTCGCGCGTTTGCAAGTACCGCAACAACTTGAGCGCGTTCAGCGAAATCGGCTGCGCGTCGTACGCGCGCCCCGCGATCTGCTCGCGCTGTGTTTGCACGCACTCCGGATCGAGCACGCCGCCCGCTTCCGCGCTGAAATAATTTTCCTGCGGCTCAATGGCTTTGCCACAGTGAATGCAGTTGAACAACTGCGGGCGATAGCCGACGTACTGCAACACGCGCAGTTCAAAAAATCGCGCGAGCAAATCGGGATCATTCGTCGCATCGCCGAGCGCGGCAAGCGCGTGCAGCAATAAATCAAAGACCGCGCGATTTTCAGTGCCCTCTTCGGAAAACTTGTCAACCAGTTCCGCGAGATAGTACGCGTAACCGACGCGCTCCAAATTCTCGCGCAACGGAAGGAACGCGTCGAGCGTATCGGCTTGCGTCACGACATCGAGTTGCTTGCCCTTCGCCACGAGCAGGTGCGTGTGCGCGAACAACTCGACGTGCCCGCTCTTGCGCGACGACGGCTTGCGCGCGCCTTTCGCAATCGCGCGCATTTTCCCCAGATCCGGCGTGAACAGCGTGAGCAAACGATCCGCCTCGCCGTGATCTGTGCGCTTCAACACGATTGCTTCGACACGATATAAACGCTCTCGCATTGCTAGTCAATCAGGCAATCAGGCAACCAGTTGACCGATTGACTGATTGACCAATTGCCACCTCACCCTCCCCGTACGGTATTATACTTGTACGGCCGCTCCCAATTCCGCGTCATTTTCGCCTGGAACAACGCCTCTGCATCGAGGTCGAGCGCGGAACACAAATGCAGGATACGAATGATCGCGTCGATCAATTCCTCGCCGACGTGATCGACTGATTCGCCTTTTTTGTACGCGTCGGTCGCCTCGGACACTTCGGTATGGATGAGCGCGAGCATTTCCCAAATCCGCGCGGGTTCGGATGAAAAGCCCTTGCCGTCCGCGAGCGCGCGCACCTCCAGCATCTTTTGATTCAGTCCGACCGGCTCGACCATCCTTGCTCCTTTATCGAGAATTTATTATACCTTACAATCTTGAAAATTCCAAACACATAAACGGGGCGATTGAAGAATCGCCCCGCTGCGCTTCATTTCAAATTTTTCGGACCGAACCGATCTGGCAGAATCTGCTTCATCGAAAATTTCTTGCGCCGCTTGCCGCGCGCCAGCGCGAGCACGATCGCCGCATCGTCCGCCGCAAACTCCGACAGCACCTGCCGGCACGCGCCGCACGGCGAACCGAGATTCGACGTGACGACGGCAAGCGCGACAAACGCGCGCTCACCTGCGGACGCGCCCTTGTAGATCGCGACGCGTTCCGCGCACATCGCGCTCGGATACGCCGCGTTCTCGACGTTGCACCCGGTGTAAATTTCGCCCGACTTTGCCAGCGCGGCTGCGCCAACCGTATATCGCGAGTACGGCGCGTAGGCGTTGCGCCGCGCGCGCCGCGCCGCCGCGATCAACTTCTCCCAGTCAATTTTCATGCTTACATCCTCTCCTCATTGAGAGTTTCCTCATTTTCCGTGGGCAATTTCGTCACGCGAATCTTTTTGATGCGCCGCCCGATCACGCTCAAGACCGTAATCGCCACATTCCCAACGCGCACCTGATCGTCCACCTTCGGCATCTTTTCGAGATGCTGATACACCAAGCCGCCCAGCGTATCGCTCTCGTTCGGCAAATCGAGCGCGAGCGCTTCGTTCACTTGCGCCATCGTCACACGCGCGTTGAACACGGCTTCGTTCTCGCCGACGCGCTCGATCAACGGCTCTTCTCCCGTATCGTACTCATCCTGAATCTCGCCGACGATTTCTTCGAGCACGTCTTCAATCGTAACGATCCCGGCGGTGCCGCCGTACTCATCCACGACGATTACCATGTGAACTTTGGAACGCTGCAATTCCTGAAGCAACTCGTCCAGCCGTTTTGATTCTGGCACGAAATAGACCGGTCGCAACAACGAACGCACCGACATATCGGTCGCGCAATCACGCAAGGTCTTGAGCAAATCTTTGGCATACAACAAGCCGATCACGTGATCGATGGATTCTTCGTACACCGGCACGCGCGAGTGCGCGCCTGCGATCACGACCTCGAGCGCGTTTTGCAGCGAGGTCTCGACATCGAGCGCGATCACGTCGATGCGCGGCACCATAATTTCGCGCGTCAACGTCCGGTCGAGGTGCAAGATTCCCGCGATCATCTCGCGCTCGTCCGACTCGATCAGTCCCGCCTTTTCGCTGGCGTCCACCATTTGCTCGACCGTCTCTTCGCGCGATTCGGATTCGGATGGTTCATCGCGCGTTTCGACCAGCGGCAGAAACGCGACAGCATCGCCCAAGAGCGGCTCCGCCCAACGTTCGAGATTGCGCCGCGCATAACGGCGCGCGACGAAATGGACGCCAAACGCAATCAAGACCGCCAGTGCCGCGCTCAACGCCGCCGCCCCGACATCGCCGCTCGCCCGCGCGGCGATCTCAACCGCGAGCGACACCGTGCCGATCGTCCCGCCCACTGTCAACAGCGCGCCGAAAATGCGCGTGCGTTCGAGACGCGCGGCGTGAGTGACCCGCAGCGTCTCCTGCAACTCGCGCACCGATGCAGCGACGGTTTGCAGCACGCTTCCCGCGCCCACGGCAAGCAGGAATAAAAGCCAGACGAGAATTTCAAACCAAATCATAGTCAATCAGAAATGACAAACCCTGGCACCGCCCGCCAGGGCAGGTGTGAGCAAATGACAAATTTGTCATTTTGCATTTGTTCATTTGTCATTCAATCTTCGGATCACGCGCGCCGGAACGCCGACCGCGAGCGAATCGGGCGGGACATTTTTGTTCACCACCGCGCCCGCGCCGGTCCGTGCGCGCGCGCCAATCGTCACCGGCGCGATCAACAGCGTATCGCTGCCGATAAACGCGTCGTCGCCAATCACCGTGCGATTTTTTTGCATGCCGTCATAATTGCACGTAATCGTCCCCGCGCCGATGTTCACGTGTTTGCCCAATTCCGCGTCGCCGATGTAACTGAAATGTCCGATGTGCGACCGCTCGCCGACGTACGAGTTTTTCACTTCGCCAAAGTTGCCAATGCGGACTTGGCGCGCGATGTGCGATCCGGCGCGCAACCGCGCGAACGGACCAATCTGCACGCGCTCCTCGACTACCGCTCCGGTAATGTCCGACGCGACGATTTCGCACGCGTCGCCGATTTGCGAATCGCGAATGATCGCGTTCGGACCGATGCGGCAGTTCGCGCCGATGCGCGTCTTGCCGCGCAGATGCGTGTTCGGCTCGATCACCGTATCCTCGCCGATTGCCACATCGGATTCGATGTACGTCGTCGCCGGATCGATCAAGGTCACGCCTGCCAGCATCAGCGCGGTGTTGATGCGCCCGCGCATGATTTTTTCCGCCTGCGCGAGATGGACACGCGTGTTGATGCCGATCATTTCGGTCGCGTCGCGCAGCACGCCCGCTTCAATCATGCAGTTTTCTTTGACCGCCAGCGCGACCAGATCGGTCAAATAATATTCGTTCTTCACGCCAGCCGGTTTGAGTTGCGCGACATGTTCCCACAGCCAATCCGCGTCGAAACAATAGACGCCGCAATTCAGTTCGCGAATCGCCAATTGCTCCGGCGTCGCGTCGCGCTCTTCGACGATGCCGACCACGCGATTATTCGCGTCGCGTAAGATTCGCCCGAACGCCATCGAATCGTCGGAGATCAATGTCAGCATCGTGATCGTCGCGCGCGACGACGCGTGCAGATCGGTCAGTTTCTTCAGCGTCTCGACGCGCATCAAGGGCATATCGGCGTACGAAACGAAGACCGCGTCCGATTTGCCGCGCAAAACCTCGCGCGCTTGCAAGACCGCGTGCCCCGTGCCGCGCTGTTCACGCTGCTCGACGAATTGGAGATTGGAGGTTGGAGGTTGGAGGTTGGAGGTTGCGACGCGCACTTGGTCTGCGCCGTGACCGATCACCAGAATCGTTTGCGACGCGCCGAGCGCGGCGACAGTCTCCAGCGCGTACGACACCATCGGCTTGCCGACAACCGTGTGGAGTATCTTCGGCAATTGGGTTTTCATCCGCGTGCCTTGACCCGCGGCGAGAATGACGGCGGCGAGATTCATTTGGTCACCTTTATCGTAGTGATTGGCGTATCGTTCACCCAAATCGATGCCGCGCCTGACGCGGCATCGCGCGGCACTTGAAAATCGAAGAACGCGCAGAGACCTCGCCCATCGATTGCGAGTGTAACATCTTTTTCCGACAAGACAAAATCGCGCTGGGCGGCATCGCGCAGACGAATCACCGCGCGGCGCGTCTGTTTGCCATCGCCGACGCCGCGCCAGAACAGCGAAAGCGAAAATGCGTCGCCCACGCGCGCCTCGTTTGGCGCGAGCGTGTACCCCAGCAACCGCGCTTGCGGCGCGACCTCAACATCAAGCGATTGATCAGGATCGAGATGTTCGTACAAATTTCCCGGCGATGCCTCCGCGCGAATTTCCCGCAGTTCCCCCAAGTTCCCTTGTATTCCTAGCACTTGCATCGTCTTCGGATTGTATACTTCAACGCTGACGCGATAATCGCCCGCAGGCGCACACGCGCTCAACCCAGGATAAAATTTTTCGACGATGAGATCGCCCGCGCTCCAGCGCGTCGTTTCGTAACTGTTGTTGCCCGCCCATTTGTCTTCTTGTCCCCACACGCGATCTTTTGCGTCGCGCACCTTAACCGAAAAAGTATAATCCTCGGTCATCGGTTTGAGCGCGTGGAAAAACAAGGTCACTTCCAGGTTGCGCTTTGCCGCGTCCGCCGCGTCAATCGAGTAACCGAGTATCTCGAACGAATCACCCCCCATCGCGCGCGTTGTAGTTTGCGGTTTGAGGAAATCGCCGCCGCGCTGGAGATTTGAGAATGGAGGTTGCGCGTCAGGCAAATCATTCGCGCGCACGCGATAGACGATCAGCAGTTGCTCACCCGTTGAACCGAAAACAATTTCGCGCGTCGCGAGCGCGCCCAATCGCTCGCCGAGTTTCGCGGCTTTGGCGGCTTGCTCCAGCGGAAACGCGTACAGCGCGTCCTTGCCTTGCGTGCGGCTCGGCAGCACAATCGTATCACGACTTTCAAATGATTTCAAGGGCGCGTTGCGTGTGAGTAACATCACCGTCCCTTGTTGATACCACAACGGCGCGAGATAGATTTGATTCGCCCGCGCGTTCTGATTGATCCAATTGCCCACGTCGTACATCCGCACGTCGAACGCGTAGTACAGTGACGATAGATTCGCAAAAGTGATGAAATAATCGTTGAACGAGAGCGCGGTACTCGCGAGCGCGACGACGGCGAACGCGCCCGCCGCGATTTGCCGCGCCGACGTCGCGCGCACGCGTTCCCAGATCGCCAGCGCGCCCCACGCGGGCAAGATCGTCAGCACCGACAGCGTCGGCAACGTGCGCGTAAAATTCGGCGGATCGTCGGAGAGCGCGGATGACGCGAGAAACGTGACCAACGCGACCGCGATCAAAACCGCGCGCAAACGCACGATGCGATCCGTTTTCGGCGCGAGCAGATCGCGCAAGAGCAATCCCATGCCGACGACAAAGAGCGCGCCGATCATCGGATCGAACACGGGGCGATCTGGCACGTTGCGAAAATCTTCAAAGTCGCCGCGCACGAAAAACATGCCCGCGATTTTGCCCAGGTTGCTCGTCAGCGTCCCGACGAGATCGCCGTGATTCACGCGCGCGTCGAAGATCGAAAGACTTGTACCGTGCGCGAGAAAATCGTCCGGGTGTGTGACAAAGTACGCGCCGAGCGGAATGAACAAAATGAACGCGACGATTCCCGTCATGACGAGACCTTGAATGTACGCGCGCGCGTTCTTGCGGTCGAGCGCGAGCGCGGCAATCGTCAGCACGATCAGAACAAGCGGCAGCAATCGCCCGCTGAGATACGTGCCCGCGGTGAGCGCGGTAAAAATTCCTGCGAGAACAAAATCGCGCGTGCGTCTTCGTTGCAAGCCATTCCAAAACCACCACAATGTCAGAATCGTCAACGCGAGCGCGAGAATGACGCGCAGACCGTAGCGACTGTAGTAAATGTGCCACACCGAAATCGCGATGAAGAACGCAGCAAGCACCCCCACCCCAACCCTCCCCCGCTCCGCAGGGGAGGGAGACCCCCACCCCTGCCCTCCCCCGTCGCTGACAGGGGAGGGGGTGAAGAGCGCGCGCGCGAAACCGTACACTAACAGGATCGTCGCGGCGCCGATGAGCGCGGCGGTGACGCGCAAGGCAATCGGCTGCGCGCCGAAGAGCGTCGTCGCAACGATGGAGAGATAGTTGAAGAGCGGCTCACGCCCGTTATTCGCGGGAAAGAAAATCGCGAATTGTCCTTGCAGCAACGCGAGAATGTCCATCAGGTTGAACGCTTCGTCAAAGCGCAAACCCGGCGGCACCTCGTTGATGCGATAGAAACGCAAGAACGCGCCGAGCGCGATGATCGCGATGAGAAGTATAGTTTGTTTGGAGATACGCGGATGAGACATGTTGGAAATGCCAAATGCGCAAATGACAAATGGCGAAATTACTTGATCACTTTCAAATCACCGATCTTGAAACCGTTGACCAGCAACGATACCGCGCCTGCGGGGAAATTCGGCGGCACGCGCAAATCATACAGCGCGCAGATACCACGCCCGTCGGCGGGAATTTTGATCGGCGCGTCAACAAGCGCGATGTCTTGCGCCGCGCTTTTCATTCGCACCGATACCGTTTCCGCGCTGCCCGCGCCGACGCCGCGCCAAAAGAGCGAAAGCGAAAACTCATCGCCCGCGCGCGCCTCGTCCGGCGACAGCGTATAACCGATCAGTTGCAAACGCTCGCCGATTTTCGCGTCGAGTTTCTGTTCCGGCTCAAGATGCTCGTACAAATTCCCTGGTGCTGCTTCTGCGCGCGTTCCGCCGAGTTCCACCAAGTTCCCTTCAGTTCCCTGTATTTCCAGCACTCGCATCGTCTTCGGATCGTACGCTTCGACCGTGACGCGATAGTCACCGGCAGGCGCGCACGCGCTCAACCCAGGATAGAATTTTTCGACGACGACATCGCCCGCTGACCAGAGTTTCGTGGGATAACTGTTGCTCCCGGCTTGCTTGTCCTCTTGCCCCCACACGCGATTTTTCGCGTCGCGCGCTTTCACCGAAAATGTGTAGTCCGCATCCATCGGCTCGAGCGCGTGGAAAAACAGCGTCACTTCCAGATTGCGCTTCGCCGCGTCTGCCGCGTCAATCGAATAACCGACGAGCGCGAGCGAATCGTTCCAGATCGCGCGCGTCGTTTTTTGCGGCTTGATGAAATCGCCGCCGAGAGTAAGATGGGAGATTGGAGATTGGGGACTGGGCAAGTTCTGCGCGGGGACGCGGACGCCAGCGACCAGCGGCGCGCCATTGGCATCCGCGATTTGATCGCGCGCGCCGAGCGCGCCGAGCCGCGTCGCCATCGTTTGCAGGCGTTTCTCCTGCTCGGGTGGAAACATAAAGAGCGCATCCTTGCCCTCCGCGCGACTCGGCAACACGATTGTGTCGCGGCTATCGAACGATTTCAACGGCGCGTTGCGCGTGAGCAACGACACGGTCCCAACTTGATAGACGACCGGCGCGAGATAAAGATGCTGCGTCCGCGCGTTTTGATTGATCCATTTCGACAGCTCGACTTTGTCGACATCGAACGCGTAGTACGTCCCAGGATCGTTTGCCCAAACGACCAGCGTATCGCGCGCGACGAGCGCAGTGCTGACCACGATGATCGCACTCAGCGCGCTTGCCGCGACGCGACGCGTCACCCTGCGACTTCGCTCAGGGAGCAATTGCAAGCGTTCCCAGATCGCGACCGCGCCCCACGCCGGCAACATCATCACGACAGGCAGTCCGATCAAGATGCGACCGTTGTTCGGCGCGTCGTCGCTGACGAGCGAAAGCGCGAGCGCGAGTCCGAGCCATACCGCGAGGAAAACCGCGCGCAAGCGATTGACGCGCGTTGTCTGCGGCAAAACTAATTCCGCGAGCCAGACGATCACGCCGACGACGAAGAGCGCGCCGACGAATGGATCGAACACGGGACGGTACGGCAAATTCCGCAGCACGCCGCCGTCGCCGACGACAAAAAACATTCCGAGAATTTTCAGCGCGTTCTTGCCCAATTCTAGTGGAGCGTTGTCGCTGATTTGACCGTGTGGAGTAAAGATCGAAACGTCGGCAGTGTGCGAGACGAAATCAATCGGATGCTGAATGTAGTAGAGACCAAGCGGCAGAAAAACAATCGTCGCGATCATTCCCGCAAGAACGAGACCTTTGACGTAGTACGCCGCGCGCGCGCGATCGGTCAGCGCGACGTACGCGGTGAGAAGTACTAGCGCGATCGGGACGACGCGACCGGAGGGATAAGTGTAAAGCGTCAAACCGGTGAAGATGCCGGTGAAAGCGTATTGCGTGATGCGTGATGCGTCCTGAGCGGAGCGCAGCGGAGTCGAAGGATGCGTGAGCGCGCGCCAGAAGAACCAAAACGCAAGCGTCGCGAAAAAGAGCGTGAGCGGAATGCGCTCGCCGTAGCGGCAGTAGAAAATGTGCCAGAAGGAAATCGCGGCGAAGAGCGCGGCGAGCGCCCCTACACCCTCCCTTGTTCGCTGTTCTTGCGAACGGGGGAGGGCTGGGGTGGGGGTAAACAGCGCGCGTGTGACGCCGTAGATCAGAAAAATCGTTGCGACGCCGATGATGCTGGCGGTGACTTTGGGACCCAACGGCGTATCGCCGCCGAAGAGCGCGACGAATGGCATCAGCAGATATTGGAAGAGCGGCTCGCTGCGACCTGGGTCGCGAAAGAAAATGAAGAAATCGCCGCGCAGGAGAAAAATCGCGTCAAAGACGTAATACGCCTGATCGAATTGGAAACCGGGGGGAATTTCGTCCAGGCGATAAACCCGCAAGACCGCGGCGAGTGCAAGGATCGCGGCAAGTATGAAATTGGGGCGCGCGAAAAATCGTAACATGCGTGAGAACAAAATTGCAGATTTCAGATTTGAGATTGCGGATTTTTCCAATCTGCAATCTGCAATCTGCAATCTGCAATTGACTGCTGGGGCGCAAGGATTCGAACCTCGGTCCACAGATCCAAAGTCTGGTGTGCTACCACTGCACCACGCCCCACCGATGATTTGCATTTTAGCACAGATAGACGCATTTCGCAAATTGGCGATGGGTTGATTCGGCGAGCGGGTTGCGCGGGCGCGCGTTTCGCGGTAGAATGAAAGCAGTTCGATTCTGCCGCGCCGCCACCCACGCCGACGCTGCGGAAATAGTCGCGGGGAACTTTTCCATCCGTACTATCGTCTACCATTCGAGATTTCTCGCAGACAATCGCTCGGAATAACAAAGGAGGAAAAATGCTCAATCGAATTTCGCTTGCCATCACCGCGGTCTTGCTCGTCGTCGCCGTCGCAGTTCTGGGTTACGTCGCCATGACGCCGCGCCTCGCGCCGACGTCCGCGAGCGCAGGCAGCATCAGCGCGACAAGCGCGCAGCAATCGACGACCGACAGCGCAGGTGTTTTCGTTTCCGGGACTGGCAGAGTGCGGATCAAACCCAACATCGCGACCGCGAGTATCGGAGTAGACATTACGGCGGGGACACTTGCCGACGCGATCGCGCAATCGAACACGCGGATGAACACGCTGATCGAAAAACTGAAAGCGCTGGGGATCGCCGAAAAAGATATTCAGACGACAAATTATAGCATCATGCCGATCACATCGCAGCCCCGGACGGGCGGCACGCCGGCGATCACCGGCTATCGCGTCAGCAATCAGGTCAGCATCACCGTTCGCAAGATCGACGACACCGGCAAAGTGCTCGACGCGGTCGTCGCCGCGGGCGCGAACAACGTTTACGGCATTTCGTTCGGCGTGGACGATCCGACGCCGTACCAGCAGCAAGCGCGTGCGGCGGCGATCAAGGACGCGCAGGACAAAGCCGCGCAACTCACCAAAGCCGCAAACGTGACACTCGGCAAAATTATTTCGATCAGCGAAGGGAGCGTCGCGCCGCGTCCGGTCTTTCGCGCGGCGGTTGCGAATATCGCGCCCGACGCCGCCGGAGTTCCGGTCGAGACCGGCGAGCTGGAGATCAACGTATCGGTTGACGTGCGGTTCGCAGTGCAGTGAAAAAATAGGGCGAGGAGTGATCCTCGCCCGTGGCATTTCTTACGCGGGCGGCGCCGCATCGACTATTGACTTGCCGCACAAGTCGCAGTACGATCTTCAACGTTCAACCCGAACAGGAGGCGCGTGGGGAATCTGCACACCCGGAGGAACTCTATACACAAGAACATCACCCACCTGAAGCAAGAATTCATCAGGCGCGTCACTCTCGCGCTCGCACTATTCGCCATCCTGGTACTCGGCTCGACAGCACGCGCGCCGGGCGCGTCCGCGCAAGGCAGCGCGCCGCCGTACGTGAGCGGGCAGTTGATCGTACGTTACAAAAACACCATCACGACTTGGGACAAGGACGCGGGCGAAGCGCGCCGGGGCGACCCAAAGATCCGCGAGTTTGAAAATATTCCCGCGCGCGTCGTCAAAGTCGGCGCAAATCGTACGGTGGAACAAGCCGTCCAGGTGTACAAACGCGATGCGAACGTGGAATACGCCGAGCCGAATTACATCGTGCGCGCGACGGAGGGTCCCAACGATCCGCAGTACGCGATGCTGTGGGGGCTGAAAAACAGCGGACATGGGCTAGAAATTTCTCGATTCGACCGGCAGCGGAAATGTCGCGGACGCGATTGAAGAATATTTTGTCGACTATTCCCGGCGGCAGTTATGCTTATTGTTTGGTGATCGGGCGGACACACGAAAAGTCCTCACCCAAACTCAAACGCGCTTTGGCAAAATCGCCAAAGCGCGTTTGAGTTTGGGTAGCAGCGCAATCGACGCCGCGTTATTTCCAAAAGTCGACAACCGCCGACCAGCACGCCGCAGGGTTCTCAGGTCCATAATCGTTCGTGGTGACGACGCCGATGTCAGACTTTCGTTTTTTAGAGGGATCCACAAGCCAGACTCCCCAATTGCCCGGATACGACTTTTGCGCCGCGAGGACAAACGTGTATTGACCATTGCCATCGGTGAAAAGTGGATCCACATAAATCGTCGAACCGTCCGGCGCGCCCAGCGCGACGATGGCACGATAATACCTTTGACTTGGATCACTCTTGCTCAGATAGACCGTGCCCTGGATGGTCGTGTCACCCGAGTGCGCGCACGTCGGCGGGTTGACGTGATACTCCATTGTGGAGACGGTGGGCTGATTTACCGGCGCGGCAGTCGGGGGCGGCTTGGCGGTCGGCGGTCGAGCCGTTGCCGGTCTCCGCGTGGACGTCGAGGTCGGCGCGGGCGTTGCCGTCATCGTAGGAACCTGGGTCGCGGTTGCCGAAGGAATCGGCGTCAGGGTCGGGCGCGGGGTGCGCGTGGGCGTCACCGTTGCTTGAGCCAGGAACGTGTCGGTGATGTGGCAACCCAACGCGCCTGCGAAGAGCATGATCGCGAACGCGAGCCGCGTTCCCCGCTTGTTCAAATCCATTCGATCCATTTCTCCTCAAAAAATTCAGTGTCGTCGCGCAAGCAATTCTATGATACTACAAGAGCCGCGGGTTGTCATATTTTTTCATCGAGCAAACTCACTGACTTATTCGGGCGCGCGCGGGGTCAGTGGGATGGTGAGAGTGACACGTGCGCCTTTGCCAGGCGCAGAATCGATCCGCAGTTCGCCGTTGATCATCCTCGCGCGATCGCGCATATTCTGCAAACCCAGATGGGTACCTTGGTCGTACGAGCCGATGACCTGATCCACGCTGAACCCGGGTCCTTCGTCGCGCACGGTGGCGACGAGCGTGTTATCGGACTTGTCGACGTAGACATGGATTGGCGCGTTGGTGGCGTGCTTGCGCGCGTTGGTCACGGCTTCCTCGACGATTGCAAAGATGGTTGCCGCAATGTTGACGTCCAATTCATTGCCAAACTCGCCCGGTTCGACCGTAATGAGAACTTGCTCTACCTTGCGCAGGCGTTCGCCGTACTGTTGCAGCGCGGCGGACAACCCCTTGGACTCCAACACCAGGGGACGAAGCGTGAAGAGTGTCGTCCGAATCTCCTCGACGGTTCGCTGCGCCGTGGCGCGTGCGATTTCCAATTCCTTTTGCGCTTCCTCTGGATCTCGCGAAACCAGCTGATTGATATAATACAACTGCATCACCAGCCCGGCGATTTTCTGAGTGGGACCATCGTGCAAATCGCGCGCAAGTTTCTGGCGCATCTCGCTGGCGACATTGAGCGTGGTATCATAGGCGTGCGCAAGTTCCTTCGCTGCCTGACGCTCGGCGATCAGCGCATCTCGCAGCAACCGATAGAAACGGTCGAGCAAGGTGACAATCGACACAAGCAATGCGGCAAGCGTCGCCCAGGTCATCATCCAAAAAACCGAGGCGAAAGGACTGCTGACGCGAGCCGGCAAATCGCGCAATGCTCCCTCGAGGACTCCGGCATTGCCCAGCAGGACGAATGTCAGGTAGACGCAAAGACTGGCGCAGGTTGCAACCCACCCGGCGCGGTGACCGATCAAAACGAAAGCGTAGAGGGGCATTACCATGAGGAACAGCCGACCATCTCCCGCCGGGCCCCCGACGATGAAAGCGAAAATACCAGCCGCGTAGCCCAAGAGTAGCACCGTGTACCCACGCAGTCGAAAATTGACGTTGCGATAGAATGTGAGGATGAGCAAGACGAAGTACATTCCCAGTAGGAAAGCCGCCCAGGACCATTCCTGCAATTCGACTAAACGAAACAGCGTGGCAGCTATCGCGGGAAAAACGAGAAGGGCTGCGACGATCAAGATGTTCGCGAGGGTTCGGGTGCGCCATGGACGCAGGATGAAATTGATGTCATTGCCTGGCGAAGTAACTGAGGTTCTCATCATTTCTTCCTCCTCGTGCAAGTTCGCGTTCCAGGAATAAAGATACTCTTGATTTTCCGTCCCGACAAAAAAATGCAGTTACTGGATAACCCTGGGCACATTCAAAATAAGATTGATCTGACTGAGTTCTAAACTGCTCAACAATCGACACCCTGGGGCAGACACCTTGTCGATTACGCCCTGAGGCATCATGACTGCCACGGCGGCAGAGGTTGGCGCGCGGCTGTCGGTGTCAACCGTGAGTTTCAGCGTGATCTCATAATGTGATCGCAGAGATGGGATGCAGCGGACTTTGTCGGGATGACTGCGCCCTTCGTTGTCCAGCGTCAGCGCGAAGCAGATGTTGGTGAGTTCGGTATCGCCAAGGTTGCGGAAGCGCACGAAAGCGTTCGTGACATCGCCCATTCCGTGAGCAATATCGATTCCCATTTCACACCCCAGAAGCGTCGTATTGACTTTGGGCGGAATCAGTGTAGCCGTCGGCGTAATCGTCAGCGTTGGCGTCAGCGTCAAGGTTAGCGTGCGCGTCAGAGTCGGCGTGGGAGTTGGCGTCAAAGTTTGAGTTGAAGTTGCCGTTGGCGTCGGAACCGGCGTACGCGTGCCGGTAGCGGTTGGTGGAGCGGTGGGCGTCACAGTCGGCGTAATGCTCGGCGTCCGCATCGCCGCCTGCGCGGTCGCGACAGCCGCTTGGACGGTCGCGTTAATCTGCGTTGCCGACAAGTACTCCGGCGGTTGTTCGCAACTCGTCACCACACATGCCAGAATTACTACGAGTAGGAAAGCCAATCGCATGGTGCTCCTCCTCTTCGCGTCCACGATGACGCAACCTTGCGACGATTGATCGACAAATCAACTTGGCAAGGTTTTCCCCGTCACAGTATACTCCAAACTCATTGCCCAAACAAGAAGGTCGATTCTGCGTAGTATCGGATCGCGTTCGCCGCCATCTGTTCCATCAGCCACTGCTTTAGCCATTCGCGCTTGCGCTCCAACGTCCAAGCCGCGCCGAGGACCTCCAGCGGAATGTTGATGTACAGCGCGCGATTCGGAATCACGTGGCGCGTCACGCCCGTCGGCACTTTTTCGCCACGGCGCGCCAGCATCATAATGTCAGCGGGCGAGTACGGCGGAAAGACGATCAGCGCGGTGATGTTGGGATAGAACGGCGATTGGATTTCCCAAATGTCGTTCGACGCGCGAAAAATGTCGGCGCGTCCCTTATAGACTCCGACGAGATCGTTGAGCAAATGAATGTCGCGCGCGCGCGATCCATTTTCGCTAACCACTTTGCGGACACCGCTCGCGCAAACGATGTACGCCGCCGCGTCGCCGGTCGCAATCGCCGTGCGCGCCGCGTCCAACGTACAATCCTGCAATTTGAGCCGGTCAACCTGGGTCAAGCCCGTTTCGAAATCGTCGAGCCGCATGCCCGCGACGACGTGATGCCACGTGCCCAACTCGACGCCGGGATCGCCGTAACTGACCACTTGCGCGACGACGTGTCGAATGCCCAAAGCCCGCAACGACATCGTACGATTCGCGCCGTCCAACACGACGAAGCGATCCATCTCCGGCAGCGCGGCGACAATCGGCGGATGTTTCAAGTGCGCGTCGTCGCGAATGCGTTGGCATAGTTTTTCGACGCGACGCGGGTCACATTCTTCGTGCAACACCAAAGCGTCAACAGGAAGCATTTCTAAATGCGGTAATGCGGTACTGTCTTTCACATTATCTCCTTCAGCTCAAAATCCAGACCTATCCATTCTCGCCCGCCAAGCGCGCGATCTGCAAAACGCAGCAGCGAATCACGTCTTGCTTCTCCGGCGCGAGCGCGCTTTCTTCGATTTGCGCGATGCGTTCGACGTCGTTCATCGCGCGGATGATGCTGACCGGCACTTCGAGGTTGCCTTCCGCGAACGAACTCAGGTATTCGACCGCGCCGAGCAGGAACCGGCGCATTTCGTCGTCGGCGCGCGCGGTGCGGAAAAAGCCGGTCAGCGTCGGCGGCGGTTTTGTCGGGCGACCGAGCGCGGGCGGCGCGCCAAAGGATCGCGTCAACGAAAACGCGTACAGCGCGGCGGCAAGTTCGGTAAAACTTTGCGCACGCTGATAAATCGAATCGCCCATCACGTCCCAGATGATCGAACGCCAGCGGCGAATCTGCTGCGGCAATTCGAGCAATTCGGCGACCTGCGCGCGCCAGTCGTCCGCAATTCGTCCTGAAACACTTTCCAGCATGACATCGACATCGGTGTTGGAAATATTTTTTTGCAACAGCACCGCGAGGTCGGGGCGCAGCGTCGGCAAAAGATTCGGAACAAAAACGCCCTGGGTGAAAAAATCTTGGACGTTGACGCCGTGTCGCCGCAGCAATTCTTGTTGGAACAACGGCAAATAGCGCTGCATCGCGTCGCTGTCCTCGCGCAGCGCGACGAACGCGGAATTGCCCGCCGGGAACGCGGACTCGACGCGTCGCAGAAATTCGCCTTGCCAGTCCTGATAAATTCGCAGCGTGCTGAGAATTTCGTACACCGGCAGGCGCGGCAGCAAACGTTCCGCGATCATGCGTTCGCGTTCGGCTTCGGCAAAAGTTTTTTGCGCGAAACGTTCGAGCGCGCGGAACAAGCCCGTCGTCAACTGATTGATTCCCAGGACGACCGTTTGCGCTTGATTGTGTGAGATCGCGCGCAACAAACTTCCCTGTTTAGCGAGCGGAATTATTTCGGCGATGCTCGCGAGAATTTGTTGACCGCGTTCCGTACCTGTGCGCGCCGTGCGACGCGACGTGGGACGGTCGCGCAGTTGCGGAATGGATCGCCCGATGAAGTACGAAATGATGTGAATGCCGACGACATCCTCTTCGCGCCCGTAAAGAATGTGGCGAAAATTGTCGGTCAGTTCTTTCAAAAATTCTTCATAGAGCGGCTCGCTCGTTCCGACGGTGATGCGCTCCAGCTCTTGCATACTCCAGCGCGGCGCGCTCAACCGACTTTCAGCAATCGTCTCGGCGGCGCGAATCAAATCGCGGCGATGTTTCTTTTGCGATTCGCGCACGTGATAGAGCAGATCGACCAACTCGCGCGCGGGCAGTGTTCGCAACTGCTCGGACAAATTACTTTGGAACGTTCGCAAATCGCCGCCGAGAAAAATTCCTTGCAACGGCGTGACCGCGTACGCGGTACTTTTGCGCGCGTCGGCGGGCAGACAACTCGCAAATCGCCGCCGACTGTCATCGGAATTTGGAAAGGCGGCGCGCCCGGCGACGCGCGAATAATAGCCGCCCTGTCGCTGCATCGGCTCGCCGCACCCCATTTTCACGCGCACGACTTCCGCCAAGCGATGTTCCGCCAGCCACGCTTGCGTTTCGGACTTGGCTTGCAGAAACAGAAACGCGGCATTCGCCTGGCTGACTTGTTGGCTCAAATCCGAACCTGCGATAAAAACTTCGGCGATGATTTCGGCAAAACGATTCTGCGGCGATTGCGCGGTCTGGCGACTTTGCGTCGCGTGATCCCAAACGCGATCGAGGTACGCGCGGATATTTTTGATCGATTCAATATCTTCGAACAACGGAATCAGCCAAATCGAAGGGAGTTCGGCTGACGGATGATCGCGGCGCGTTTGCTCGCGCTGAATTCGCATTTTGCGATCCAACGCGATCAGCGCTTCGGGTTTCGTCGACAAACTGAGTTGGATGCCGAGCGCGATGCCTGGGTTGCCGTACTCGCCCGCGATCGCGTTGATCTCGTGCAGGTTGTAGACCGTCGTATCGATGGCGAACGAATCGCGCGCGGTGATCAGTCCTTGATGAATGCGCGGCGTGATCACCGTGCGCTGCAAAATATCGCGATAGTTCACCACCTCGCGCAGCAACGGTTCCGCCGCGCGATTCGCTTGCAGCGCAGGAATCAACGCGTGGAGTTGTTTCCGCAATTTTTTGTTCAGCGCGAAATAATATTCGAGCATCGCACGGCGCTCGCGGCGCATTTCGAGCATTCTGCGCTCGGTGCGATCGTTGTGCTGCAACAAAATACGCGCGGGATCGCGACGCAAACGCAAGCGCGTCGCCAATCGCTGCAACGATGTCGCATCGACCGCAAACGGCAAAATGCCGCGATAGCGTTGTTCCAATTGATGCGTCAGTTGCGTAATGTCGTTGTGCAACTTGGTGAAACGCTGATTGCGCTGCGGCAGCCCGGCGAGTTCGGACAACAGATCCGCGTCTACCTCAACCTTCGGATCAGCGTGGCGCAGCAAATTGAGAATGCGACTCATGCGCCGAACATTTTCCATCACGACCGCAGCCGCCAAGCGATGCCCCTGCCCCGATGGTCGGTTGCTGCCGTCCCAATCGCTCCAGAACGACAAGAACGGCGACAACGCCGCGTCGGCAAAGAGTTCGGCGTGTTCTTCGCTCGCGATCTGCGCGGCGAGATCGAGCAAGAGTTCGTCCGCTTCGTCTTGCGATGTGATCGCGACATTGCGCCCCAGATATTCCTGCCACAATTCCTGCGTCGCGCGTTCGATTTGCGCCGGTTCGATTCGCGCGCGCGCGATCAATGCGTTGACGATGGCATCGAGCGCGAGTTCCGCTTGCAGCGAGTACATCTGCGTCGGATGCACCGTGCGATCGTGCGAGCGCAAGCGGAACAATTCTTGCCGCCGCGGCAGCGCGTCCTTCATAAATTCGCGATCCAAGCGCGCGGCAAGCCAATCGCCGTTGTCGTTTAGCGCGCGACGGATCGACTCATCGCTGATCAGCGCGCGGTCGAGCAAGCGCGTGCGAAAAATATCCAATCGCGCTGGAACGTGGTGTTGCAGAAATTCGCGATGCAACGATTGACTATCAAGCGGCGCGGGCGTCGCGTTGCGATTGTTCTGGCAATCGCGCAAAATCTGTTTGGCGATTCCGTCCCACGAACGCGCGAGTTCGTCCGCGCGATGGCTCGCGCTGGGCGGATTTCGAAATTGCAGTTGCTTGCGGTTGTAGTGCGCTTGCTCTTCCGAGATGAGGCGGTTCAAGTCGATCAGCAACCGGCGCGTTTTCGTCAACAGAATTTCCGCGCCGTCCACGCCGCCCAATGTCAAACGAAAAGTCGTCCTGCCGGTCTCGTACCCTTTTTCGGTGCGCGCAAACGTCGCGAGCGGCAGCAATCCGATTCCACGCCGCGCGAGCGAGGACGCGAGCCAGTCCAATGACAAGCCCGCCGGCAAGCGTTCGATCCGCAACAACGGGTACATGCTGCCGACCGGCGGAATGATCGTCAAGCCAAACGGATTGCGTTCGGGCGGTAAATTTTCGACGGCGCTAAGTAATGCTCGCGTGCGTTCGCGGAAAATCGCGTTACGCAGATGCCAGTACGCGCGCGCCGATTCGGTTGTGTTGCGATAGAACAAATAGCAAATGAAAATCGCGGTGAGGTTCGGTTGAATCGCGGCATTCAATTCGCGAAAGCGCTGCGCGAGTTCACGATCGCGAATTTCGACGACTGCCATGCGCGCGCCCGCGAGACAATCGGTCTTGGACATTGAGTGAACAGTGATCACGCGCTCGGCTTGTTCCGCGTCGACGACGCCCAGGCGGACGAGCTCGGACGCGTGTTGGCGCACCGTTTTGATTTCGGGCAGCGCGTCGACCGGCGCGACATTTTGATAAGCCAGGTCGTCGATGATGTACAAGTTGTGCTGCAGGCAATACGCGATCAGTTGGCGCATCGCGGCTTCGTCGAAAATCCGACCGGTGCCGTTGTGCGGATTGTTGAGCGCGACCGCACCGCGTTCGAGCCAGGACGGATCGTAGCGGCACAGTTCTTCGATTTTTTCGATGATCGCGTTCACGTCGAGTTCGAGCGACGACGTGAGCGGCACGGCGTGAACGACGGGAAAGCATTGTTCGTACGACCAACTTAGATCGGGGATCACGACCTCGCGGATGCCGCAATGAAAACCCAGGATGCCGAGCGCAGTGCGGGACGAACCGCTGGCAACCTGACACGCGTCGAGACGGTACTGCGGTTGATGTTTGACAAACGCGTTGAGGAAACTGCGTTCGAACGATTGACGCCAACCTGGGTCGTGGAGATTTTGGACGAGCCGATCAAGCAGTTCTTTCGCTTCGACGGTTGAAAACTCATCCGCCGCGCCATCCTGCCAAAAGTTTTCGACGCGGCGATTCAGCGCGCGCGTTTTTTCTTCCAACGTCGTCAGCGCTTGCGCCAGCGTTTCCGCGTGATCGTTCAACAACCGTTCGAGCCGACTTGCCACGCGCTCAGCCAGTTGCGGCAAAACCGATTCCGACGCGATGCCTAAACCCAGACCATCGAATGAGGGTTTGACCTGCGGCACATGCGCGGGCGTGTCGGTCTTGAGATCGGCGAGATTTTGATCGAGCAGAAAAGTCAGAAACTCGACCTCGGAGGCGGACGGCGTTCCCTTCAAATTGAAATGCACGTTCTCGATCACGTTGAGAAAATCGGCGTTGCCGATGACGAACACGGTGGAGAGCGATTGCAAGCGCGGCGCGAAAATCGCGGGACTAAGCAAGCGAATGACGCGCTGTTCCAGTTTCGCTTCACGCGCAAGCGAAAGATGATTCGGCGCGTCGTTCGCCTCGATGAAAAAGAGCGGTCGCCCCACGCTCAACAATCGCAATTTGCGCCGCGTTTCTTCGCCGAGCGCATCGCCGATCAGCAAAAATGTCGGCGTTTCGGGTCGCTGCGTCAGAAATTGTTCGACTTGTTCGCGCGCGATTCGTTCATCGGAATCCAGATCGTCAAATAAAAGATTCGAGATCCCTTTCAACGGCGATCCAAGTTCGCAGCGATAACACAAAATGCGCGCGGGCGTGATTTCCAAATACGCCGACAACGCGAGCAGCAGCACGCGCAGCGCTTCGGGAATGCCGCCCGAGGCGAGGATGATCTCGCGCCTGCCCGATTGCTCGCCCGCGTCGTACTGCAGCGGCTCTTGCTGATGCTCGAGCCACGCGCGAAACGCTTTGACGAGCGCGTGCGGCGCAGTCCGCAAATATCCGCCGCGCGGCGAATACGGCGAACTTTTTTGGATCGCGCGAATCAGAAATTCGAGTGTGGGCTTGTCGGCGGGCGACCAGTGGAGAAATTCGAGGATGGCGTCGGGTTCGCTGTCGCGCAAATTCTCCTGATGAATGTCGATACCCAGCGCGATTCGCAAAAACGCGGAAGAGAGCCGCGCGTCTTGCAGCGGATTGCCGATGTGGAAATCGACGCGCGCTTCTCTGGGAACGGGCGCGGCGGCAGTCGTTTCGCTGATCTCCGAAACGCGCGCGACGCGAATCGGCTTCAAACGAAAAAAAGACAAGGGATCAAGTTGGGGCGCGGCAGAACTGGTGAGAGCGACCATCGCAAACTAGGTCTCTCTCTTGGCTTCCAACGCTTTGCGCAAAAGGTTTTGGAACCAACCGAACAGTTCCGAGCCGCGCTCCAATTCTTGCGGCGCAAGCGAAATCACCGTGCGCGCGTTCTTTAAACCCTGGCTCGCTTCGGCGAGGCGCGCGGCTTGCGGCGTCAACATCAACAGTTCGGGGCTGCTGCGAAGAACGTCCAGTCCTTCTTTCTCAAACGCGAGCCGCATCCGATCGCGCGTCAACTCATCTTCCAAACGCTGATGCGCGAGCGCGGATTCTTTTTCGAGGAGAATCTGTTTCAACCCGGCTTTTTTCAATTCCAACGCGTGTTCGCGTTCCGCGATCTCTTCGTCGGCTTGGTATTTTGCTCTTGCCGCGGCGACGCGCGCTTGATGACTCAGCCGCTCGGTTTCCTCGAGCAGACTCGCTTGCTGCTGCTGCCGGAGCGCGTCGGCGATTTCCGGATCCGTCGGTTCCAACGATTGCACTGTGAGCGAAACGAGTTCGACGCCCAATTTTTCGACGAGCAAATTCGAATGTTCGTTCAGGTACGCCAGAACACCGGTCGAAGAGAGCGCGTGAATTTCGGCGCGCTCGGCGTATTCCTTCACCATCCCTTCGATCAAAACTTGCGCTTGATTCGCCGCGTGCGCGACGGCATCGCGATCCCAGCCGCCGACGCGAATCAAACTGGCGATCTGTTCGACCGACGGCGCGACCGAGCCGACGAGTTTGACGCGCACGCCCATATTGCCCTTTGCCGTCGCTTCGACGGTCAATTGGATCGGACACGTCGTGCGTTTGAGCGTCAGACTAAAATGACGCGGATAGAAAAGACCTTTGCGAAGGCGAATGCGATCCTGGGATTCGGACAACACCAACACGTCGGGCTGGCGGAAACGAAATTCCCATACCACCGCGATGAGACCGACGACAAAAACAACTCCGATGATTAGCGTGATTTCCACAAGTCCATACCTCCTTTCGGCAAATTATATAACAACTTGCGCGAAAGGCAAAAGGGGTGAATGAGAACATGGGGACAACGGCAAATGCTCGTGCGAGTCAAGTCAGCAAAAGAAAACCTCCGACGCGCAAAGCGGTCAGAGGTTTTGGTTTGTATGGTCAGTGCCCCCATGGGAATTCGAATCCCAGTCTTGGCCTTGAAAGGGCCACGTCCTAGTCCCCTAGACGATGGGGGCGTCACTCCGCCGTGCATTTTACCTAAACACTCGGAATTGTCAAATCGTTTACACCGGCGGCCACGGCACGGGGGGCCAATCCTCCGGCGGTTCGGGGAACGTCCCGCGCGCGATCAGATCGTCGAGCCGCGCGCGCAGCACGCGCAGTTCGCGCGGCGCGAGCAGTTCGCGCAGCGAGTCGAACAGCGCGTCGCCGCGCGTCAGCCGGTCGCGCAGCGCGCACATATCGGCGATGAGTTGCTGCGGAATGCGCTGCCGCGTGAAATCCCAGATCACCGTCCGCAGTTTGTAATGTTCGTGGAATGTGACGCCGTGATCGATGCACCAAATCGTGCCATCCGTACCGAGCAGAATGTGCCCACCCTTGCGATCCGTGTTGTTGATGATCGCGTCGAACGTGGCGATCCGTTTCATTTCGTCGCGATGCGCGTCGCGCAAAGTGAAAAAGTGCTGCCCATCCACACACTCGACGAACAACTGCACCATGCCGATCCCTTCGGGACCCTCGCGCAGAACCGTCGGCGGAATGTGGGGCCAGCCGAGCGCCTGACTGACGCGGTACGCGGCGACTTCGCGGTTCGCGAGCGTACCGGTTGGAAAATCCCACAGCGGTCGCTCGCCGCGCGAGGGTTTGTAAATCGCGAGCGTCGCGCGCGCGCCATCGCGAATCGTCGCGAGAAATGTATAATTCGATCCCCAGGGGACAAGCCCTTCGACATCGATCACGCCATTCGTCAGCAGAGTTTGGGCGTCATCACCCGGAGCAAGTACAGATATTTGACGTGCCATTTCTAAAGCTGAGAAATGTGACAAGGGACAAGTGACACGGAAGTTATATCACGTTTCACTCGTCACGTGTCACGCTAGCGTCGCTTTCTCGCCGTGCCCGTTGCGCTTGGGGCAGAAATGTCCTTCGGGGTCAATCGGTCTGCCGCACAACACACACAGCGGACGACCGGCGGCGACGATCACTGCTGCGTGCCGCGCGAGTTTTCGCATCTGCTCGGTAGTCGCCCAAAAGCGCACGACGTTGATCGTCGCCGGGTTTTCTTCCTCCGGCAATTCGTACGCCACCAACACGAGCAGTTTGCTCGCTTGATCGTACCCCAAACCCAACTGACCGATGCGAAAGATCGGATCCACCGGCTCCGCCAATTCCATCTCTTCCTCAGACATCGAAACCGGTTGACCGCCGACGCCCAGACGCTCCACGATCTCGTCAATGCCGCGCGACAACGCGACGATCTGTTCCTTCTCCGAAACCAGCGTCACGATGCTCGATCCTTGTTGACCTTGAATGAAAAACGTGCGCTTGCCCGGTTCGCCGATCGCGCCCACCGTAATGTGCGAGACGGGATTGAGATCGTAAAGAATATTCGCTTCAGGCATCTTGTTTTCTTCCTTTCGCCGATCGTCCTTCTTCTGCACCGGCTTGAACGCCGGCAGCGCGCCGGTATCGTTCGAACGAAACAACGTCGCGCCGCGCTCGCCGAACATCAACACGCTCGCCGACGCCGGGTCGATCACGAGACGATTGAACTGATTCAAATCCATGCCAAGATAATGCGCGAGCGCGAATTTAATCGGGTCGGCGTGCGAAACGACGGCGACGACTTGCTCCGGATGCGCGGCGACGATGGCGTCAATCGCCGCGACGATCCGCGTCTGCACTCGCGCGACGCTGTCGCCGCCCGGGAATTGGAAGGTGGCGGGTTGCTCGCGCAACTGCTTCCACGCGTCCGTCGCTTCCAAGTCTTTGATCAACTTGCCGGTCCACTCCCCGACATCCACTTCGATCAAACCGTCGCAAACCTGCACGTCGAGTTTCTGGCACTGCGCGATTGCCTGCGCGGTCTCGCGCGTCCGGTCGAGCGGACTCGCATAGATCGCGTGCAGCGACAAATGGTCGAGCCGGCGCGCGAGCGCGTCCGCTTCGCGCTGACCTTGCGCGTTGAGGTGAACGCCCGGCAATAATCCGGCGAGCCGCCCTTCTTTCACGTAATCGTTGCTCGCGTGGCGAATGAGAAGTACGATTGTCATTGGTCAAATAGTCAATCAGTCAACCAGTCAACCAGTTGCCTGATTGACCGATCGACCGTTTACGCCAACTGCCACGCCGTTAGATCATCCAACACTTGCTTTTCGTTCCCGTCCAAACGAAAATCAATCACGCCAAGCAATTCGTTCAACTGCGCGACATTGTTCGCGCCGATGATCGGACTGGTAACGACAGGATTCGCCAGCATCCACGCGAGCGCGACCTGCGACAGCGTTTTGTCGTGGGTGCGCGCGATTTCGTTCATCTTGTCGAGCAGGATCATATTGCGTTCTTCATTGATGAACCGCGACATGCGATCATTTCCGACGCCGCGCGCGACTTGTGGCATCGCCGCGCCTTTGCGATATTTGCCTGTGAGAAATCCACCTTGCAGCGGCGAGTACGGAATCACGCCGATGCCTTCCAGCGCGCACAACGGCTGCAACTCGCGTTCGAACTCGGCGCGCCAGACGAGGTTGTAATGCGGCTGCACGCTGACAACCGGCGCGAGATTGTACTTGTCGGCGAGCCACAATGCGCGCGTCACCTGCCACGCCGGGAAATTCGACAAGCCGATGTAGCGCACTTTGCCCACGCGCACCAAATCGTCGAGCGCGCGCAAGGTTTCTTCCAGCGGCGTCGTTTCGTCCGGGTGATGGCACTGATAAAGATCGACGTAATCGGTTTGCAGGCGGCGCAGCGAATCGTCAATCGCCTTCATGATATGAACGCGCGACAAGCCCTCGCCGTTGGGACCGTCCCACATTCGCCCGCGCGCTTTGGTTGCGAGGACGATTTGATCGCGCGGCTTGGTCTGCATCCATTTACCAATATACGTTTCGGCGACGCCGCCGGGATTGCCCGGCGCCCAGCGCGAGTACACGTCGGCGGTGTCGATAAAATTGACGCCCGCCGCAAACGCCGCGTCGAAAACTTCGTACGCGTTTTTCTCGTCCGAGGTCCAACCGAACGTCATCGTGCCGAGACAGAGTTCGGATACTTTTAGTCCAGTTCGCCCAAGTCGTTTGTATTCCATTCTCACCGCGTCAATCGGGCGACTAGGCAATTAGGCAACCCGTTGACCAATTGACTGATTGCCTAATTCCCAACCATACGCAACATCGCGCTAAACTCACTCAATATTGCCGCCGTCGCGCCCCACACTTTGTGCCCGTTGATCGCAAAGTACGGTACGATGGCGGGATAGCCGCGAATGTCCCACGTTTCTTCGACGATATTTTTTTCGTCCACGATCCATCCCAGCGACGGCTCGATCAGTTCGACGACTTCGCCGGGCGCGGCGTGAACCTCCGGGCGCGTCGGCGTGAACGCGACGAACGGCGTCGCGCGAAAACCGCTGACCGGAATATCCACCGGCGTCAACGCGTCGCCGAGCAGTTCGATGGGCGCGTCAGGAATTCCCAGTTCCTCGCGCGTTTCGCGCAGCGCGGTCTGCGCGAGCGATTCGCCCGGCTCTTGCGCGCCGCCGGGCAGTGAAATTTGTCCCTTGTGCATTTCGACCGTATCCGCGCGCCGCGTCAGAAAAAATCCCAAGTCATCCGTGCTGGGGTACAGCAAAATCAAGACACCGGCTTGTTTGATTAGTCGATTCGCCAGCCACGGAAACATTCCGCCTGCCCGCGGTCGCGGCGCCATGCGAATCTGCGCGGCGCGTCCGGGCCGCGGCAGCGCAAGCGCGCGGCGAACATCATCGTACATCACGAGCGCATTGTACTTGAATCGAACCATGGGGTCAAGGGCGGGTAGAACCTAGAACTGAGATGCGCCCCATCGAATTCACGACGAACGGAGAGACGGCGCGATCATTCCTTGAGCGGTTGGCACGAAGCGCGCACGCTCAGCCCCGTCCGCAGGATGACTCGCACAGTCTTGAGGTCGCGGTGGTGAATACAGTCCAGCAGAGTTTTGGCGGTCCAATAACCAATCTGGGTGCGCGGAACAGAGACCGCGGTGAGCGGTGGATTGCAACGCTGCACATTATCCGTATCGTCGAAACAGATCACCGACAAGTCTTCTGGAATCCGCAAACCGGATTTCGCGAGCACGGGCAACGCGCGCAATGCGTGTTCGTCGTTCACGAAAAAAATCGCGGTGGCGCGTGTGCGCGCGTTCAAAAATGCTCGCGCGGCTTCGTCGCCGGCGCCCAGGAAGGTGAGATCGTCGGTTGGCAATTGCGCGGCTTGCAGCGCGGCGCGATAGCCCGCTTGACGCAACTGGGTGTAATCATAACCCGCATCGCCGCCGACAAACGCGATGCGGCGATGTCCCAACGTGATCAGGTACTCGGTCGCTTCACGCGCGCCAGCGACGTTATCCATGCCGACCGCGCTCATATCCGGCGGGGCGTCCTGCCGTGCCAGCAACACACAGGGCAGGTTCTCGCGGCGCACTTCGTCGAGGATGGGATCATCCACGCGCGCGCGCATGACGATGACGCCATCCGGGCGAAACGCGTGATCGTGCAGCAGCGCGTGCGTTGCGTGTTCGGGTTGCAGCGGCGGTTGATGGACCGCGAGCGTGAGGCGACCATCGGCTTGTTCGACACCGCTCTTGACTCCCTGCAACAACTCGCGGAAAACTTGCTGCGAGCCAAGCATGATCGGATGAATGAGCAACACATTGATTCTTTGCTCCGCTTTGACCGATCGAGCCGCAGTCGCTCGCTGCAGATCTTCTAGCGCCTGCACGACGCGCTGGCGCGTGGCATTGGAAACGTTCGGGCGATTGTTGAGCGCGAGCGAAACAGTACTTTTCGATACACCGGCGCGGCGCGCGATTTCGGAAACAGATGGCATAGCGACGATACTCCTCGAACGGTTACGTTCAATCGTTCGATGAATATAATACCATACGAGTTCGAAATTGTCAATTTTCACCCAAAACCATTGACATTTTTGAAGAAATACAGTATAATCGAATACGCGAACGAATTGACCTATTATCGTTCGATTGTTCGATTGCCAGTCGAATTGGAAGGGAGGAGTGAAGCCGCAACACGAATCAGATTCAATCGCCAGGTAAACCGTTCCGCACAAGAACCATTCAGACCAAAGGAGGATTTCTGATGAAACGAATTGTTTTGCTCACGGTCGTGCTTGTCGCGCTCTTTGCTCTCTTTGCCTGCGCGCCCGCGCCCACGCCCGCGCCGACCGCCGCGCCGCCAACGGCGGCGCCCAAGCCAACCGATGCGCCCAAACCGACCGACGCGCCCAAGCCGACCGAAGCGCCCAAACCAACGACCGCGCCGACCCAAGCCGCGCAAAAAGTCGAACTGCGGATCACGTGGTACGACGACGGCAACGAAGGCGCCGTGATGCGCTCACTCTTGGACAAGTTCCAAGCCGCCAATCCCAACATCACCGTCAAGATGGATACGGTTGCCTACGCCGACCTCAACAAAATTCTGCAACCGCAAGTTGAATCTGGCACGCCGCCCGATCTCGCGCGCGTCACGGATCTCGCGCGCTTCCAGGGCTATTTCCTCGACCTGCGACCCAACTTGACCAACGCCGCCGCCTGGGAAGCGAATTGGTCGCCGGCATTCCTCGGCGCGCTCCGCAAACCGGATGACAAGACCGGACTGTACGGCTTCCCGACCCAGTTCACGGTGAGCGGTCCATTCATCAACCGCACGTTGTTCGCGCAAGCCGGTGTGCCCGTGCCCAGCGATACGAAAGATAAAGTGACCTGGCAAGAATGGGTGGACGCGGCGAAAAAAGTCGCGACCGCGACCAAGACGCCCTATGCCGTCGCGATGGATCGCAGCGGTCATCGCTTTTGGGGACCTTCGCTCGGTTTATGCGCGCACTACGTTAACGGCTTGACCGAAACCAAGTTCACGATCGACACGCCCGGTTTCCGCAATGCCGCCAACATGCTGATTGGTTGGCACAAAGACAAGATCACGCCTCCCGAAATCTGGGTCGGCGGCGGCGGTGGTTATGCCGCCGGTAACACGGTTTTCGTCAACGGTCAACTCGTGTTCTACTTCTCCGGCAACTGGCAAGTCGGTCAGTTCGCCCAACAGATCGGCAACAAGTTCGAATGGGACGTGGTGCCGAATCCCTATGGCGACTGCGGATCGACCGGTATGCCCGGCGGCGCGGCGCTCGTCGCGTTCAAAGCGTCCAAGAATCCGAAAGAAGTCGCCAAGCTGGTTGAGTACCTCACGAGCGACGATGTGTTGGCAGAGTTCTCCGCCAAGTCGCTCTTCCTCCCCGGCTCGATGAGTCTGTCGAAGAAGGGTGTCACATATCCGAGCAGCAACAAACAGATGAATGTCTTCCTCAAGGAAGTCGGAAAACTGATGCCCGAATCGTACTATCTCCAGTTCAACGCGCTGGGACAGACGCTCAATCCGGAAATGCGCGACCGCTTGAGCCAAGCCATCACCGGCGAATTGTCACTGGACGAAGCAATCAAGAAAATTCAACAAAAGATGGACGAAGCCGCGGCGGCAGTCAAGAAATAAGTCCGCGTGATGTCTGCCGGGCTATCGCGAACCGATAGCCCGGCACGATTCTGCCTCGGAGGGACGACCATGCAATCCATTTCCTCGCAAACATCCAAGCCCGAATGGCTCTCTAGCAACCTGTTGCTCCAGCCCTTTCTCTGGGCAATGTCCTGGCTCGATTACATTTTGGCGCCGCTCCAAAACCTGATTGGGTACAAACGCATGGCATATTTTTTCGTGCTGCCCAATCTCCTGATTTTCGGGATTTTTATTCTGATCCCGATGCTATTGAATTTCTATTATGGCTTTACCGGCGGCGACTCGATTCTGTTGGAGAATCGTCCGGTCGTCGGCGCTGCCAATTTTGAAAAGATCTTCAGCTGCCAAGATTTCTTCAAGCCCAACACCTGCGCCGAAGATTTGTTCTGGCGCGGCGCGTGGAACACACTGACTTTCGTCGTTTTCCAAGTCGCCTTCATCATCCTGATGTCGCTCATCACAGCGCTCGCGCTCAATCGCGACGTCCGGGGGCGCGGTTTTTTCCGCGCGATTTTCTTTTATCCCGTGCTCCTTTCGCCGGTCGTCGTCGCGTTGATCTGGAAATGGATTTTGCAGTACCAAAACGGTCTGCTCAACGCGTTTCTCGTTTCGCTCGGACTGACCAAAGTCCCGTGGCTGCTCGACGCGAATTGGGCGCAGTTCTGGGTGATCGCGGTGAGCGTCTGGGCGCAAATGGGTTTCTTTACGCTGATTCTGCTGGCGGGTTTACAGGGAATTCCGAAAGAGATGTACGAAGCCGCTTCGATGGATGGCGCGAACAAGTGGCGATCGTTTTGGAATGTCACCCTGCCTCTGCTGATGCCGACGATGACCGTCGTGCTGGTGCTTGCGCTCATTCGCGCCGTCCAAGTATTCGATCAAGTATTCGTGTTGACGAACGGCGGACCGGGTACGGCGACGCTTTACATCGTCCAGTACATCTATCGCACGGCTTTCGAGTTCCGCAATTATGGCATGGCGGCGGCGGCATCGCTCGTACTCGCCGTCGTGCTGCTGATCTTGACCATTGGGCAACTGCTGTTCCAGCGGCGACAGGAAGCCGCGTAGCAAATGACCGCCGACTGCCGACCGCCGACCGCATTGAGGCGGTCTGCCGTCGGTCGTCGGCGGTCGAATGAGGAGACTCGCATGCAAACAATCACCACCTTTCTCACCCGCCGCCACGGCGGCAAACGCTTGGATGTTGCCGATATCATCACGTATGCGTACTTGCTCGCGGGCGTGCTCGTCATGTTTGGGCCGGTGCTGTGGCTGATCCTGTCGTCGTTCAAGCCGCTGTCCGGGCTGTACGAATTTCCGCCGACGTTTCTGCCGTACAAACAGGAATCCGTCAAAGTCGAGGGCTATGACAAACCGCTCGATCTGTACGACGTGAAAATGGCGGACGGCTCCGTCCGCCGCCTCGCGCAAATTTCCCAGGTCGGCATCGGCGCGCGCGTGATCGACCCTGCCGCGCCCCAGAGTGACCCGATCGACATCAAACTGGATCAGCGCGCGCCGGTGCGTTCGATCACGTTCGAGTGGGACAACTATATCGGCGCGGTGGAAAAATTTCCATTCCTGACGTACTTGCAAAATTCCGTAATCGTCACCACGGCTGCCACGCTGGTTACCCTACTCATCAACAGCATGGCGGCGTTTGCGTTGAGCAAGTACGAATTTCGCGGGCGCGATGCGATCTTGCTGATCATCATCAGTACATTGATGGTGCCGGTCTCGGTGATCTTGATCCCGGCGTTCCTCGTCATCGCCAAAGTCGGCTGGACGAACAATTTGTGGGGCTTGATCATTCCCGGCGCAGCAACGCCGACCGGCGTGTTTTTATTGCGCCAATACATGCTGACGATTCCCGACGACTTGATTCAGTCCGCGCGCATTGACGGCGCGAGCGAATGGCGCATCTATGGGCAAATCATCCTCCCGCTTGCCGCGCCCGCGCTCGCCGTGCTCGCGATCTTTTCGGTCATGTGGCGCTGGAACGATTTTCTGTGGCCCCTCATCGTCGTCAGCAAGACTGAATTGTTCACGCTCCAAGTCGGCTTGAACGCGTTCCAGGGCGAACTCAATCAACAGTGGAATTACATTCTGGCGATGACCGTACTCACGCTGCTGCCGATCACGCTTGTCTTTGCCTTTCTGGAAAAATATATCACCACCGGTATCGCGACGACAGGGATGAAATAAATTGCGCCTCACCGCCGTCACTCACGTTTCACCGCTCGACTCCGCCGCGCATCCGCTTGTTTTCCAAGGCGGACGCGGCGAAATCTTGCGGGTCTCGATCCTCGCCGACGATCTGATTCGCGTCGAGCATTTTCCGGAGGGCAAGCCGCGCCTCGCGCGCACTTGGACAGTCGCCGGCAAGGACGGCGATGTACCGCGCGAAGGTCGTCGTCGCGATGATCTTTCGCCGTTCGCGTTGCCGCGTTTCGAAAGCGCGCGCGTTGAGAACGCGCTGCGCGTCCAGACCCAGCAACTGCAACTCACCATCACGCTGAGCGATTTTGCGATTCAGTGGTCAGACGCGCGCGGCGAGCCGTTCGCGTGCGATTTGTCCGGGCGCGCGTACGTCTATGATCGCGCGGGCAAAGCGATCTGGCACTACATGGAACATCGCCCGGATGAACATTACTACGGTTTGGGCGAGCGCGCGGGCGAACTGGACAAAGCCGGGACGCGGATGCGGATGCGGAATCTCGACGCGCTCGGCTATAACGCGCGCACGACGGACCCGCTCTACAAACACTTTCCGTTTTACATCACCTTCATTCCAGATTCGCAAATCGCCTACGGTCTCTTTTACGACAATTTCGCGCCGTGCGTGTTCGACCTGGGTTGCGAAGTAGACGCGTATCACGGACGCTATCGCTACTATCAAGCCGACGACGGCGATCTCGATTATTACTTGATCTATGGTCCGAGCATCGAACAGGTCGTCGAAAAGTTCACCGCGCTGACCGGGCGCATCCAGATCGTACCGCCGCGCTGGTCGCTCGGCTATCTCGGCTCCACGATGAGTTACACCGAAGCGCCCGACGCGCAAGAACAACTCAAACAATTCGTCGCGCTGTGCGCCGAGCATCAAATTCCGTGCGACTTGTTTCATTTGTCGTCGGGCTATACGCTCGACGCCGATGAAAAACGAAATGTGTTCACCTGGAATCGCAATCGCATTCCCGATCCGCGCGCGATGGTTGACAATTTCGCGCGCGCCGGAATTCATCTCACCGCGAACATCAAACCGTGTTTGCTGACGACGCATCCGCGCTACGACGAAGTGGCATCACGCGGCGGATTCATCGAATCCGCCGAGAGCGACGCGCCCCAAGCCAGTGTGTTCTGGGGCGGACAGGGATCGTACATTGATTTCACGAGCGAAGCGGGTTACAATTGGTGGAAAGAAAACGTCCGCGCGCAATTGCTCGAGTACGGCATCGCCTCAACCTGGAACGACAACAACGAGTTCGAAATCTGGGATGACGACGCGCGCTGCGCCGGGTTCGGCGAACCGCTCCGCATCGCGCTGGCGCGTTCGCTTGAAACAATGCTGATGGTACGCGCGTCGTACGAAGCGCAGCGCGAGTTTCACCCGAACGAACGCCCGTACCTCATCACGCGTTCCGCGTGTCCGGGGATGCAACGCTACGCGCAAACCTGGTCAGGCGATAATTCAACCTCGTGGGAAACGCTCAAGTACAACATTCCGATGGGCTTGGGGCTGTCGCTGTCCGGAATGGGAAATACAGGACACGATGTCGGCGGTTTTATGGGACTGGCGCCGTCGCCGGAACTGTTCGTGCGTTGGGTGCAGAACGGCGTCTTTCATCCGCGCTTTACGATCCACTCGTGGCATCTCGACGGCACAGCGAACGAACCGTGGATGTATCCGGAAGTTTTGCCCATCATTCGCGAATGGATCGAATTCCGTTATCGGCTGATGCCGTACCTGTACTCGCTGTTGTTCGAAAGCGCGCAGACGGGACGCCCGATCATTCGTCCGATGGTGTACGCGTTTCCGCGCGACGCGCGCTGCCACACTGAATCGTTCGATTTCATGCTCGGTCCCAACTTGCTCGTCGCGTCGGTGTACGAAGCCGGCGCGCGCACGCGCCGCGTCTATTTGCCCCAGGAAACCGACTGGTGCGATTTTTACACGGGCAAGTGGTACCGCGGCGGGCAAGAAATCCAAGTGGACGCGCCGCTCGAACGGATTCCGCTGTTCGTCTCCGCCGGAGGCATCATTCCGATGGGCAAGGTGATGCGGCACATCGGCGCAGAACCGGACGATGTGCGTCAAGTGTACGTTTTCCCGCCTCCGCGCGAAGGTCGCGGCGCGTTCACGCTGATCGAGGACGACGGCGTGACACTGAACTATCAGCGCGGCGCGTTGACTCGAGTAACCTTGCAGGTGATCGCAGAATCAAACACCATCGAACTAGGCACGCAAGCGCGCGGCGATTTCGCGTTGCCGTACTCGCGACTCGAGTTCATCTTGCCGCCGGGCGAAACGCGCCGCGTCGACGCGCGCGGCGAAACTTGGACGGACGCCGACGCGCGCATCCACGTCGTCACGAATTGCCCGCGAGAACACGCTTGAAGACGCCAAGTTCTGGATTTCGAGTTTCGATTTTCTCGATGAAATAGAACTTAGGGCTTTGTCATTGTCATTTCGAGGAGGCGGTTTGTGCCGACGAGAAATCTCGGCTGCCTAGGCGGAGATTTCTCGCTCCGCTCGAAATGACAACCTACACCTGACTTTGACAAAGCCCGAAATAGAACTCCGCGAGTATTGACACCGGTTCGCCTTCGTGCTATAATAATAGTGCACTAATGCACTATTTTGCAGTTCGAGGGAGAACCAGAGTGCCCACCCCACGCTTTTCGCCCTACTATCGCTGGCTGGAAGAAATCTTGCGCGACGACATCGCGCAGGGCGTCTACAAACCCGGCGACGCGCTGCCGACCGAACACGAATTGATGCGCCGCTACAATCTGAGTAGCACGACGGTCCGCCGCGCCGTGCGCGATCTCGTGCTCGAAGGTTGGATTTATCGCAAAGCCGGCAAAGGCACCTTCGTCAAACGCGCGAAATTGGAAGAGCGGCTCGCGCGGCTCACTTCGTTTGCGGAAGAAATGCAAAACCGCCACATTACGCCGCAATTCAAACTCGTGCGCGCCGAGTTGACGACCCCGCCCTACGAGATCCGCCAAGCCCTCAAACTCTCCGCCAAGCAACAAGCGTACTTGATCGAACGCATTCAGATCGCGAACGGCGAGCCGATTGCCGTCGCGCGCGGATACTGGAATTGCGACCTCGGCGCACAACTCGCGCAGCAAGACCTCAATCGCGTGCCGTTGTACGAAATCGTCGAGAACGCGTTGCACACCCCACTTATCGAAGCCGACGAATCGATCAGCGCGGCGAGCGCGGACGCCGACCTCGCGCGCAAACTCGGCGTCTCCCGCAACGCGCCGCTCCTCGTCCGCCGCCGCCTCACCTACACTACCGAAATGCGTCCCATCGAATTCACGACGACGTTCTATCGCAGCGATCGATACGAATACAAAATCCGCCTCGCGCGGCATGGCGTTTGAACAAAGCCCCCGGAGAAAAATCGCTTATGGATCCTGTGTTGACCCAACTTGGGCTTGCGCCTTCTGACCGCGTCGTCATTTTTCACGCCGACGACGTTGGAATGTGTCACGGCACGAACGTCGCGTTCCTGGAACTTTCGCAACGCGGGTTGATTTCGTGCGGCTCGGTGATGGTGCCTTGTCCCTGGTTTCTGGAAACCGCCGCGCTCGCGCGCGATCATCCCGAACTGGATTTGGGCGTCCACCTGACTCTGACGAGCGAATGGAAATATTATCGCTGGGGCCCGATCTCTACGCGCGACCGCGCGTCGGGATTGATCGACGCGGAAGGGTACTTTTATCATCGAACGCATCAAGCCGCGGAACACTTGAATCTCAAAGCGGTCGAAGCGGAATTTCGCGCGCAGATCGAAACCGCGCTCGCGGCGGGCATCGATGTGACGCATCTCGACACGCACATGGGCGTCGCGTTGATTCCCGGCGCGATGGAAATTTACGCGCGGCTCGGCATCGAATATCGGCTGCCGGTGCTCGATCCGCGCCAGATCGATATATTCAAAACCGCGCTCGGTATTCCCAATCTCGATCTGTCAATTCACCAAGCGCTGATTGCGCGGTTGGAGAATTTGGGCATGCCAATCGTGGATCATTTTTTCATCTCGCCCGCCGTACCGAGCGCGGAATGTAACGCCGCCTATCGCGCGATGGTTGCCGACATTCCTGCCGGGCTGACTTTCATTTCGCTCCACCCCAACGCGCCCGGCGACATCGAAGCGATCAATCCGGCGCGCGGGTTTTTCCGCGTGGATGAGTACAACTTGTTACAAGATTCATCATTCCGCGATTACGTGGCGAGTCAAAACATTCAACTCATTGGCTATCGGCGTCTGCGCGATCTATTTCGCGCGAACCTGGACACGCAGCCATCAGAAAGGAAAGGAGGATGAGCCAAACGCATCGAATCAAACGACAACGCAGTCAACTGATTGATCGACTCACACTTCTCTAGGAGGAGAATCCATGGACGAAAAATCCACATCCCGCAAATTCACGCGCCGCGAGTTTCTCGCGCTGAGCGGTCAAGCCGTTGTGACCGCCGCTGTGCTTGCCAGTTGCGGTCCCGCGCCTGAACCAACCAAAGCGCCCGCGGCTGCCGCGCCCGCCGCCAAGCCAACCATCGCGCCCGCGACCGTGAATCTCATGGCGTTTGGGCAAGCCGATGTGCCACCCTTTGACGCGACCATCAAGCAGTTCATGGCGGTGCAGGACAAGATCAAAGTCCAAGTCACCTTCGCGCCGAACGACGAGACGTACTACACCAAGATCCAGACTCAGATCGCTGGCGGCGCGCAGCCCGAAATCGTCAGCATGCAGGGCTGGGGCTTTCAACCGTTCGCCGACACCAAGACGATCGTGCCGCTGGACGACTGGATCAAGCGCGACAACTTTTCGTACGCGTGGCCCCAACTCAAAGCCGTCACCGATTACGCGATTCGCGACGGCAAGACCTGGCTGATGCCGATGCAACTCGCCACGATGGTGATGTTCTACAGCAAGAAACTGTTCGACGAAGCCGGCGTCAAGTACCCCACCGACGACTGGACGTACGAACAGTTCCTCGAAATCGCGCAGAAACTGACCAAGCCCGTCGGCGGCAAAAAACAATTCGGCTATCAGGCAAACGGCAACTGGTTCCGCGACATTCACTGGATTCGCGGCACGGGCAAGCAGGAATTCGACACGCTCATCGAACCAAAGAAATCCACGTTCAACCAACCCGAGATCGTCAAGATCATCCAAGAGGTCGCGTCCGACTTTTACTTCAAGTCCAAGATCTCGCCGACACCCGCCGATCTGGACGCCGGATCGGGCAGTCTCAACGCCGGCTCCGCGGCGATGAAGTACGAAGGGCCCTGGTTCTTCCCGCAAATGAGCAGCCCCAAGTTGCGCGACGAAAAGAAGGACGTGCCCTTCGACGTGGTGTTGATGCCCAAGCAACAAGATGGCAAACGACCGCATCGCGGCTGGGTCGAAGGCGTCGTCATCATGAAGACCGACGCGGCGCGCGAAGCGGCGTCGTGGGAATGTCTCAAATTCATGGGCGGCGAAGAAGGACAAAAGATCTTCTCGAAACTGAGCGGTCGTATGCCGAACAATCCCGCGCTCGTCGAATCGTACTATGGCCCCATCATCAAGCAAGAATACGGCGTGGAAAACTACAAGGCGCTCGTCACCGGATTCAACAACGGCGTCGTGGATGTCGTGTGCGGAATGAACCGCGCGCAGTTCTGGAACGAAGCGGTCAAGCCCATCGGCTGGGATCCGCTGCTCGCGAACAAAGCGACAGCCGCCGAGGTGCTCCCCAAAGTTGATCAAGCCGTCCAAAAGATGCTTGACGACTACTGGGCGAAGAAACCCAAATAGATCTTCCAACGTCGTCAATACCTTCGCCAAGATTTCCCCACTGATAGAATAGAACGCAGAGAGAATCGCCCGCGTTCCCTTCGATCAGTGGGGAAAAATCAGCGTGGGCGTAAATTGACGAAGGTATTGATCACAGGGGCGACGCGCGCGTTGCCCCTATCAAATGTCGCACAGGGCGGAGGCACCAATGACCATACTCGCACGCAGCCAAGCCATCGGCAAACCGAAACCCTCCAAAGCGCAAATCGCGCGATGGATCGAGGGGTATCTGTTTGCCGCGCCATTCATCATCGGCTTTGTAGTCTTCATCGCGTTTCCGATGGCATTCTCGATCTATCTCGTCTTTCATAAATGGAACTTGCTCACCGAACCGGAATTTATCGGGCTGGGCAACATTCTGCAACTATTTGCCGATCCCAAAGCGGGCGCGTCGATGTGGGCGACGGGCATGTACGCGTTCGTCAGCACGATCATCCAGGTCGTGTTTGCGTTTTTCCTGGCGATCCTGCTGAACGAGAAAATAAACTTTCGCAATTTCTATCGCACTGCGCTGTATTTGCCGGTCATCGTGCCGATCGTCGTCAGCGCGTTCATCTGGCAGCGCGCATATCATCCCGATTTCGGCATCATCAACGAATTCTTGCGCTGGTTCGGCATCGCGCCGCGCGCATGGTTGTTCGAAACAGAACTCGCGTTGGGCGCGTTCATTTTCATGCGGATTTGGAGTATGGGCACGATGATGGTCGTGTTCCTCGCGGGCTTGCAGAACGTGCCCGAATCGCTGAAGGAAGCCGCGGCGATTGACGGCGCGGGCATCCTGCAACGCTTTTGGAATATCACCGTGCCGTTGATGACTCCGACGATTTTTTTCAATTTGGTCGTCGGCATCATCAACTCGTTCCAGGTCTTTGCGCCCGCGCTGATCATGACCAAGGGCGGTCCGCAAGACGCGACTTTGTTTATGGTGCTGTACATTTATCGGCAAGGTTTCGAGTATTTGAATATGGGCTACTCGGCGACGCTTGCCTGGCTGCTGTTTCTTGTGATCGTTATTTTTACGATCATCCAGTTCCGAATGTCGGAACGCTGGGTTTATTACGAGGGGGGCTAGATGGAAAACCAATCTACATCCGCAACGTTCACACGCTCCGATGCTGCTGCCGCGCACGCCCGTCAGGCACGTATGCGTCGCCTCATCGGTCACGTCATCGGACGCATTCTGATCCACGCGACGCTGATCCTCTTGTCGTTGATGGCGATTGTTCCCGTGCTGTGGATGATCTCGTCGTCGCTCAAAGCATCCACCGAGGTCTTCGCCGTGCCAATGCAATGGCTTCCCGAAACACCGCGCTGGGCAAACTACGCGGACGCGTTCGAGCGCGCGCCGTTGTGGCTGAATATGTGGAACACCGCCGTTGTGTCATTCCTCGCCGTGCTGGGTACCGTCGTCTCATCGGTCTTCGTCGCCTACGCGTTCGCGCGGATGGACTGGCCCGGCAAGAGCATTTTCTTCGCGCTGCTGATCGCGACGATGATGCTGCCCGGCATCGTCTTGCTGGTGCCGCGCTTTATCATGTTCAGCAAAATCTTTCCGGCGATTTTCGGTTTCAAGTGGATCAACACATTTCTGCCGCTCGTCGTTCCGCCCTGGTTCGCGATATACGGGTTCTACATCTTCTTGCTGCGACAATTCTTTTTGAGCATCCCGGTTGAGTTGGAGGACGCCGCGCGGATTGACGGCGCGTCCACGTTCCGTATCCTGTGGCAGATCATTTTGCCGTTGTCCAAGCCCGCGCTCGTCTCGGTGATCATTTTCAGTTTCTTGTATCACTATTCCGATTTCCTCGAACCGCTGATCTATCTGAGCAACATCAACACGTGGACGATCGCGGTCGCGATTCGCGCGTTCAACGATCAGTACTACGCCACCTCGTGGGAAATCGTGTTTGCCTCCGGCACCTTCGCGTTGATTCCGATGATCATTATCTTTTTCATCGCGCAGCGCTACTTTGTCCAGGGCATTCACCTCACCGGCTTTGGAGGACGTTGACCCATGAACAGTGAACAGTCAACAGTGAACAGTGAGCAGTTAAAGATGAACAGTGAACAGTCAACGGTGAACAGTATGCGGATACTGTTGACTGTTGACTGTTCACTGTTGACTGTTCCCGCGTCCGAACTCGCGCGCGCAAGCAAGGTGCGCGTCGAAATCGTTTCCGATTTGCCCGCGCTCTTTCAGCACTTTGCGCGCAGCATCGCCGACGAGATCGATGCGAACAACGCGGCGAGCAAACCGACGCGCCTGATCTTGCCGGTCGGACCCGTTGACCAGTACCCGATTCTCGCGCACCTCTGCAACGCCGAGCGCATCAGTTGGCGCGATGTTTTCACGTTCAACATGGACGAGTACTGCGATTGGCAAGGACGCGCGGTCTCGCGCGATCACCCGCTCAGTTTCGAAGGATTCATCCGCCGCGCGCTCTTCGACCAACTCGATCCCGATTTGCGGATTCCCGACGCGCACATCCATTTTCCCGATCCGCTCAATCTGGATCGCATCAGCGCGCGCATCGCGGAACTCGGCGGGATTGACACGTGCTACGGCGGCGTCGGCTATCACGGACACGTCGCGTTCAACGAGCCGCCGATTTCGCGCTGGTTCAAGTTGACGCCGGAGGAATTCCGCAATTCGCTCACGCGCCTCGTTCAACTCGAACCGGAAACCATCGTGATGAACAGCGCGCGCGCGACCGGCGGCAACCCCGCCGCGATCCCGCCGATGGCAGTCACGCTCGGTATGCGCGACATTCTCGCGTCGCGCCGGATTCGGTTGTACTGTCAAGGCGGAACGTGGCAGCGTACCGTGTTGCGAATCGCGCTGATGGGCGATGAGGATGTGGATTATCCCGTCACACTTTTGCAAGGTCATCCGGATTACGCGATCATCACAGATCAGAACACCGCGCAAGCGCCAATACCGGGAACCGCGGCATAAAGGCAGAAGGATGAAGGCGGAAGGATGAAAAAGCGGAAGATTGTTTTCATCCTTCATCCTTCAACGAGAAGAGTGAATATGACTCGAACACCTAAAATCGTTTTAATCGGCGCGGGCAGCGCGATTTTTGGACTCAACACGCTCGCGACGATCATTCGCTCGGGGCGATTGCGCGGCGCGGAAATCTGGCTCGTGGACATCAACGCGCCCGGCTTGGCGACGATGACGCAACTCGCCGAACGAATGAACGCGGCGTGGGACGCGCGGATGCAAATCCACGCGTCAACGGATCGCCGCGCGGCGCTGCCGAACGCAGATTTCGTCGTCGTCTCCGTTCAAGTCGGTCCGCGCGAGGAGGTGTGGGAAAAAGATTGGCGTATCCCGCTCAAGC
>DYJA01000034.1 GCA_020723345.1 Candidatus Aquidulcis sp. | reverse complement strand
TTGCGCGAGCCGCTGGCTCGCGCTGCGACGGGCGAACCGCCCGCGCAACATTTTCTCCTGAAAATGGACGGTTGCGCGAGCCGCTGGCTCGCGCTGCGACGGGCGAACCGCCCGCGCAACATTTTCATCGGAACGCTGGTGAACGCAAGTTCATGAAAAATTACCCAGAAACTTGCGTTTGTAGTCCGGCACGTAGCGGAGCGGAGTGCCGTTGCCGCTGGCAGACGCGACTCCGCGAACTTCGCTGCGTCGCTTACTACAAACTACGCGCGTTTCTGAGTGCGAACATACCGCGCGGCGGTATGTAGTCTCGAAATGGCAGTCCGCGACTTGCACAAAACCCTATCTACGCTTTCTTTCTTCTTGCGATTTTCCGCGCCTTTGTGTATACTCTAGCCAGACTCGGTGCGGAGATAACGGATGGCTGAGCAGCAAGACGACGCGTCACGATTAAGCCGCAGTCCGACTGACCTCACCGGCGCGACCCTCGGCAAATATCGCCTGATCGAAAAACTCGGACAGGGCGGGATGGCGCAAGTGTACAAGGCGTACCAACCCGACCTCGACCGCTACGTCGCGGTCAAAATTTTGCACCCCCATTTGACCGGCGACGAAGAATTCGCCGCGCGCTTCCGGCGCGAAGCGCGCGCCATCGCCGCGCTCGAACATCCCCACAGCGTGCGCGTTTACGATTTCGACGCCGACAATGGTCTCGCGTTTATCGTGATGGAGTACCTGAGCGGCGTGGGGCTCAAAGCGCGCTTGCGCGACCTGAGTTCCCGCGACGAGTACATGCCGCTCGACGAAGTGGCGCACGTCATCGGTTCGCTCGCCGACGCGTTGGATTACGCGCACGCGCGCGGCGTCGTCCATCGCGACATCAAACCGTCGAACGTGCTGATCACGAACGACGGACGTCCGGTGCTCACCGATTTCGGCATCGCGAAAATGATCGACGCGACGATCATCACCGGCGGCAGCGGCACGCTTGGCACTCCGGCGTACATGTCGCCGGAGCAAGGCAAGGGCGAACCCGGCGACGCGCGCTCGGACATTTACGCGCTCGGCGTGATGCTGTACCAACTCTGCACGAATCATTTGCCGTTCGACGCCGACACGCCGTACGCGATCATTCTCAAGCATCTCACGTCGCCGCTGCCGCCGCCGCGTGCGCTGCGCCCCGATTTGCCGGACGCAATCGAACGCGTCATCCTCAAATCGCTCGTCAAAGATCCAAACGCGCGCTACCAAACTGCCGGAGAAATGGGCGCCGCGATCCGCGCGGCAAGCGATCCTTCGTCACGCGGAAAACGCGCGCTGCCGCCTGTGCCGCGCAATCCCGTGTTCGCCGGTCTGCGCGCGCGTCTGTCGAATTTATCGCGCCGCGCGATTGTCTGGCAAAGCATCGCCTTGATCGTGCTGACGATTCTCATCTGTTTCGTGCTGTTCATCTTCAGCGCGTCGTGGCGCACGCAACGCTATCTCGCGCGCTTGACGCCGACGCTGGAAGCCGGAACAACCACGCTCGTCCTCGAAGGCGCGGACGCCATCGTGGACACCTGGCTCGATCCCGACAAGCCGGATGAAGTGGGGCAAGCCGTCGCGCGCGCGCAGTTGCGCGGGGCAAGCCCCGCTGACCGCGTCTTGATCGGAATCAACGCGGCGCAACTGCCACCGGAGGCAAATGTCATTTCAGCGACGTTGACCTTGCGGATCGAAACGCAAGCGAAAACTGCCGCGCCGTGTCGCCTCGTCGCGTTCCGGATGGCGACGCCGTGGCGTCCCGCGTCCGCGACCTATAATTCGCCGTGGAGCGCGCCGGGCTTGGCGACTGGCGTAGATTACGACTCGACGCCGATTGATCGAGTTACTTTGCCCGATGCGGGATCCGTCGCGCTGAACCTGACGCAAACCATCGTCGGATGGCAAAAACGCGGGCGCGCCGGCGGCGGCTTGTTGCTGATGTTTTCCGACGACAGCCCACGCGAGTGTCAGTCCTGGGTTTACCTCACCGAGCAAGCCGATCCGGCGAATCGCCCAGCGCTCCGCATTTCATACAAGGATCAACCATGACCCCGCGCGCGCCGTACCTGCAAGACGCGGCGGGTCGCCAATTCCCACTCGCCGATCAACCGATTGTGCTGGGTCGTTCCGAAAAATGCGCGGTCTACATCGCCGACGCGCGCGCGTCGCGACGACACGCGCAAATCGCGTGGGACGGCGAAACGTCCACGCTCTCCGATCTCGGCAGCGCGAATGGAACATTTCTCAACGGTCGGCGCATCGCCGCGCCGGAGCCGCTGCGCGATGGCGACGAAATCACCGTCGCGAGCGCGGTCTTGACGTTTCATGATCCAGAGTCCACACTGCGCGCGGCGAATTTTCCGCGGCTCATCGTCGACGCCAAGACCGGCGAAATCTGGGTCAATCGCAAACCCGTTTCGCTTTCCCCGAAAGAACAAGCCCTCTTCGATCTCCTCTACCAAAACGCCGGCGCGCCGATCGGCAAACAACAAATCGCGCAAGCCGTGTGGCCCGAATACGAAGCCGCGGTGTACGACTATCAGATCGAAAGTCTGGTCAAGCGTCTGCGCGAAAAGATCGAACCCGATCCGGCAGAGCCGGTGTTGATTGTGACGGTGCACGGGCGCGGGTACAAGATAGTCAGCTAGTCACTTGGTCAACTAGTCGCGTAGTCGAACTCAATTTCGACTGCGCGATTTTTTTGTGCGTGACGATTTGACTAGTTGACCGATTGACTATTCGACCAACCGACGAATTGTTGGCAAATTGTTGGCTGACTGTTTGCTCTAGTCTGAGAAATTTCCCGCGCAATGGTGTAGACTGCGGATGAAAATTTACGACAGTCGGCGGTCATCGGTCGGCGGTCGAATTTCTGGAGGTGTGCGATGTTTTTGCGACGACGACGTTTCGGACGACGGGCAATGTGGTTTGGCGGCGGCGGGATTTTCTTTCTCTTGTTGTTGATGTGCATGTTGTTTTTCCTTTGCCGCGCTATGCCGTTCTTTCGTTAGCAAGTTCAACCTTGAATTTGGAACTCGTGAAGGAGAACATGATGAGTAACCTGAAAAAGAACTCGCTGCTTTTGATCCTGCTGGTCGCTATGCTAACTCCCGCGGCGTGTCGCGGACGCGAACAACCTGCCGCGCCGATTCCAACCGCGACGGCGTACGTTCCGCCGCCCGCCGGGCAACCACCGGCGGCGCGCCCTTCTGCGACGGCGTTCAGCCCAGCGCCGGCTCACCCCCAATCGGTTGGCGCACCTTCACCGACGCCGCCCGCGCGACCCGATCTCATCGTCGCAGAAACGACGGTAACGCCAGTGGCAGCAAATTCTAGTCAAGTCCGCATTCACATCGTCGCGCGCAATCAGGGTGGACCGATCAGCGCGGCATTCACGATTCGCTGGCATCCGCATCAGAAAGACAAAGGACTCGTCGGGTGCAGTCAGGATTTCTACAACCTCAACCAGCGCGAATGGGTCGTGGATTGCGCCTACACCTATCCGGCGGGAGAGCGCGGCGAAATGCACTGGGTCACGGTCGTCGACGCGGAGAACGACGTGAAGGGCGAAGCGAACGAGAATAACAACGAAAAGACCGGCACGGTTGCGATTGGAAGCGGCGGCGGAACAACCCAGCCGCCCGCCGGGCAAGCGCCCGCCGCGCCGACGAATTGTCGAGCGACGCAAATTGACACGCGCACGCTCCGCGTCGAATGGCAGTTCACCGGTCAAGCCGACGGGTTCCGCATCTATCAAGGCAAAACGAGTCTCGAAGCGACGGTTGGCGCGAGCGCGCGGAGTTGGACGATTGCCGATTTGCCCGGCGGCGTGCAACACCACTTTGACGTGCGCGCCTACAACGCCTCCGGCGAATCGCGCGCCGACGCGTGCAGCGTGGATGCGGCACGCCGATAATTTGAAGATTAGAGATTGGAAGTTGGATTCCATTTTCCAACTTCCAACCTCCAACCTCCAACTCCCAAACAGAGGTAACGATGAAAAGACTATTCGGCTGTCTCGCATTGATCATCTTGATCATCATCGCGCTTTTACTTTTCGCGCTGGTACGTGGTCGCATGGAACAGGCGGCGCAACCCGCGCAATCGGCGGCGCAACAACCATCGTCTGGCGCGCCGACGCAGCCGGTGATTCGTATTGCTTCGCCGGCAAACGGCGCGCGCGTGCGCGTCGGTCAGCCGTTCCAGGTTCACGTCGTCGCGAACGATCCGGGCGGTGTCAAGGCGATCGCGTCCGCGGTAGACGGGCAACTTGGGAGTCCGATTGCCGCGCCTTCCGGGCAGACCACCTTTGCCTCCGCGATCCCGTTGACCATTCAAAGCAAAGGCGTTCACACGATCGTGGTGCAGGCGCACGGTGTGTCGGGCACGAAAAGCCAGCCCGCCGCGATCCGCGTCCTCGCGCTATCAAGTCTCAACGATCCGACGAATCCCGGCGATCTGCCCGCGCCGGTGCCGGACGTGCCAACCGATCCGGTCTCGTCGAGCGGCAATCAAGCCGCGCCCTCCGGCGCGACCGTCAACTTTGCCGCGAACCCGACAAGCATCGCGCAGGGGCAATGCAGTACGTTACGCTGGGATGTGGAAGGCGCGCGCGAAGTGTACTTTGAAGGCGTCGGCGTGACCGGACACGAACAGCAACAAGAATGTCCGACGCAGACGACGAATTATACGTTGACCGTTGTGTTCCAAGACGGCAGCGCGCGCAATTACACCGCGCAAGTCAGCGTGACGGCGGCAGTCGTCATCCCCGGCAAACCCGACTTGGTGATCGTGGATGCGCGCATCGAGCCGAGCGAAGTGACGGCGGGACAACCGTTCAACGCGGTCTTCACCGTCGCCAATCAAGGCGATGTTCCGTCGGGACCCTTCACCGTTTTCTGGCAATTCCACGAGGTCACCGGGCTGAAGAATTGTTGTTCGCGCGAATTTCCGAATGGCATTGCGGCAAAGGGGTGGGGCGGCGGCACGTTCGCCAACCTCGTGACGAATTCTCCGGCAGGCACGTCGCCTTCCTGGGTCGAAGTGGATTACACCAAACGCGTGGACGAAGGCGCGGCAGGCGAAGGCAACAACAAAGTGAGTTTGACGCTCACGGTAAAATCGGGCGGCGCGCCCTCGGCGTTTGCTGCGACGAACGCGACGATCAGCGTCAATCGTTCGTCGTACAGCGGTCCCTGCCCGAACACGTTCACCGCCGGATCGAAAATCACCGCGAACGGCGCGGGCACGGTGAAATATCGCTGGGAGCGGAGCGACGGCACGAACAGCGAAACGCGCACGTTGCAATTCGACGCGGCGGGCGAAAAAACGGTGACGAATTACGATTGGTCGATTCCCAGTTCCGGCAATTACTGGGTTCGCCTGCGCGTGCTCGAACCGAACGATCTCGCGTCGAATCGCGGCGAAACGACGTGGACGTGCTCAGGCGGCTCGGCTAGCCAAGCCCCGTCTGCGCCGCGGAATTGTCGTGGCAATGCTTCGGGCGCGGGAATTTATCTTTCGTGGGAAGAGCCGGTGTCTCCAACACCCGGACAGAGAAACTGGAATGGTTTTCGCGTGTATCAGCGCGGGAACAATCAACCGCTCAAAATCTTCGACAACGCCACTGTGATTGCGGGCGCGGTGGAAAACTTGATGCCCAACACGACGTACAATCTCGACATCCGTGCGTACAACGCCTTTGGCGAATCGCCTGCCAATGCCTGCGCGGTCGAAGTCAAGACACTTGCCGGTTCGACATCCCAAGTCACCAAAGTTACGGCGGACGTTGCCCCGGAAATCTTCACCGGCGCTTGTCCCAAAACGATCAATTATTCCGGCGTCATCACGACCAACGGCCCCGGCACGGTGACGTACAAGTGGGTTCGCAGCAACGGCGAAAGTGAGGCGCGCACGATCAACTTTACGGCGGCAGGATCGCAAACGGTGACGAGCGGCAACGTCACGTACGATCAAGACGGCACACACTGGGCAAAACTCCAAGTGCTCGCGCCGAACGCGATGATTTCGGATCAAGCCAAGTTCACGCTCAACTGCGCCAGCCCGGCGATTGTCACACTCGTCAGCGTGAACGCGAATCCGACGGCGTTTACCGGCGCTTGCCCACACACCTTTCACTTCAACGGCACGATGGCCACGAACGCGCCCGGCACAGTCACGTATCGTTGGGAACGCAGCGACGGGAACAGCGACACGCGCACGATGAATTTTTCGGCGGCAAGCAGTCAAACGATTGAAAGCGGCGATTTCAAATCAGGCAGTAGCGGTACCTTCTGGGCGCGTCTGCACGTTCTCACGCCGAACGACAAAGTATCGAATCAGGCGACGTTCACGTTGACGTGCAAGTGATTTGGAGATGAGAGGTGTTGGATGAATCGCAATTTGCTTTTGATTCTCTGCGCGTTGCTCATCGCGATCACAAGTTGCGCGCGCGCCGCGCCGCCATCCGCGAGTCCCACCCCGGAAACTGCGCGTGTGGCGAGTCCGACGACCGCGACGAAATCGGACGCGACCGCGGACTATCCCACGCAAACTTGGAAAACCTCCACACCCGAACAACAAGGGATTGACTCTGCGGCGTTGCTGAAATTGTTCGACGAAATCCAGCAAAAGCAACTCAACATTCACAGCATCGTCATCGCGCGGCACGGCTACATCGTCGCCGAAGCGTACTGGTATCCGTTCCTGTCGAGCTACAAGCACGTGCTGTACTCGTGCACCAAAAGCGTCAACTCTGCGCTCGTCGGCGTCGCGATCAAGCAAGGCAAGATTGATAACGTCAATCATCGCGTCGTAGACTTTTTCCCGGAGCGGACGATTGCGAATAAGGACGCGCGCAAACAAGCGATGACGCTGGAACATTTGCTCACGATGTCGTCGGGGATGGAGTGGAACGAAACCGGCGTCTCGATCAGCGCGCCGAACAATTCCAATCGGCAGATGATTCAGAGCAAGGACTGGGCGCAATTCGTTCTTGATCGTCCGATGAAAGAAGAGCCGGGCGCGCGCTTTAACTACAACTCCGGCGGCGCGCATCTCATCAGCGCGATTTTGCAAAAGACGACGGGGCTGAACGAGTTGGCGTTCGCGCAAGAATATCTCTTCAAGCCGCTTGGCATCGCGGACGTGTCCTGGACGGCAGACCCGAATGGCATTTATCGCGGCGAAGATGGTTTGGAATTGACGCCGCGCGACATGGCGAAGATCGGCTATCTGTTCTTGAAAAACGGAACCTGGGACGGACAACAAATCGTTTCCGCCGATTGGGTCAAGCAGTCGTCGCAAAAACACATTGACACGCCGGACGCCAAAGATTACGGCTATCAATGGTGGGTGCAGCCGTTCGGCGTCTACAACGCGGCGGGACGCGGCAGCCAGTACATCTTCGTGCTGAACGATTTGGACATGGTCGTCGTTTTCACCAGCGGACTCAAAACGGCGATGTTCGATCTGCCCGCGTCGCTCGTCGAAAAGTTCGTTATCCCTGCCGCAAAACCACAAGCACTGCCGGAGAACGCGACCGCTGCCACCGCGCTTGCCGCGCGCGCGAAGACGCTTGGACAATCGGAGCCAAAACCCGTACCATCGTTGCCCGCCATCGCGCAAACGATCTCCGGCAAAACGTACACACTGGAAAACAATTCGCTGAATCTGCGCGGATTCGCGTTGACGTTTCAAGACAAAGACGCGCTCTTCCGAATGATCGTCGGCGACAAACGCGTGGACGTACCCGTCGGCTTGGACAATGTGTTTCGCGTGACGCGCATCGAAGCGCGCGGCGAGGTCGCGATGCGCGGATTCTGGCAAAACGACAAGACCTTCGTCGTCCAACAACAATTCCTGAACGAGGCGGATCGTTTGGAGTACGCGCTCACTTTCGACAAGGATACGGTTGATCTGCGCTTGACCGGGTTCATTGACGGGAACTCGGAACAAGCGCGCGGCAGAGTTTCAGCGGATAGGTAGCGGATAAGCGGATGGAGGCGTGCGTATCCGCTGACTACGAGTGGAAAAGGTAATCGTTTGTAGTCAGGCACGCAGCGGTTTTTGCGGAGTGCCGTCGTTCTTGCTCGCGGATAACGCGACTCCGCAAACTTCGCTTCGTCGCTCACTACAAACTACGCGAGTTTCTGACTGCAAACATATCGCCACCTCGCGATATGGTCTCTCGAAATGACAGACTGAGTAGTATGGAAGGAGGAAAAATGTGTGACCGACATTTGACTCGCCGCGATTTCATCAAACTCGGCGCGGGCGCGCTGGGCGCGACTTTGCTCGCCGGTTGTCGCGGCGAACCAAGCGTGCACATGACCGCGACGCCCGCGCCGACCATCGGCGCGAAACCGGCGCTCACGCCGACTACCGCCCCACCGGTCGCGGGACAAGTCGCGGACGCGATCTTGGTGAACGGCAATGTCATCACGATGGACGCGCGCGACACGCTCGCGCAAGCCGTCGCGATCAAAGACAGCAAGATCCTGCGCGCCGGCGCGAATGGCGCGATCCGCGCGCTCGCCGGGGCGAACACCAAGACAATCGATCTCGGCGGGAAAACGGTGACGCCGGGCTTGATCGACGCGCACAATCACCTGCAGGTGTGGGGCAACTTGCTCGCCAACTATGTGGCGCTCATCCCGCCCGACGTGAAAACGCTCAACGATTTGCTGGCGAAACTAAAGCCCGCCATCGCCAAAGCCAAACCGGGCGAATGGGTGCAGGGCTATTACTGGGACATTGATCCGCCGACGCGCGCCCAACTCGATCCGATCTCGCCGGACAATCCGGTCTGGCTGATGCAGCAAGGCGGACACTTTGCCTCGGTCAACAGCGCCGCGCTCAAAATCGCGAACATCACCGCGCAGACGCGCAATCCCGAAGGCGGCGTCATCGAGCGCGACAAGCAGGGCAATCCGACCGGCGTATTCTACAATCATCGCGCGATGGACCTGGTGCGCGCGCACATCCCGCAGCCGACGCCGCAGCAAATCGCGGACAGTTTGCGCGCGGCGGAAATGAAAATGGCGGAAGTGGGCGTGACGACCTATCACGACAATAATGCCCGCTTCAACGCCGTTCAGGGTTACCTCCAAGTCGCGCATGCGAAAAGCATGATGCTGCGCTCGCAGGTTTACTACACGCTCGAATGGCCCGCCGATCTCGACCGCGCGCTCAACCAGATCGAACGCATCAACGACGAGTACATGCGCTTTGCCGGTTACAAATTCCTGATCGACGGACAATTTCCAACGTGGTACACGCACGAGCCGCATCCCGGCATCAGTTGGAATATGCCCACCTGGAATCCCAATCAGTACAAGCAAACGATCAAGGCGCTGCACGATACTGGACTCCAGATTTCGGTGCATGCTTGCGGCGACGCGGCGATTGACTTGACGCTCGACGCCTATGAAGCCGCGATGAAAGCAAACCCGCGCAAAGACCCGCGCCATCGCATCGAACACGCGATCCTCTGTTCCAAAGACGCGGTGAAACGCGCCGCTGATCTGGGCGTGGTGATTTCCTGTCAGCCGCAATTCGTGCGCGGGATGGGCAATCTACCCGACAAACTCGGGGCGGAGCGCGCCAAACGCCTCATCGTGACGCGCGACTGGATGAACGCCGGCATCCATCTCGCGCTCGGCTCCGACACGCCCACCTCGCCGTGGTATACGCCCCAGGTCACGCTGACGGAAAGCGTTCTGCGCTTCGATCAATTCAACAAGCCCCTCAATCCCGAACAAGCGCTCACCATCCAAGAGGCATTGCGTATGCACACGATGGGTTCGGCGTACGCGTGCTTTGAAGAAAATTCCAAGGGCTCGCTCGAACCCGGCAAATTCGCCGACCTCGCGGTGTGGAATGCGAATCTCTACACCATCAAACCTGAAGAAATCTTGCAAGCCAAAATCGAATTGACGATGATTGGCGGAAAAATCGTATATCAGAAAACGTAGGGCAAATTTGCAAATTTGCCCAACCGAGGAGGAAAAATGTGTGACCAACATCTCTCGCGGCGCGATTTTCTGCGGCTCGGCGCGCTGACCGTCGGCGGGATCGCGCTCGCCGGTTGTCGCGGCGACCAAGTCGTCAAACTGACGGCAACGCCCGCGCCCACGAGCGGCGCGCCGGCAGCGAATACTTTGCCGATCCCGACTCGTGGCGCGCAAGCCGCGCCAACGCTCCCGCCCGGCATCGTCGCCGACACGATTTTCGTCAACGGCAGAGTCGTCACGCTGGACGCGAGCGATAGTGTCGCGCAAGCGCTCGCGATCAAAGACGGTTTGATTCTGCGAACCGGCACGACCGACGCGATGCGCGCGCTCGCGGGTACGAACACCAAAGTGATTGACTTGCGCGGCAAGACGTTGACGCCGGGGATCATTGACACGCACAATCACTTGAGCGCGCTCGGCTTGGTGGGACCGCTGTACATTGACATCAATCCGCCCGCCGTCAAAACGCTCGCGGAACTGCAAGCGAAGATCGCGGAAGCCGTCGCCAAGAAACAAAAAGGCGATTGGGTGATCGCACAAGGATTCATTTCGTTCGAAGGGCGCAATCCGGAAAAGCGCGATCTCGATCCGGTCTCGCCGAATCATCCGGTCATGCTGATCAATCAGGGCGGACACGTCGGCACGGTCAACTCGTACGCGCTCAAACTCGCGAACGTCACCGCGAGCACGCCGAATCCAAAGTACGGAATGTTCGGGCGCGACGCGAAAGGCGAGCCGAACGGCGTGCTGATCAATCACTCGGCGATGGACATTTTCCGCAAGTTGTGGGCGAACTTGATGACGCCGCAGATCTGGGACGCGGCAGTCACGTCGCCGCAACCGAAATTCGCCGCCGTCGGCGTGACGACGTTTTGCGACAACAACGCGCGCGGCTTGGATCGGATGAAAGCGTACTTCGACGCGGGGCGCGCGCGCAAAATGACGATTCGCGGCGCGATCATGAACACGATCGAGTACTATCCCGAACTCGCGGGACGTCCCGAAGCGGTCAAGCAATTGCAGTACGAAGACGATTACATGCGTTTGCGCGGCTATAAATTTTTGGTGGACGGTGCAGTCGCCGCGATGCACACGCACGAACCGCACAAAGGGATGGCGTGGGACATCGCGACCTGGGACGGACGCGCGTTGAACGACGCGGTGAAGACGCTGCACGCGCTCGGCTTTCAATGCTCGTTCCACGTCATCGGTGACGCGGCGGTGGATCTCGCGCTCGACGCGATTGAATTCGCGCAAAAAGCGAATCCGCGCGCCGACGCGCGCCATCGCATTGAACACGCAGTCTTGAACACGGACAAGGCGCTCAAGCGCACGAAAGATCTGGGCGTGATCGTCTCGACGCAGCCGCAGGCGATTCGCTTGCTCGGCGATTATCTGCGCGAATCGCTGGGCGAAGAACGCGCCAAGCGCATGATTCCCACGCGCACCTGGCTCGATCTCGGCGTGCCGCTCTGCCTCAGTTCCGATTCGCCGACGCTGCCGTGGTACTCGCCGCAAGTCACACTCGCGGGCGCGCTGGCGCGCGTCACCGCGAGCAATCAAGTGATCGCGCCGGATCAGGCGCTCACGTTCAAAGAAGCGATCCGCGCGCACACCGTCACAAGCGCGTACGCGCTCTTCCAGGAACAAGTCAAGGGCTCGCTCGAACCTGGCAAGATGGCGGACGTGATCGTGTGGACAGAAGACCCGTACGCGTTATCGTGGCAGCAACTCTACCAGACGACGATCGAGTTGACGATGGTGGGGGGGAAGATCGTGTATCAAAAGACGTAAGGGGAAGAGGGGGATAAGAGGACGTAGAGGGCATGAGAGGGCGGAGAAGGCAGAGAGGGCGCGCGCCTTCTCTGCCTTCTTTTCCCCCCTCATTTTTTTGACGCGCTTTGCTTTTGCCGCTATACTTGGCGTAGGACAATTTGAAAAATTGTCCTACGGCGGCAACGATGCCCTACCAAATTTTCCTCTCCTCAACTTACCGCGATCTCGTCGCCGAACGTCAGGCGGTCGAGCAAGTCATCGTCGCGCTCGGTCAGCACTTCAAGGGGATGGAGCATTTCTTCGCGCGCGAAGAGACGCCGCTGGAGACGTGCCTTGCCGAAGTCGCGCGGTCGCACTGGCTCGTCCTCGTCGTCGGACAGCGCTACGGCGCGACGGACGCGAATGGCATTTCGTACACCGAGCGCGAGTATTTGCGCGCAGGCGAACTGAACATTCCGCGTTTCGTCTTCCTGCAAGACGACGCGGTGACGGACGCGCCGCGCGACGACGAACCCGCGCAACGCGCAAGCATCAAACGATTCCGCGCCGACTTGATGGCGCGGCACACTGTCGCGTTCTTCAAAACTCCCGATGAACTCGCGAAGCAAGTCGCGCTCACGCTCGCGCGCGAAATCAGCATACGCGGCGCCGCATCGCGCGGACTGATGCCGCCTCCGCCGCCCGAAATTTTCGTCGGACGGCAAGACGAACTGCGTGACATCGCCGCGCGTTTGCGCGCGAATGGCGCGGTCGGCATCGCAGGCGTGCGCGGCTTGGGCGGCATCGGCAAGAGCGCGCTGGCGACGGTCTTTGCGTACGCGCACATCGCCGAGTATCCCGACGGCTTGCTGTGGGTCACGCTCGCGGGGCGCGACCCGATGCTCCTGCTCTCCGACCTTGCGAACGTGTTCGGCGAAGACGTGTCCCGCTACGCCGATGTGGCTGGACGCGCGGCGCGCGTGCGCGCGCTCCTCGACGGCAAGCGCGCGCTCCTCATCCTCGACGACGCGCGCAAAGAGGATTTGCCGCACATAACGCACTTGCAGATGCGCTGCCCCACGCTCATCACGACGCGGCTCGAAACGCTCGTCATCGTTTCGCCGCGCGCGATGTTCTCACTCGAAATTCTGTCCGAAGACGATGCGCTGGCGTTGTGCCGCGAGGTACTTGGAAATCGTGTGGACGACACGCGCGATAGTTTCATCGCGCTCTGCCGCGCCGCGGGCTATTTGCCGCTGGCGTTGAACATTTTGCTGCGGCGATTGTTCACCGACAAAGCGCTGAGCATTGAGGAATTGACGCAGCGCGTTGCCGACCGCAAGCGCGCGATCAAAGAAGTGAGCAAGTCCGACGACCCGAACCTGAACGTGCGCGCGTCGTTTGATTTGAGTTACGCCGCGTTGGGCGAGTGGGACCAAAAACTCTTTCGCGCGCTCGGCGTGTTTGACGGTCCCGATTTCAGTGCGGAGATGCTCGCCGTCATCCTGAGCCCCGCCTCTGTCATTCTGAGCGAAGCGAAGAATCTCGCGAGCAACTCATCTGCGTCAAGTCCTTCGCGAGATCCTTCGCTCGCTCAGGATGACAAGGCGGACGACGTGCGCGACGGCTTGGACAACCTGGCGCAGTACGCTCTGATTGAGCGCGCGGAGCGCGGACGATTCCGTCTGCATCCACTTCTCCACTCCTATGCCCAGAATTTATTGAGCGAGGCAGGCGAGGAAACGCGCGTGCGCGAACAGGCAGCAAGCGCGTATTTGCAATTCACGCAAAGCCATTCCGAACCCGATGGCTGGGACGAGTTGGAATTGGAACGCGAGAATATCTTTGGCGCGTTGGAATGGTGTCATTCGCACCAGCAAGACCGCATGCTGATTGATGTGGTTGCATTGCTGTTCGAGTTTATGCGGACGCGGGGTTATTGGGGGGATGCTATCGTTTGGCTCAAGTGCGAATACGAAGCAGGCAAGCAGTTGGGTGATAAACTTGTTCAGGCGGATGCGTTACTCCATCTGGCAATGATTTTGATTCTTCGTGGCGATTATGCCCAGGCGTGCAAGTTCCTCCAACAAAGTCAGACGCTTTGCGTAGAGAAAGAAAATCGTTCGGGCGAAGCAAGGGTTTCGTACGAACTCGGCAACATTGAATCGCTGCAAGGCAACTATGCGGGGGCGCGGACGTTTTTCGAGAGATCGCTGGCAATGAACAAGGAATTGGAGGACAAGCACGGGGCGGCGAGGGCATTATACGCACTCGGGCATATTGAATCAAATCAAGGGAACTATGTGGAGGCACGGACGTTTTTCGAGCAGTCACTGGCACTCGAAAAAGAATTGGGAGACAAGCGCGGGATGGCGGTGACGTTGCTCGCACTCGGACACATCGAATCATATCAAGGCAACTATGCGGCAGCGCAGAAGTTTTATGAACAAGTGCTAGCTCTCGTGGCGAAATTGGAAGACAAGCAAGCAATGGCAGAGACGTTGCTCGCACTCGGCAACATTGAAGCGCGCCAAGGCAACTATGCGGCGACGCGGACGTTTTTTGGACAGTCGCTAGCACTTGAGAAGGAATTGGGGGACAAACAAATGACTGTCATGATGCTCCAGACATTAGGTATGCTTGAATTGAAGGAGGAAAACCCAGAACAAGCGGAAAGGGATTTTCGGGAAGGACTGGCAATCGCCCAACAAATCGGCGACAAGCATTGGATTGCTTTTCACCAATACTCGCTCGCATGCGTCGAAGCGCGCAAAGGGAATCGCGCGTCCGCGGTGGAGTTGGCGCGCGCCGCGCTCGCGTTGTGGGAAGAACTGCGCGCGCCAGAAGCGGAGTGGGCACGCAAATTGCTGGAGGAATTGACCGCCGAATGAATTCGGCGGCAACCGCAGGTGGAAACCCGATAAATCGGGTTAGCGATTCGCGCGCAACACGTTTCAACGTGTTTCCACCTCGTTGAGCCGTCGTTTTGAAACGACGGCGACGCGCAAATTGCTGGGGGAATTGACCGCCGAATGAATTCGGCGGCAACCGTAGGTGGAAACCCGATGAATCGGGTTGGCGGTTCGCGCGCAACACGTTTCAACATGTTTCCACCTCGTTGAGCCGTCGTTTTGAAACGACGGCGGGCAGCGCGTTGCTGCACGCGCCAGAAGCGGAGTGGGCGCGCAAATTGCTGGCGGAATTGGGGGAATGATAATTGTCATTTCGAGCAGAGCGAGAAATCTCGTCGTAGCGGCAACGAGATTTCTCGGCGCGAAAATCGCGCCTCGAAATGACAGTACTTCCAGCGAACAGTTTGACGGGCTTGGATGCCTGTGATAGAATTTGGACGCAGAGGAGCGTCGAGCGTATGAAGAGGGAACGCGCTCTTTGCGATCTAGAAAGAAGGAACCGATGAACACCAAAGCGCGTTACATTGTGGACGCGGAAGGCAAACCCGTCGAGGTGATTTTACCGATTGCGGCGTACCGTAAACTTGTGGCGACCATCGGGCGACGCGATTCCGACGCCGGTCGTCCGTTGAAGAAATCTTTTGCGGACGATCTCCTGCGTCAAGAGAAAGAATACGCGGCGGGCAAGCGTGGCAAGCCCTGGGCGCAAGTCAAGCGCGAATTAGGGCTAGGATGTTAATGACAGACCCGAAGGGTTTTCGCGCAAGCGACTCTTCGGGTCTTTTGGAGATCATCGTGTCCAACTCGATTGCCGAACAATTTCTCGCCGCGCTCGCGTCCAACGACGCGGCACAGTACGCGCGCGTGCTGCGCGACGATGTCGGTCTGCGTGTCTGGGGCGCGCCGCAGAGCGAAATTCATCGCCCGCGCGAACGCGTCGTCAAACGCCTGATGGACGAGTGGGCGGCGTGGCACGACGCGACAATCGAAACGCTCAGCGTCGTCGCAAACGACGAACGCGTCGCGATCGAATTTCGGATTCAGGCGACCGAAAACGCGCGCTATGTCGAACACAACCGCGCGGCGTTTCTCGTCGTCACAGAAAATCGCGCGCAGACGATTGACCTCTACTGCCCCGCGCCGCTGCCGAGCGCGCGGCGCAAGGGCTGGATCGCGCCCGCGAACGCGAGCGCGGCGCAGGTCTTGTCGTTGTTCGAATCGTGGGGCAGCAGTTACGACGTGCGCGAATCGATTCCGATCAACTACAGCGGTGTGGGCGGAATGGACATTTGGCGCGGCGGCGCGGGCATCGCGCACCCGGGCGGCAACACCGTTTTCGGATCAAAATGGAGCGCGGCGGAAGCGGATGCGAAAATCGCGGAACTGATCGAATATCATCGCGCGCGCGACATCGGCTTTGCGTGGCACGTCGCGCCGTTCGACACGCCTGCCGATTTGCGCGAACGACTGGAGCGCCACGGATTCGCGCTCGCTGGCGACGAAGCGATGATGGCGCGCGTCGATCTCGCTCAGCTCGACATTCCGACGAATCCGCAAATCGAAATCGAACGCGTCGACGGATCGAACGACGAAACGATTGAAGCGGAATTGCAGATCGTCGCGACTTGTTTCAACTGGACGCAAGAACAAGTCGACGCGCGGCGTCCGAATTTCTACGAGCGTATCCGCGATCCCAGGTTCCGCGAGCGCGAAATCCGATTCCTCGCGCGACTCGACGGCGCGCCGGTCGCCGATGCGCGCTTGATCTTGAACGTCGGCATCGCGTACCTCGGCGGCGCGTCGACGCTGCCGGAGTATCGCGGGCAGCGCATCTACTCGACGTTACTCAAACGCCGCCTGGAAGAAGCGCGCGCGCGGGGCTATCACGTCGCCGCGATTCACGCCGGACCGATGTCGCGCCGCGTCGTCAGCAAATACGGTTTTGTCGAGTACGGCAAAGTGTACGTGTACGCGTGGATGCCGGTGATCGATCTGGCAGTCGTCAAATCACTCGTGCCGGATGACTAATGCAAGTTCCTCCGAGTTCCTGTGTTCGGAGGAACTCGGAGGAACTCGGAAGAACTCAGAGGAGGAATCGATGTTGTCCTTCTGGCGCAAACAGATTTTCGGTTTCGTCGCGATCGGTTGCGCGCTCTTCGTTCTGCTCACCGCCGGCGCGATGCTCTTCTACCCCGGCGGCACGGCGAGCGATCCCGCAACCATCGGCTATTCGTTCTTGACAAATTTTTTCAGCGACCTGGGACGCACGCAAGCGCGCAATGGACAAATGAACGCGATTGCCGCGCCCTTGTTCTTTCTCGCGCTGTCGCTCGCGGGCGCGTCGCTCATCGTGTTCTTCCTCGCGTTTGCGCCATTTTTTACGCGGACGTGGTTGGATCGCGCGCTGGCGTGGCTCGGCGCGCTGGCGGGCATCGTCGCGGGCGCGTGTTTCATCGGCATCGCGTTCACCCCGATGAATCTGAACAGCGCGCTGCACACGCAACTCGTCTACCTCGCGTTTGAAACGTTTACCGCCGCGTCGATCTTGTATTCCGTCGTCCTGGAGCGCGAACGCCGATACCCCAAACGGTTCGCCGTGATCTTCGGCGTGTTTGCATTTTTGCTCTTACTTTACCTGGGACTACTTTTTGGCGGACCCTCGATCCAAACACCGCAAGGCGTGCTGATTCAAGCGACCGGGCAAAAGATCATCGTCTACGCCTCCATCATCAGCGTGCTGATTCAAGCCGTCGGCGCGCGTCAAATGATCCACGATCCGAAAAGAGGATCGGTATGAGATGCACTTTAGCCACCTTCGCGATCCTGGGTTTGATCTTGAGCGCATGCGCGCCCGCGTCCACCCCAACGCCGATTCCGGCTTCGCCAAGCGCGACGATTGCCGCGCCCACCAACCCGCCTCCATCGTTGACTCCGACGCTTGCCCCGACGTACACCCCCGCGCCCAGTCCAACGCGAGTGACGCCGACGCCTGCCTTTCCGCGCGGCAAAGTTGATCCCGATTGGTCGGTTGACGTGTACGATCCCGAATTGGCAGTGAGCGGCACGACCTTGTTTGCGGACAATCACAATCTTGCCGCGCCGCGCATTGTCGAAGCGAATATGCTCGGCGAAATCGTGTGGGAGTATCGGCTGCCCGAAAACTGGCGACAGTACACCAACCCAGGATTCGACATCGAACCGCTGGCGAACGGCAACGTCCTGTTCGTCCTGCCGCGCAAAGGCGCGTTCGAAATCGATCGCGCGGGAAAGGTGGTGTGGTCGTACTTGACGGAGCAAATTTCGCACGACGCCGACCGGTTGCCGAATGGGAATACGCTCGTCGTGTTCGGCGCGATGGATCGGATGAACGACGCGCAAGTAAAGGAGATCAATCCGCGCGGCGAAATCGTGTGGGCGTGGTACGCGCGCGATCAGTTCAATCGCGCGCCGTACAAAGAAATTTCCGAAGAGGGCTGGACGCACACGAACGCGGCGTCGCGTTTGGAAAACGGCGACACGCTGATCAGTCTCCGCAATTTTCACGTCGTGGTCCAAGTCGATCCGAAAGGCGCGGTCGTGAAAACGTACGGCGAAGGATTATTTCGATATCCGCACGATCCGCAAGTCCTGGCGAACGGAAATATTTTGCTCGCCAACCACGTCGAGCCGCAGCGCGCGATTGAAATCGATCCGCAGACCGGACAAGTGGTGTGGCAATTCGTGATGCCGGGGCAACTCGTCCGCGACGCGAATCGCTTGCCGAACGGCAACACGTTGATCACCGGCTCGAGCGCGATTGTCCAAGTCACGCGGCAAGGCAAAATCGTGTGGCAACTGAAATTGCGAACGCCGCTGGACAAGTCCGACGCCCCGGGGCGCGGTTTTTACAAAGCCGAACTGATCCGCTGATTGCAGAGCCGCGCCATGTCCTCGCCCAATCCGATCCTCAGTAAAGTCGCCGCGTTCATCACGCGCGCCACCGCGTCCGGCATCGAACTGCTGGTGCTCGCGCATCCGTACGCCGGAAATCAACTCCCCGCCGGTACCGTCGAAGAAAACGAGGACGTGCGCGATGCCGCGCGGCGCGAAGCGCGCGAGGAGACCGGACTGAACGCGCGCCTCATCGCGTACATCGGCTACCTCGACGAAGAAATGCCGCGCGACACGCTCGCCGTCGTGAAAAATACGATTGTCTACGCGCGTCCCGACGCGACGAGTTTCGATTGGGCGCGCATGTTACGCGGCAACTGGGTGCGCGTTGAACGCGCGCACGGCGACTGGACGCAGATCACGTACGAGGAACCGGATCAGTATCCCGACGCAACCTACACGACGTACCGCATCACCGGCTGGGTGCCGAACGACGCGCTCGCGCGCCAGCAGCGCCGTCACTTTTTCCACCTGACCGCCGACGACGAAACGCGCGACGCGTGGACGCAGTTCGCAGACAATCACGCGTTTCGGTTATTCTGGGCATCAATCGCGGCATTGCCGGAAATCGTGCCGCCGCAAAATCGGTGGGTGGAGTACGTGCGCGACGAGTTGAAATACGCGTTTGACACCGCGCGCCAATCGTGGTAGAATCTTGCCGCAATCGAAAAGCAAAGTGACTCGGTTCCTTGTCATTTCGAGCGGAGCGAGAAATCTCGGCTCCGTCATGGCGAGATTTCTCGTCGCAAAACCGCTCCTCGAAATGACAACCTGGGTTACAAAGCAAAGACGTTGAGCCGGAGGAGTAGATTCTGCCGCGCGGATAGAGAAGAAGGGTCATCGGGTGCAAGCCCTTCGCCGCAACGAGAATTGAATGTCGCCGGGGAGTCGGGTCAACGAATCGCGACAACGAATAAACGAATGTGCCGCGGTTGAATTGATCTCGGGTTTGCCCGTTATAGCATTATGAGCGCGAATCTGAACGCACAAGCGAATCATCCATTCGTTAATTCGTTTTCGATTCGTTGACCAAGGTGGTACCGCGAAATCCCTTTCGCCCTTGAGGCGAAGGGGATTTTTATTTTCAAGGATGAAGGCAAAAGTCGGAAGGATGAAGCGATAGATTTCATCCCTCATCCTTCTGACTTCATCCTTTGAAATGAAGAGCGAAACGATGTCAACGGCCAAACTGTTTTGGAACACCACTTGGCGCGGCGGCGCGTGGGGCTTGCTCGCGGGGACGATGCTGGGCACGGCGTATGGCGCGGTTTTCGCGAACGTACTGCTCCTTTCCGGTTTGTTCGCGCAAATGCCGACGGCGTTTGAATCGTCCGACGCGTTGCGCGTCGGCGTCGTCATTCCATTTCTCGCGCTCATCGGCGCGATTATGGGCGCGCTCTTCGGCGTGCCGACCGGATTCGTGGTGGGCGCGTTGAATGGCTTGCTGATTGGAATGATCACGCGCGCGTTCTTTTTTCCGCCGCGCGACGCGCGCACGTATCGCCGCGTGATTGCGACGACGAGCGCGTTGTTCACCGGCATCGCGTCGTGGCTTGGCTTCTTTGCAATCATGCTCTTTTACGCGAATCGCGACAAAGCAAATGTGCCGATCCTTGCTGTTGGCGTTCTCATCCCCGCGCTGATTGCCGGTGTTGCTGCCGCGTTCATCAGCCGCGAGATCGCGCGGTGGTATGCGGAGAGTTTTTCGTGAGCAAACCAGTGATCTCTTCGGGCGAATTGATTTGGGGCTCGGTCTGGCGAACGAGTCTCTGGGGCACAATACTTGGTACGGCGTTTGGTGGAGTGTACGGAATACCAGCAATTCTATTCGAAAGTATGGATTGGAATGGACTAGGAGGTGGTTCGGCATTAGTAACGATGCCTCTTGTGGGAATTTTCGCTGGTGCATTCCTTGGAGGGATCGCCGGATTGCTATCCGGTATTGCAACCGGATTTTTCATTCCATTCGCAACAAAAATCTACGGGGCGTTATGTGGGAATGAATCGAGATATAGAATGTTCATTGGACTGACAAGCGCGCTCTTTGCCGCAGCGTCAAGTTGGCAGATTTTTTACTTTTTCCTCGATGCAGGCCAGACGCTGGCTGGCGCAGGATCGGGGTATACCCCGCCGTCAACTTCGAGCGTGGTTTTGCAAGTTCTCATTCCGGCACTCATTGCCGGCGCGTGCGCGGGGTTTGTCAGCCAACGAATTATCAAATGGTACGAAACCGAATTCGGAAAGGAGTAATACAAAATGTCTAATCCAACCGAAATGCCCAAAGCGTACGATCCCAAACAGGTGGAAAAACGCCTGTACGATTGGTGGGAGTCGCGCGGCTATTTTCGACCGCGCATCGAGCCCGGCAAAAAACCATTCGTCATTTCGATTCCGCCGCCGAACATCACCGGCGAACTACATCACGGTCACGCGATGTTTCTGTCATTTGAAGACCTGATGATTCGCTGGCACCGCATGCTGGGCGAGCCGACGCTCTGGGTGCCGGGCAGCGATCACGCCGGCATCGCGACGCAGAACGTCGTCGAGAAAGCGCTGGCAAAGCAAGGCACGACGCGGCAACAACTCGGACGCGAAGAATTTATAAAGCGCGTGTGGGATTGGAAAGCCGAGTACGGCGACATCATCACGCACCAGATTCGCAGCATGGGCGCGTCGTGCGATTGGACGCGCGAACGCTTTACGCTCGACGAGGGCTTGTCGCGCGCGGTGCGCGAAGCGTTCGTGCGATTGTACGAAAAAGGATTGATCTATCGGGGTCCCCGCTTGATCAACTGGTGCCCGCGCTGCGAAACCGCCATCAGCGATCTCGAAGTCGAGCGTGAGGACACGACGGGAAAGTTGTACTACGTAAAGTATCGGCTGGAGCCGAATTCAAAATTCAAAATTCAAAATTCGGAATTCATCATGGTCGCGACGACGCGCCCGGAAACGATCTTGGGCGATACCGCGGTCGCGGTGCATCCACGCGACAAACGGTACAAAAAACTCGTCGGGCGAATCGCGATTCTGCCCGCGCTCGGGCGCAAGATTCCGATTGTTGCAGACGAGGTGGTGGACATTGAATTCGGCACGGGCGCGGTGAAGGTGACGCCCGCGCACGATGCCACCGACTACGACCTGGGTCAGCGCCACAACTTGCCGATGATCAATGTGATGAATCCGAACGGCACGATCAACTCCGAAGGCGGGCCCTACGCCGGAATGGATCGCCTGGACGCGCGCAAAAAACTCGTCGCCGATTTGGAACGCGAGGGCTTGCTCGATCACATCGAAGACCACGCGCACGCGCTCGGACACTGCCAGCGCTGCGATACGATTGTCGAGCCGCTGATCTCGACGCAGTGGTTCGTCAAAATCGCGCCGCTCGCGAAAAAAGCGATCAAGGCGGTGAAAAGCGGCGACATCCAAATCGTGCCGGCGCGTTTCAACAAAGTGTACTATGACTGGATGACCAACATTCGCGATTGGTGCATCAGCCGCCAACTCTGGTGGGGACATCGCATTCCGGTGTGGTACTGCGAGAACGGACACCAGACGTGCGCGCGCACTGATCCGACCGAGTGCGCGACGTGCGGTTCGAAAAATATCCAGCAAGACGAAGACGTGCTCGATACCTGGTTTTCGTCCGGCTTGTGGCCCTTTTCCACGCTCGGCTGGCCCGATGAAACGGACGACCTCAAGTACTTTTATCCGACCTCCGTGTTGGAAACCGGGTACGACATTTTGTTCTTCTGGGTCGCGCGCATGATCATGGATGGGCTCGAATTCACCGGCAAGGTGCCGTTCTACACCGTGTATCTGCACGGCTTGATGATGCACAAAGACGGCAGTCGCATGAGCAAATCGAATCCTTATCCCGGCGACAATCCGCTCGAAGTGATCGCGGATTACAGCGCGGACGCGCTGCGGTACACGATCATCACGTCGTCCGCGCCGGGCAACGACACGAAACTCGATTTGGAGAAGGTGGAGCACGCGCGCAACTTTGGCAACAAGATTTGGAATATGGCGCGCTTTATCACGAGCAATTTGAAAGCGAACGAGCCAATTACGCCAATTCCCAATCCCCAAACCTTGCCACTCGCAGACCGCTGGATTTTGTCGCGCTTGCATCACGTCATCGCAAACGTAAACGATTATTTTGCGCGCTGGGATTTCGGCGAAGGGACGCGGCAGATTCACGATTTTCTCTGGAGCGAATTCGCCGATTGGTACATCGAAGCCGCCAAGATCGCGCTGTACGGGAATGACGCGAACGCGCAAAAACGGACGCGCGCGATCCTGCTCTACGCGCTCGATCAAGGGCTCCGGCTCTTGCACCCGACGATGCCGTTCGTCACCGAAGAGACGTGGCAGCAGTTGCGCGCGTTTGGTATGCCGAGCCAGTACGACGCACTGATGGTCGCCGACTGGCCCCAACCGAACAAAATGTTCTTCGACGCGCGCGCGGAAAAAGATTTTGCCATTGTGATGGACATCATTCGCACCATACGAAATGCGCGGACAGAGTTCAACGTCGAGCCGGGCAAGCGCATCCCGGCGCTCATCTCGGCGGGCGCGGCGAGCGCGCTGCTTGAATCGCAGCGCGCGATCATCGCGTCGCTCGCGCGGCTCGAGCCGGGCGCGTTCCAAATCGCAAAGCGCGCGGCGAAACCGGCGCAGTCGCTCGCGCTCGTCGTCGGCAAGATCGAAATCTACCTGCCGCTCGCCGGGATGATCGAGATCGAAAAAGAAAAAGCGCGGCTGGCGAAAGAAATCGCGCAAGCGCGCGCCGACATCGAACGCGTGGAGAAATTGCTCGCGGGCGAGTTCGCCAAAAAAGCGCCGAAACAAGTCGTGGAAAAGCAGCGCGACGCGCTCGCGGCGAATCGCGAACGCGCGGCGCGCCTCGACGCGCAACTCGCGGGTTTGGAGGGACGCGCGATCACGAAAGCGGCGACCCTTCGGCTCCGCTCAGGGCGCGCGAAAGAGACGCGAAAGGGCGCGAAAAAGAAAACGCGCAAATAGAGATTCGCCTCATCGGATACACAAAAACGCGCGCCTCCGATCAACGGAGGCGCGCGTTTTCGTTTTTTCGCGTTGCCGCATCATTACTTGCCAGTCAGTTTCCTCAGCAAGTCGAACCAGAACGGTGCGCCTTGCGCTCCGGCGAGCGCGGTGAGCAGCCAGCCCGTCACTTTGAATAGATACGCGCGGGCGGGGACGGCTGGCGGCGCGCACGGATTGTTTTGGGGCACCGGGTTTTCCGCGCCCGGCAGCGGCTTGGCAAACCAATCGTTTGGAAACAAACACGCATTGGGACGCAAGACGGCGCTCCAACCAATCGGGAGACTCAGCGAATTGAGTTTATCCAGCGCGGCTTCTTTTTGCGGCGTGTTTTGCGCGTACGACGCGGCTTCGGCGGAGAGCGCCGAGCGCAGCGCGGGATCGTTCCACAGCGAATAACCAACCGAAACCGTGTCCACATTCAAGATAACCGCGACGGCAAATGCGATCGCAAGTGCCATGCGCCACATGTGCGCCTGATACAACTCGGTCGTCTTCTTCATCGTCACGTCGAACCAGGTTTCGATGTTTTGGCGCGCCGCGTTAATATCGTTGTTCGCGGTCGCGACGATGGAGAGCAAGGGGGCTTTGATCGGCAGATCGTTGGGCAACCCATTCACCGCGTTCTGCAATTGACCGACCGTGGTTAACCCGGAAGCAGGGTTGGGAATCAAAATGTTGAACAGCGCCAGCGCAAACGTATCCTTGGGTATGCCCAAAAGTTTTTGGTCGGAACGCAGCAATCGCTGCACCCCAGGAATTTTGTTCAGCCACTGGGTCACCCACCCATCCTCGCGTTCCAGGGTCTTGATCAAGGGATTGGCGTACAGATCCGCTTTGAGCTGGCTGTCGCCGGTGATGAACTTTTCGAGTCCCTCCTCGAGCCCCTTGGCGCGCATCTTTAGCGCCGCGGTGATCTTGTCATTGATCTGCGAGCAGATCAGACTCGTCAACAGAAAAACAAAAAACAAACCGATCACTACGTCAAAAGCCGTCGAGAACGAGAACGACATTGCTCCTCCTTTGGAATGGTAGGGCAAATTTCCAATTTGCCCGCAAGTTGGAAACTTGCCCTACGGCGTTGAACGTTATCCTTTCAGAAAGTACGTTTGACAAGCCAGGTCGATCAATTCTTTGGAGAGCGTCGGCGGCAAACCGCGAAACCGCGCAATGTCCACCAGTTCGTCGAGAATATCGCGCGGATGCACCGCGCGCGGTTTGCGTTTCGCCTTCACATAGTACTCCATCACGATGTGCCGCAAACCGTCTTCGGAATAAGGAATGCCTTTCCTCGCCGCTTCGCGCATGAAAATCTCGCGATACTCTTCCCAGGTTGGATCCGCGATGTGGATTTTGTACCGGATGCGGCGCAAGAACGCTTCGTCCACCAATTCTTCAGGATTGAGATTCGTCGAAAAAATGATCAGCGCGTCGAACGGCACGTCGATTTTGTGTCCGGTCGCCAGCGTCAGATAATCGACGCGTTTTTCGAGCGGCACAATCCAGCGGTTCAACAATTCGCGCGGGCGAACTTGCTGACGCCCAAAATCGTCGACGAGGAACACGCCGCCGTTCGCTTTCATTTGATAAGGCGCTTCGTAAAATTTCGTCGTCGGATCGAAAATCAAATCGAGGTTTTCCAGCATCAATTCGCCGCCGACGGCGATCAGCGGTCGCCGAATGAGCATCCAGCGCCGGTCGTACCGCTCGCCTTTGCGGATACCGGGACCGGTATCGTCGTCGCTTGTTTTTTCCGGGACGGTCTCGTGATGCAGCGCATCGAAAATCTTGATGATGTGTCCATCCACCGTCACTGCGTACGGAATCAGAATCGTGCCGGGCAATAACGTGCCGACGCCTTCGGCGATGGCGGTCTTGCCGTTGCCGGCTGGCCCGAACAAAAAGATCGACTTGCCGGAATTGATCGCGGGACCGAGTTGATCCAACACCATCGTGCTCAGCACCAGATGCGAGAACGCGCGCTTGAGCATGTCCTGCGTAACCACTTGACCGGTGAGCGATTGCGACTGCACCATTTTGATGTACGGCTCGAGCCGCACCGGCGTGGGTCCGACGTACTGATTCTGCTCCATCAACTCGCGCGCGCGCGCGCGTCCTTCGTCGGAAATAACGTACTGATACGACGATTCGCCGAATCCGCCGGAGCCCTTCACTTCGCACAGATGCTCACGGCGCAAATAATCGAGCACCTTGTCCAAAATGCCGGTGAAGGGCAGTCGCATCGCCTCGGCGATTTCGTGCCCCATCAAAAAGCCGCGCGTGTACATCGTCTTGAGCGACAAGTCCGCTAAAAACGCCATGTTCAAACCGGTCTCTTCGACCGAGCGCGGTTCGGCAGGCAGATTGCGTGCTGATAAATCCATAATGACTCCAAAGTCAAGTTCCTCCGAATTCCTCCGAGTTCCTTTGCAAACACTGCTGGAACTCGGAGCAACTCGGAGGCACTGGGAAACTACTATGCCGTCTTTTGCAACGATTGCCAATCTACGGGACGTTCGGTTTGAGTGAGCAACACGGGTTTGGTTTTGTTGCGAATCGTGTCCTCGGTAATCACGCACCGCCGCACGTCGCGCCGCGAAGGAATTTCGTACATCACGTCGAGCAAAATCCCTTCGATGATCGAGCGCAAGCCGCGCGCGCCCGTGCGATATTTCATCGCTTCTTCCGCGGCGGCTTGCAGCGCATCCGGTTGGAAAACGAGTTCCACATTGTCGAGCGCAAAGAGTCGTTGGTATTGTTTGACAATCGAATTCTTCGGCTCGGTCAAAATTTTGACCAACATATCGCGATCCAGCGGATCCACGCCGACGACGACCGGGATGCGCCCGACGAATTCCGGGATCATACCGAAATGCAACAGATCGTCCGCGGTGGCAAGTTGCAGCAATTCCGACGGCGACAATTCCTGCGCCGCGCGTTCCTTCTCGCCGCGAAAGCCGACCGCGCGCCGGTCGGACACGCGTTGGAGGATCAGTTTGTCCAAGCCCTCGAACGCGCCGCCGCAAATAAACAGGATGTCGTTCGTATTGATCGGAATGACTTCGCCTTGGGGATTTTTGCGCCCGCCGCCGGGCGGCACGCGCGCGACCGTGCCTTCGAGGATTTTGAGGAGCGCCTGCTGGACGCCTTCGCCGGAAACGTCGCGCGTGATCGAAGGGCTGTCGCCGCTCTTGCGCGCGATCTTGTCGATCTCGTCGATGTAGATGATGCCGCGCTCGGCGCGCGGCACATCGCCGTTCGCGTGGTTGATCAGCGAAAGCAGAATATTTTCGACATCTTCGCCGACGTACCCGGCTTCGGTCAATGTCGTCGCGTCGGCAATCGCGAACGGCACGTCGAGGATTTTCGCGAGCGTCTGCGCGAGCAAGGTCTTGCCGCAGCCGGTCGGACCGATCAGCAAAATATTCGACTTGCCGAGTTCGATGTCGCCGGGCTTGGCGCCGGTCATGATCCGTTTGTAGTGATTGTACACCGCGACCGAAAGAACTTTTTTGGCGCGGTCTTGTCCGACGACGTACTCGTTCAGGCGTTTGTAGATTTCTTTGGGAGGGAGACTCGCAATCGAAAGGGTCGCGCCGCGATCGGCGTTCGCTTCCTGCTCCAAAATTTCGCGGCACAGTTCGACGCACTCGTCGCAAATAAACACCGACTCAGGTCCCGCGATCAACCGGCTGACCTGTTCGGAACTGCGATTGCAAAACGAACAATATTCTTCGCCGCGTCTGATGAGGTTGGCAGGCATTACGTTTCTCCGGCGCACCGAATCAACCTTGCGAAGGTTTCCTTCGACTCCGCTACGCTCCGCTCAGGACGACCTTCGCAAGGTTGGCTTCAATTACTTTTTCGTTTCTTTCTTTTCCGGCTTGGTGCTGATCAATACTTCGTCAATCAAACCGTATCCCACCGCTTCCGCCGCGTCCATGTAATAATTGCGGTCGGTGTCGTGAACGATCCGGTCGAGCGTCTGCCCGGTATGTTTTGCCAGCAACTGGTTGAGCCGTTCGCGTTCGCGCATAATCCGCCGCGCTTCGATCTCGATGTCGACGGCTTGACCTTGCGCGCCGCCCCAGGGTTGGTGAATGTGAATCGTCGAGTTGGGGAGCGCGTAGCGCCGCCCTTTCGCGCCTGCCGAAAGCAAAACCGTGCCCATGCTCGCCGCGAGTCCAACGCACGTCGTCGAAACGGTCGCGCTCACCATTTGCATCGTATCGTAAATCGCGAGACCCGCCGTGATCGATCCGCCGGGGCAATTGACGAACAAGCGAATGTCTTTTTCCGGGTCTTCGCGATCCAGGAACAGCATCTGCGCGACGATCAGATTCGCGACGTGATCGTCAATCGGCGTGCCGAGAAAGATGATGCGTTCTTTCAACAGCAGCGAAAAGATGTCGTAGGCGCGTTCGCCGCGCCCGGTATTTTCCACAACCATCGGAATGACGTTGCGGGGGGTCGAGATATTCATTGAAACTCCTTGATTAGTCAATCAGTCAACCAGGCAATCAGGGACTAGGCACTGATTACCCGATTGCCCAATTGCCTGATTACTGATTCTGTCCGGGAATCACCGGCTTGTCCAAACCGCGGGGCCAGTCTTGCGCGCGCACCTGAGACGGATCGGTGATCAAGCCGGAAGGCGAGACGGCGGCTGCCTGCGCGGCGGCGGCTTGCTCGCGCGCGAGTTGTTCGGCGCGCTGCACCATTTCCGGCGTGAGAATCTTGCCGCTCGTCGGATCGCCTTTTGCGATGGCGACCATACGCTCGATCGTCATGCCGAGTTTGATGCTGAACTCGATGTTGTGGCGCGCGTCGGGCGTGGACAGTTCGCGGCGCGCTTGCGCGGCGCGCCCGCCTCGCGCTTCGGCGATCATCGCGCGCCGGTCGATTTCGACGTCGACGTCTTTGCCGGTCACTTCCATCTTTTCGGCTTCGGCAAGTTCCATCAGCGTCAGCAGACGCTTGACGCGCTTTTCCGCCTGTGGGCGCGCTTGCTCGCGCACCGCGTTTTCGTCCTTGCCGCCCAATTGCAAATATTTTTCCCACGTCAAACCGATGCGCTGCGCGGTCTCTTTCATCCGGCTCATTTCGAGATCGGTTTCGTCTTCGACCATCGTCGCCGGCATCGCAATCTGCGCTTGCGCGATCACCGCGTCGATCACCTCTTCTTCAAAGCGACCGTCTTCCTCGCGCTGTTTTTGTTCCTGCAAGTTCGCGCGGATGCGTCCCTTGAGTTGTTCGAGCGTCTCGAACGAACTGATTGACTTTGCAAATTCGTCGTCGATGTTCGGCAACTGCTGCTCTTTGACGTCGGTGATCGTGACGGTGTACGTCGCGGTTTTACCGGCGTTGGTTGTATTTTCGGGGTAGGTGTACGTGATCGGGCGCGGTTCGTTCGCGTTCGCGCCGATCAATTGCTCGATCCAGGGGAACGCGCCTTCCTTCGGTTCGACGCGCAGTTGCAAGCCCTGGCGATCGATTTGCGTTTGTCCTTCGACGCCGCCTTTGATGTCTGCGGTAACGAGATCGTTCAACTGCACCGCGCGGGTGACCGGCGTGAGCGTCGCCTGATCACTGCGGAGTTGTTCGATCACGCGCGTGACTTCGTCGTCGGTCACCTCGACCGGCTTGGGTTGCAGGCGAATCGAATGGTAATCGCCGAGCGTAACGACGGGGCGCGTCGGCACGGTGAATTTCAAAATCAGCGGCTCTTTTTGCGGCACGTCGAGTTTGCCCGCGTCGTACGGCTCGATCTGTTCGTCTTTGAGAACTTGCTTGTAGAGCGATTGCGCGAGATCGTCAATCGCTTCATCGCGCAGCATCTCTTTGCCAACCGCGCGCTCGATGCGCTCGTAGGGGGCTTTGCCGGGGCGAAAGCCGGGGATCGGGCGAATCCGCGAAATTTTTTGCGCGGCGCGTTTCATCGCGCTCGCGATTTGTTCTTCGTCCACCTCGACGGTGACGATGGCTTCACAGTTCGGTGTGCGTTCGGTGGTGACTTTCACGTGATTTATTTTCCTCGACTGAATTTGCGTAAAGGATGAAGGATGAAGGATGAATGTCATTGCGAGCGTTTTTTGCGAAGCAATCCCCAAATAAGAAAACGAAGATTGCTTCGTCGCAGAATGCGCTCCGCGCAATGAAGCGTCGATTTTTCATCCTTCATCCTTCCGCCTTCTGCCTTCACTTGGTGGGGACGGAGAGACTCGAACTCTCACGAGCTTGCGCCCACATGGTCCTAAGCCATGCTCGTCTGCCAGTTCCGACACGCCCCCAAACCACAGACGCATTTTACCAGAATTGCGGCGATTTGGCAAAGTGGTTCTTTGCGGCTACACGCGAAATGAAATCCGGTGTATAATGAGGATACGCATAAGCCAGTTTGCGCCCAGAACTGGTTGTCTACGTAAACATTCCCAAAGGAGGATCACCTATGAAAGGCAATGACAAGGTCGTCGAACGCTTGAACGTTTTGCTCGCCGAGGAACTGACCGCGATCAATCAGTACATGGTTCATTCCGAGATGTGCGCGAACTGGAACTATCAGCGCCTGCATCAAGCCATCGAAAAGCGCGCGATCCAGGAGATGAAACACGCCGAGCACCACATCGCGCGCATTCTCTTTCTGGAAGGTCAACCCATCGTTTCCACCCTCAACAAAATTTCGATTGGGGCGGACGTCGAAACTCAATTCCATAACGACGCGGCGGCGGAACAAAGCGCGGTCAAATTGTACAACGACAGCATCCGGCTCGCCGTCGAATTGGGCGACAACGGCACGCGCGAAATGCTCGAAGCGATTCTCAAAGAAGAAGAGGAGCACCTCGACTGGCTCGAAGCGCAACTCGATCAGATCAAGCAGATGGGCATTCAGAATTACTTGACGGAGCAAATCGGCTGATAGTGTGCGGAGGATTGACTACCACGCCGGAGCAAGGGCGAAGCATCCGGCGCGTCCTGAGCCAAGTCGAAGGACGCGCAATGCTTCGCCCTTGCTGAATCCTCGTTGGCTGTTGAGGTGACTATGACGACAAGTTACGATTACGCGCGCCGCACCGGCGTCGAAGAAATCACCTGGGAACGCTTTGCCGAATTGACGCGCGCGCTCACCGAACAACTGGCGAGCGCGGGAATCGAAGTGGTGATCGGCATTGCGCGCGGCGGCTTGTTCCCGGCGACGGCGGTCGCGTGCGGCTTGCGCTGCGAATTCTTTCCGGTGCGGCTCACGCGCCGCGTGAAAGACCAACCGACTTTTGCGCGACCGATCTGGCAGGTGGATGTCTCCGCGCAAGTTGCGGACAAAGTGGTCGCCGTGATCGACGAAATCGCGGACACCGGCGAGACGCTCGTGCTGGCGGCGGAGCGCATCAAGCAAAACGGCGCGGCGCGCGTCGTCACCGTCAGTCTGGTGAGCCACAGTTGGGCAAAGCCGACGCCGGACGTCACCGGCTTGGTCTCCGACGCGCTGATCATTTTCCCCTGGGACAAGCACGTCTACCTCGACGGCGCGTGGCGGTTGCATCCCGAATTGGAACAGGCGTTGAAATTGCAGCAGCGTGATCAAAAAGCGGCGTGATTCAGGCGGAATGGTTTTGACGCCGACCCCATCTCCGCGTAAAATAGAAGCGGAATGAAAACAGCCAAACCGCGCGGTTTGTCGCTCGCCCAAACATTTGCCGCGCTGAAACATCGTAACTATCGTCTATTTTTTTTCGGACAACTGACTTCGTTGATCGGCACGTGGATGCAAAATGTGGCGCAGCCGTGGCTCGTGTATCAAATGACCGGTTCGCCGCTGTACCTGGGGATCGTCAGTTTTGCGACTGCCGTTCCCGTTCTTTTGCTCTCGCTGTGGGCAGGCGTCTTCATCGACCGGATGCCCAAGCGCAAGGTGCTCCTCATCACGCAGACCCTCGCGTCGGGTCAGGCGGTTTTGCTCGCGCTCGACGTGTTTTTGGGCTGGGTTCAACCGTGGCACATCGTGATCTTTGCTTTTCTTCTCGGCACGATCAACGCGTTCGACGCGCCGACGCGGCAAGCATTCGTGATCGAAATGGTGGGGCGCGCGGATTTGCAGAACGCGATCGGACTGAACTCGGCAATCTTCCAATTCTCGCGCATCATCGGTCCGACGATTGCCGGTATTCTGCTGGCGGTGGTCGGTCCCGCGTGGTGTTTCTCTTTGAATGGAATCAGCAAACTCGCGGTGATCGCCGGATTGGGGTTGATGAATGTCCAGCCGATTATCGCGGCGCAAAGTAATGCGAATCCGTTGGCGCAAATGGGCGAAGGATTGCGGTTCATTCGCCGCGACCAAGTTATGCTGACGCTTTTGGCGATGGTCGCCGTCGCGAATATTTTTGCGTTTGGATATTCCGCGCTGATGCCGGCGTTCGCGCGCGACGTGCTCCAGCAAGGTCCCGAAGGACTGGGACTTTTGAGCGCGGCGGTCGGCGCGGGCGCGCTGATCGGCGCGTTGGTTGTCGCTTCGCTGGGAACTTTTCAGCACAAAGGCGTGTTGCTCACTTTCGGCAACGTCTTGTTTCCGGCGGCGGTGTTGTTGTTTGCATGGTCTACCGTGTTTCCGTTGTCGATGCTGATGCTCGTTTGTGTCGGGCTTTGTTTTATGATTCAGAACGCGATGACGAACACACTCATTCAAGCGGCGGTGCCGGATCGTTTGCGCGGTCGCGTGATGAGCGTCTACATGCTCGTGTTTCAAGGATTTTTTCCGATTGGTTCATTGATGGCAGGTTCGATTGCCGAACGTTTTGGCGTGCCGATTGGCGCATCGTTGGGCGCGGCGATCGCGCTGCTGGCTGGCTTGACCTGGCTGTGGCGCGCGCCGTACGTCCGCAGGTTGGCATAAGTCCTGAGCGGAGTCGAAGGATGTGGTCACAAATCGTCGGCACACTCGTCGTGCTCGTGGTCGCGACGTACGTCATTCAACTTGTCTTGCCGCGCACACGCGGCGGCGCGCGGCGCACGAGCGCGCGCTGGGACATTGCGCCGGTCATCGGCTTTTTCGGCATTCTGCTGCTCGCGCTGTCGTTCGCCGAAGCGCTGCGCCGCGTCGTGATCGAAGTGTGGCTGATCGGGATCGTGCTGGGTCTGGTGCTCAGCGCGTTTCTCTGGATCGCGCTCGGTTCGCGCGAGACGAGCGCGCCGCGTGCGCGCGGTTCCGCGCTGCTCGCGACAATTCGTGCGATCCGGACGTTCGGCTTGCCGGTCGTGTTCGCGCTCATCGGCGTCTATCTCGCGGTGCGATTCATCGGCGCGGTCGTCGAAGTGTTCGTGTCCGGATTGCTCGGCGCGGCGATTATCGCGATGGCAGTTTGGATTTTTCTCGTCGGTCGTCAAGCGACGAAAACAGGATAAGTACAATGGCACATAAACGATTGTTAGGCGCATACGCGCACCCCGACGACGAACAAGGCGTCAGCGGATTGATGCGCAAGTACGCGAGCGAAGGCGTCGAGGTGACGCTCGTCTGCGCGACGCGCGGCGAAGCCGGTGAAATCGCGCCCGGCGTGAACGCGACACCGGAGAACCTGGGTCAAGTGCGCGAAGAAGAACTCCGCTGCGCGGCAGACAAGATCGGCGTGCAGAATGTATGTTTTCTCGACTATCGCGATTCGGGGATGGACGGCGCGCCGGAGAATAACGATCCGCGCTGTCTGCTGCGCGCGCATCTGTTCGAGGTCGCCGAAAAGTTGACGCGGCTCATTCGCCGACACAAGCCGCAGGTGATGCTCACCTTCGATCCGAACGGTGGTTACGGACATCCCGATCACATTCGGATTCACCAAGCCGCGCTGATCGCGTACTTTGTCTCCGGCGATGCGCGCGCGTACCCGGAACAAATCGCGCGTGAAGATTTGCAACCCTGGACAGTTTCCAAGTTGTACTGGGGCGCGTTTCCGCGCAGCCGCTTTGAACGCTACGCGCAACTTGCCCAACAAGCCGGAATCGAATTGAATGTTCCAATGCAGGAATTCTTGAAACGCGCGATGCCAGACGAAGTGATCACGACGAAGATCGACGTGGCGGATTTTGTGGATTTGAAACTGAGCGCGCTGTACTGTCACGCGTCGCAGCAAAATCCCAACAGCATCTGGGGCAAAATTCCGCAAGACATTCGCCGCGCAGGGCTGAAGGTCGAAACGCTCATTCGCGCGGAATCGCGCATTGTCGCGCCGCCGGGCATAGAGACAGATTTGTTCACAGGGATCGAGTAACTCCGTGATACGTGATGCGTGACCCTTCGACTCCGCTCAGGGTGAATCACGCATCACGTATCACGCATCACGCAACATGATCTTTCAAGTTGGCGACAAGACCGGAGTCTACTGCATCGAGAACGCGGGCAACGCGCGCGTCTACTACGTCGCGCCCGAAGCCACGCTGGTCGATGCCGGCTTGCCCGGCAAAGCGGACAAGATCATCAGCGCGCTCGCGAATATTGGCGTGCAATCGCTGCACGTCAAGCGCATCATCGTCACGCACCATCATTTCGATCACGTCGGCAGTTTGTGGGAATTGAAGCGGCGCACCGGCGCGCAGGTGTACGCGCACCATCGCGACGCGGATTACATTTCCGGCAAACGACAGCGCCGCCCGCCGCGCCATTTTTCAGGACGCGTGATGCACGCCTTGATGAATTCTGGATTCGCGCGGCATCCGCAAGGCGTCGAAGTGGATCAGCGCGTCAACGACGGCGATTGCATCGGCAGTTTCACCGTCATTCACACGCCGGGCCACACGCCGGGGCATATATGTCTTTTGCGCGATGGTTATTTATTCAGCGGCGATTTGCTGCAGGCGACGGTAGGCGAATTTCGCGAGACGCCGCACATTTTCACGGCGGACGTACCCACGTCGCGCGCGAGCGTTCGGATGATTTCGAAAATGAATTTTCACGTCATCCTGTCGGCGCACAATCCGCCACACGTCTTTGGCGCGGTGGAGCGCGTGCGCGAACTGGCGGACAAGTTGGGGATGGTGCCGTAAAGCGATGCCGAACATAACGAATCAAGAACAGTTACTTTGCGATTTCACTCTGGAATTCGTCTCCAAAGGTCCAAAGGGTGGCATGTGGCGTTGCCATTACTTGAAATGTCCAATTTGCGGTTATTACGTTCTCAAGGGCGAGGGATACGATGAATGTTTATGCGGAAATATTTCGATTGACTCTGATTACGCACGTGTAGCGATTTTGAAAACACCCGAATCCGAAGTGGAAACGTTCAACGCAATCAAGAAAACGAGCGAGAGTCGAGGATAACCTGTGCAGGCAAAAAACCTTCTTGGGTTGACGCTGGGCGCGGCGGCGGGCATCGCGGCAACGACCGCCGCGCTCGTTTTGCTCGGCAACCGACGCTTGGACAAATGGGAAACGCTGACCCAGGACGACGCGGGTAATGGTGATTTCGTCTCACTCTCCGATGGAACGCGGATGCATTTTGTCGCGCGCCGTCCTGCGACTACGCTTCGCTCCGCTCAGGACGATGTGATTCTGATCCACGGCTTGATGGATTCGGCGGAGCAGTGGCGCAAAAACATCGACGCGCTCGCGCAAACGCAGCGCGTCTGGGCGATTGATCTGATCGGCTTTGGCTTTTCGTCGCGCGTCAAGACGCCGACGTACTCGATGAAAATGTTCGCGCGGTCGATCCGCGAATTTATGGACGCGCAAGCGATCGCGCGCGCGAGCATCGTCGGACATTCGCTCGGCGGCGCGGTTGCGTTGGAATTCGCGCACGATTTTCCGGAGCGCGTCGACAAACTCGTTTTGATCGCGCCCGCGACGTACTTGCTGCAATTTCGCCCGGAACTCAAATTAGCGCGCCGCCTGCCGGCAGTACCGCGCGCGCTGATCGGCTGGACGATGACGAATCGGCGCGCGCGCGAGCGCGCGCTGCGCGACGCGCTCGGCGATCCGGCGCATTTCGATCCGGAAGAGTTGGCGCGGCGATTGCGCGCCACGCGCGTGAAAGGCACCGCCGACGCGCTCGTCGCGATGCTCGGCTCGCCGCACGGCAGCGATCTACCGCGCGATCTGGAAAAAATCACCGCACCAACGCTGATCCTCTGGGGCGCGCGTGATCGCGCCGTGCCGTTGCGGCACGGTAAGCATCACGCGCGCGCGCTGCCCAACGCGCAATTCGCGATCATCGAAAACGCGGGACACATTCCGCAATTCGAGTATCCGGAGATCGTCAATAATTTGATGCTAGAGTTTCTGAATAAATAAAACGTAAGAATTGCAAGTTCGACTTTTCGTTTCGACTAAATTCGTGTATAATAGAGTTGCGCCGCACGTTGCAAGTGGGCGCGTGGAAGGTTTAGGTGAAAGACAAAATGAATTCCAATCAGTGGTTGCGAAATGGGTTGATCTACCTACTGATTCTGGTAGCAGTGTCGGCGCTGTTTTTTCAAGTTGCCCAACAACCGAAACAGCCCAACGCGATTCCGATCAGCAAACTCGCGCAGAGCGTGCAAGCCGGAACGGTCAAAAAGATTTCCGTCAACGGCAACGCGCTGACGATTACATACAAAGAAGGCGGACCGCAAGAGACTGCGCTCAAATCCAATCGCGACATCGGCGTTGAAGAGACGCTCAAGAATCTGGGTGTGCCCGCCGAAAAAATCGCGGGCGTAGACATCGTGTACGAGCAACCCCCGCAATGGGACAACATCCTCGCTTTGGTCGGCACGTTTCTGCCGATCATCCTCATCGCGGTTTTCTTTTTCTTCATCATGCGCCAAGCGCAGAGCGGCAACAATCAAGCGCTGTCGTTCGGCAAGTCGCGCGCGCGCATGTTCTCCGGCGACAAACCGACGGTGACGTTCGCCGACGTGGCGGGCGTGGACGAAGCCAAAGCCGAATTGGCCGAAGTCGTCGAGTTCTTGAAAGAGCCGGACAAATTCACTTCGCTTGGCGCGCGGATTCCGAAAGGCGTGCTGCTCGTCGGACCGCCGGGCACCGGCAAAACGCTGCTCGCGCGCGCGGTCGCCGGCGAAGCGAACGTGCCGTTCTTTTCGATCAGCGGCTCCGAGTTCGTCGAAATGTTCGTCGGCGTCGGCGCGTCGCGCGTGCGCGATCTCTTCGATCAGGCAAAGCGCAATTCGCCGTGCATCGTCTTCGTCGACGAAATCGACGCGGTCGGGCGGCATCGCGGCGCGGGCTTGGGCGGTTCGCACGACGAGCGCGAACAAACGCTCAACCAAATTCTCGTCGAGATGGACGGCTTTGACACCGACACCAAAGTCATCATCGTCGCGGCGACGAACCGCCCGGACATTCTCGATCCCGCGTTGATGCGCCCCGGACGTTTCGATCGGCGCGTGATTTTGGATCGCCCGGATATGAACGGGCGCAAACAAATTTTGCAGGTTCACGTCAAGGGCAAGCCGATGGCGAAGGACGTGAACTTTGACGTGATCGCCAAACAGACGCCCGGCTTTTCCGGCGCGGACATCGAAAACCTGGTGAACGAAGCGGCGATTCTCGCGGCGCGCCGCAACAAAAAAGAGATCAACACGACCGAACTGACCGAGTCTATCGAAAAAGTGATCGCGGGACCCGAACGCAAGAGTCGATTGATCAGCGAAGACGAAAAGAAAATCGTCGCGTATCACGAAGCCGGTCACGCCGTCGTCTTGCGCATGTTGCCGAATTGCGATCCGGTGCATAAAGTCTCGATCATTTCGCGCGGCATGTTCGGCGGCTATACGCTCTCACTGCCGGACGACGACCGCTACCTGGGTCGCCGCGTGAAATTTATGGACGATCTCGCCGGTTTGCTCGGCGGACGCGTCGCGGAAGAAATCGTCTTTGGCGACGTGACGACCGGCGCGGCGAACGATCTGGAACGCGTGACCGATACCGCGCGCGCGATGGTGACGCGCTATGGGATGAGCGAGAAACTTGGACCGCGCACCTTCGGCAACCGCGAAGAATTGGTGTTCCTGGGTCGCGAAATTTCGGAACAGCGCAATTACAGCGAGCAAGTCGCCGAGGACATCGATAACGAGGTCAAGCGGATCATCAACACCGCGCATGAAACCGCGAAAGAAGTCTTGACGAAATATCGCGCGAAACTCGACGCGCTTGCCGCGCGCTTGATTCGCGACGAAACCATCGAGGGCGCGGAATTCGAAGCGATGTTCTCCGACGTGCCTGCGCCGCAGCGTCCGACGAAACCGCTGCCCAAGCCGGAGCAACCGTCGCGTGGGCGCGACGAGCCGGATGCGCCTCGTCTCGCGCCGATGCCTGCGCCGAGTCCTGCATGAATGAAAACGACCTTCCAGGTTTTTGAAAACCTGGAAGGTTTTTTTGTTGGACAATTTTCAAAATTGTCCAACGTGATGACTCCGGTCATATCTCCAAATGACCGGCGGTACTATTGGCAAAGCGCGGTTTGGTGTTAAGATCATGGCAATCGAGTCGAAGGAGATTTTGCTATGAAAACACCACGAATCGTATTCACTTTGCCTGCTTTGATCATTCTCGCCGCGCTGCTCGGCTGTGCGAACACCAAGCCCACGCCGGACGCGCAAGCGACGATCAACGCGGCGGTGCAAGCGACCAGCGTCGCGCAAGCGAACGTCCAAGCGACGATAGACGCGGCGGTCAAAGCGACGGCTGCCGCGCAGCCCACCGTGACGCAAACCAAACCGGCGTCCGGCGCAACCAGCGCGGCAGCAACCGCGACCAAAGCGCCCGCCACGACGCCGGTACCAACCGTCAACGCGGTGACGATGACGGAGGAAGAACTCGACGCGCTGATCGATCAAGCGGTCAACGAAGCGATTGCCGCGACGAACACTGCGACGACGCAAACCGCGACGTACGCCGCCGACGGTACGCTGACGACCCAGGAAGTCGCGGCGATGCAAGCCGCCGTGTACGCGTCGCAAACTGAAATCAATCAGGCGCTCGCGCTGACACAAGCATACTACGACATGTATTACGATCTCGCCACGGAAACCTTGAACGTCCTCAAAGCGATCGAGCAAGATTTGAATTCGATGGCGACGAGCATGAACTCGATGGCGCAATCGCTCGCGCAGATCAGCACGACGCTGGCGCAAGGACAAGCCGTCACGCAAAGCGCGATCACGCAACTGCAAACGACCGCGACCAAAGCGAGTCAAGCCGCCGCCAGCGCGCAGAGTAAAGAGAAGACGTGGAACACGACCGTGCAGTCCGATCTCAACAAACGCGCGACGGCTGCGCTCGGCACGAAACCGACGAACGTCCCGACCGATCTGCGCGGCACCACGCAAAGCGTCACGACGTACATCGACACGGTGAAAACCGCGCTCGGCGACAGCAAGATCAACAAGACGGAACTGCAATCGATCAGCATCGCGGGCGCGAATGCCGTCGCCGGGTTGAACCAATTCGGCGGCGCGCAAGGACAGACGCTCGCCAACTCGATCAACACGATGACCAAGCAACTCGCGCGCGGCGAAGCGCCGAAAGCGAAAAATGGGCTGGGCGCGTTGGAACAATCGGCGCGTTCGTTGCCCAGCGTGCCAAACGTGCCGCAACCGCCGCGCAAATAATCACGCCATTTCCTTTTTCCACGTTTTGGCGTAAAATAACGATCAGGCATCATTGCCTGATCGTTTTGTTTTGGGAGGGAGAAGCATGGAAGAATTACGAGTAGGTCTGTCCGCCGAAGTGAGCGAATTCGTGACCGAACAATTGACGGCGGTATCGGTACGTAGCGGCTTGGTCTCCGCGTATGCCACGCCGTCGATGCTGGCGTTGATGGAAAATGCGAGCGTGACGGCGATTCAAAAAAGTTTGAGCAAAGGGCAAACCTCCGTCGGCGTACAAGTGAATGTCAACCATCTCGCGGCGACGCCGGTCGGCGTGCGCGTCCGCGCGCGCGCGCAAGTGATCGCGCTCGACGGGCGCCGCGTCACGTTCAATGTCGAAGCGTGGGACCCCCACGAAAAAATCGGCGAAGGGACGCACACGCGCGTCATCGTGGATGCCGCGCGTTTCAAGGACAAGATCGAACAGAAATTGCGAGCGTAGGACAATTTTTCAAATTGTCCGACAGGCGTCGTCGTGGATGCCGCGCGTTTTAAGGACAAAATCGAACAGAAATTGCGAGCGTCGGACAATTTTTCAAATTGTCCGACGGTAGGACAAATTCTGAAAATTTGTCCAACGGAGGAAAAATGAAAGACATTACAGCGCGTGCGCTGAACATCGCGCAAGTGCGCGGCGCGGCGTACGCGGATATTCGCGTCGTCTCGCGCGACACGCAGCGCATCGCGGTCAAGAACGGCAAGGTCGAAGCGCTGCAACAGGACGAGACGCAAGGATTTGGCGTGCGCGTGCTCGTGAACGGCGCGTGGGGTTTTGCGGCAAGTTCGCGTTTGGAATTGCAGCACGTCGAACACGTGGTGACACAGGCGCTTGCCATCGCCAAAGCGAGCGCGCTCGTCAAAGCGCGCGACGCGCACCTCGGACCGCCGGTCGACATCACCGAGTCGTACGAAACGCCGATCAAGATCAATCCGTTCACCGTTCCGATGAACGACAAGATCACGCTGCTGCTCAAAGCCGACGAGGAAATGCGGCGCGTCAAAGGCGTCAAGGTCACGCGCGCCGAAATGGCGTTCGTGCGCGAAAACAAACTCTTTGCTTCGACCGAAGGCAGTTTGATCAACCAGGAAATTGTCGAGAGCGGCTGCGGCATCGTCGCGCAGGCGAGCGATTTGCAGACGCGCGAAGAGCAAGTGCGGTCGTACCCCAATTCGGTCGGACGGCACCAGCAGACGCGCGGGTACGAATTTATCCTGGAGCAAAAGTTGGTCGAGAACGCGCCGCGCGTCGCGGAGGAAGCGGTCGCGCTGCTGAGCGCGGATCAATGTCCCAGTTACGACGCGGCGACGATCATTCTCGACAGTTCGCAACTCGCGCTGCAAATTCACGAATCGTGCGGACATCCAATTGAGTTGGATCGCGTGTTGGGCAGCGAAGCCGCGTACGCCGGCACGTCGTTCCTCACGCCGGAAAAACTGGGACGCTTTCGGTACGGCTCGGAGTTCGTCAACATCGTCGCCGACGCGACGGTGAGCGGCGGACTGGGCACGTTCGGCTTCGACGACGAAGGCGTACCGGCGCAGCGCACCGAAATTATTCGCAACGGAATTTTCGTCGGGTATTTGACCAGCCGCGAAAGCGCGCAGCAACTTGGACTCGGCAAGTCGAACGGCACGATGCGCGCGGATGGCTGGGCGCGTCCGCCGATCATTCGAATGACGAACGTCAATTTGCTGCCGGGCGCCTGGGAAGTCGACGCGTTGATCGCGGACACGGACGATGGAATTTGGATGGAGACGAATCGTTCGTGGAGCATCGACGACAAACGATTGAATTTCCAATTCGGCACGGAAATGGCGTGGGAGATCAAGGGCGGCAAAAAGACGCGCCTGTTGAAAAACGCGACGTACACCGGCATCACGCCGCAGTTTTGGCAATCGTGCGACGCGGTCGGCAACGAAAAAGCGTGGATCGTCTGGGGCACGCCGAATTGCGGCAAGGGACAACCGCCGCAAGTCGCGCACACGGGACACGGCGCCGCGCCCGCGCGGTTTCGGAATGTGCGCGTGGGAGTAATCAAATAAACGGAACACGCAACACGTAGCACGTGAATCGTATTGCGTGTTGTGTGTTGCGTGAATCCGACAAGGAGCATACAACCATGCTTGGCGAAAACAAAATCCGCGAAATAACTGATCAGGTGCTCGCGCTTTCCAAAGCCGATCAAACCGAAGTGATCGTGAACGCGACCGAATCCGCGTTGACGCGGTTTGCCAATTCGTACATCCATCAAAACGTCGCCGAGAACGACGTCCAGGTGCGCGTGCGCGTCGTCTACGGCAAAAAGATCGGCGTCGCGTCGTCGAACGATGTTTCGCCGGACGCGCTCCGGCGCACCGTCGAGACCGCGCGCGCGATCGCGCAGTTGCAGCGCGAGGACCCGGAGTTTCAATCGCTGCCCGCGCCGCAGACGATTCAGCGCGTCGAGGCGTTTGTGGATCAGACCGCGAGTTTCACGCCGGAACAACGCGCGCACGTCGTCGGCGTGCTGTGCAAAAAAGCCAAAGCGCAGAACGTCGTCGCGGCAGGCGCGTTCTCCACAACCGCGACGGAAACTGCGGTCGCAAACTCGCTCGGCGTTTTTGCGTATCACCCCGGCACGTTTGCCGACGTCAGCACGGTGATGATGACCGATACCGGTTCGGGCTACGCGTCGTTCACGCACCAGGACGCGCGGCAGGTGAACGCGGAAGCGCTCGCGAACGAAGCGATTGATAAAGCCGTCCGCGCGAGCAATCCGATCGCGCTCGAGCCGGGCGAGTACACTGTTTTTCTCGAAGAGTACGCGGTGCTCGACATGCTCAATTTTTTTGGGATGCTTGGTTTTACCGCGCAGGCGATGCAAGAGGATCGCTCGTTCCTGAAAGGCAAACTCGGCGAAAAGGTGATGGACGAACGCGTGACGATTTGGGACGACGGCTGCGCGCCGAACGCGATTCCGCTGCCATTCGATTTTGAAGGCGTGCCGAAGCAAAAAGTGACGTTCATCGAAAATGGGATCGCGCGCGATGTGGTGTACGACACGGCAACCGCGCAGCGCGAGGGCAGACCGTCGACCGGACATTCGCTGCCCGCGCCCAACTCGATGGGACCGTACCCGATGCACGTCTTTATGGCGCCGGGCGATACGCCGAAAAACGAGATGCTCAAATCCATCGAGCGCGGCATCTGGGTCACGCGTTTTTGGTACACCCGCCCCGTTCATCGGATGCGCGTGCTGGTGACCGGCATGACGCGCGACGGCACGTTCTTGATCGAGAACGGGCAAGTGACCAAGCCGCTGAAAAATTTTCGTTTCACGACGAGTTACCTCGACGCGCTGAACAACGTACGCGCGATCAGCCGCGAGACGAAATTGTTTTACAACGAGTGGGGCAGCGCGTCGCGCGTTGCGCCCGCGCTCGTCGTGGATGGATTTCGGTTTACCGGAGTGACGGCGTAGGACAAATTTTGAAAATTTGTCCTACCTTTTCAACGGAGAAAAAAACTCATGGTCGAGTTTCAAGTCTTCCTCATCTTTTTCGCGCCGCTCGCGCTCGTCGGCGCGGTGTGTCTGTTCCTCGGGGTACGCAATCGGCAACGCGCGCGCGCGAGTACCGAGTGGCACAGCGTGCCCGGCAATCTCCTGGCATTTGAAATCACCAAAGGTACGTACAAGCGCCAAACCCACTACTATCCGCATTTGGAATACGAGTACACCGTGAACGGCGCGCGTTACACCTCCAACCGGATCTCATTCGGCTACCTCGCGTACGACTCTGAAGACGAAGCGAAATCAGACATCGAACGACGCGTGCAGAGAAACCCGACGAAGGTGTACTACAATCCCAAGAATCCAAAAGACGCCGTGCTGATCACGGATGGCACGAGTGGTTCAGCCGTGCTGATCGGCATCGGCGTGATGTTGATCGCGTTGCCACTTTTGTTCGGATTCTATTTTTTGTTGCGGCGATAGCTTTTGCCTCGAAGATTGTAAGCATCCTACTCTACTCCACGGATGAAGGAGGCGAAAAAATGCAAGTGAACCGTAAACCCAACTTATCTTGGCGGTTTGACGCACAAGTCGCACTCTTGTACGTGCTCTTTGGCGGATTGTGGATCTTGCTTTCCGATCGTCTCCTTGCCGCGTTCCTCGTGGACATTTCCCTACTGTTCGCCGCGCAGACCTACAAAGGTTGGGCATTCGTGCTGTTTAGCGCGCTATTGATCTATGTGCTGGCGCGGCGCTATTTGTTCCTGCGCGACCTTGCCGAGGCAAAACTGCGCGAGAACGAAGAGCGATTCCGAGCGGTCGCCTCCAACACCCCCGATCACATCCTCATGCAAGACCGCGATCTGCGCTATGTCTTTGTCGTCAATCCGCAACTGGGGCTCACCGAGGCGGATATGATCGGAAAAACGGATTGGGATATTCTTGAAAAAGAGGACGCCGAGAACCTCACCGTGATCAAGCGGCGAGTATTGGAGACCGGCGAACCATTCCAACTCGAAGTGCCGGTTCAGAATTTGAAAGGTGAGACCGAGTTTTTCGAAGGCGCATACATTCCAAGATTTGATGCGAGCGGCAAGCCGAGTGGACTGATCGGATATTTCCGCAATATCACCGCGCGCAAACGCGCGGAAGAAGAAATCCGCCAGCGCAATCGCGAACTCGCGGCGATCAGCGACATCGTCGCCGCAACCACAACGAACCTGAATGTGCAAACGATTCTGGACCGCACGCTCAAAGGCGCGCTGGAGTTGACCGGACTCGAAGGCGGCACCCTCTGCCTCGTCACGCCGGAACAGCGCGCGCTCAGTCTTGCCGCCGCCATCAACACCTCGCCGGAAACCATCGCCGACTTGACGACGAACGTCATCCCGATCGGCGATTGTCTCTGCGGCAATGTGGCGGAGACCGGCGAGCCGCTCATCTTGTGGGACAATGCTTCCGGCAGCACGTACGCGACGCGCGAGTCCACGCGCAAAGAAGGCATCCGTTTCCACGCGGCGTTCCCACTTCAAGTCAAAGGGAAATCCATCGGCGTGCTGTGCCTCTTCGCGCGCGACGAAACCAAGCCGACTCAGCGCACGCTCGACCTGGTGCGCGATCTGTGCAGTCCCGTCGCCCTCGCCATCGAGAACGCGCGCCTGTTCGAGGCGGAGCGCGCGGCGCGCACGACGCTCGCGACCGTACTCGAGCGCGTCAGCGATGGTTTCGTCGCGTTCGACGCGGCAATGAACTATACTTACGTCAACGCGCGCGGCGCGGAGATGCTGGGACGCCAGCCCGCCGACCTGATCGGCAGAAATTATTGGAAAGAGTATCCCGAAGCGCGCGGCACGCCCTTTGCGAACGCCTACGCGCGCGCATTGGAGACGCAGACGCCGATCCATTTTGAGGATTACTACGCGCCATTCGAACGCTGGTTTGAAAATCGCGTCTATCCATCGCCCAATGGTCTTTCGATTTTCTTTAGCGACGTAACCGAAAGGAAAAAAGCGGAAGAAGCGCTCAGAGAAAGCGAACGGTTCACGCGCTTTTTATTCGAAACGTCCCCCATCGGCTTGGCGCTCTGCCGAATGGACGGCGCGCTGGTGGATGTCAACGCCGCGTACGCCAAGATCATTGGCAGAAGCGTGGAGGAAACGCTCGCGCAGACCTACTGGGACATCACCCCGCAAAAATATGCGGAACAAGAACAACAACAACTCGAATCGCTGCGCCGCACCGGACGGTACGGTCCCTACGAAAAGGAATACCTCCGCAAAGACGGTCACCTGGTCAACGTGCGATTGAACGGATTGATCATCGAACGCAAAGGCGAGCCATTCATCTGGTCAACCGTCGAAGACATTACCGAGCGCAAGCGCGCGGAAGAAACGCTGCGGCGAAACGAGCAAATCCTACGATTGTTCGTGGAACATTCGCCCGCCGCCATCGCGATGTTCGACCGCGCGATGAAATACATCGCGGCGAGCAACCGCTACCTCGCCGATTACGACCTGGGCGAACAGAACCTCGTCGGTCGTTCTCACTATGAGGTGTTCCCCGAAATTCCCGAACGCTGGAAGGAAATTCACCGGCGCTGCTTGGCGGGTGCAATCGAAAAAGCCGACGAAGATCCCTTTCCGCGTCTCAGCGGAAAACTGGATTGGATCCGTTGGGAGATTCATCCCTGGTACGCGCCGAGCGGCGACATCGGCGGTATCATCTTGTTCTCGGAAGTGATCACCGAGCGCAAGCGCGCGGAAGAAGAAATTCGCCAACTGAACGCGGAACTCGAACAGCGCGTCGCGGCACGCACCGCGCAACTCCAAGCCGCGAACAAAGAACTCGAAGCGTTTTCGTACTCCGTCTCACACGATTTGCGCGCGCCGCTGCGCGCGGTCAGCGGGTTCGCCGAAATCGTCGCGCGCCGTCACCGCGCCAGTTTGAACGAAGAAGGGCAGCACTATGTCGACAACATCGTTCAAGCCAGCGCGCGGATGGGCCGTTTGATTGACGACTTGTTGACCTATTCCCGTCTTGGACGTCAAGGCGTGCGCCGCGAATTGGTGCCGCTACGCGAGGTGTTCGCGCCGCTCGCCAGCGATTTGTCCACACGGTTGAAAGAAATTGGCGGGACATTGGACGTCGCGGACAACTTGCCGACGGTGATCGGCGATAAGACATTGTTGAGCCAAGTTTTTACCAATTTGCTTGAAAATGCCATCACCTATCGCAAACCGAATGTTCCCGTACAGGTGGCAGTTACTTGCCACGTCGAAGCGAATGATGTTATTATCTGTGTACGCGACAACGGCATCGGCATTCCGCCAGAGCATCACGAAAAAATCTTCAACGTCTTCCAGCGTTTGCACAGCGAAGACGCCTACCCCGGCACCGGCATTGGGCTCGCCACGGTGAAGAAATCGGTCGAGTTGCTGGGCGGCAGCGTGTGGGTTGAATCGGTTGTTGGACAGGGCAGTACGTTTTGCGTAAAACTTGCAAAGGAGTAAACGATGGGAAAACCTGCCCACATCCTCCTCGTCGAGGATAATCGCATGGACGTCGAGTTGACGCTCGACGCGTTCAAAGAAGCGAAACTGCTCAACGCGATTCACGTCGCGCCGAACGGGCAAGCCGCGCTGGACTATTTATTTGGGCGCAGCAAATACGCTGACCGCAACGCGTATCCACTGCCCAGTCTGATCTTGCTCGACTTGAAACTGCCCGGCATTGACGGCTTTGAAGTGCTGCGTCAGATCAAAGCCGCGCCGATTCTCAAGCGTGTGCCGGTCGTTATCCTGACTTCATCAAAAGAGGAAGGCGACCGCGCGCTTTCGTACGACGCGGGAGCGAATAGTTATCTGGTCAAGCCGGTTTCGTTTGAAGGATTTCTGGAGGTCGTTCGCAAGATCGAGGGATACTGGATCTCGTTGAACGTCGCGCCGCCAGAAGAGTAGGACGTGAAGCGTGACGGTGCGAACGCTGTAGGCATCTGCTTCCTTCCGATCTGATTGCGAAAAGAACCGCAGTCTTGGATCACATCATCGGAGGACTCACACATACCATCAACCCGATTGAAAGGAAGCAAGAGCAGGAGCAAAGCGATGGAAAAGCCCGCACAAACTGAAAGCGACAACCCGCCACCCGCCGCTCGCCACGCGTCACCCGTCCGCGTTCTCTACGTAGACGATTATCCACTCGACCGCGAACTCGTGCGCGACGCGCTGGAAAAAGAACACGGCGGCTTTCACGTCATCGAAGCCAAGTCGCGCGCGGAGTTTGAAGCGCGACTCGCTGAAGGCGATTATGATGTCGTGCTGAGCGATTTCAACATCCTCGGTTTCGAGGGTCTCCAAGTGATCGACGCGGTGCGCGCGAAAAATCCGCGCGTGCCGGTGATCATCGTGACCGGCACCGGCTCGGAAGAAATCGCGGTGGAAGCGATGAAACGCGGCGCGGCGGACTATGTGATCAAAACGCCCAAGCACATTCGGCGCTTGCCCTTGGTGATTCATGCCGCGCTGGACAAGCGGCGCGCCGAAGAAGAACGCGAGCGGGTGACCGAGGCATTGCGGCAGAGCGAAGCGCGTTTCCGCCGACTCACCGAAAATGCGCGGGACGTCATCTATCGCATGTCACTGCCGGATGGCAAATACGAGTACGTCAGTCCTGCCGCGACGCAAATGTTCGGCTATACGCCGGAAGAGTTTTACGCTGAGCCAATCCTCGTCCGCACGCTCATTCACCCGGACTGGCATACTTATTTTCAGGAACAATGGGCTAAATTGCTTTCCAGCGACGTTCCGCCCACTTATGAATTCCAGATCATTCACAAATCAGGAGAGGTGCGCTGGGTGAATCAGCGCAATCTGCTTATCCGCGACCCAGACGGGCGTCCCGCGGCGATTGAGGGAATCATCACCGACATCACCGAGCGCAAACAGCGTGAACGCGAACTGCAAGCGATTGCTAACGTGAGCACTGCCCTACGCGTCGCCCAGACGCGCACGCAAATGCTGCCGATCATTCTCGATCAACTCACCGTTTCGCTGAACACCGCCGGGGCAACCTTTGAACTGCTCGACCCAGCCACCGGCGACGTCGTCATCGAACTCGGATGTGGGATTTGGGCTGCCGTTACCGGCGATCACATTCCGCCGGGCAAGGGCTTGACTGCGCAAGTGCTCGCGACGGGCGAATCTTACCTCAACAATGATGCAAGGAATGACCCGCGCCTCTTTCGTCCCGACCTGATTGGCGATTGCAAGGCAGTCGCTGGCGCGCCACTGGTCGCCCAAGAACGAATCATCGGCTTGCTGTGGGTCGCCCGCACAAGCGAGATCGCCGAGGGGGATCTGCGGCTGCTCACTGCCGTCGCCGACATCGCCGCCAATGCCTTTCATCGCGCGACGTTGCACGAACAGACGGAGCGGCAGGTGAACCGCCTCGCCACCCTCCACGCGATCGACCTGGCGATCAGCAGCAGTTTTGATCTGCGACTCACGCTCGACATCATCCTTGAGCATGTCACAACTCAACTGCGCGTGGATGCCGCCGCAGTGCTATTGCTCAATCGGCAATCGAATACACTCGAGTTTGCCACGGGGCGGGGCTTTCGGAGCAGCGGCATCACTCGGTTGCGATTGCGGCTGGGCGAAGATTATGCCGGTCAAGCCGCGCTGGAACGCCGTTTGGTCAGCATCCCCAATCTTAAAAAGACAGAGCGACCTTTCACCAAAGCCCCTCTCACGGCTGGGGAAGATTTCACCGCCTACTTTGGCGCGCCGCTCATCGCCAAGGGCCAAGTCAAAGGAGTTTTGGAAGTTTTCCACCGCGCCGCGTTTCATCCTGACCCAGACTGGCTGGAATTCTTCGATGTGCTTGCCGGGCAAGCCGCTATCGCGATAGACAACGCCGAACTGTTCAACAACTTGCAGCGCACGAACAGTGAATTGATCCTCTCCTACAACACCACGCTGGAGGGCTGGTCGCGCGCGCTCGATCTGCGCGACAAGGAAACCGAAGGGCACACGCAGCGCGTCACTGAAATCACTTTGCGGCTCGCGCGCGCGCTGGGAATGAACGCGGAGGAACTCTTGCACGTTCGTCGCGGCGCGCTGTTGCACGATATTGGCAAAATGGGCGTGCCCGACGCGATTCTGTTAAAGCCCGGCGCGCTCACCGACGAAGAGTGGCAAGTGATGCGGCAGCATCCCGAGTACGCCTTCAATCTGCTCGCGCCGATCACGTATCTGCGTCCCGCGCTCGACATTCCGTACTGCCATCACGAAAAGTGGGACGGCACGGGCTACCCGCGCGGATTGCAAGGCGAGGAAATTCCACTCGTCGCGCGCATTTTCGCAGTCGTGGATGTGTGGGATGCGGTACGCTCAGACCGTCCGTACCGCAAGGCGTGGAGTGAAACTCAAGCGCGGCAACACATTCGCTCCGAAGCCGGAACGCATTTCGATCCGCACATGGTGGAGGTGTTTCTGAAGATGGATTTGGGGAAAGTTTGAAACAGACCAGACCCGAAGGGTTTTAGAAACCCTTCGGGTCTATGCAAGGTTATCCACTTCGGTCTTGCCATCGTGTTGCAGGGGCAGGATGTGATCCGGCTCGTGTTGAAACGCGCTAGCGGCTTGTGGGAGCAAACAGTACTCACACCGTCCACTTGCGCGCTCAAACACCAATCGCCGGAGCGCCGCTGGAATGTCCACCGACATCAATTTTTCCTTGACAATTGTTCGCGCGCTTGGGCTTTGAGCAAAACAAGCAGGTGATCCAATTCTTCAATTTCCTCCAATTCGGATTGTTCTTCTATGGAAAGCAAACCCGCTTGATTGAGCGCAAGTAACCGACGCAAACGTTCCTGAGCGCGTGCGGACACCGAATATTCAACAACCTGTTCTGGCGCAGGACCTTCCGATAAGAATCCAATAACTTCGGCGACAGTTTGCGCGGTCGGTGTTTTGAATCCGGTCAGACTGAGTTCCAAAACAGTTGGAAGCCACGCCGTCATCCGCTGCAATTTCGGCGCGAGAATATCGGGCACACGCATTGTCATTTCAACCATCCGCCACCTCCGTACCTTGTGCGTTTCCCTCGCGTTTTCTCATCCGCCAAGATTATAACACGAGCAAACGACTTTGGCAACGCGAAAGTAGACTCGAAGGATTCGCTTCGCGAAAATCCTTCGAGTCTTTATCGTCCAACAATCATCACCATCACATCATTCACGTTCGTCCCCGTCGGTCCCGTCATCAGCAGATCGTCGAGCGGTTGGAAAAAGTGGTACGCATCGTTGTTCGCGAGATACGCGCGCGCGTCCATCCCGATTGCCGCCGCGCGCGCGATTGTTTCGCCGTCCGCGAGTGCGCCCGCCGCGTCGGTGGGACCATCCGTGCCGTCGGTGCCGCCGCTCAACACGACGACATTTTGCGCGCCCGCGATCTCGATTGCCGCCGCGAGCGCGATTTCCTGATTGCGTCCGCCTTTCCCCTTGCCGCGCAGCGTCACCGTCGTCTCGCCGCCGCAGACGATGCACGCCGGTTTCGCGACCGGACGCCCCGACGCGTCGATCTCGCGCGCGATTGCCGCGAGGAACTTCGCCAACTCGCGCGCCTCGCCTTGCACGAACGACGACAGCAGCAGCGCGTTGTAGCCGAGTTGCCGCGCGGTCTGCACCGCCGCGTCGCACGCGATTGTGAGATCGGAGATGACGACGTTTTGGACGCGCGCGAAAATCGGATCGCCGGTTTTCGGCGTGTCGAGTCCTGAGCCATCCTGAGCGAAGTCGAAGGACGAAGGGTCGCCACGCGCGCCGCGCTCGATGTGCGCGACGATGTGCGCCGGGATTTGTCCGCGCAAGCCGCGCCGCTCGATCACGTCCAACGCGTCGGCGAACGTCGTCGGGTCCGGCGCGGTCGGTCCCGACGCAATCGCGTCGAGCGGCGAGCCGATCACGTCGGACAAAATCAGCGCGATGACGCGCGCCTGCCCGGCGCGGCGCGCGAGTTGTCCGCCTTTGACTTGCGAGATGTGTTTGCGAAGTGTGTTGATCTCGTTGATCGTCGCGCCGCAGCGCAAGAGCGCGTCCGTCATCGCGCGTACATCGTCGAGCGAGACGCCGGGGATCGGCAATTCGAGGAGCGCGGAGCCGCCGCCGGAAATCAGGCAGACGATCAAATCGTCGCCGGTCGCCGCGTCGAGAATTTCCAAAATTTTCTGCGTGCCGTCGAGCGAGTTTTGATCGAGCAGCGGATGTCCCGCTTCGTGCAGGTGAATTTTGCCGGTCGCGAGCGGCGCGGTGTGCGCGTATTTGACGGTGACCCAGCCGCGCGTGATCTGGTCGCTCAAAATTTCCTCGGCGGCTTGCGCCATCGTCGCGCTCGCCTTGCCGAACCCGATCACGTACACATTTTCGACACGCGTGAGATCGTACTCGCGCTCCTGAACGCGCAAGCGGCTGCCGTCGCGCTGCATCGCGCGCTGAACGGCTTGGCGCGGATCCGCCGCGGCGAGCGCGGCGCGAAAAATGGTGAGGGCAGAGGCGCGATGGCTTGACATGAGGGCTACTCCGTAACTAGGATTTATCCAAACTCTTTCAGAAAACGCCTCACGGTAATCGCCTCAATCTTGTACGCCTTCAACTGCCGGGCAAGTTCCGGATCGCGCGTAACATCTTCATCACGACTCACCACATGTGTTGCGCGCCCGTTAATGGCAGTCCCCAGTAATACATCGTCGTCTGGGTCGCGGCATAGTTGCAACGCGCCAGTAATAACAACAATTTCAGAAACACTCGCGACAAGCCGCGTAAAGCGCACCGCTTCTGTCTGCGTTGTCCGGCGAATCCTCATAATGCGCGGGCGACAAAGTACTTCTTGCAACTCTTCTAAAAGCGCAGACGAGGTAACCAAAGAAAATCGGTTGCTCCGAGCCAGCTGGAGCAACCGATCAGGAAAGCCGCCAGGATTGAGAAACGCCGAAACCCACACGTTGGTATCAACGACGGCTACGACGGGCATGGCGCAACTCCTTCACTTCAGCGCGGGCAGCCGTAATCTCGGCTTCGATCTGTGCTGATGTGTATGTAGACGGACGCCGATGAACGCGCGTCACAAGTTCGTCCAATTGAGACCATGCCCTTTTGCGTCGCTCTGCTTCGCTGGTTTCCAACTCTCGCAAGCGCAAATATTTCTCAAAAGGCAGAATAACCGCAGCAGGTCGCCCATTCTGCCGCAAAACGAGTGGTTGCTTCAAATCGGTAGTTAAGATGTCAGGTTCTATTCTAGTTTTTTGTTTGGCACGCGCTTTTTTCTCCATCATCCGACTCCTTCTAACCACATTCTACCATTGCTCTCACGCGCCGTCAACGCGCGATTTGCGCGTACACTCGCTCGATCTCCTGCCCGGCGCGTTCCCACGAAAACAGTTTGATCGCGCGCTCGCGCACCGCGCAGCCGATTTCGCGCGCGCGTTCCGGATCGTCCAGCAGCGTTTGAATTTGCTGCGCGAACGCGGTCGCATCGCCAAGCGGCGCGTACACGCCGTACTCGCCGAGATACTCGCGCATCACCGGCATATCGAACGCGACGACCGGCAAACCGAGCGCCATGTAATTCAACACCTTGCCCGCCGCTTCGGTCGCGCTCATCTTGGGTTCCAGCGCGATCTCGCCGAGCGAAAGCCAGAGCGGCGCGTCTTCGTACGGAATGCGTCCGGGAAACGTGACGCGCTCGGCGATGCCCAATTCGCGCGCCAGCGTTTGATAACGCGCCACATTCGGAAAGCCGATGACGATGAAGTGCGCGTCGATGCCGCGCGCGATCAACTGCGCGGCGGCGCGCAGCAGCACGCTCGTCCCGCGATACTCGTCGAGCAAGCCGATGTAAACGATCACGCGGCGCGACAGCGGAATCTGCAAGCGCGCGCGCAATTCTTCCACGCGCCGCGCGAGTTGCTCCGATTCGATTGGCACGAACGTGTCCGCGTCCACGCAATCGGACAGCACGGTGATTTTTTTCACGGCGACGCGAAATTCGTCAATCAGCACGCGCGCCGCGTTCTGCGAACTCGTCAAGATCAAACGCGGCATCCGAACGATACGCGCTTCGAGCCAGTACGCCAATTTGAACAAGATTCCGTTTGCCGCGATGAAACGATGATCGACCATTTCGCTCGTCATGCTGCCTTGCATATCGAAGACGAGCGGGACGCGCAGCAGGCGGCTCAACGCGCCGCCGATCAGACCGCCTTCGTGCAGATGCGCGTGGATGATGTCGGGCTTGAATCGCCGCGCGACTTGCAGCGATTTTAGCGCGAGGAGCGCGTCGAGGAGAAGTTTGGAACGCGCGGGACCAACCTCGTGCCGCGAGCGGAACGGAATCGGCAAGGCGCGTTCAATGTCCAGATCCGGGAGGTCGCGTCCGAGCGGGTATGTGACGATCTTGACGCGATGTCCTAACTTTATCAGAACGCGCGCCTCTTCCAAAATGCGAACGTGGCAGCCGTAATCGAGGAAGAAAGAGGTGGGGGCGATCATCAACACGCGGTACGGCAAGATTTCCTCAGTGACAAAGAGTAAGGGCGAAGCATTTGCCACAACCACGCGCCTCAGGCGAACCGATTGAGTACACCACGCATCTTCCATTCGGCAGTCATATTGGCAAATGCTTCGCCCCTACGGTTTCGTTTTTTTCTGGCGACCCGCCAATCCGCCGAAGAACATTCGCGCGGTTTGGTCTTGCATACTCTCCATTTCCGGTCGCGGCATTCCCGCGTCGTCGAGTTTGCCGCTCAACCATTTGGCGCGTTCGTCGGCAATCGTCTGCACGAGCGCTTCCAGCGCCGCCGCGTCTTGGCGCATCAGCATGTCGCGCAAGTCGCGCAGTTGCGCGATACTGAGATCGATCCAGCGCGTCAAATCCTCGCGATGCGAAAAGAATTGTTCGCGCGCGGTTTGCTTGTCTTCCGGCGCGATATCGGTCGCCGCGCGAAAAATTGCTCCGGCGAGTTTGCCGCGCTCGCGCCAACCCTGGCTCTGGACGATGGTGGCGGCGTACGCGGTCGCGAGCAGCGCGGGAAAGTGCTGCACGCCCGTCATCAAGCCGTCGTGTTCCGCGGCTTCGATAAAGTACGGTTTCGCGCCGAGCAAGTTCACAAAACCGGTCAGCGTGTCAATCGCTTGCGACGACGCGTTGACCGCGGGCGCGAGACAGTACGTCGCGCCTTGCAGCAACTCCGCGTCCGCCGCGTCGATCCCGCGTCCGGCGATGACGCGCTGCGCGTCGATGATCGGATTGCCGCCGACGAATTCGACGCCGCGCGGCAAATCGTTCGCCCATTCCAGCACCGGCACTTTGGACGTGGCAGTATCGGTGACGATGACGCCGGGTTGGAGCGCCGGCGTGAGCGCGGACAACGTATCGCGAATCGCATTCAACGGCAGCGCGAGAACGATCAAACCCGCGCCGTTGCACGCGTTGGGCAAATTCCATTCGGTCTTGTCGACCGCGCCGCGTTTAAGCGCGCGTCCGGCAACGCCGGGATCCTTGTCGTGTCCGACGATCTCGATCTCTAGTTTGGCTTTTTTGAGCGCGAGTCCAATCGAACCGCCGATGAGACCCAGCCCGATGATTGCGACGCGAGATTTTGCCATGAAAACTCCAGTGAACAGTCAACAGTGAGCAGTCAACAGTGGGCAGTCAACAGTGGACTAGCAACTGTTTACTGTTTACTGTTTACCGTTCACTGAATTTACCGCCAGCCGCCGGGGGCTTGCCCTTGACCGGCGAACTTGTCAGTCAATTGTTGCACGTTGCCACCATTCTTGTTCATTACCCAAACATCCATCTTGCCGCCGCGATTGGACATGAACGCAATCCAGTTGCCATCCGGCGACCAGGTCGGCGTAAAGTTGTGACCGGCATTCGTCAGTTTGCGCGGCGCGCTGCCGTCGAAGGCATTGGCGACCATGATCTGATATGTGCCGTCTGCTTGTTTCGACGTGTACGCGTAGGTTTTTCCATCCGGGCTCCACGCCGGAGAAATATTTTCGCGTTTGTCTTTGGTGAGTTGCATCGGTCCGCTGCCGTCGGAGTTGAGCCGCCAAATTTCAAACTGCCCGGTCAAGTTCGACGCAAACAAGAGATGCGTCTTGCCCCACGCGACGCCGCGGTAAACCTCGCCCGCGCGCTGCTGCTGCTCCGGTTGATTCGACGGGAAAAGTCGCTGCGAAGTTCCGCCGTCCGCCGGGATCGTGTAGATGAATTGCATCCCGAAATCGACTCCGGCTTTATCCAACCCAACATACGCAATCGTCTTGCCATCCGGCGAAAACGTCGGACTAGAAATACCTTGGTGGCTGTACACGTCGACCCAAATATCCGGATTGCTCGGATGGGTCACACGCAGGGTATCGCGGATCGCGCCGGTGCTGAAAACGAACGCGACGCGCGCGCTGTTGGGCGCCATCGTAAAGGGCGCGGCATTCGTGTTGCGCGCCAGATCGAACGGCGCGGGTCCCATCAAGCGGCTCGCCGAATAGTTGCGCGGTTCGATGCCCAAGGTGTAGAGCAGGTACGAATTTTGCGCGTTATCGTACACGATAAAGCCCAGCGATCCGCGCGCGGGTGGGAACGCTTGCGTTGGCGTCGCGACAGGCGTTTTCGTCGCAGCGGCGACGACCGTGCCGCGCGTCGCGGTGGGCGGCGGCGCAACCGCGACGACCGGTAGTTGATCGATCTTACCGGTGACAGTCACAAATTCGCCGGGCACCCAAGCCGGGTGCGCCGCGTCGGGAAACGCCACCTGAAACCATTTGCCATCTTCGCTTTTGCCGACAATCGCCGCCGCCGTATTCGCCGGCATTTTGCCGGCAATCGCGAACGTCGTGCCAGGACCTTGCCGCACATTCACCTGCTGTTTCGTCGTCGCTTGCGGTGGAACGGGAGTGGGCGTTGGCGGTAACGGCGTTGGCGTCGGCGGGATTGGAGTCGCTGTCGGCGGAACCGGAGTGGGTGGAAGAGTGGGGGGGGGTAAAGTTGGCTTGGGCGTTGGCGTGGGCGCGGAACCACACGCGCTCACCAATAATACAACCAACAACAACGCGACTAGGAGAAACATGCGTCGCAATTTCATTTTTGACCTCCTAAAGTAAAGTCGGCACGCCGTTGTGCCAAGACGAGTGACGATGGCTAGGTACCGGCAAAGATCAACAAACGCAACAGCGCTTCGACCGGGCGATAAAGAATCGGACTGAGAATACTACTGCCCGCGAAAAGCAATACGATCAAGATCAGGAAACCGTACTGCCGGGTCGATTCAAACGCATCTGCTAACGCGGGCGGCAGCAGACCCTGCAAAATCGAAAAACCGTCCAGAGGAAAAACCGGGATCAAGTTGAAGAAACTGAGAATCAAATTGTAATAAACGATGCCAACCAGCAACCCGAATAACACGCGGGCGATTTCGGGCGTGAGCACCCAGCCGAACAAATCTATGCCGAGACCCAGCATCAACACTCGAACGACGACGGCAACGAGCATGGCAAGAATAATGTTAGAAATCGGACCGGCGGCGGCGACGATCGCCGGACCAGTGCGCGGGCTGGCGCGCAGCGCGTACGGATTGTACTGCACCGGCTTGCCCCAGCCAAAACCGCCGATGAGAAACATCAGCGAGCCCATCACGTCGAGGTGCGCGGCGGGCGCGAGCGTCAAGCGCCCTTGTCGCCCTGGCAGTGGATCGCCGAGCCAGGTCGCCGCGGCGGCATGCGCGAACTCGTGTACGCTGATGCCAAACACGAGCGCAATCAACAACGCGACGAGTTCCGTCGGGCTAATTTGTCCCGTCAAGATTTGATAAAGCACGATGAATCCCCTCCAGCGCGCGAACGGTTGGCATTATACCACAAAACGACGAAATGTCTAAGCCAACCGCAAACCGCCGGATCGGGCGATTGAAAATTGCAGCAACAAAAACAAAGCCGACCTTCGTCGGCTCGCCCTGCTTTAGCCCGCGCAGGCGGGCTTTGGGATGTGGTTGCCGCGATTTCAATCGCCTGGCAACAAGCGCAAGGGCGCATTTTCAAACTACTTTTTCAGGTACCGTCACGCGCCGGATCAGCAACCAGCCGACCAAAATGATAAACGCCGAAAGCAGAAACACGCCGCGCAAACCCAGGAACGGCACCGCGATCAGCGCGGTGCCCAGGAACGGCGCGATGATGCCGCGCACGCCGACGAAAAGCGCGTGCAGCGCGGTGTAATGCCCGATGTCTTCGCGGCGCGCGAATTGGATAATCGCGTTCATCCAACCCAGATCGACGCCCGCCAAAATGACGCCGTTGAACAGGAACGCGAGCGCAGCCAACCACAGATCTTGCGTCGCCCAAAATGCAATCGGAACGACAAGCGTCAAAATGAAATTGATCTTCACGATCCACAAACCGCCGCGCCGATCCAACAATCTGCCCCACACGATGTAGGACGCCGTCCACGCAATCGAGCCAATCATGTTGAGCCAGCCGACCTCGCCGTAACTCAACTGCAATTCGTCAACGAGCAAGAGCGGAATGAGCGGCGCGAACAGCAGATTGCCCGCGCCGAAAATCATGAATGCGATACTGTACGCGCGATAGCGCGCGTCCTGAAGAAAAATCCGCCAGGGCTTGAGCCAATCCTGCCGCTGGGTCGCGACAACTTCGTCGCATTTGATCTGCCCGAACGCCACGCCGGTCAAGACGCCGAAAACCGCGGCAAGCGGAAACAAAACTTGATAACTCCACAGATCGAGCAATTGACCGAAAAGCGGCGTCATCACCGTCGCGCACGCCGTAAAGCCGACGCGCACGAACGCCATCGCGCGACCGCGGATCGCGTCCGGATAAATCGCGCGCATGATCTCGACATAGCCGGTCACCGGCAGCGAAACGATCAGCCAGTGCGCGAAGACGATCGCGACGAACGGCTCCGGCGCGGCGATGAACGGCATCAGCAAGAACAAGCCGCGCCCGATGCTCCACGCGGTCACCATCACCGGGAGTTTGCGCCGCTGCTGCAAATGATGCGCGCCGAGCACCGCGATCAGATTGCCGATGGCTGGCGCGGCGACGATCAGCGAAAGGAGATACGGACTCGCGCCCAAGCGTCGCGCGACGACCGGCGCAAAGTTGTTGACTCCGGCGAGGAACACGCCGTAAAAAACCGCCGTGTTGAAATCGAGGAGCACATTGCGGCGCACGGTTGTCGGCACGTCGGTCCACATGCGCCGCGGGAGGTTGATGAATGGATGCGTCATTTGACTTGGGTGCATCTCTGAAACTGTGAGCACACCTGTTCGGATTAAGTTGACAAATGGT